>CAJXPL010000001.1 GCA_913057985.1 uncultured Synechococcus sp.
TACACCTGCCCCGGCTGGGGATCGAGCAGAGGTGCAATCGATTGCGCCGAACAATCCTGAACACACCAATAGCCCTCGGAATATCCAGGCCAGTCGCGCAGGTCGCCGCTATGCCCAGAGATGCGCAGGCCATCAGGACAATCCACGATGGGCTCACTGCTGATACCAGCCGCGGCCAGATCCTGCTGCACCTGCGCAGGGCTCGATCGCAACCGGTTCACCCGCAAATCCAGATCCGGTACGCGGTTGCAGGCGCTGGCAACCGCCGCGGCCCCCTCCGCCCCGCGCCACTCGATCAACAACTGGGTGAACCAATCCGGCAGGGAATGGGCCTGGGCGAGCTGAGCCGGCAGATTGTTGGGCAATTGCAGGGTTTCGCCGGCCTCCCGTGCTCGCAGCGCTGCCCGGAGGACCCCATTCACCACAGGGGCCAGCCGGGCCAATCCCTTGCTGGATTTGGCCAACTCCACGGCGGTGTTCACCGCTGCTGAATCTGGAATCCGCTCCATCAACAGCAGTTGATAGAGACCCACATGCAACAGCCAGCGCAACTTGGGCGGCTGCTTCAACGCCGGCACCTTGCCCAGCCGATCCAGCCAGGCATCGAGAGTGCGCCGTTGACGAATGGCGCCGTAGGCCAGCTCGGTCACCAGCCCACGATCCGAAGGCTTGAGGTCCCGCTCCCGCAGCACCCGCTCCAGCGCCACATCGGCATAGGCCCCTGCCGCCACCGCCTGCAACACATGCCAGGCGAGACGGCGCGGCAGCAATCCAATCGGAGCCGGAGCAGACAAGAGCACCACGCATCAATCTCCAGCATGGGCGTCCGGCTGCCAGAGGAACTGACGCAGTGGCAAACGCCCCTCCCCATCCACCGGAATGCCCTCAGCCAGCAGAAGATCCCGCTGGATCCAGTCACTGCCCTCACGGCTGAGGCTCATCGAAATCCGGCCCTGAGCGTTCACCACGCGGTGCCAGGGAACGCTGGACGGGAGCTTGAGCCGCCGCAAGGCCCACCCCACCTGACGCGCACAGCCATAGGCACCGATCAAATCAGCGATCTGGCCGTAGGTTGCCAAGCGACCGTGGGGAATGCGGGCCACCTGGCTCCAGACACGCTGATCAAACGTGCCGTCGGAGACGTACGGTTCAACGGAGGGATCCTTGAGCGGGATCTGGATGGCCACGGAAGCGCTGACTTCTTGATTGTCGTTCCAGACCCCAAAGCGTGGAAGGACCCCACCTGTTGCTCTCTCCCGACTGACCGCCCATGCCCCTGCTGCCGCGACGGTTTGAGCGGCTGAAATCCGTGCTGAACCACCGCATGGCGGATCTCACGGTGCTGCTCGAACACGTGGAGAAACCCCACAACCTCTCCGCCATCCTGCGCAGCTGCGATGCCGTCGGGGCGCTGGAAGCCCATGCGGTGAGCTTCGACGGGCGTCCGCGCACCTTCAACAGCACGGCCCAGGGCAGCCAGAAGTGGGTGCCGTTGCACGACCATCCCGACACCGAAACAGCCATTCGCCATCTCAAAGCGAAAGGGTTCCGGCTCTACGGAACCCACCTGGGGGTGGATGCCAAGGACTACCGGGACTGCGACTTCACCGGCCCCACCGCCTTCGTGCTCGGGGCCGAGAAATGGGGACTGACCGATCAGGCCCGAGATCTGATGGATGAAGCGCTGTTCATCCCGATGCGCGGCATGGTGCAGTCCCTGAACGTGTCGGTCGCCACGGCGACGCTGCTGTTTGAAGCGCTGCGCCAACGCCAGGTGGCCGGCCTGGCACCGACCCAGGGAGAAGGACTCAAGCCGGAGCAGTACAAGCAGTTGATGTTTGAGTGGTCCTATCCCGAGGTGGCCCGCTGGTGCCGGGACCAGCAACGGCCATACCCGGCCTTAAGTGAGGAGGGAGAGCTGATGGAGGAGTTACCGCGAACTGTGAAGCTGCGCTGCTGATCCGACGGAAGACTTGTATCTCGGCGAACCCTGGGCCATAACCAAAGCAGCGGATTGTCAGCAATGGACAACAAACAGCTGCACCAGTACGCGGTCACCTACCACTGCGGCAACGAATGGGGCGAAGAAATGCTCCAGTCCGACGATCTCACCCATGCCGTGGAAGCGGCCCACGCCATCTTCCCCAGCTCCTGCCGAATTTCGATCCGTGAGGTGAAGGCACCGAAACCCGCCTGAGATCAGCGCTGTCGCCGCGGTGCCCCAGGCAACTGAACCGCGGCGATCAACACCGCCGACTCCAGCAGCAGATTTCGGCTGACCAAGACCACCACCAGGAGCAGAGTGGTGGCCAGGATCCGCTCGAGCAAAGCGATCACGTCATCCGTGCTGTCGCAGCTCTTCTTCCAGAGCAACGCGGCCATGCTCAGCAACATCAAGCTGATCCACCAGGCCATCACACCCGTGCTGATGGATTCAGTCTGACGCGGGCCGGGCTTCTGCGCCGCTCACCCAGGCCTCGATGCCTTCGCCAAGGAAGGACAACCCCAGCACCAACACAAACATCGCCAGACCGGGGAACAGCGCCGTCCACCACACACCGGTGGGCACTGCTGCGAGTGCCAGGTTGAGATCACCGCCCCACTCGGGCACGGTCTCCGGCAGGCCCAGACCGAGAAATCCCAAGCCCCCAAGCACCAGCACCGCATCGGCGGCATTGAGGGTGAGCAGCACCGGCACTGAGGTGATCACGTTGCGGAACAAGTAGCGCCGCAGGATCCAGAGCGGCCCCGCCCCCAGGCTCTGAGCGGCTTCCACAAACAATTCGCTCTTCACCTGGGCAGTTTGGTTGCGCACCACCCGGAAATACTGCGGCACATAGACCACACAGAGCGCTGCTGCTGCATTGGGGATGCCCTTGCCCAACAGAAACGCCAACACCACCGACAGCAACAGCACCGGCAGGGTGTAGAGCGTGTCCATCAGCAGCACCATCAGACGGTCGACAGCGCCGCCGAAATAACCACTCACCATGCCCAGGGGAACACCCACAAGTAGGGCCACACCCACCGCCAGCAACACCACCTGAAGCGCCACCCCACTGCCGGCCATGGTGCGCACACACACATCCCGGCCAAGCCGGTCGGTGCCGCACCAATGGCTCCAGCAGGGACCGGCATAGATCGGATTCTCCAGGCCGGCATTGGCATCCGGAAGGATGCCCACACTTACTAACACCGGTGTAGTTAAGGCCACCATCAGGTAGATCCCCACGATCACCAGGCCCCAGCGAGCCATGCGGGTGGAGAGGCTGCGGTACATAAATGTGTTGATAGCAAAAGTCTGCTTTCATTCTCCGCGTATTTGGCCAGAATGCAGAGATGAGCTCTTCTTATCGCTGGCGAAGACGCTTGCTGGGCAGCCTGCAGGGACAGCTTCAGCTGGCGACATATTTGGTTGTTTTTGTTGGATTCACCGGAGCCTCATCGGTTGGTCAGTACTTGGGGCAGAGACGAATACACGCCGAAGAGCGCGCTTTGATTAAGGCTATCGCGGATGAGTGCGAGCACGTCGTTAATAGCCTCAACAGCGATCCTGAGGGCCTTGAAAGAGCGATCCTCTTTCATTCAGGAATCAACAATTTGATATGGGTTGAATATCAAAGCGGAGGCCTTTATTACCCGAAAATGCATGGAGCACCCAGCGCGGAATCATTGAAAATAGCCATGGATTCCAATCCAATGCGCCAAACTGGGCTAAGGTCAATCACCGAAACAGATGGAAGGCAATACCGTTCAGAATTAATAAAAGAATTTCCGGACAAAACTAGGTTGTGGATTATAAGCAGACTAGACGAAAACCTAAAAGCTTTAAACAGCTACTTAGCTTTCACGATAGCCATATGGGGAAGCTTCTTTATCATCACCATGTTTATTGCAGGCTTTGTACTAGAAAAAATTATCCAACCCCTCAAACAACTTAACACCTCCACATCCCAACTTACTGCCGACAGCCTGTCCCATACGAAACTGCAACTTAAGCGGGCACCAATAGAAGTAGAGGAACTCCAAGACAGCTTCAACGACTTGCTGCAACGATTAGCCCTCTCATGGACACAACAAAAACAATTTGTAAGCGCCGTAAGCCATGAATTAAGGACTCCCATGACGATTATTCAGGGCTATCAAAACGGACAATCAAGAGAAGTAAAAATCTTAGCGAAAGTGAGGCCAAAGGCTTACAGATTGCCCACGACGAAACTATCCGAATGAGAGGACTTCTCGACGATCTCTTAGAGCTATCCCGAAGCGACTCAGGCATACTTTCGATATCCAACGAGCCTATTTCCCTCAACGAAAAGCTTGTACAAATCTCAACTCTTGCCCGGAATACAATCCCTCGTGATTTTCACCTCGTACTCCCAAAAGATAAGTGTTTAACTGCACAAGCTGACCCGGCAAAATTTCAACAAGTGTTGTTAGACCTTATTGAAAATGCCAATAAATATTCACCAGAAGGAACACCTATTAATATTGTCCTTCGCGAAGAGGCTGAAGGTCCTGCAATCGATGTCATTGATCAAGGCATTGGCATTCCACCTGAGGAGCTGGATTTGGTCTTTGAGCGGTTCCAACGTGCCAGCAATGCCCCACATAAGACTGGATCAGGGCTCGGTCTCTCTTTGGTCAAGCTGTTTGTTGAGGGAATGGGGGGCAGAATTGAAGTGGCGAGCCGTCTGGGGCAAGGCAGCCAGTTCACTGTGCACCTGAGGACGTGATTCCATTCCTAGTGTTCTGCTCACTGCTGATCCCGGTAAACCTCTGGGCTGCGATCACACCCCACATGCACAGCGATGTGTCGATGCGAATCCTGCATGGCATCTGCACGGTGGTGTTGCTGCCGCTGCTGTGGACGCTCTGGAAGCAACGACGTCTGCTGCGCCCTGTTCCTGCACTGATCCTTGCGATCTTTGCGACGGTGATGGTGGTGGTGAACAGTTGGATCACCGCCATGGGCATGGGCGTGGAATTCGGCTGGCTGGACCATCTGCTGCTGGCGCTGTCTGAACTCGCATTGATAGTGTTCTTCCTGATGGCTCCTGACCAAGAGCCGATCACCGACCCCTAACCAACACCCTGGGAACTGACAGGCCCCCCCAGCCGGGTGCGTTGTTCGAGCTGCATCTGCAAGACCGGCAGCCCCGGGGGCTGGATGAGCTCAAAGCGATCCACGCCATCCAAGACCACACGGTTCTGATAACGACTCCCGCTTCGAATTCCGCCCTGCAGATCAAAGGCAGGGCCGCAGCGCATCAACACATCACCGCGCCAGATCGCCGATGGCGCTGGCCCCAGGCTGTACACAACAGAAGCGGAGCCGTCTGTTGGGGTGATGGCGAGCTTCGGTTGCCGACCGGCCAAGCCACAGGGCCAACTCCCGGCGGGATCTGGGTCGATCTGCCAGCTGGAGCCGCGTTCCAGATCGCTTTTCACCAACTCCAGCGTGCGCCGTTGCCACTGCTTCAGCTGCAAGCTCTCGGCCAGCGCGCCCCCCTGGCGGGTTTCGGCGAACAAGAGCTGAAACACCACACCGCAAAGCACACAACCCAACAGAGCCGCCAGCATCAGCTCGACAAGAGTGAAGCCTTGAGCGGCGCGAGTCCTAGGCATCCCTGGGTTGGCAGAGGGCACTGCTTAAGGAGCCACCTGGATCCCCCCGGTAAACACCACTGCGGCTGATGCCCAGGGGCAGGCCAATCACCAGACACAAGGCCTGGGCATGGCTGGGGTGAGACAACAGCACCAAACCGCCATCCAGCACCAGGCCATTGGTGCTGAAGCGAACGGCGTCCGGCAGGTTGCTGCGCAGCTCCAGCTCTCCTGAACCGGTCTCAGCCAAAGACGTCACACCTCCCCGACAGGCCGGCAGGTCGCCCGCCAGCGTCGGTTGCCAACCGGTCGCGCTCAGTTGCAGGGCACAGGGCTGGCGATCCCGTTGCGCTGCCATTCGGCCCCGATCCAGCCCCACCCGCAAGCGGCGCAGGCCGCTATCCAGTTCCAATCGCCGCTGCACGGCACTGGAGCTGGGAATCGCCAAGGTCGCCAGGATCCCCAGCAGCGCCACCACCACCAGGCACTCCACCAGGCTGAAGCCATCGGGCCGATTGCTCCTCGACAAGCCAGAGCAGAGCAGATCACTGGGCATCGCTGACCTCCCGCGAGCAATGCCCCAGCCCAGCGGGGGTGACCAACTGACCCCGCTTGAACGGGATCGCAGCATCGGAATCCGTCAGCTCGACGGCAAGCCAGAGGCCATCCGCTGCAGGTTCGAATCGCCATGACGTTTCGAGGCTGGCGTCTTTGGGCAAACCCTCGAGAACACCGGCCACCGCATCAGGATCCCAACGACAATCAGCATTAGCGACTGGCGCCATTGCCAAGGCACGGCGACTGGCCAGGAGCCGTTGCTCCAGCAACCGCACCTGCTGATCCGTGCGGGCCGATGTGGCGGCGGCCTGGCTGGTGCGCGACCACCCCTGAAGCGACACCTGGCTGCTGATCCCCAGGATCACAGCGGAGACGACAACTTCCGTGAGCGTCATGGCAGCAGCTCCAGATCCAGACGGCTCTGGCGGCCATCATTCCAACGCAGCTGCAGCAATCCAGCCATCGCGCCGTTGGGTTGCCACTCCAGCAGCTGCCAATCGCGATCGGCGACACGGCCGGATTGAAGGGCTGATGCATTCGCATCAGGACAACGGTCGGGTGCGGGCCAGGCGCTGGAGGGCAACGTCAACAGGCAGGAATGGGCACCGGCGGCGTGTTGTTGAAAGACCATCGCCACCGAACGCTCGGCATCGCGGTTCTGGGCGGTGGCCAACGCCTGACGACTGCGCTGGCGGGCATGCAAGGCGAGGGTCTGCAACGACAAACTGCTCAGCAGCAGCAGTGCTGAGGTGGTGAGCGCCAAGGGCAGGGCAAAACCCTGCTGATGTGGATCGGGCAATCGCATCCAAGCTCGGCAAACGTTGGATGAAGCATTCCCCGCTGGTGCGCCGTCTTAGCCTGAAGTGATTGCATCCAGCCCGTGAGCCCGGAGCCGAACCGGCTGCTGATCGTCGATGACGACCCGGAACTGCTGCGGTTCCTGATCGAGGAACTCGGCGGCGCCGGTCATCAGTGCATCGGCTGCGACAACGGCCAGGATGCCCTGCTGCGTTGGCGCCAGGAACCGTTCGACCTGGTGGTGCTGGATTGGACATTGCCGGACTTCTCCGGTGTGGAGCTCTGTCGTCGGCTGCGCAGATCGGCCAACACCACACCGGTGCTGATGCTGACGGCCCGGGACGATGTGGACGAGCGGGTGCAGGCCTTGGATGCTGGCGTGGACGACTACCTGACCAAACCGTTCAACCTCAAGGAACTGCACGCCCGGGTACGGGCCCAGCTGCGCCGCGGTGGCTACGAACAGGTCGCACGCAGTAATGCCAACAACCTGGAGCTGGGAGATCTTCGGCTGGATCCGATCGAACGCCACGTGCAACGTGGTGCACGCCCGATAGCGCTCTCCCAACGGGAATTTGAGCTGCTGCACTTTCTGGTGAAGAACGCCGGTGATGTTCAATCCCGGCAGACGATCCTCGATGCGGTGTGGGGTGCGCCGTTTGTCGGCGATCCCAACACCCTCGACGTCTACATGGGCTATTTGCGCAAAAAGGTGGAAGCCCAAGGGGAGCCGCAACTGATCCACACCGTGCGCGGTGTGGGCTTCATGGCGCGGGTGGGGGATCCGAAATCCTGAAGCGCAATTGCAGATCAGCTCCACCACCCTGGGCATCACCGATCACCAACTCTCCATGCATCGCCTGCATTAATTCCTTGGCTGTGGCCAGGCCAATCCCACTGCCCTGGCTTCCACTCGAGTTGCTGCCGCGAACAAACCGTTCCAGCACTTGCTCACGCTCCTCCATGGGAATACCGGGCCCTTGATCGCGCACGTGGAGGATGACGCGATCTGGAGATGCAGAGACCGCCAGCTGAACCAACCCCGAGGAATAACGCAGGGCGTTCTCCACCAAAGCGGCCAAACATTGCTGAACCCGATCAGCATCGGCCTGAACCATAGGAAGGTTGGCCTGAACCGCTGGAGCCAACGTCAATCGATGGGCAGACAAAGCCTGCAACCGCTCAAAGGCATCGAGCAGCAACAGTTCAGGGTCCAAGGGTTCCAAGACCAGCGTTAAACGACCGGCATCGGCCCGGGCGAAATCAAGCATCACTGTCAGCAGCGCACTCAACCGTTGGACTTCCGCAGCGATCAATGTCGCAGCTGGCTTGGAGTTTTCCGAAGCCACGGCTTTCAGACGCTGCGCATGACTGGAGATCACCGTGATCGGTGTGCGCAGTTCATGGGCCACCCCATCGACAAAGCGGCGTTCCCGTTGCCAGGCCGTCGCCAGGCGGGACTGAAGCCGGTTGAAGGCCGTCACGATGGGCTGGAGCTCCTGGGGTTGAGCCGCAACATCGAGACTGTGCTGGCCAAGCGAATCGGCCTGGAGATTTTCCAGCTCCGTCGTGAGACGCGACATCGGCAGGATCAATCCACGCCAGATCACCAGACGCAACAGCGCTGAAGTGAACAGCACCGAACCACCAGCAGCGGCGATCAACAACAACAGTTCGCGCTGCCCCCGCTGCAGAGATGTCGTGATGTTCTGCCGCACCTCCAGAGCGCGCTGACCGTTTCCTGTTGAGGGAAACGCGGTGCGACTGACCAGCCAGACCGAGCCATCCTGTTGCTGCACCTGGGAAGGCGGCGCCTCAGACGCTGGGGCAGTCCAGCGCGCTTCAACGCCGAGGCCGATGGGCAAAGGCAGCTGGAGCTGACCGGACCTCAACTCCCGACTGAGGGTGGTCACCAATTGTTGATGGCGGTCCAAACGATCCGCCTCTGCAATGCCACGACTCACTGCGAACAAGAGGCTGTAGCCAGCAAGGACGGCGAGGAGCGAACTGGATTGCAACCAGAGCCGCAGCGACGGAAGTGAACGGGAAGCCACGAATCTGAGAGAAAACCTAAGAGCGTTCTTAGGGAAGCTTTAGCCAAGACTTCAATGCAAGCCAATGGCTGAAGCCATAGTTGAAATGTCAGCACCACAGGTGCTCAAACAACAAACAGTTCACCACTTCCGATAACAACAATGACAACCCTCAACAGCAAGCTTCAACTGGCCCTGATCAACCGCAAGAAGGGTAAAAATCTGCTTCAGAAGGGCTTCACCCTTGTGGAGCTGATGATCGTGATCGTGATAGTTGGCATCCTCTCGGCAGTAGCCCTACCGAACTTTATTGGGCAAAGAGACAAGGCAAAGCTATCTGCCTGGAACGCTCAAGCAGACAACATTGTAAAAGCTTGTGAGGTAGCCAATATCGATGAAGCAGCAAGCCTTGTCGCAGACTCAGAGGTATCCAGACTCATCACCAACTCAGACGCGGAGGTGGTTACAACTGGCGTCACCGCAACAGCCTGCGTTGTAACAATCCCAGATACCCCAGCAGCCGTAACAACCGCTGGAAGCTACACAATGTTTGGAGCCAAAACCCCTGCATCATGATGAATTCTGGAAAAACGAGCAAACACAGACCAGTCATACGAATTAAGTCAACATCATTGGGCAAGTGCGCACAATTCACTGATTGCCCATGAAATCGACTTAGGCATTCGGGACAAACACAGATCAAGGGCTGCAAACTCAAACTTCAGCCCTTGGCTTTGATTGACTCCCAAACAAGAAGTCCTGCCAGAAAAACAAAAGCACGAATAATACCAAGAAAAACTTAAAATCACCTTTTGCCAAAACTAAAATTGATTATGGAAAACAGGCAACATTGAAAAAGCACAAAAAGGAAAATCAAAGACAAGGATTTACCATCACGGAATTAATTATTGCATCAGCAATTATGAGCATTTTATCCGCGATTGCAATTCCAAATTATATTGCTCAATTATGTCGACCCAAATCAAGCGAGGCACACACAACAGTCAGCTCAATAAACACAATCATTACAGCCTTCGTTGACGAAACAAGTGAGCTATCAACGACATAGAACGAACTCACCAGTATCGCAGCAATCACGACCAAAGACGCTCCCCATGAAATCAGAATTGGAAGGCAAAATACTCATAACAAGGAAAGAGATAAGTATTAATAATTATCGACCTCGTCCGCGCAACGGAACCCAATCCATGCATTATCGCATATCACAAATAATTATTACCAACCAAATCCCTCACTCAACCCAAACAATCAACTCACCAACTACTAATCAAAAAACATTCGATTGAATCAGGATAGAAGCATGCACAAAGCACAAATGAAAGCAGCTCCACAAAAAGGCTTCACTCTTGTGGAGCTGATGATCGTGATCGTGATCGTTGGCATTCTCTCTGCCGTTGCGCTGCCGAACTTCCTGAGTCAAACCAACAAAGCACGGGCAACAGAAGGAAAGCAGCAGGTAGCCACGATTCTCAAGCAGGCAGGCGCTCTTTACGTCGAAACAGGAGCGATCACTGCTGCCAACTGCACGGAAATTGACGATACTTTAATCGCTGGATTGAATGACGGCTCACTGAAGAACAAATACGAATTGCCGTCTAATTGTGCCGCCGACGCAGCCACAATGACAGTGACAGCAACAGGAGCCAATGATAACTACCCAGATGGAACTGGAGTCATCACCTTTAACACTGGCGGCACAACCATCACAGGGTTTAACAGTTAATAAAGCTACTAATCCTATTACTAACCGCGCATAACAACATTAGGCAGCAAAGCCCCCTCTTTCGGGGGCTTTTTTATTGAAAGCGCTCCAGAAAGCACTCGTGTCAGCAAACAAAATATGACAAAGCCATTGAGCAAAAGAAGCAACTTAAACCGCTATCCATTCACCAAGGCCTGCCAAGGCTCCAACAAGTCAAACGCCCCTAAGTCAACTTCAAAAGACAACTTATGATGACTTCTCAGCAATTCCTCATCCAGAAAGACTAGTTCCAGGCATAAAATCAAAAAATGATCACAAAATCACTCTCTAAAAGTAAATGTTGTAGTGATAGCGAAACTAATGGTATTTCCCTGACCGAACTCTTGGTCGCAATGGCCATTCTCGGCATCCTCAGCAGCATCGCCCTTCCCAACTACATGAATCAGATGCGCCGCACCCGCCAGCGGGAGACCGAGACGATCGTCTCGCAAGTGATGATCCAGGTGGCTGCCCACAGTGATGAATACGGCATCAACGCTGAGGGCTGGGACAACCTCGATGACATTGCAGCTGTGATGACCGACACCGGCACTGCATCCGGCGGAACCTTCTCCACCATCACCTTGCCGGGTGGAAATTACAGCCTCGATATCAAGGGCCCATCCGGCAACGATTACATCGTCACCGCCACTCCGACGGACACCAACTCCAGCACTTTCAACGTGCTCGGCTGCATCAATGTGAGCACCGGAGCCAGCAACATTCAAGCCGGGGATAGCACCACAGCCGCTGTCGAAGCCGATCTCACCTGCCCCTAAGCACGTCGCACCATGACCCACTCCCGCCACCAGCGTCGATCCCCGGTCCCTCCTGTTGCGCTGCACAGCAAGCCCAGACAGGAACAGGGCATCGCCATGATGATCACGCTGATGGTGGGGATGCTGCTGCTGGCAGCCGGCACCGGTCTGCTGTCAAGGATGCTGATGGCCCGCAAGCTGGGTGCTGCCGAGAGCTATCAGCAGATGGCAGAAGCGGCAGCCCTGAATGGCTTCAACCGCATCCTTGGCACCCTGAACAAGAACAGCGAGACGGACTACCGCGGCTACCTGCTCAGTGTTGACAATGCCGAGCCGGTCAATTCCTCCGATGCCTGGCCCTGGGAGACGGTGGCCCTCTCCACTGACGCAGCGCCTCCCCTGGAGGAACTCTGCACCAGCACCAGCAATGGCTTGCCGGCATCCGCTCCCAACAGCTGGCCACGCAGTCAGCTTCAGATCACCAGCGGCGCATCACAGCGCGACGACGGTCGAGGGGCGATTCAACTTTATTACCGCCTGAGAACTTACAAGAGCCCCGAAAACACCCAGGGGGAAGGCATCTTCCAAGTGGAAGGAGTCGTGCAAAGAGAGAATCAGACCGGAGACGATGACTACCTCGCGCGCTCTCTGTTAACGCGATCCCTCTATGTGCAATCGATCGTGGCGGGAGCAGACAACTGGGCAGTGATGGGGGGGCACCACATGCAACTCGGGGAGTCCAGCATCACCGATGAGAACGGTGGTGAAGGCTCCGGCCAGATCCTGCTGGATGTGGATACGGCAACTGCCGTTGATGTGAGCCGTTGCAGCGATAATGCCTACAAAACATCGCTGGTGAATGCGACGGCCAGCAGCCTGGGCGCCAAGGTGTGGCCCACCCTGAATCGGGGCTTACCCCTGCCCTCGCTGTTTGATCAAGACGGTGCCGTTGATTCCGACGACAACGGCGATCCGAGGCTCTGGAGTTTTGACGACAGTCCTGAACCGGACGACGCCGGGACAACCGTCCGCACGGACGCCAGCGCAAGTTTCCATTCCCAGTGCCCGAACGACGAGATCGTCTGTGTGCGCTCCCAGAACAGCAGCAGCTTCAGCACTCCAGCGGGTGTCACGGTCGCGAACGATGCCATCACCATCCACGCCGATGACATCTGCAGGAATCAGACCAGTTTCGAATGCCACATGTATGTGGAACATCTGGATCTGCGCAACACCCGGTTACTGATCGAGAACAGCGTCCGACCCGTGGTGCTGCATCTGGAGAAACCCCTCAACGACACCATCAATCCCAACCTCAGCGGCATGATTCAGCTGCGCAGCGGCAGCGTGCTCTGCGGCGTCAACAACGACAGCAGCAACTGCAACCAGCAACCGGAACGGCTGGTGATCAGTGCCGGTGCCGGCAACACCGGCATGGGCTGCATCAACATGCCCCACACGGTGCGCTGGGAAGGCGACACGCTGGACACCTCCAGCCTTCCTCACGCCATTGTTCATCTGCCAAGGGGCATTGTCAGGCCACTGAGTGATGCGGCCCTGAACGGGGTGATCTGGGCCCACAGCATCTGTGCCGACAACGGCGACATTCAATTGATCACCTCCACCAGCAACGGCACGGTGATCCGCGCAGCAGACACGCTCTGGCAATGGAGCGACAAGGGGTTTCCCGGCTATGGGCGCATGGTGACCCGTGGCATCCGCGGCACGGGCTTTGACACCTTCGAGCGCTGGTGATGCCGACTCGATTTCAGCCAAATCTCAGCCAATCCTGAAACAACACCAAGCAACCTCTGACCACCATCCAAGTCACGGCGGGAGCTTCAACAAGAGGATGAAGAGGTTAAGAATCTCCTCATCAGAGATTGAATCTCCAACGGTCGGCATCCAGGAGGTGAGGCCTCGATGCATGCCAGTCTCGGCCGGAAAGCCTCTCAATCTGGAAGCATCTTCCAGCAGGGATTCACCCTGGTGGAAGTGATGGTTGCCGGTGTGATCATGGTTCTGGTGATGGCAGCCGTCAGCCGGTTAAGCATCACAGCCCTCAGCAGTGGCTCCAATCAGGCCAAACGCGAACGGATCGAAGCCGCCATCAACAACAACATCCACATGCTGCAGAAAGAAGACAGCTATCTCCGCCTTGAGGCCCTTGGCAGTGAACAGGAGCGCAAGGATGCCTGCAATGCTCCAGCTGAGACCCTGGCCAGAGTGCTGGGCGACCGGGTGGCACCCCCCACCGTTGACGACATCAATCAAACCATCACACGTGATTTCGTTCCAACCAACGACAGTGGCCTTGATCTTCTGATCGTGGAATATTCATTCATCGCCCCAAAAAATCAAGAAAAAAACCAGAACTACAAGGAACGACGCACCATTGAATTGAACCCCAACTTCACCTCAAAGTGCTACACAACAGGCGCCTGATGCCTTCGCATCGGGGAACATCCAAAGGCTTCACGTTAGTCGAGCTCGTGATCACAACGATCATCATCTCGATGATCTCGGCGTGGGCTCTCCCGAATTTCAACCGTCGAATCCGGCAAGGAGAAGTCGACCGCTACACCCAAACAATCGAAACAGGCCTGTTCAGCCTGCGCAATCAGCTGGGAATCACGAGAAACAACTGCACCTTGCATTTCTCCAGCAGGAATCGTTATCAAAGCCCCTGGAACTTGCTGGAACTCCAGCAACCCAATGGCAGCGCAGCAACAGACAAGAGAATCAGCTGCAGTGGATCCAGCCTTGGAGAAGAGATTGACAACCTCAATGGGCTCCCTGCAAGTTACAGACTGATTCAACGAGAAGGGACAGCCGAGAACAATGCGGTGGAAGTTGCCGTATCCACCAATTCGTTCGAATTATCACCACCGGGCATGAGCGTGGATACCGGAGAGCTCACCATTCGAATTCGCTCACTCAGCCAAAACAACTCCGACACTCAGAGTCAGAACAGGAGCCGCTTGATCACGCGGTGCATCAAGATGTCGGGCACTGGATTCATCATGAGCGGTAACTGGGACGATCAAAACAATCAGTGCATTCCCAGGCAAAAGCAGACATCATGAAGATCTCAGACAACACTCATCACGGGTTCAACGACTGAATCACGAATTTAGTGATGATTGATTCATCAAAACTGCATGAGGCGACCAGCTCAAACTGTTCCCCTGAGGTGTTATGCAAAGCCTTACAGAAGCCATGGTGGCAGGTGTTATCACCAGCTTGATCGTGTCTTCATCGGCGCTTTCCCTGCAATCAACAGCAAAACTGATTCGAAGCTCAGGCGATCAAGCCACACTGCGCCAGAACACGGTCAATGGCTTACGACTGATGCGCTCTGAGGTGGAACGCAGCTTGCACATCATCGTCGACAATGCGGATGGGTTCCCGGAGAGCAAGCAACACCTCAGCCTTCAGAATCCTCAATACCAGGAAACACTGAGTGAATGCACACTGTTAGCAGGCACGCGCAGTTTCAAACCCTTATTCGCCGTCAACATGGCGGAACTGGTCAAGCCGGTGGTGTATGCGATGAGCACCAATTCGGATGGCTTTGGCTACAGCATTCAGCGCTGTGGGCCACCCCTGAACCCAGATGGACGATACAACGAAACGGAGGAGTTATTTCTCTCCACCACCCTCAATAACATCGCGAGCCTTCCCTGCACCAGCAGCGATCCAGACGCATGTCCAGACCCCAAACCCATCACCGATGTTCTGGAGGCCATTGATTTTCGCTTCTCCCAGGGATTAACACCCATCCGCCAGGTTCAAGAGCCAGCTCTGAGGCTCGAAACCGATTCAAACTTCAAGCTGGTGAAGTTCGTGGATCCCACGGCAGAAAATGATTCGGTGAAGGAAAGCTATCTCGTCAAACAGACAGCCACCGAGCAAACCGCCAAGCAAAACATTCACTTCGTGGCGTTCGCTCGCGCTGATAAACGGATCACCAGTGGCGACGATTCAGGGGATGGTGGCATCCTCAGTGGTGCTTTCTTCCAGAACATCACCAGCAACAACGTTCGGTTCGCGATCGACGGATCAGGCTCCATGAGTGCTTGCGTGATGTGGGGCGATGGCTATGGCCCCCGCCGCACGTTCTACGACCCCAAAAAGAAGCGTTACCAGGAAACCAGCCGGATCTGCTCGCTCACCCGCATGGAAGCTCTGATCAGCGAGATGACCATGATCATTGGAGCCCTGTCCGACAACACCAAGATCGGCATCACATCTTTCAGTTCCAATGGCTATTCCAACCACAAATCGTGGGAAGCCTCGGAAACAAACTTGGTCAGGCTGGGTGATGAAGGCCAGCGCGATGCTGCGATCGACTTTGTCAACACCCTCGATGACCAGAAAGTGACGATCTGGGGTGGAACGGATCCCTGGAATGCCATTCAGCAAGGCTTCGACGACACGGAAACCGACACTCTTTATCTACTCACCGATGGTGAACCCAATCGGGATCCCCAGGGCGGCAAATGGAAGAAGAATGACCACGTGAGAACCGCCGAGCTCTATGCCTCGAACAATGAGGGGCGCACCCATGAGAGCCAGAATCAGCCCCTCATCGTGAACACGACGTCGATCGGCCTTCAATCCAACTGGCTCGAGGAGCTCGCGGCACTCACCAATGGCAGTTACAACCAGATCGACCAGGAATCAATCGAAAGAGCCAACAACGGCCATGGCAACAACCAGGGCTTCTGCGACCCGAGTAACCCAAGCGCCAATTTTGATCACTGCAACGGTGATGACGACATCGAACTCACCGGCAAGACTCCCTGAGTCGACTGAACGGGGACATCAAGGGCTCTGATTCAATTTCAGCACTGCCATGAAGGCCTCCTGCGGCACATCCACCTTGCCCATGGCCTTCATCCGCTTCTTGCCCTTGGCCTGCTTCTTCAGCAGTTTCTTTTTGCGGGAGATATCACCGCCGTAGCACTTGGCGAGCACATCCTTGCGGATTGCGCTGATGCTGGTGGAAGCAATGATTCGGCTGCCAATGGAGGCCTGGATCGGGATCTTGAACTGCTGGCGTGGAATCAGTTCCTTGAGTTTCTCCACCAGGGCCTTTCCCACGTTGTAGGCCTTGTCTTGATGAACGATCGTGGTAAGGGCATCGGCCCGCTCGCCGTTGATCAGTACATCCAGGCGCACCAACTGGTTCTTGCGGTAGCCAATCAGGCTGTATTCCATCGAGGCATAGCCCTGGGTGCGCGTCTTCATCTGATCGAAGAAGTCGGTCACCACCTCGGCCAAGGGCAACTCGTAGATCAACGTCACCCGATCGGTGGTGATGTATTTCATGTCGACATACTCGCCGCGCCGTTCCTGGCACAGGCCCATCAACGCGCCGTTGTAGTCGTTCGGGGCATAGATCTCCATGCGCACATAGGGCTCTTCGATCGACTCGCGCTTCTGAGGATCCGGAAGCGTGGCGGGGTTGTCCACCATGACCTCGGAGCCATCGATCAGGTTCACCTTGTAAATCACCGATGGGGCGGTGACGATCAGATCAAGGTCGTACTCCCGCTCCAACCGCTCCTGCACGATCTCCATGTGCAGCAGGCCAAGGAAGCCGCAACGGAAACCGAAGCCCATGGCACTGCTGGTTTCCGGCTCGAACTTCAGCGCCGCGTCCGACAGCTGCAGCTTGTCGAGAGCATCCCTTAGATCCGGGTATTGATCGGCCTCGGTGGGGAACAGGCCGCAGAACACCATCGGCTTGGCCTCGGTGTAACCCGGTAACGGCTCCGCCGCCGGTGCATTCAGCAGCGTGATCGTGTCGCCAACACGGGCATCAGCCACGGCCTTGATCGAGGCCGCCAGGTAGCCCACCTCACCGGCGTGGAGCTCATCCACCTTTTTCTGATCCGGCGCCATGATCCCGATCTCATCGAGCTCATAGGTCTTCTTGCTGGCCATCAACAGCACTTTGTCTTTGCAGTTGATCCGGCCGCTCATCACCCGGAAATAAACAATCACACCCCGGTAGGGGTCGTAATACGAATCGAAGATCAACGCCTTGGTGGGCTCGTCCACCGCATCCTTCGGCGGAGGTACCCGATCCACCACGGCCTGCAGGATCTCGGGCACACCCAGGCCAGTCTTGGCTGAACAGGGGATGGCGTTGTCGCAATCGAGGCCGATGATCGCCTCCACTTCCTCCTTGATCCGATCCGGGTCCGCTCCGGGGAGATCAATCTTGTTGAGCACTGGGATGATCTCAAGATCGTTGTCCAGCGCCAGATACACGTTGGCCAGGGTCTGGGCTTCCACGCCCTGGCTGGCGTCCACCACCAGCAGCGCCCCTTCGCAGGCCTGCAGGCTGCGGCTCACCTCGTAGGAGAAGTCGACGTGGCCTGGGGTGTCGATCAGGTTGAGGACGTACTCCTCCCCATCGGCCGCCGTGTAGTTCATCCGGGCGGCCTGGAGCTTGATCGTGATTCCCCGCTCCCGCTCCAGATCCATGTTGTCCAGGAACTGGTCCTGCATATCCCGGTTGGCCACGGTGCCCGTGTCCTGCAGCAAGCGGTCGGCCAGGGTCGACTTGCCGTGGTCGATGTGGGCAATGATGCAGAAGTTGCGGATCCGTGAGACGGGGGCGTCGGTCATGCAGCGGCGGAATCCCGTCTCGGGTCCAGTAAGCGTCCTTGCCACAATCCTAAGGAGCGGCACCAGTGCTGATGAGCCATCCCTGGACCCTGCTGCTGCTGGCGATCAGCGCTGAAGTGATCGGCACCTCCTGCCTGAGGCTGTCGGAGGGCATGACCCGACCGCTGCCCACCCTGCTGGTGTTCAGCGCCTATGGCCTAGCGATGTCCCTCCTCTCCAAGGTGGTGTTGAGCATTCCTCTGGGGATCACCTATGCCCTGTGGAGCGGCATCGGCACCGTGGTGATCGTGCTGGTGGGACGCTTTGCCTACAGCCAGATGCTCCAGCCCGCGCAGTTGATCGGAATTGGCCTGATCACCGCCGGTGTGGTGCTGGTGAATCTGGGGGAATGAGCCTCAGGCGGTGAGCCCCAGCAAGGCATCGCTGCGCTCCCGCATCTGATGCAGCACCTGCGGATCCTGCTGAGGATCCTCTTGGATGCTGGGCAACAGGGCTAGCAACCGCTGCTGCCAGGCCTCGCTGTCGAGCCGTTGCTTGAAGCAGCGCTGCAGCACCTCCAACATGATTGTCACCGCCGTGCTGGCACCCGGGGAGGCTCCCAGCAACGCCGCCAACGAGCCATCCCCGGAGGCCACCACCTCCGTGCCCAGCTGCAGCCGCCCGCCCTGCTTGCTGCGTTTGATGATCTGCACCCGCTGGCCCGCCACCGAGAGGGTCCAGTCTTCGGCGCAGGCGGTGGGCATGAACTGCTGCAGCGCCTCATGCCGCTCTGCTGGGCTCTGGCGCAGCTGATTGATCAGGTACTGCACCAGTTCGAAGTTGGTGGCACCCACCTGCAGCATCGGCACCAGATTGGTGGCGCGCACGGAAGCGGGCAGATCCAGCAGGGAGCCCTGTTTGAGGAACTTGCTGCTGAAGCCGGCAAAGGGGCCGAACAACAGCGAACGCTTGCCATCAATCCAGCGGGTGTCGAGGTGGGGCACCGACATCGGTGGAGCCCCCACCGCCGCCTTGCCGTAAACCTTGGCCCGCTGACGATCGGCCAGCTGGGCATCACCGCAGACGAGCCAAAGGCCGCTCACCGGGAAACCAGCGAAATCAGCCGCCTCCGGAATCCCGGAGCGTTGCAAGAGCGGCAGGGCACCACCCCCGGCACCAAGGAAGACAAAGGGAGCCCGCACCTCTTTTTTGCCGGAGGGACCTTTGAGCACCACACGCCAGTCGGCCTCGGTCATGTCGCTGCGGCGCAGACGTTTGAGGTCGTGCACCTGGGTGCCGTACTCCACGCTGAGCGCTCCGCCGTTTTGCAACGGCATCAGATAGGCCCGGGTGAGGCTGCCGAAATCAACGTCGGTGCCCCGATTTATGCGCGTGGCCGCCACCGGCTGCTTGAGATCACGGCCCGCCATCACCAGGGGCATCCATTCGGTGAGCTCGCTCTGGTCTTCGCTCCAGCGCATCCGCGCAAAGGCCGGCAGCTCCTTCAGCTGGCTGTAGCGCTGACGCAGAAAGGCGATGTTCTCCGGCGTCCACACGGCGCTGATGTGAGCCGCCTGGTGGAGGAAGCTGCTGGTGTCGAGGCCGCCACGCTCCTGCAGCGAACCCCAGAACTCAAGGCTGCGTTCAAACGAGGCATTGATGGCCACCGCCTTGGCCGTCGCGACCGTGCCATCTGCCTGCATCGGGGTGTAGTTCAGCTCACAGTTGGCGGCATGGCCGGTACCGGCGTTGTTCACCGCTGCGCTGCTCTCCAGAGCAGGCGCTTCGAGGCGCTCCACCAGAAGAATCCGCAACTGCGGATCGAGTTCGTGCAGCAGCGCCGCCAGGGTGGCACTCATGATTCCGGCGCCCACCAGCACGGCGTCGTAACGGGCCTCTGGGTTGAACGAACCGTCGTGCTGCACCGGAGCTGGAGGGTTAACCGCTCTCGTCACCCTATGGGGCCACTCCGTAACCTTGTGGCGTTGATGTCTGTTTCATCCCGATGAGCACTGAAACCATGGCCCTCACACTTGAGAACGTGGAGAAGGTGCTGGATGAGCTGCGCCCTTTCCTGATGGCCGACGGCGGCAACGTCGAAGTGGTGGAACTGGACGGCCCGATCGTGAAGGTGCGCCTGCAGGGAGCCTGCGGCAGTTGCCCCAGCAGCACGATGACCTTGAAGATGGGCATCGAGCGCAAGATGCGCGAATCGATCCCTGAAGTGAGTGAAGTGGTGCAGGTGCTCTGAAGCGCCTTTTCGTCTATGGATCACTCAAAAGCAACGGCAGTGCCCATCACCTTCTGAAAGGCACAGACCGCGACCGTGACGGCGTCGTCGATGGCTTCATCGAGATCGAGCACCGGGGTTATCCGATGCTGCATCGGGGCAATGGGGCTGTCTCGGGCGAGGTGTACTGGGTTCCCGAGCCTTGCTGGCCTGATTTGGATGACTGGGAAGAGGTGCCTGAGGTGTACCAACGCACCAGCGTGACCCTTCGGGATGGCCGCAGCGCCTGGCTCTATGAAGCGGCGTAGGAACAACGCCCCTTAGCGTTGCCGAAGAACTAACGCCTGGCCTTGGAGTGAGCCTGCTGCTGCTGCTCTGGCCGTTGGCGCTGATCCAGCGGCCGGAAGCGGAGTCTCCGCTGTGGGCCCGACGCAGCCTGATCCTGTTGATCAGCGCCCTGACCCTTCGTTATCTGTACTGGCGCTGCACCGCCAGCCTCAATCTCGACAGCTCAGTTTCCACAAACCTCAGCGGCCTGTTGCTGCTGGCGGAAGGCTGGCTGCTGATCATCGGTCTGCTGCCGCTGTGGCTGGCCTGGCGTCGCTTCCCGGATCGACGTCGGGAAGCCCAACAACGCCATCAAGACTGGCAGGCCTCGGAGTGGAGGCCCCACGTCGACATCCTTGTTCCCACCTACGGCGAACCGCTGGCGGTGCTGCAGCGCTCGCTTCTGGGCTGCACGCAGCAGAGCTATCCCCACACCAGCGTCTTGGTTCTGGATGACTCTGGCCGTGAAGAGGTGAAGCGGCTGGCCAAACAACTGGGCTGTCGCTACCTGCATCGTCCCGAACGCCTGCACGCCAAGGCGGGCAACCTCAACGCCGGGCTGAGCTGCTGTGATGGCGAGCTGGTTGCGGTGTTCGATGCGGACTTCATCCCCCAGGAGCGGTTCCTGGAACACAGCATCGGCTTTCTGCTGGACCCCGACGTAGCCCTGCTGCAGACGCCGCAGTTATTCATCAATGCTGATCCGGTGATGCGCAACCTGCGGATGGAATCGTGGCTGCTGCCGGATGAGGAGAGCTTCTATCGCTGGATTGAACCGGTGCGGGACGGCTGGGGGGCCGTGGTCTGTGCCGGCACAGCCTTCGTGGTGCGGCGGCGCGCCCTGGATCAGATCGGTGGCTTCATCGAGGGTGCTTTATCGGAGGACTACGTCACCGGCATTGCCCTACGTGCGCATGGCTGGAAGCTGCTGTACCTCCAGCAGAAGCTCAGTGCTGGGCTAGCCGCAGAGACCATGGAGGACTTCGCGCGACAGCGGCAACGCTGGGCCAAGGGCACCCTCCAAAGCCTGGCACTACCCCAAGGCCCGCTACGGGCCCATGGCCTCAGCCCCGGCCAGAAGCTGGCCTACCTGGAGGGCGTCATCCATTGGCTCAACAACCTGCCGAGGTTGGTGCTGATGCTGATGCCGCTGAGCTACGGACTGCTTGGTGTCGCACCAATCCTGCTGGATCAGCGAGCCATCATTGAATTGATGCTGCCCCTCTGGGGAACGGTGCTGCTCAGCATCGGCTGGCTGAACCGCAACAGCCGCTCAGCCCTGCTGACCGAACTGACCAGCTGGGTACTCACCGTTCCGCTGGTGGTGAGCCTGATCTGGAATGTCCTCGGTTCCTCCGTTGGATTCCGGGTCACCCCCAAGCATCGCCAGCGATCCCGGGGCGGCTGGTCATGGTTTCTGGCGCTTCCCCTGATCGTGCTCAGCCTGTTCAACCTGGCGAATCTGCTGGGACTGATGCAGCAGCTGATGCACGGAGGCTGGGACGGAGTCGGACCGCTCCAATTGGGGCTGGTCTGGGCTGGGCTGAACCTGTTGGGAACCCTCATCGCTCTTCGCGCCTGCTGGAATCCTCCCCAGAGCGATCCCTCCCCCTGGCTCAGCCTGGATCACGCCGCGAACGTGATTGATTCCGGGGGCCATTGCCATCCCTGTCGGATCACCGCCATCAGTGAAAGCGGTGTGGAGCTGGCCTTCGCCACAAAGGTTCCGCCCCTGATGAACAGCAGCCAGCTGCAGTGGACAGCAGCCATCCCGCCTCTACCGGTTGTGATGCTGCAGATCCAAGAACGGCAGGCGGCCTTGAACTGGGGCAACCTGAGCCAACAGCAACAACACAGCCTGATCCGCTGGTTGTTCTGCAGTGATGGGGTATGGCCGGACCGGCGCCCCAGACAGGAAGTGTTGGGACTACTGATGCTGCTGAAACGGATGCTCTTCGGGGGCCCAACTCCCCAAGTTTTCGACCGTTCCCTGGTTCCACGTCTTCCCTGAATTCAGGACAGCACCTCCGGCCAAAGCTCAGGGACAACGTTGCAAATCAAAGTCGCAGGCATAGACCGCAGGTTTTTGCCAACTCAAGGGAATCTCCAGCAGATCTCTTGTGCCGGTGATGCCCTGCATCACAAAAAGCAGCGCCGCCAGCACCGAGGCTGTGACGTGCAACCGGCGCAGGCGAAGGTCCCGCAAGATCTCAGGCCGGGCCGCCAGGGAAAACAGCATCAGACCGGTGACCGCAACACCAGCCCAGTAATGGGACTGCCAGAACGCAGGCGAAAGGGGATCATCCGATAGACGCCACACCTCCGGCTGCGCTCCGAGCGTGAGCACGCCAATCCAGGTGATCAAGCTGAAGCTGAGGCGCAGGGCAGCAGCTTTGCTTCGCCAGAGAGCGACCAGGCTCGCCCCCGTACCCAGCAGCACGATGCTCAGCTGGATGGCACGACCAGCGCCGCCAGAGAAATCAGCTGGTGGTGCCTTGGTGGCGATGGCCACGGTCAAGGCGATCAGCACCAGAAGCACCACACCCGCCGCCAGCCAACGGCCCAGATCACTGTGATCGCGGCCAACCACTGGTGGATGCTTCACCTGGGCAACACGCCTCTGACGGGTCTGCCAGGCCAGACGCACCACCATCCCGATGAGGGGATAGATCAGAACAACCGCAAGGGCGGGATGAAGAATCCAGAGCCAATCAGTGATGGTCACAGGCCCGTGTCCATGCCCTTAGGAGCTCAAGCATGGCCAGCTGAATGAACCCAACACCCGGAAGACCGGCAAATTTAATTAATCCAGAAAATTAAAATCAACAAAGCGAAATTTTTCGCACTGCACATTTACAGAAAATAAAAAATTCATGCCTTAGACCAAAGGCATGCCTAGCGAACCGTATCCATGCAGGCCGCACCCAAGCCGATCAACGAAGCAGCCAGGCTGAGGTCCCTCAGTGAATATCGAATTCTGGGAACCAAGCCCGAACAGGCCTTTGACAACATCACCCGGATGGCGTCAGAGATCTGCCAATCTCCGATTGCCCTGATCTCCTTGGTGGACGAGAAGCGTCAGTGGTTCAAATCGAAGGTGGGCCTTGAGGCCAGCGAAACCGACCGGGATATCTCCTTCTGTGCCCATACGATCCTCGATTCCAAACCTCTGGTGGTGGAGGACGCACTGTTTCACGAGAAATTCCGCGACAACCCCCTTGTGCAGGAAGAACCCCACATCCGGCTCTATGCAGGCTTCCCCCTCAAAACCGACATCAACCACCGCATTGGAACGCTTTGCGTGATTGATCGCATTCCCAAATCACTCACCAATTCGCAATACAAGGTGATGGAAGGACTGGCGGAACAGGCCACCACCCTGTTGGAACTCAGACGCCGATCCCTGGCCCTCATGGATGAGTTCTGCCAGATGCATCATGCTCAGGGCTTAATCACCACCTGCAGCTACTGCAAGTCGATCCGCGACAGCGAAGGCTTCTGGCAACCGATCGAACGATTCCTGATGCAGCACAGCACGCTGAATTTCAGCCATGGCATTTGCCCGGAGTGCATGAACGCTCACTTTCCAGAGGTCCAAACAAGCCGCGCAGGATCCTCAAACCATCACGGTTGAGTCGATTGGAGATGAACTGGTGAGATCAGCACCACCATGCTCACTTGACATCACCAGAAAATATGAATGAAGTTCAAGGATTGCGCCATGCGAATGGCAGATTTTCTGTATCGCAAGCTTGGGCTCAATATTTTCAAAGCGGCACCCCACCTGCGAACTCTGACGCCAGACGCTCCCGCTCCAAAAGTGGTGGACCCGGAGCCCTTGGAACCACCAACCCCCATCCGCATATCGGCATCGGATGTGATTCACATCGGCCCAAGGGGTGGCCGCTACAAGGTTGATGCCAAAGGTCGCAAGATCTACCTCAAGGCCAGCTGATATCGTCCAAACCGACAGATTGGACGACAAGCTGAGTTGAAATACTGATCAATTTGGTTCAGTAGCAAACACAACCACCATCGGTTGAACCTGTACGACAAGGTTGAAGCAAATGGCGAGCTCGAGGTGAACACTGGTCCTGCTTGCCCCATTCGATTTGGCACCCTTGAACACCAATAAGGAATCGCTCGCCGATCAATGTCTGACGGCCGCAGAAATCGAATGGCGACGTTGGTCGGGCTGGCAGATGGAACGCACCGCTGAAAAACAGTTCAGAAAAAGGTGGGCCTGAGTCGTTGACGAAAGCTCTAAGTCCCTAAAAAGCAACGCAGCCTTGCCAACGTGGTGATACCGACCCTTTGGCTCAGGCCACTGCCGTGACCATGCGCGACCTCTGCCCTGCCCTGCAGAACAAGATCTACTTCAACTAGACCCGCTCTACCTCAGAACAGCCAAGAAAGCCAATCTTTACTGACCTGCCTAGATCATCGGATTGGAGCTTGACCCACGGCTTGACCCACACTTGCAGCCCACCACTAGCCATGCTTTCACCGCTGCTCAAAGCCTTTCTCGGGATGCTGGCAGGGGCCTACATCAGGCAATAAAAAAACCGCCCAAGGAGGGCGGTGAATAAGCCGTAGAGATTCCCATCACCCGGCCTAATCACTACATCTATAGCGATGGGGAAAGCCTAGGGCAGCATTCCGTCACATCTATCGATGTGCAGATTTGCACAAGACTCACTTTAAGAAAGGTGTTTTGTTCACCACAGCACTGGATGTAGTGCTGTACGCGCGTTACGTTTGAAATCCCCATCACCCGGCCTGTCCTTGCGACGGGCTTTTTTGTTGGTGAACACCACATCTGGTGTACGAATTGGTGGCCACAGATGGGAAGAGAAAGAGGAGGGCGAGAACCAGAACTCCTGTCGGCTTACTCGCTCAGCGCCATGGCGATGCCTGCAGCCTCGCTCACTAGATCCATGCGGCAGTGGTTGCTGTTCTCCCAATTCCGCAACCGCCCTGTATTTGCAGGGGTGGTGGCCCCAGAGGAATCACATCACGATGAAAAGCGATGCGATCCGTCTGGTTTCTGTAGCCAGGCAGCACATACCCCCCACCCCTCTCTTTCTCAGATGGAGGGGGTACACGGGGGGGATCTGTCGCGCCTTGTATACGTATGCCTCTTCAGAAATTTGGAACCTATTTGGCCTGGAAGGGGTCGTAGGTCTCGTCTGAATCGGCGTAGAGGTACTCCAGGGAGCGCGTCAGAGCACCCAAATCAGCCACGTGTTCGTTGTCAGGCTTGAGGGTGACGCCGCTGTTGGAGAGCCATTTGACGGCCTCTGCCAGCAGGCGCGGGTTTACCTCGCCGGTCTCGTCCAGCTGCTGCTGAATCGACCCTTGGAAAGCCTGCAGAAGCAGTGCTGCCAGAGCGTTCATGTCGCCAGTAGTCACACCATCGATCTGGTGTTTCTGTTTTTTGTCTCTGTAAGCCATTGGTTTTGCATCTTTGATCTGATCCACGGCTTGTGCGTGGCGATGTATTGGTCAACCTCACGGGCCACCTGGTGATGCCGATAAAGCATCCAGGCAGTTCCCAGGCGGTCACCGAGTCGGTTGTCCATGGGGTTAGTTCTGTTTGTTGCTGCGTGGGGCGTTGAAGCCAAACCAGGTTCCGAAGCCGAAGCTGATGGCCATCAAGACTTGGACTTCAAGCATCAGAGTCCTCCTGGTGTCGCATCTTGAGGAGCTGATCCATCTGCCAGGAGAGCTCAGCTGCGTGGATCGCATCACCCCGCTCTCTTGCCTTGTCGAGGTTCTCCCTGGTGATCCGAATCACGAAATCCAAATCAGCTCCGCCCACTGGACTGGATCTGATGGATACGGCTTTCAGCCACTTGGGAGTTTTCATTTGGCCTTCCTCTGACCAGCCCGCTTCACCTTGGGTTCGGGGACTGGCTCAAGAGGTGGCCGGTTGTGGCTGTACACCCAGCCCTGATCGTTCGCGACTCGCCTGCCAACACGGTCCACTGAAGGCCGGTGATGAGTCTGGGCGTTGTTCGTCGGCGGCTCTGTTGCAGGCCGCGTCGACGGTTCATAGGTCACAGGACCTGAAGCTTTGAGTGATCGCCCTGATTGACGGGCTGTCCTTGGACCTGCTTGCCATTGATCCACAACTCGGATCTGTGGCTGCCCTCGCTGGAGCTAGCCAGGCCAAAGCTGTTCGAGGTGATCCCTCGATCCTTGGCGTCCTGAGCATTGAGGTCCAGGATCTCCTGCCGCTTCTCAGCAGCTTCCCGAGCACGAACCTTGTACTCGATGTCGAAGTTCTCAGCGGTAATCGCTTCACCCCCAACTTCTTCTTCGCGGCAGCGATCTTGCGCTTAGCCCGCTTCTTGAGTTCAGCGGCAGTGGGCTTCTTCTTTTTCTTCTGTTGGGTCATCGTTCCTGAACCTCCTTGACGGTCTTGGTGAGCCGCTTGATGGCTCGTTCGAGGAATGCGATCCGCTTCTTGGCGTCATCGAGCTCGGCAACCAGTGCCGCAGGTGCCAGACGTCGGCGCTGCTCCGCAAGAGCTTCACGCTCGACCTGCAGCTCAGCAGCGATACGAGCCTTCTCGGCCTCATGGTTCGAGTTGTTCTTGCTCATATCGGGAGCAGTCACACGCTCACCGGTGGGATTCACCAGCTCGCCGTGCTTATCGCGCACCTGTGGCTTCAGCTCTTTTCCATGCCCCTGGATAGGCACAGAAGCCCGGGGAGTGAAGTGGGAAGCAGAGGAGTGGAACTGGCCATCAGAGCCAACGACTCCGTTGACCTGCTCACCAGCCTTTATGGCCTCAATAGCTGCATCGGTAAATTCGATGCCACCAACTTTTGTAGACATAGTTCTTGTTGAGTAAGTGTTGATTTATTGATCAGATGTGAATAGAAATGAGCCCATTCGCGGCTGCATGGAAGATTGCTTTTCCAAGGTTTGGATCACGCATAACCTCAGCCACAACCTGGGACTTCTTGATCGTCCCTTGTTCCAGTTGCAGTGAATACTGAGCGATCTGACTTCCAATGGTGTCGCCATACCGCGAGCAAAGTTCACCAACTTGACCAGGATCAAGGGCACTTGCTTCACTGCCAATCCAGTCGGGATTCTTCTGAAGCAGTTGAAGTCCACGAACAGCTCCATGGATTTCATAAGCCTCGCCTTCTTCGAAGATTCGGTTTAGCTCTTGGTTGGTTTCACGTTCGAAGTTATCGGCAGCAAATTGAAGTGCACCATCGACAACTTCATCACCGAGCTCAGCGCGCATTGCCTGACCGATGTCTTCGGTGGCAACTTCGGTCTGCAGCGTTGGATCAAGTCCCTGCTCCTGAGCCTGCACAAGAGTGGCAGCAAGCTTTTCAGCTTCAGCAGCGAGCCTCGCTTGCTCCACGGGTGAAGTCGATCTGTGCAACTTCTGTTGCGTCTCCATCAAGAGCTGCTCTGTGGCAGCGATCTGAGGATTCACGTTTCCGCGATCAACGTCCTCATCAGAGGTGTGGGATGCGTTGTGCTCGAGGTTTGCTCGACGTGAAAGGTTCCTAGCTGCCTGTTGCAGCTGATGCTCCTGGACCTCTTCGAGGCTTCCAAGACCATTCGCTTCTGAATGAGCGCTGTCGGACTTCGAGGAGATATTGACGGGTTGACCGCCATGGGTTTGTTCACCCTGTCCAGTTGCAGGGTTATAAGTAAATTCTGGCATTGTTGATGTATGTCTCCAGGCTCATGTCCTGGGATCTAGCAATTAGGTTTGCCGCAACCTCTCGACAATCGTGTCGGAGTCTCAACGCCTGTTCTGCGTTGGTAAATGCGAAAAGAGCAGCAGTTCCATTCGGTGGAACACCTCACGGCTTATTGCTGCCAAAAGAAATGACGAATTGAAATGACTTGATGGAAAGCAAGAAAGGCCACTCACCAAACAATCTCTAATCGGTTTACGAGGAGGCATGTACGAATACCTCCAAGTCACCGCAATTGAACCTTGCAAGAGTCGCAAGGAACGTATCCACAGACGGTTGTACCACTCACCGTCATTAACTCAGCTGTATTAGGTGCCCAGCTGTTGGCACAAGGGTGTCCGAAGAATTGCACTTCGACAGCGTCTGGTTATGAACCTCTGCTGGCTTACCCACCCAAGAAAGTGATACCCCCGGTCGAAGCCAAAAAGAAGTATCAAATGTGCCCGATAAAGAAAAGCACAACATTTGAATCATTCGTCCAGGATCCCGGCTCGCGCGCCTGCAGATCTCGGGCCTCCTCATTAACCCTGTAAAGGAAGTTCTGGCACTAACGCAGGTCCCGCGCTCGATCATCAGCTCAACAAGTGGCAGTAGCCTCCGTGTCATCAGCCGCTGAGGACGACAACGCGCAGAAGCCCATGCAAGGTCTGCTAAACCATTTCGAGCCCAGGATTTTCAGGAGAATGTCTAGTTGAAACCAGGCTCTATTTTTGTAATTACTGGCTTACCGGGAGGCACTGTAAATGAATCAATAAGTACAACAGGTTCATTTCCAAGGTTTGCTGCAGACATTGGAGTATTTGGCGGCATGTAATAGCACTCGCCCGGACCATATACCGCATCCTCTTTTCCCTCAACGAAGTCTGTTATCTCGCCCGAAACAATGCACGTAAAACCTCCAAATTCATGCACATGAATGGCGACTCTTGTCCCAGGGAGTCTGGTACCCCTGGTGACACTTAATTGCATTCCATCTGGTCGGATTGTATCGATTAGCAGCTTTGTGTTTACGAGCCCAGCCACGGTTCCTGGTGGTTTTTTCCCATTAATCAGGCTTGTAGGAGATATTCCTGCAGGCTTGGCGCTGACTGAAGTGAAAGCGCTCATAGCGATAGCTACTGCAGTGAGGGCGGTGCGGATCATTTGGTTGGGATTAGTGGTTTGGTCTTGAGGGGATGAAGGACGGGGAGTTTTCTCATATGTAAAGGATGGCAGCGATTTCAGCTCTTGCCCTCAGTTATGCGCGGGGACTTGCGCTTCCGGATCTTGAGCACGTCGCCAACCGCTCCATCAGCAGATGAAGTTCGCTGCTGTCCCACCGGCAAGGACCGCCGGGTCGAAGTAATCCTCATCATCTGTGCTCCGACGTATCAGAGACACGATGTGCGGAAGTCCGATGGACTTGGCGAATAGGTCGAGGGGTCGTTGATCGCCAGTCTTCTCACCAAAGAGCTTGGCAATGGCATCACCCATCGCAGCCTTGAGAACGTCGCCTTCCCCCACTCGAACCCAGAAGCAGTCATGGACTTGCTGGTTGGGCACACCTCGCTTGTTGAGCTGAAGCTTCAGTTCGGTCAGCGTGGCTGAGTCGAGGCTGTGGCAGAGGTTGGCGACGATGGCGTCGAGATGCTCAGGGATGTCGACCTCACGGTTCTCAGGCGGAACCGAATACGTCTTCCAGTACTGCTGACTTTCGTGGGGTTGTAGCTCGAGAATCTCGCAGTCCTCACCGCTCTCGATGGCGTCGTGCACCATCTGGGCGAGGTACTGCAGCGGCTTCTCCGATGGCGGAGTTGGGCTGCTGAAAACCATCATCTTTTTGCTGCGATCAGCGTCACCGTGTGTGCAGTGACGTTGGCTCGTACGCCAACCGTGAGGCATGTCCCAGATGAGGGCACCGTCTTGGCGTGACACAGCATCCCAGTCGAGGTCGTCCTTGACGTGCTCCTTGACCACATCGCGGAAGTTCACGATGGATGGAGCAACCAGAGCCAGACCTTCACGCAGGGCTTCGGTCAGGTTCTTGATCAGGGGGTCGACGTCACTGGGATACAGCTCACCGACCTTCCGCTTGAGTAGCGACAACCCATGGGCTTCCCGAACAGCGTTGATGTACAGCTGCACCGCATCGATGCGTTCGGCTACTTTCTGATTGAAAGCAGCGCGGACGTGAGGCGTGGCATCCCAGGCCTCTTTGAGCTCCTCGTACAGCCCCAGTTCCGCCTCGTAATCAGACTTCCCTTGTGGGGTGTCGAGCTTGTACTTGGCTTCATTGGGTGGCTGTGGCGGCTCATCCGAGAGGGGCTTGAACAGCGTCATCACTGACGGCGGTTTTTCACCCTTCTTGGTGTTGGCCAACAGGGCGTCGTCCTCAGCCTTGATGGCATCAACAACCTGGAGGGTCTGAGCGATTGCCAATAACTCGGAAGCACGGGCATCGTCATCGGAACCACGTGCCTCCTCGACCTGTTGGCAAAGCCAAATGTGCATCTGCTTTTCAGCAGCGTCATCGAACGGCTTGAAGCGTGGGATGAACGGGTTACCGCTTTCCTCCATCGCTTCCCGCACCGCCCGCTTGTTCGTGTCAGCACTGGCCGAGTACAGGCATGTCATCACCACAGGTTTGGCGCTTGAACGACCAATCCCGTAGGCGTCGATTCGGTCTTCGATTTCTGCGTCGGCGATCACCTTGACGGACGTGAAACCGCTCTTGAACGTGAATCCGTTCCGCAGCAGTTCAGCCGCCTTGGCGAAGACCTTGATGTAAATGTCAGCCGGAAGGCCGTTGCCTGGGAAGGCGTTGACCAACTGCGCGCCGCTTTTGGAGCACGCAGAAAGCGATGCCATCTGGAGCCCACTGGCCGTGCAGTCCTTCGTGATGGCGAACCTTGTCTCAGTACGGCGCTTTTCACCAAGGAACAGCTCGTAGTACTCATGACACGCAGCCATGAAGCTGAACGGATCAGACGCACCACCTTCGATGACCTCGCGGCCCAGATGATCGCGGCCGAGTTGACCAGCCCAAACCTTGAAGCCCTCGTAGCTGAGCGGCGATTCCGCCACCAGCTTGATCGTGGCGATCTGTGTCCGAGCCCAGTTGACTAGATCAGATTCGCTGAGCTTGTCGCTCTTGGCCCCCATGTCCGTCTTGGCTCCCCAGGTCGTGGCGATCTGCCAGAGCAGGTCGTCTTGAACCTTGGAGCGATTGGCATCGGTAACTGCGAGCGGGTCAGCCATCAGCAGCAGCGCTTTGCAGACCTCGCGTTCGATTGGATTGAGCGCGCCCAACCCGTAAAACCTCCTGCGAGAGTCACAGAACCAGACCACGTAAAACCGCTCCGTCGCGTTGAACTTCCGCAGAAGCTCGACACTCTCGAAGACGGTCTGAATGCGGCTGGCTGATCCACGCTCCTTGATGGCCTGCTCATGCAGGCGTGTGATGCGGCTCTTCATGACACCGATCACCTTGGACCGGTCGAGAAGCCGCTGACATCTTTCAGCCTCAGTGGAAGCAGCATCCGGTCGGATTGCATTCCGCTTGGCGTTGTAGGTCTTCTTGAGATGGTCAACGTCCTCAGCACGGGCCTTCGACATGAGCGTCAGGCTGTGCACGTTCATGAAGCGGTATTTGTTCTCCGTGATCGGAGCTCCGTCTTTCCGCAGTGAATCGATGACACCGAAGACATGCTCATTGAGAGCCATCGGTTGGTCCTGAGCCATGTTCAGGGCCTGCAGCCATTCAGGTTCTTCACCCGACTCACTCACCTCATCGGTGGTGTGCAGGGCGAGCTTGCTGTGGCTGATCGTCTTCCGGTTGGTCTTGGTGTAGGCATCGAGGAGATACCCACCGACTGACCGACCTTCGACCACACCACCCTTGTACGCGCTGTGGGGTACAGGAGGGATGGTCATAGGGACATGGCAGTAGGACGACCCGAGATTGCGAGCGATCACATCACCCGCAAGCTGTTGTCCTTGCTCTGTCAGTTGGACGATGTCCACAGAGTGGCCGTTGCGCGCTTTGACACCGAAGACCCGAAGGAAGCCAGCGCTTTTGAAGAGGTCGACATAAGCGCTACCAACGCGCTTGCATTTCTCGTCATCCCACTTCGCCAGGTAGTCCTGATCGGTAGGGAGTCTCAGGTCGTCGTACTCATCCAGCTTCTCGATCTGTGCCTGGCTGATGCGGCGGCTCTTGATTTGCTGCTTCACCCGACGCTCAACTGAGCGAGTCATCCGCATGAAAGCGTTATCCCGGGAGATGCCAGCAGGCAGCCGACGAACGTCCTGCATCCAGCGATCCAGGTTCAGCCGGGCAAAGCCAACTGTTTGGAGCTCACGGTTGCAGGCCTCACCGATCTGGCGGCAGAGGTCGATCTCAGTGATGTTCCGATTCTTGGGATTGTCCCGATCAGCCATTGCACCGATCACATCGACGATCACCCGAGAGACGGTCAAACCGATCGAATAGAGGTTGACGTAACCGAGGACACCTGGGTCATCCACCTTGTTCAGGTGATGGGCGGGCTTGACGAAATCAGGCCTTGCATCACTGAGGAACTCAGGACCGAGCGCCAGATGAAACAGGCTGATGACATCGGCAGCGTTCTGATCGCGCTTGTCCTTTTTGCAGAAGCGGTAGTACCGCTCAATGAACAGCGTTGTCAGCGTGAACGCCAGCTCATCACCGAGTGACTTGCTGCTGAGCGTTCCCTTCTTGATTGCCTTGGTCATCTCATCGACAGCCTTGGCTCGAGCCAGCAGATGCGACTCAATCTCCAGGTCCATCTCCCGCTGAATCTGTTCGCCAGTGATGCCGCGCTGGGCATAGATGACGCGAACACCAGCGTCGACGTCAGAGCTCCAGACACCACGGGTGCCTTGGTTCTGCTCAACGAGGACAGGGCTGATCTTGTTGTCAGCGTTCAGATGGTTGTTTTGAAACTCCTTTGGAAGCGTCGTTGTCCGTAAAGCCATAGTTGATGTGTAGATGTTGATGTCTTCAGGCGAGGCAAGCCAGCACGTCGCTGTCACTTGCATCGAGGTATTCGCCAAGGGGACCAAGCGACTTGTGTCCGGTCAGCGCCATCACGTGGCGTAGCGGAGCGCCTTTGTCCACCGCTGCCTGAGCAGCAGTACGGCGGAAGCTGTGGGTTGAGATGCCTTCGACACCGATCAGAGCAGCCGTCTTGCGGAGCTGTTTGTCAGCTGCCTGGCGGCTCATCGGTTGAGTCACCGAGTCATCCGTGTGGAACAGGAAGTGGCCCGGCTGTACATCAAGACACGTGGCGCGGTAACGATCGATCTCTGCAGCAAGTGCAGGGCAAATCGAGACCTGACGTGTCCGCTTGGATTTGGTCGTCGCTTTTAAGAAAGTGACGCGACCACCGGCAGTGGCGGCCCAGGTGACCTGGAGCGCTTCGCCAATGCGAGCCGCTGTGTACCGCTGAAGTGCCCAGAGCATCCGGTACTTGGGAGATGGAGCCGCATTGAGCAGATCCTGGAATTGCTGATCCGTGAGGGCTGAAGCTTTGCCGTTTCGAGCAATTTTCACGATTGATATGGGGGTTGATATCGGGTCTTGCACCCAGTGATCCGGCAATAAGACCGTCAACCTACGAAAGTCAAGGGGTAGTACCCAAACTCTCAGGACTTACTCAGCAAATAGCTGAAGCCAAGACCACGCCAAGGCCACGGACCTTGGAGCCCAGCTGACTGGGACGTGGTGGGATTGCCGTCGTTTTTCGCCTCAGGCTTCCCAGGCGAATTCATCCAGGGCACGAGCCAGAACGCGCAGGCTCTCGATGGCATCGAGCTTGCGGGCTACCTGCTTCAGCTTCAGCTGAAAGTCAGGGTCATCAATGGGAACGCTGGCGTCTTCGCGTATCGACTGCTCAGCAATGTCCAGCAAAGCCTTGGGGTTATTGCGGACCTCTTTGGTCTTCAAAGCAACCTTGCGGCCCAGCACGATCAGAGCAACTTCTGAAAGCGCATTTCGGTATTCCCAATCGGTTGTCTGTGTCATGAGTTGAGTTGATATTGACGTGTGGTTAAGCCTTCAAGGTGCTCTTCAATGGGAAGGCAAAATGCAGCAACGGGTAGTACCGTTACATCAAGTCACGCTTTGCCGAATCTCGGCAACACCTGGAGCTGAGAAAAGCTCGATGGTGGTGGTGGCGAGAAGACGCTCACCCCCTGGAGTTGGAATGCAACAGCGGGTCTTCTTTGCCAAATAGAGGGGAGGCTTCTACGCCTCCTTTCTGCTTTTTCAGTACTCAGTCGCCGCAATCCACGGAGCAACCACACACCACTCACCCGCAGATGCAAAGGTCCAAAGTTCTGACCGTCCTGGTCTTTGTCTTGTTTTTCGCTTGGGTGTCCACCAATGCATCTGAGCGAATACCGAAACCCACCACCCCACAAATGGTCGGCAAATAAATAGTTGGGTGGTCGTCACTTCTGGTCGTATAGCTCCACGGCATCCACCAGGTGAGCCAAAGCCATGCGGTTACTGCTCGGCATGATTCGGCCATCTTTGAACTACCACGGAATACGGGCGAGCTTGCAATCAGGGGTGTGGACTTTCGTGTTGGTACTGCCGCAGTACTCGCAGAGGTACTGAATCGGCTCATTGCTGGGATAGGTCATAGGTATCGGGGGTCGATGAGGTCGGTACTGCTGAATTTATCGAGATACGCAGCTTTGATTTGAGCTGCTTGCTCCTCGACGTACTCCAAGGTCTTGGGGTTGGTGAAGACTCGGAATTGATTGGATAGCCGACGGAAGTTGCAGTACTCATTCCAAACATCCAGTCTGTCTTCATACACCATTTGTTCCACAGGCTTGTGGCTCTTGGCGTCAAAGGGTGGCGGTAGTTGTACCGCAAGGGGTTTTTCCATTGTTGTTGTCATGAGAGAGGAATTGAGGTGCTAGATGGCCCACAGGCCATAGCGATATTCGAAGACCCAGGAACGTTTGGGGACAGGCTTGAGCTTTTCGTCAGCCTTTGGTTCGTTAGTGTTATCCGCAGGCTTATCCGGCTCGCGGGGTTTGGGATGTTTCATTGGGAAGAGATAAAGGAGTTACGCCCAGTTACGGGTGCAGTTACGGGCTAGATCGCTGAGATGTACTGTTATAACTGAGGAGTTACAGCAGTTACGCCAGTTACGGACATCGGAAGGGCAAAATAAAATTGCGAGGGACCGAAGCAGATAGAGAATTGATCTATACCCCGTAACTGCCGTAACTCGCCAGTCATAGCTTGAAAGTGCCCGTAACTGCAGTTACACCCAGTTACGCCTAAAAGTCAGAATCATCGATCTTTGTTGAGAACTTGGGGCGATGACGCTCTTCAGCTTTGTACGCCTCCTGATAGTTCTCGTATTGATTCCATCGAGGATGCACAAACAGGCACTGCTGAGTTCCACCTTTGGTGAGCCTCACGTGCTTCATTGACCAGTTGTGCTTCTGCATGAACCCGTTGATCTGATCATCAGTCGGTACGAATTCACCGCCACCTTGGATTGCTCCCCTCACATCATTACGGCTGAGGAAGATTCGGTTCTCGAAGTTGAGCTTGTCGCAGCAATCCTCATACCAGCGTGATTCACTCACGAAGTCAGAGGTGAAGGCATCGAGATCAGCAAGGACCTCTTCGACATGCTTCAGCTCACGGCCTACCCAGTTGCGGAAGTACTCCTAGACAGCAGCGGCCCAGATGCCATCACGTGCATCGAACAGCTTCTGAGCATCACCGAGTCGAAACTCACCCTGCTGCAGATGGAACAGGTTGATCGGCAGGAACCTGCGGCGCAGATCATTCGGGATGAAGTTGGCCAGGTTGCTGGTACCGAAGACGACCCACGTTCGAACGAATGGCTGAGCATTCTTGTTCTTGATAGGTGTCACGGATCGACCAGCTGAGAAGAACGTCTTGATGACGCTGTGCGGAACCGACTTGGTGAACGCATCGGCTTCGCTGATTTCGAGGATCAGTGACTGCTTGGCCGCGACGAGGACCTGATCGATCTGGTACTTGTTCGCCTGTGGCTCGGTTGTATTACCAAGGTCGAAGGGAGCAAGGTTGGCCATGAATGACTTGCCAATCTCACGCTCACCCAGCAGCACCGGACAGAAGCGGTAGTAACATCCAGGCCCAAACGTCCGGGCAACTGCAGCAACGAGAAACAGCTTGAGAATCTCGTTTGCATGGGGCGACTTGATGTCATTCCCAAAGGCCCAGGTAGCCAGGTTGTTGAACTTGTAAACGTCGGCATCGGCATGACGCAGACCTTCGAAGTACTCGACCAACGTGTTGAACTCATTGGCCCTAGCCATCCGTCGGATCGTGTCGATCACCACGGTCTTGTCAGGGTTCTCGTCATGAGCTTTCCCGAGTTCGATGTAGAGGCCAGCGATGGCTTCGATGTCATGGGGCACCCATTGACCTGAGTCCTTCTTGCGGATCTCGATCACATCCTTCAGCAGGTTGAACCGCACACGTCCATCCCAGAACTTCTCAGTGAGTCGGGTGGTGTCCAGCACTGACAGCTTGTAGGCCTTCTTCTTTTCCTCCGGCGCTACCGGCGGCGCTGCCTTCAGCTGTTCGTTCTCTTGTTGCAGTTGGGCGATCAGTTTCGCCAGCTCACCAATGTCTTCAAATGTCGTAGGCGTTTCCATCGCTGGTATCTCCTACGGCGTTCAAGGTATTGATGCGGCGCTCACGCTTCGCGACGGTGTTGAAGCTTTCGACTTGGTACTCGTCCGTCTCGGGGTTCTCCTTGAAATAGAGGAAGTACTCCTTGAGCTTCCGGAACCCACCAGGATTGGAGTCGAGTGATTCCCACAGCCGTTCGCAGGCTTCAGGATCGAACTCGGCATAGTCACGAGCAGACCACTCCTCAAATCAGGAGTAGGCCCAGTCATATCCATGTCCTTCGATATTCCGAAGACAGCCAGCAACACGGACCCACGTATCGCGGGAAGTGTTGGGGATGTTGTGAAGCCAGAACTGCACGCGCTGAAGACTTGAGTCCTCTTCGTATCCACGGTTCGCGGCCACGTAGCTCTGATGCTGCAGTTTCTTCTGTGCATCGGCGATGGGCCGGTGAAAGTAGACCGTCTTGGTCGGCAGTCGATTGTCCAGATTGAAGACGTGAGTCTCCGCACCTGGGTTGCCATACAACAGGCTCGCGGCATTGATTGCCGGGTCAGACCCTGGGCACTCCATGGCCAGTCCCTCAATCAAACGATCGAAGACCTGAGCATCAGTGACCACATGGTCCAGGGCAAAGACAACGCGAAAGCGATCACCCTTGCCGGGCTTGCCATGGCTGGCTGATGTGTAGGCGAAGGCGGCGAACTGGTTGAAGTAGGGATGCTCTTTGCAAGCAGCCCAACTGAGGTTCGCGTCGAAGTCCAACAGCAAATAACTGGCCTCGAGAAAGACCCCGCGCTTTTTGCTCTTGTATCCATTCCGCCAACGGGCTGGCGTCACGGCGTAGCCCTTCTCGGCCACAGCGTTGAGCAGATGCTCGGGCTGAGCACCGGGTGCCCAGATCCATTGATCACCCAGCATCAGTCCCCGAAGGGAATCAGCGGGTGGTTTTCCCACGACGTTGTCGCGGTAACTAAAGCCTCCTTGGAATGGTGGCGATTCATTAGTCATTGAAGTAGTTGATGTTGAGGTTTTGAACTCACTGACTGAGTTGATTGGAGTCAGGTGACACGGCGATTGAGTTCGTTATCCGTGCCCCTTGATGCCACCAACCGGCATCGAACCGGTTGACCATCCGCTGTGGTGGCATTGATGTTTTTCGGGCGTTCCCTGCAATGGGAAGCTAAAATGCATACCCAGTACTACCCGATAACAATTAATGAGTCGCGCTGGCATTACTATCCTCTCCGCTTCCGGGAGGCTGCTGGGGTCCCCTGATCGCCCCGTCTTGTTGGTTGCCAATAAAAAGCCTGTCTCGAGGACAGGCCAAATGAAGAAGACACCAGCTAGGCAAAGGACCTGGATGGATATTCAATTAATTAAAAATCAAAATCTTCAGGGGTCTCTTCGTCAGATACATTCTTTTTAAGCAGCTCTTCTAAACGCTTGGCAAGTTCGTTGCCTTTGCCAACGGCCGGCGACTCTCCTTCCCACCATGAAATGGCCTGAATATCTGACCCGATAGCATTAAGCATCAGGCCAAAAAGCCTACCTTTCATTTGATCTGTCTGGTTTGACCAAGGCAGTGCCCTAAATCGCGTCGTAGATTTTTTATTAACTCTCCTTGAAATCTTTATAGCCGATATCTCTTCATCCATTAACAAATGAAGTAGAAACCCTGCAGTAAACTCTTCAACAAAAACATCGCATCGATGCTGACTTCCCTCATAAGTAACGAGGATCTCAACAGCAATGCCAAGAGGAGTGTTCCGCTTGGCAATCACTTGATCGAAACGAACTCCGCAGATTAGGTTTTTCACTAGATCAGTCCTCCAGGCTATGGTTTGCGAGTTCAGCAAGGAGCTTGTCTTCAAGTCGATCAAACTTCGTCCATTCAGGAGAGTTTTCTTCGACCTGAATCAGCAACTTGCGAACATCTTCCAGCTGGTAAAGTAGGTTGTCGAGGTAAGAATGTGGGGTCATTGGTGCAGAAAAAAGAGGAAGTACAGGTAGGAAATCAAACGGCCCATAAAAACTGACAAGACTCCGAAGAGAAAGCCTGTCATCGCTATGAAGATGTCTCTTTCCACAAGCCAAGCTCCAGTTGAATTTCAGGACCTTTCGGCTCATGCGCCTCGAGCCAGCCAAGCGGAAATGCATTTGCATCCATCGTCCGCTCAGTGTCGATGCAGTAAAGATCGACATCTATTGCTGATTGAGTAACAACGATTGAACCAATCGGGTACCACTGTGATGACCAGATTCGATACGCCTCGTCCACCGCGAAGCAGTATCCGACACCATGCCAGCCTTGCGTTTGGCATCTGGTTAATTTTCCACACTCGAGATTCCTACGACCACCACAATTGATGGTCGGTCCCATCCGGATCGGGTTGTTCTTCATTTTTATATGTATGAATTATTGGGACTTATTATTATTTTGCATTTTCATCCACTCATTCATTATCCATTTGCCCATGAAGGCGGGACCGATGAGGACTGGACGAAATGTATCTACCTCCATGACAAGAGGCATGCGACGGTAAGGATCGCCACCTAAGGAACTACAAGGAGCCAAGTTGGGATTTCCAAAAAGCGCCAAGGCTTTCTTTCCTATTGCCTTTTGTGCTCGGCCTTTTGGCCTCTAAGGACTTGTAGGCCGAAATACGTAGCTTGAAGCGAACATGAATTGAAGTCGAACGACAGGGTTCGGCTTTGGCCCCAACTGTTGACCTCGTCGACCGCCATTGCCTGGTCGAGGGCGTTCAGAGTGGTCCTTCAAACTTAGTGTTCTGTAGACAAAATTGCAAGCTCGAACACTACGGGTGGGGGCAAATGGTGATGACAGGAAGAATCTGGATCTGTCAGTGACTACCCATTGACTCTCCTTTACCATTCAGTAGGTAGGACTAGGTGGCATGGCAGTACGTCAAGAGTCAGCAGCAGGTAATGGACGCATCAAGCGGCCCCGCCTTCAGATAGTTGTGAGCGAGCCGGTAGTCGAGAAGGTCGAAGCCTTGGCAAAAGAGCGGGGCACCAGCGTCAGCGCGACATGCGCGTGGATTCTTGAGCGCCACTTCGAACAAGCTCCCAGCCCATCACCCAGGGGCAAGTTCACCGATTACTACGAAGACCTGGTGGCCAAGAAAAAGGCGGAAGCCGAGTCAGTTGATGACGACGAAGCCGACCTCGAGAAGATGATGAAGCTGATTCAGATGATGAAAATGGCCAAGAAGGCCGGAATCTTCTGACGAGCTACTGAATCGACCTAATCATTTCCACGTATCGCTCCCAGTTCTTGCCCCCATACGTGCTGTTGGTGTCCAAGGCTGAGTGACCCATCAACCGTTGGATATTCACTTGGTTGTAGTCGTGCTCCCTCAGCTGGGTGGCGAAACGATCCCTGAAGTCCTTGGGTCTGATGCCGGTCACCTTCTTGCATGGCTTGGCCAAGTTGTGCCCCCATCGGATGACCTCAACGCCAGCTGTCTTCGTGGTCGTCATCAGCCGAGGCCAGATGTGACCGCTGCCATTGCTCAGTGGCTCCACAACCTTGATGAGCGATGGGTGCAGTGGAATATCCCGAACTGAGTTAGCCGTCTTCAGGCTCCGCTCTTCCGACCACTCAACGCTGATGTGGTCTTCGTGAATGTCCTCAGCTTTCAAGCCTGCGATCTCTGCCAAGCGTGCTCCCGTGAAATACAGCAGCTGGAACACAGGCACGTAGATCGAACCGGTCCACTCCTCGTATGGAATGACGGGCTCGAACGATTGATTGCGCTTCGACTGTGCTGCGCGAAGTGCTTTGCTCTTGGTCGTTTCGTCCAAGGTGCCCGGTAAGCCCTTGAAGATGTGCTCACCAGTTCCCTGTTTCTCGACCAACGTCGTCCACAGTCCAGCCAGGTAGGCCAGCTGGGTCTTTGCAGAGCCACGGCCCATCCGGGTCAGCAGAGCGTCCTTGTAGGCCACAGCATCGGCTCGGGTGCATTGGAAGGGCTTGCTCTTGGTGGTGAAGGCCATAAAGGCGTCGAGCGCTTTGACCCATCCCTGAAATGTTCTCGGTGCAGGCTCACGGTCTAGCCGTCTTGCCTGGAGCAATCCCTCTGATGACAGCAGCGCGTTGGCCTTGCCTGCCTTGACCGCTTCAGCCATGGCAACCATCGACTCGAACGCTGGGTTCGGACTGCCGTCATCCAGATACATGCCGACCTGAGGGTTGGCCTCTTCAGCAAGCACGACAGGACTCCAGCCCTCAACGTCGCCTTGCCTGATGACCTTCTCCTCATTGGTCAGCTGCTCACCCCGTGCTTCGGCGATGAGTGCATCAGTCCAGGAGAGGAACTCTGGCAGCTTTGCCCGCGCCTCGTTGATTGTCTTTCCCCCTCCCTGTTTCCACTTCTTCTTGCCAACCTTGGCCTGACAGTCGCTGGGCACACCACGCACCAACTGGTAGCTGGCTCGTGCTTTGACGATGTAGTTGGGAACCTTGCGGAAAACCACCTTGACCCACGGCTTGCCCCACGCAGATGGTAGTGACCTCAGGGATGCCTGTCCAGCACTAGCGAATAAGGTTTACTTCAACTACGGCGGCCAAGGGCCTTTGCCCAATCCATCCCTGGAGGCGATCACCGCAAGCTGGGCGCGCATTCAGGAGTTGGGGCCGTTCACTGCAGATGTTTGGCCCTACATCGCCAAAGAGGTGAACAGCACCCGCCGCCTTCTGGCCCAGTGCTGCGGTGTTCCGCCCCACCGGCTTGCCCTCACCGAAAACGTCACCAGCGGCTGCGTGCTGCCGCTCTGGGGGTTGCCCTTTACCGAAGGGGACCGGCTGCTGATCGGCGACTGCGAACACCCCGGAGTGGTGAGTGCCTGCGTGGAACTGGCGCGGCGCCAGAACCTCGCCATCGACGTGCTGCCGGTGAAGCATCTGCGGGGTGATCAGACCCACTGCGATGCCTCCGTGCTCGAGGCGATTTCCCAAACCCTCACCCCCCGCACCCGCCTGGTGGTGCTGAGCCATCTGCTCTGGAACACAGGACAAGTGATGCCCATTGCGGCGGTCGCCAACCAGCTGAACCAACACCCCCAACAGCCCTTTCTGTTGGTGGATGCAGCCCAAAGCTTCGGACAAATCCCCGTCGACGAGGCCGCTGCAGCAGCAGACATCTACGCCTTCACCGGCCACAAGTGGGCCTGCGGGCCCGAAGGACTGGGGGGCGTGGCGCTGTCGGAACGAGTGCTGGAGGATGCCGCACCGACCGTGATCGGCTGGCGCAGCCTGCGTGATGAAAGCAAGACCAATCTGAACAGCAGCGACCTGTTTCACCACGACAGCCGCCGCTTTGAAGTGGCCACCAGCTGCGTGCCCCTGATGGCTGGGCTGCGCAGCTCACTGCAATTGCTGGACCAAGAGGGATCAGCCCAACAACGCTGGGACCGCATCCAAACGCTGAGTGGCAAGCTCTGGCAGGCACTCGAAGGGCTGGAGCGCGTCAAGCCCCTGCTGGAGACATCACCCTCAAGCGGACTGGTGAGTTTTCAGATCAACGGCGATGTGCCCCCTGCAGAGCATGTGAAGCAGTTGGGTGCCCAAGGGCTGTGGATTCGCGATCTGGCGGATCCCAGTTGCTTGAGGGCCTGCACCCACATCATCAGCACGGCAGACGACATCAACGCCCTGGTGGCAGCGATCAGCACTGTTTGAGCGCTTCAGACCAATCTCAAACGCAAGGCTCGTTCCGCTTGCTCACGATCGTCAAAGTGCACCTTCTCGGTGCCGAGAATCTGGTAATCCTCGTGCCCCTTGCCAGCCACCAGCACCAGATCATTCGCCTTGGCCTCTGCAATGGCTAAGGCAATCGCCTTGGCTCGATCACCCTCCACAAGCAAATCGCTACCGGCCGGGATCCCCGCCACCACGTCATCCAGGATCTGCTGAGGATCCTCAGTGCGGGGGTTGTCGGAGGTGACCACCACGCTGTCCGCCAGGCGTGCCGCAATCGCCGCCATCTGCGGACGCTTGCCCCGATCCCGGTCACCACCGCAACCGAACACACAGATCAGCCGACCGGTACAGAACGGACGCGCTGCGGAAAGCGCATTGTCCAGACCATCGGGAGTGTGGGCGTAATCCACCAGCACCGGCGGCAAATTCGCTGCATCCACACCGTTCAGGATCACCCGCTCCATCCGGCCAGGCACGCCACCGAAACGGCCGATGGCCTCCAGCAGCACCGGCAAAGGCAGCTTCTGCTGAAGCAGCACCCCCACCGCCTGGAGCAGGTTCATCAGGTTGAAGCGACCCAACAAGGGCGAACGGAAACGACCCTCACCCACAGGGCTGATCAAGCGACCCTCCACCCCAGCAGCCGTCATCTGCAGGTCGCTCATGTGCAACTCGGCCGAGGGATCCTCAAGAGAGCTGCGCCAACAGGCGGCCCCAAGCCGTTCGGCCAGGCGCGCCCCCCAGGGGTCATCGCTGTTGACCACCGATCGCACGCCGTCGGCAAGCAGCAAAGGATCTGAAAACAGCGACGCCTTGGCCTCGAAGTAGTCCTCCATGGAGGAGTGGTAATCGAGGTGGTCCTGGGTGAGGTTGGTGAACACGGCGCCCGCGAAGCGGCAGCCAGCCACTCGCTGCTGCGCCAGGGCATGGGAACTCACCTCCATCGCCGCCAGGCCGCAACCGGCGGAGGCAGCCTCGGCGAGTTGCCCCTGCAGGCGGTCGGCAAAGGCCGTTGTGTGGGTGGCCGTGATGCTGTGGCCCGGCCAGCGGTTCACCAACGTGCCGAACAAGCCCACGGCTTGGCCGGACGAAGCGGCCAGATGCTCGATCAAATGGGTGGTGGTGGTTTTGCCATTGGTGCCGGTCACACCAATCAGGGCCATACGCCTGCAGGGGTGGTCCCAGTACGCCGCAGCAATTTCACCGATTCGACGCGCCACCGGCTCTTGGATCACCACCACAGGGTCATCAGCACCTGGCGGTTGTGCAGCAGCAGCTTCAGCTCCAATCACAGCAGCGGAGGCACCGGCCTCAAGGGCTTGGCCCCAGAACGTGCCTCCATCCACCCGTTCGCCGGGGAGTCCGAGAAACAGGGTTCCAGGGCCGACGCGGCGGGAATCGGTGGTGATCGCCTCCAATCCAGGGTTCACCAGCCCCGGCGGCACTGCGATGCCTGCATCACTCAACAGGGCATGCAACGCCTGCGTCATCCCATCTCCCCTCTGCATGGGGGAGTTTTAAGCCGTTCAGAGCGCCGTGGACAGACAGCGTTGCAACCAATTCAACAGTCCCTCGCCCGTAAGACGTGGGGAGACCCGGGGAAGCTCAGATCCATCGAGAGCGAGCACGGGCACCTCGAGGTCGTAGCGCGCCTTCAGCTCCTGGGGGGTGCCGGTCGCATCGATATCAATCACCGTCAGCTCGATCGACAGCCTCAAGAGATCGAGGGCACGCAAGCGGGATTCCAAGCCTTCACAGAGGCAGCAACCGGCGCGGCTGTACAGGGTGAGCTGCTTCATCAATCGGGCACCGGGTCACAGCCACAAGGGGTGAAGGGATGGCAGCGCAGCAGGCGTTTCACGGTGAGCCAGCCCCCCTTCCAGGGACCATGCTTCTGAATGGCCTCCAGGCCATAGGCGCTGCAGGTGGGCGTGAAGCGACAGCGTGGCCCAATCATCGGGGAGATGAAGCGCCGATAAAAGCCAATGCCGGCCAGGAGAACAGCCGCCAGAGCCTGGTTCACTGCCTGTCGTAACTGGGCCATCGGGCCGCCAGATACAGTGGTTGATTCGTGCATCGCGGCAGATGCCTGGGGCTGTTTCGGTTCCAGCATGCCCAACACCTGCACGATCTCAACACACACCTTCCCACCTATGTCTCGTTACCGCGGCCCTCGCCTGAGGATCACGCGGCGCTTGGGAGACCTCCCCGGTCTCACCCGGAAGGCCGCCAAACGGTCCTATCCCCCCGGTCAGCACGGCCAAGCCCGTCGCAAGCGCTCTGAATACGCGATCCGTCTCGAAGAGAAGCAGAAGCTTCGCTTCAACTACGGCGTCTCCGAGCGTCAGCTCGTGCGCTACGTGAAGAAAGCGCGCGCCCAGGAAGGTTCCACCGGAACCAACCTGCTCAAGCTGCTCGAGAACCGTCTCGACAATGTTTGTTTCCGCCTCGGCTTCGGTCCCACCGTGCCCGGCGCCCGTCAGCTGGTGAACCACGGTCACGTGACCGTGAACGGTCGTGTGACCGACATCGCCAGCTACCAGTGCAAGCCCGGCGATGTGATCGCCATCCGCGAGCGCAAATGCAGCAAAAAGCTGGCTGAAGCCAACCTCGAGTTCCCTGGTCTGGCCAACGTGCCGAGCCACCTCGAGCTGGACAAGTCCAAGCTGAGCGCCAAGGTCACCGCCCGTTGCGAACGCGAATGGGTTGCCCTGGAAATCAACGAACTGCTGGTGGTGGAGTACTACTCCAGAAAGGTCTGATCCAGATCCGCAGTTCAAATCCCCACGATGCGCAACCCTGGTTTCAGGGTTGCGTTTTTTTTTTGGTTGATCCCCAGGCACTGCAAGCGCTCACCAGCCACGACTGGCTCGGATTGATCCACCCCGTGCTGATGATCCTATTCGTCTACCCGGTGGTGGGCGCCACGATCCGGCTGGGAATCCTGGCGCGGGAGAAACGATTAAAGATCAACCCAATCGCCGACACGGTGCCGGTAGAGCACGCGCAACACGGAGCCTGGGTTACCGGCGGGGTGCTGGTGGCGGTGCTGATCGGCCTCGGCCACAGCCTCTGGAGCAGCCATCCCCTGGGTCTGGTCGTCACCGGCAGTGCTGTGATGTTCAGCTTCGGGCGCCTGCTGACGACCCGGCTGGTCTGGCAGCGCTTTCTCTGGGCTATTGCCAGTGCCTGCGGCCTGCTTCTGCTGGGGCTGCATCCGGCCGTGGAGCGGTTCAGCGATGTTCCCTGGAGCCCCCTGTTCTGGCAGTCCCATTGCTGGATGGGACTGTTGCTCACCGCCCTGTTGCTGAGCTCAACGGCGCTGCAGCCCTTGATTGGTCATTCCGTGCAGGCCAGGCGCATTCACATCAGCAGCAATCTGCTGGTGGCATTGCTGCTGGCCATGCAAGCGATCTCGGGAACGCGAAATCTGCTGCTGCACTAAGCCAAAGCTGAAAGCTGCTGACGCAACCAGGGAAGACTCAGGCCGATCACGTTGGAATAACAGCCATCCAAGCCATCAATGCAGAGGCCGCCGCGGCCCTCGAGGGCAAACCCACCGGCACATTGCAACGGCTCACCACTGGCCACATAGGCCTCGATCTCGGCCTGACTGAGCGAGGCAAAGCGCACCAACGTTTCCACGCAGGCCAGCAGCTCAGGTTGCCCGCGACGGATCAGGCAATGGCCCGTCAGCAGAGATCCGCAGCCGCCAGCCATCCGCTGCCAACGCTCGATTGCCTCAGCTGGCCCTGAGGGCTTGCCGAACACCTGCCCTTCAAAACTGAGCACCGAATCACAGCCCAGCACAGCCGTGATCTCGGCATCGCCCACCGGGTCAAGCGTCTGGGCGACAGCTGTGGCCTTGGCCTGAGCGAGCAGTTTCACCAGCTCTGCGGGCTCCACATGCTGGATCTGGTCTTCATCCACACCGCTGACGCGCACCTGATGCGGGATTCCCGCTTGCTCAAGCAAGCGGCGACGCGCCGGCGAGGCAGATGCAAGCATGAGCACGGGGACACACCGCAGAACAACGCTCCGTAGGCTGCCAGGGACGGGAGGCCTTGCCATCGCTCACCCCACCGACCTGCTGGATCGACGCAGCCGTGACCGGGCCTGCCGGGCCATGGGATGCCTGCCCTTTTCTGAGGCCCTTTACAGGGATCTTCAGCAGCAAGGCCTGGATGCCGGCGACCTCTGGAGCGAACCCAGCCGCTACGGCCGCAAAACACGCTGGTTCCGCAACAGCGAAGCCCTCGAGGACGATCTCCGTTGGCTGATCAGTGTGGGCGTGCTGCGCCGGGAAGTGGATGGGCAAGGGCTGACCAGCCGTTTCAGGCTCACGCCCCTGGGTCGCCAACTCCTCGATGACGACCCCGCACTCCTGCAGCGTTCGATTCCGGTGTTGGAGCGTCTGCGTCACAGCCTGCGTCGGCACTGGCCGCTGTGACCCGCACCACGCCACGACCGCTGATGGTGCTGGGCACCTCCAGCGGTGCCGGCAAATCGCTGATGACGGCGGCGCTGTGCCGGGTGCTCCAACGCCGTGGGGAACAGGCACTGCCCTTTAAGGGCCAGAACATGAGCAACAACGCCTGGGTGGATGCCGATGGCGGGGAGATGGCCTACTCCCAGGCCATGCAGGCCTGGGCGGCGGGCCTTGAGCCCTGCTGCGCCATGAATCCCGTGCTGCTGAAACCCCGGGGAGACAGCACCAGTGAGGTGATCCATGGGGGCCAAAGCGTGGGGATCGCCCGCGCCGAGCACTACTACCGCGACTGGTTCCGCCCCGGTTGGCAGGCGATCCGCACCGGCCTGATGCAGCTCCAGCAGCAATGGCCCCAAGGCCGGCTGGTGCTGGAGGGGGCGGGAAGCCCGGTGGAAGTGAACCTGCAACGCCGCGACCTCACCAACCTGCGCCTGGCCCAGTACCTGCGGGCCAACTGCCTGCTGGTGGCCGACATTGAGCGCGGCGGTGTCTTCGCCCAGATCGTTGGGACGCTCGCTTTGTTACGCCCGGTGGAGCGCCCGCTGATCAAAGGAATCCTGATCAACCGCTTCCGCGGCCGTCGGGAGCTGTTTGATGAGGGTCGCCAATGGCTGGAAGCCAACACCGGGGTACCGGTGCTGGGGGTGATGCCCTGGCTCAACGAGCTGTTTCCACCCGAAGATTCCCTCGATCTGCTGGAACGCAAACCCACCCGCGGGGCCACCGATCTGGAGATCGCTGTGCTGCGGTTGCCCTCCTTGAGCAACTTCTCGGATCTCGATCCGCTCGAAGCCGAAGCCAGCCTGAAGCTGCGCTGGATTCAACCCGGGGAACCCCTGGGTGAGCCGGATGCCGTGATTCTTCCGGGAAGCAAGCAGACGCTGCGGGATCTCGAAGCGTTGAACAGCTGTGGACTGGCCGATCAACTCAGGAGCTACGCCCAGGCTGGGGGATCCGTCCTGGGCATCTGCGGCGGCATGCAGATGCTGGGCAAAACGTTGAACGATCCGGAGGGACTGGAGGGCACCGATCAGCGGGGACCCCAGAGCGGCCTGGGCCTCCTGCCCCTGGACACCACCTTCAGCGGCACGAAACGGCTGAGCCAGCGCAGCATCGATGGCCTCTGGCCCATGGAAACACCGCTGAACGGTTTTGAACTGCACTACGGCACCACCACCCCAGATCCCGGTCTTCAGCCCCTGAGCAGCGACCCTGGTTTGGGGTGGTGGGCTCCCGGGCCAAAGGGTTCGAGCGTGGTGGGCACCTACCTGCACGGCTTGCTCGACAACGGCCCCTGGCGACGGGCCTGGCTCAACCGGCTTCGCGAGCAACGGGGATTGCAACCGCTGGCCAACGATCCCAAGAACCACAGCGCCCACCGTGATCTGTTGCTCGATCGCCTCGCCGATGCCTTCGAGCAACATGTGAACCTTGCTCCATTGCTCCAGCCATGACGTCGATTCCTGTGCGCTGGCCCGATGGGCGCATCACCCACGAAACCATTGGCCAGGACTGGTTGGTGGCCGCCAGTGGAGCGGGCATCAGCATTCCCACCGGTTGCCTGGGGGGCAGCTGCGGGGCCTGCGAGATCGACGTGAACGGCAAGACGGTGCGCGCCTGCATCAGCACCGTTCCGGCATCGAAATCAGCGAAACTCAGTGTTGAATTCGCCACCGACCCGCACTGGTGACTCGCCTACGCCTCAGCCTGATGGCCCTGTTCACCGGCACCCTGAGCGGCGCCGGTGTGGCGGTTGTGATGGGCTGGATCGGCGGCTTAAGCCAGCTGCTCTGGGGAGATCCGGTGCTCGAGGGCTTGGATCGCGGCCTTCCCCTGGGCTGGTCGATGTTGATCTGCGGCAGCAGCGGCTTGATTCTTTCGCTGCTGCATCGCCCCGGCCCCAACACCTTGCTGCCTGAGCTGCGGGACACCCTGAGTGATCTGCGTGATCCCGACCAGGCGCCGAAACGCGATGAAGCTCGCGGTCTCCTCGGAGCGGCGCTGGCCCAGATCGGGGGAGGATGCATCGGGCCTGAGGCCCTGATGAGCCGCATGGCCGCCCTGATCAGCCAACGAATCTGGCGTGGTCGTGACCAGAAACTGCAGGAGGCAACGGTGGCAGGGAGCCTGGCCTTGTTCGGAGCTCCACTGCTGGGGGGGGCTGTTGTTGGCGAAGCCTCTCACCCAAAAAACCGGAGGCAAACCTTCCTCGACCGCTGGTTGCCCGGCAGCCTCGGCGGTGTAGCAGGGTTTGCAGCCTTCCACGGCATCGGTGCTGCCAGCGGGGGATCACTGCAACGGCTTCCTTACATCTGGCCCAGCAGCCTGGGGGAAGATCTCGGCACCCTCAGCGCAGGTTTGTTGGGAGGAGTGGTCGGTTGCGGCCTGGGCTGGCTGTTGCTGCAGTGGCAAGGCTGGCTGGAGCAGCGCCAACTCCTGGCCCGATGGCCCTGGTGGCCGCTGCTGACCGGCCTGTTATTGGGGGCCTGCATGCACTGGTTGCCGTTGGTTCCCTTCGCCGGAGAAGACCAGCTGAGGCCCCTGCTGGAGGGCCAGAACTCAACTGAGGCCTGGGTGCTGCTTCTCTCAGCGATCGTGAAACTGCTGATGCTCGGTCTTTGCCTGGAAACCGGCTGGCGGGGCGGAGTGTTCTTTCCACTGTTCCTGGTGGCCTGCGCACTCGGGATGGGACTTCACCTGCTGCTGCCCGATCTGGGCAGCCTGGGCAGTTGGTGCGGTGCCCTCACGGGTGCGTTGTACCGCTTCGTGCTGCCTGCTCCCATGGCGGTTCTGGTGCTCGGGATTGCTCTCCTGCAGGGTCACGGCACAGCAGGCCTGCTAGTGGGCCTCGGCATGGCGCAGCTGATCAGGCGCCGTGCTGAGCGGGATGGTGGCCCTCCACTTCGCCCTTGAACACACGGCTGGCCCGGATGTCGGCCTCCTCAATCGTGATGAGATCCTGCTTGGTGAGGGCTTCTCCCATCCGCGAAAACAACCGGTTGGCCTGGCGCAGACGGGCCCGGTCCAACGCATTGCGAACCGAGCGCGCGTTGGCGAAGAAAGGCAGCTGCCGCCGACGCGAGACATAGTCGGAGAACGCCGTCTCGGCCTCGGCACTGAACTGATAGTGCTGGGCCTCGAGGAGCAGGCCTGCAATCGCCATCAGCTCGTCGTCGCTGTAGTCGGGGAAATCGAGATGGTGCGCCACCCTTGAGGACAGGCCTGGATTGGAGCTGTAGAAGGTCTCCATCCGATCCCTATAGCCCGCAAAGATCACCACAACGTCGCTGCGCCGGCTCTCCATCTCCTGCAGGAGAATCTCAATCGCTTCGGCGCCGTAATCGCGTTCGTTGTCTGGCTTGTAGAGGTAATAGGCCTCATCGATGAACAGCACGCCACCCTGGGCACGCTTGAGCATCTCCTTGGTTTTCGGGGCGGTGTGACCCACGTACTGACCCACGAGATCGTCGCGGGTGGCCGTCACCACATGACCCTTGCGGAGGTAACCCAGGCGATGCAGGATTTGCGACATCCGCTGAGCCACGGTGGTCTTGCCCGTGCCGGGATGGCCGGTAAACGACATGTGCAAACTGGGCGCGGTGCTGGGCAACTCCAGTTGCTGCCGCGCCTGATCCACCAGCAACAGCGCTGCGATCTCTCGGATCCGCGTCTTCACCGGCGCCAGGCCGATCAGTTCACGGTCCAGTTGGTCCAACACCTCAGCCACACCGGAATCGGCATAGGCCGAAGCCAGATCAACTGAGGAGGGCATCGATCTCTGCGGCAAAGGCTCGATCGGCTTCGCTCAGCTGGGCCTCGGGGCCGTCATCCTCCGGCCGGATCGTGATGTTCACGTAGGTGCGCCCAAAGCTGATGTCGGGAAAGCGCTGGGTCGCCTCGCTGTGATCGCCGAGTTTGTCAAGAAAATCCCTGGTGGCGTCGTAGCTCTCAAACTCGAAACGACACTCGAGGCATACGGGTCGTTTCCGCTCCTGCCACTGATTCATCAGAGTCCCCGTTCAGCCTGAACCTGCTGGAAACCTAGAGGAGCGCCACCCGCTGGCAGCCCATCAAGCGCCCTGACCAGGCCTCGGCGTAGGCCCGATTGGCGGCCTGCTGCTCGGGGTCATCGGTGTCCAGCGGATGCGGCATCGTGCCGGCGATGGCGGCATTGGTGACGCAGAACATCGACTTCTGGAAGCTGACGCAGATCTGCACGTGCACATCCGTTTGGCCTCGACCGTTGTCGTCGTACCAGAGGCTCAGTTCCTCGGGCAGGTGGCGATACATGTCCTGCATGCAGAGGCTGGGGGGAATGCCCGCACCCATGCTCGGAATCGGGTCGGCGTAAAGGGCGCCGTACTTGAAATCACTGATGTCCGGTGAAATCTGCCGGGCCTGGGCGTTGTACGACACCGTTCCAAGGAAGGGCATGCCGCGAAAGAAAACGGCCTCCACGTAGGGCACCGCAACATCCACCAGAAAGGTGAGACCCGCCTCAGGGGGGAGGACCCAGATCTCTTCACCACCGATCGTCACCTTGTATTCAATCGGGCTTCCGGCCGCCGCCACCAGGCCATCGCGGATGTGATGCACCACATCGTTGACGCAGGTGACTTCCTTGATCGCGTAGCGGCGGGCCAGGTCGACAAAGATGTCGCTCATCACGCGCCAGAACAGACCGAGGCAATAAATCGTGGTGAGCGAACGGATGGCCTCGGGGGCGAAATCGGGATAGAGGCGGTTGTTGAGGGCCAGCAGAGGGTCGCGCGCCGACTTGCGCTTGATGATCCGCTGGCAGGCCTCGGCGAACTCAGGCGTGTCGAGGTAGGCATCCAACCCGCCGGTGCCATGCCAGAACATCGCCTTCTGGCAGTACTCGGCGTACTCAAAGTTGATGCGATCCCCCATCAGATGGGTCCAGAGGCGCTTGAGGTTGAACCCCTCATGGAAGAAGCGGAACACCGGGAAGGGATTGAGCATCTGCTGCTCGCCCTGATCCACCAGGTTCTTGCTGTAGGCATCGAGAACAAGCCCATAGCTCTCGAGCACATTCACCACCTGCAGCAGATGGTCGGGGGTGTCCTTGAGCAGCGGCGTGTCGCTGAGCAAACGACGGATCAACTCCTCCTGATCAGGAAGCACCGGAGGTTGAACGGGGGATGCGGATGTCGGGGTCATGACAGATCTCCAGTGATCAGGCTGAGGCCCGTGGTGGCCGCCTCACTGAGGTTCGACAGCAGCTCCGGGGCAAGGCCAAGCACCAGCACAACGAGGCTGAGGGCGATGGCCGGGGCCTGCTCCCGCAGCGCCACGCGGTTGAGGATACGGGGATTCACCACCTCGCCGGGGGCGATCGCCAGGCGACCGAAGAAGGCGCGATTCACCAACAGCAGGAAATACACCGCCGTCAGTCCCGATCCCACCATGGAAAGCAGCGTGGCCAGGGGGAAGGGCTGAAGGCTGCCGCGGAAGATCAGGAATTCGGAAATGAAGCCGGCCATGCCGGGGATTCCGGCACTGGCCATCACCCCGATGATCATCAGAGATCCAGTGAGCGGCAGGCCGCGCTGGGGGTTGAGCAGGCCACGCAAGACGTTGAGGTCGCGGGTGCCGGTCTGGGCGTAAACGACACCCACCACCAGGAACAGCACGCCAGAGATCAGGCCGTGGCTCACCATCTGGAACAGGGCCCCCATCAACCCGAGCGGCGTGGCGGCGGCGGCGGCCAGCAGCACGTAGCCCATGTGGCCCACCGAGCTGTAGGCCACCATGCGCTTCATGTCGGTCTGGGCAATCGCCGCAAGGGATCCGTAGAGCACTGAGATCGCAGCCCAGCCGGCCAGCCAGGGAGCAGCCACCTGCCAGGCGTCGGGGAACAATCCAAGGCAGAAACGCAGCAGGCCGTAGGTGCCCAGCTTGAGCAGCACACCTGCCAGAAGAACCGAAACCGGTGTGGAGGCCTCGGTGTGAGCATCCGGCAGCCAGGTGTGGAAGGGAAAGAGGGGAATCTTGATGCCGAAGCCAATCAGCAGAGCACCCATCAGCACCAGCTGGGGCGTCATGCCCAGTTCACCGGCAAGGATCGGCCGGAGGCTGAAGTCCATGGTCCCGGTGACAAAGGCAATGCCAAGGAAGGCGCCCAGGATCAGAACGCCCGAGACGGCGGTGACGATCAGAAACTTGGTTGCGGCGTAGGCCCGGTTAGCACCACCCCATACGGCGATCAGCATCCAGAGGGGGATGAGTTCCAGTTCGTAGAACAAGAAGAAGAGCAGCAGGTTCTGTGCCAGGAAGGCTCCATTCACGGCGCCAGAAATCACCAGCAGCAGGGCGAAATAAACCCGGGGGCGGTTCTCGATCGTGCGGGAGGCGATGGCCGCCACCAGGCAGAGCACACCGTTCATCAGCACCAATGGCAAGGACAGGCCATCCAGCGCCAAGGCGTAATCCAGGCCGATGGCATGCACCCAGCGGGCCTGTTCCACCAACTGCAAACCTGCGTCGGCGGCATCGAAGGGCAGCAGCAGGGCGAAGCTCGCCAAGCACTGCACCACCAGCAGCACGATGGACACATCGCGCAGGCGTGCACTGGACGGGGATCCCGGCCAGAGGATCAGAGCCAGAGCCCCGAGGAAGGGAATCAGAAGCAGGAGGGAAAGAAGCATCTCGGGGCGATCAGGTGAGGAACCAGCTCACCGCGGTGAGGAAAAGAACGATGGCCAGGAGCACCGTCAGCACGTACGACTGGCTCTGGCCGCTGACGCTGAGCTTGAGGCTGTCGGCACTGGCCAGGGAGAAGCGCGCCACTCCATTGAGAAGACCATCCACCACATTGCGGTCGAACCAGGAGGCCAGGCGAGAGAAGCCAGCCACCACGTTGACGATGGTGAGGCGATAGAAGCGCTCGGTGTAGAAGTCGTAGGCCAGCAGGTCCTGCCACCAGCGCAGAACAGGATTCAGCGAGCGGGACCAGGCCTTGCTCAGGGGGAGAACGGCGCCAGCGAGCAGGCCCAGCAGTCCGCTTCCCACCACAAGAGCTGCTGCCCAGAGGGGGAAGGCCAACAAACCATCGAGCGATTCAAGCCGCACCAGCAACAGCGGGGTGATCAGCACGATCACGGTGAGCGCCACCATTGGGAACGCCATCTGCCAGTTCACCTCGGCAGCCCGACGGGACTTGATCAGGGAATCCCCCATGAACACATGGCGGAACACCCGCACCAGACCCATGGCGGTGAGTGCGTTGGTGAGCAGGAACACCGCCATGAAAGGCACCGAGCGCACGCTCAGCAGTTCAATCGATTGGGCCAGGGCCAGGAAGCCACCCAGGGGGAGGAAGCCCACGAGACCAGCACCACCCACCAGAAACGCCGTGGTGGTAGCCGGCATGCGGCTGCCCAATCCCCCCAGCTCGGTGATGTCCTGACAGTTGGTGGAGGCAATCACGCCGCCAATGCTCATCGACAGCAGCGCCTTGGACACGGCATGGGTGAACAGCAGCAACAAGGCCAGAACAGGGATCTGCAGCGCAATGGCGATGAAGACAAGGCCCATGTGGGCCGTTGTGGAATACGACAGCGTGCGTTTGATGTCCACCTGAGCCAGGGCCACCAAAGAGCCACCGATCGCACTGATGCTGCCGATCACGAGCATCACGCCGATGGCGATGGGCGAGAGCTGAAGGATCGGCATCACCTTCAGCAGCACGATGGCGCCGCAGGTCACCACCACCGAGTTCCGCAGAATCGAAGCGGGGTTCGGGCCCTCCATGGCTTCGTCCAGCCAGAGGTGCATGGGGAACTGGGCGCATTTGCCCGTTGGGCCAGCAACCAAGCCCAAACCCAAGAGCGTTGCCGCCAAGGGAGAGAGGGTGTCTTGAGCGGCCCAGGCGTAAAGGTCGTTGAACCCCATCACGCCGGAATAGCTGCAGAGCGCCACCACACCCATCAGCAGCAGCACATCACCAACGCGCTTGGTGAGGAAGGCATCCCGGGCTGCTGTGACCACCAGGGGTTGGGCGTACCAGAAACCCACCAATAAATAAGTGGAGAGCGTCAGCATCTCCAGCAGGAAATAGCTCTGGAACAGGGAGTCGCTGAGCACGACACCACTCATCGCACCCTCGAAAAAACCAAGCAGGGCAAAGAAGCGGGCCAAGGCCCATTCCTTGTCCATGTAGCCCAGGGAATACACCTGCGACAGCAAGCTGAGGCCCGTGATCAGTTCCAGGGCCACCAGGTTGGTGAGCGACAAGCTGAAGCTGATGTTCAGCTCCAGATCAGCCACGCTGAGCCAGGGGAAGGCCAGATCCACCGGCCCTGATTGGTACACCTCCTGCAGGATCAGGCTTCCGTGGGCGAAGGCCAGCAGGGTGAGAAGAATGTTGAGGTAGGCCGCCGGTCGATGGGCATCTCGGCGGAACCAGCCACAGGCCCAAGGGAGGGAAACCAGCATCCCGATGAACCCATAGAGCGGGATCAACCAGGCGGTCTGGATGGGAAGCGAAAGCTCCGGGGTCAAAACGGCGAGCGGGATGGTGATCGAGCTGGTCGCTGGTTGGCCGGCGAATCTAGGAGCCGGTCAGGAGCAAAAGGGCTCTTTGTGAACGGCTGTGAGGAGGCTTTTATGCCTTCAGCTGCGGCGAGCGGCACCACTGCCGGCCAACACCGGCTCCACCTCTTGATGGGGACGGGCAATGATGTGAGCAGCGACGAGGCCGTCGCCCACGCGCTCGCAGGCATCGGCACCGGCACGAACAGCGGCATTCACTGCACCGGTTTCGCCACGCACCATCACCGTGACGTAGCCACCACCCACGTACTCACGGCAGATCAGGCTCACCTCAGCAGCCTTGGTCATCGCATCGGCTGCCTCAATGGCAGGAACCATGCCGCGGGTTTCGATCATGCCCAGTGCCACACCGGGAACGATGGGGGAAGGGGTGGCAGCGGGCTTGGTCACGGCCGAGCCACCGCCGGATCCGGTGTTGGAAGCGCTGCTGCGACGTGTTGTAGTGGACGCACGACGGGTGGTTGAAGCAGGAGCTGCCTTCGCGGGAGTCGACGCGGGAGCAGGAGTGTTGGCCACAGGCTTCACGTCCACAGTCTTGTTCGCCGCGGCGGTGCTGCGGGTGGTGCGACGACGGGGGGTGGGGGAAGGAGTGGCCATGGATTGGTAGGTGTGGAAGCGGAACGGAAACGGCGGAGGGAAATGAAGGATCCCTATCCGTCCGGATTCCAGAAATCGATGATGCCACCGATGGTGAGATCGGTGAGAACGGTGTTGTCAGGGCAGGCATGCCGGGCAGCCGAACCGCTGGCGGTGAACACCCAGTTGCCCTCACGGGCACCCACGGGGTCAACAGCCACCAGCTTCTTGCCCTTGTTGTTCTTGAGAATGCGCAGGTGCATGTGATCCAGACCGGCAACCCGGTAGGAGCAGACCAGCGTTCCCATCACCTGCATGATCTCCATCAGCTGGCCTTGCCTACCGCGGGTTTGCTGGGGCTGGGGGACGGAGAGGGAGCGGAGGTCTTCGGGGGGTCGGGTTCCCAGTGGTCAATGATCCCCACGATCGTGAGGTCACTGGGATACGACTTGCTGCCGGCAGCTTCACGGGCGGCCGAGCTGCTGACGCAGATCACCCAGTCCCCAGGTTTCGCACCCACCGCATCGACGGCCACCTTTTTAGTGCTGCCATCCAGGACCACCTGGAGGTGTTTGTGCTCGAAATCGGGAATCCGGTTGGTGGAAACGAGCGGCTTGACGACCTTGACGATGAGCATGATCAGTGAGCCTCCGGAAGTTGCGGGTCGAGCGTGGAACCGACGACCTCGGCCGGAGCCGTCTGGTTGCGGTCGCGAATGGTGAGACAAGTGTGGAGCAGACCCTCATCAACGAGAGCTGCGTAGCGATCGGCGATGGCCTGGTTCACCCGTTGGCAATCAGCGATGGCCCGTTCCCGAGCACCGGGCACGCGGCCGGAATAGTCGAAACGCACCACAACCGGAATCGGCAGATCCCGGGACACATTTAGACCCTTGAAAATTTTCACGCCCACATCGAGATCAGGGGCGCCCTCCTCGACGGTGTCGAGGTGAGCGAAATAGGTGAGGTTGCGCAGATGCACCTCTTTAAAACCGATGCCAACGCCAATGAAACGCTCGGCGTGCCCGGCATCCGGGTACGTGCCCCCGTGCAGATCCTGCACGTAGTCGATCTGGGAGAAGTTATTGGCGAGCAAACGGGTCAGGAACGACACCATCCCGGCATCCATGGGGCCAGGAGCAGAGCTCTCAACGGCTTCAGCAATCTGTGCCATCGCTTGGTCGGCACTCATCGATGCCGTGGCGGCATGCAGTTCCCTGGCGCAGAGCCAACGGTCGCGCACCATTTCGCTGTCACGGCTTGGGGGATGCACCCGAATGGCATCGGTGTCGGTGTCGAGGCCGATCAGCAGAAGGTCAACGGAGGCACCGCAACAGAAGCTGTTTTCCACCGACTCACGGAAATCGAGCAGGCGTTGATGGCCCGCCGCTGCCGCCAGTTCGTCATTGCTGCCATGGGCAGCGCAGCCCTGATGGGAGGGATCGAGGGAACTGAAGTGGTATGTCACCACCTTCAGGTAACGGGTCGGTTCCGTGGAGGGATTGGGTGAACCTTCGCGGTAGCGACGGTGCTCGGTTTTGACCCAGCGGTTCACCGTGTTCTCCACGTCGAACATGGCGCCAGCGTGGGAACGGCGACGCACAGCGCTGAAGGGAATGCGCAGGGCATAGGCCACGGTGTGAGCCAACCGACCATCGGCACAGGGCGTCAGGTCGAGCAGATGGATCCCGCAGTCGAGCAGGAACTGTTCGAACTCCCGGGAGGCAGCACTGCCCGTACCGGCATCCAGAGGATCGTCCTGGAAGAAGCGGTCACTGAACAGCCGGTGGCTTTCGAACACGCACCAGGCGAACAGGGCGCGCATGTCGAGAGGGCGAACCCAGGCCCGCTGCAGAATGTGATCCGGCAGATCAAAGCCGAGTTCAGCCCGGCACAACCGCTGGGCCTGCGGAATGAAATCGGTTTCGTGCTGAAGCGCTGAAACCTGCTGCAGCAGGGGAACAATCCGATCAAAGCGGCCCTTGATCTCCTGCTCATAGGCCTGAAGACGGGCATTCGACGCTGCATCCGTCAACGGATGGCGCCGGTGGGTGATCGGCAGAGAGCTGCGGCTCAGATTGAAAGGAACCGCCCGGGTGGCTGCCTTTTCACGGCGGACCCAGCCTGGCTGAGTGGGAGCGGGACGCTGAACGTCCTTGCTGGAGCGAATCCGACCACCACCAACCGGGGCGCCGCCCAGTTGAGCGGCCTTGCCCGCGGTGGTGAGGGCACGGCGCCGATCCAGAGCGGCCTTGCGGGTGGAGGACTCCACGTCAGACGTGGTCTGAACGGAATCAGACGTTGTGGCCAGCTGTTGAAGCTGACGACGGGTGGGTGCCGAGGGGGCCTGAGGTCGCCCGCCACGGAGAGGCTTGGAGCGAACCATCAATGGATCAGCCCCGTGCGCCGCCGGAGACGGTGATCAGGGAACCTTTCTCGGTGTTGCCGCTGGAACCGGTCACACGGCTCACAGGCCATTCGTTCTCCTCGTTGCGCTTGCGCTCGAAGGGAGACATGGCACTCATTGGGCCAGGACGGCTGGGATTACGACGGCGGGCCGAAGCACCCTCAGTACCGGTCACGTGCTCACCACGATCCCAGTCATCACCAGTGATCTTGGTGGAGGAGCCCTCGCCGGTCACCCGGGATGCAGGCTTCTCGGAAGGCTCGCTGACCACAGCCACTGTGGGCTGGAACTGGCGCTGCTGACGGTTCTGGAACTCGCGGTTGTCGAAGCGGAATTGCTCGGTACCGGTCACCTTGCCGCCAGCCATATCAAAAGGGCCGGTGATGCGATTCCCCTGCTCATAGGAAGTACCCGTCACACCGGACGCGGCCTCACGTTGCTGCTGAGCAGCACGGGCGGGAGACACCACGCTGAAGCGGGTCCAGGCGGCACCCTCAGGAGCTTGGCCGTGGGTGTCGGTGCCAGCAGGAGCGTCAGCGCCGCAGGCAACGGCCAACTGATCAGCACCCACGTAAGGCGTGCCGGTGACGGCTTCACAAGCACCACGCTTGTCGCCGGTCATCACACCGCCCACACCAGGCTGGATGCCGGTCATGGCAGCGGAAGGGGTGCCGACACGCACAGGCGTGCGCTCTCGGATGGCCTGAACTGCAGGGGTGCCGCAGTGCTGGCCGGCCTGCTCAAGACCTGCATAGGGGGTGCCGGTGACAGCCTGGCAGCTGCCGGGCTCATCGCCAGTCACGTTCTCTGAACGGCCCGTACGGGTGCCGCTCACCACCTGGTTGCGGTTGGTGACGCTGAAACCAACTTTGGCTGCTTCGGGTTCGGGCTTGGAACCACAGAAGGCATTCACCTGCTCGGCACTGATGTATTGATCACCCGTCACGCGGTGGCAGGAGCCGAACTCATCGCCGGTCACCTGAGCCGAACGGCCCACCATGGTGCCGGTCACACCAGTGCCGGAGAGAGTTCCGGAAAGGCCCACCTTGGCGGCAGGACGTCCTTCGGGCAGGGGATCTGAGCCGAGGTACTGATCGCCGGTGAGGCTGCGGTTGGCACCGGCTTCATCGCCAGTGACGCTGGCGGAGCGGCCCACCATCACACCACTCACAGGACGCCCCTGTTCGGTGAGGCTGTGGCCCACCTTGCGCGGGGAGGTCACGCCACCACCGCAATAGGCAGCGGACTGGTTGGCGGAGATGTACTCGGTGCCGGTCACGCTCTTGCAAGTGCCGGGCTCATCGCCGGTGACCTTTTCGGAACGGCCGACTTCATTGCCGGTGACGCGATTGCCGTGGCTGGTGGCGGTGACGCGCACCTTGGCCGGAGTGGTGGCAGCGGGAGCGGTCTGGCAGAAGGTCTGGAAGACTTCGGCGCCCAGGTACTCGGTACCGGTGATCGAACGGCAGGTGCTGGCTTCGTTGCCGGTGGTTTTCACCGAGCGATTGGCCTGAGTGCCGGTCACGGTCTGGCCGCTTGTGGTGGTGCTTTCACCCACCTTCCAGTGGGCATCAGCGGCAGCGGCTTGCTTGGCGCCGTGGCGGTTGGGACCGGTGGGGCGGGTCACACCAGCGCTTTGCTTGTTGCGGGCGCCGGCCTTGGTGCGCAGCTCACGCACCTGTTGGGCCAACTCACGGCTGGTGAGGTCAGGGTTGGCCTGACGGGCAACGGCAGCTGCGCTGGTGGGTTGCTTGCCAGCGGTTTTGCCGTGCTTCGCCATGGCTTCACGACGGGCCAGCACCAGCGCGCGGCTGGGGTTCTCGATGGCACGACGTTTGGGAGTGGCCGAACGGCGCTCGGTGCGACCAGAAAGCTTGGGGGCCGGAGCACTGAGGGAAGCCTTTTCAGAGGCACGCTTGCCACCGCAGCCACAGCTCTTGGTGGTTTCAGCGGGTGCAGCAGCAGGAGCGGCTGCCTTGGTTTGACGGGCAACATCAGCGCGGTTGCGATCGCGGCTGGTGTCGGCGGTCTTACCGCGGCGGGACAGGGCGTCACGACGGGCGAGCACCAGCTCGCGGCTGGGATCGCGATGGGGCTTGACCTGGGAGCTGCGGTTTGCGGGAGCAGCTGTGAAGGAGGTGGTCCGCTGCGGAGCTACAGCAGCGGGGGTGGCAGGTGCAGAGGCAGGCTCAGCAGCTGCGGCAGCGTTGGTGCGGGTGGGACGCGCATCAGCAACGGTGCGAATACGGTTGGCGCCATCACCAGCCGCTACCGAGGACTTCTTACCGGAAGTGGTCAGCGCCTTGCGGCGTTCAAGTGCGAGTTCGCGACTGGAGAGTCTTGCCATGTCCGCCCGAGGATGTCGTCGTGAAGTGGAAGGGCACTTGCCCCTCCGGAAAAAGCTGGAGCCCTGATCAGGTCAGGGCTCGGAACCAAGGGTTCGAAGGATCAGCGTCCTTCGAAGACCACGAAGCAGGCACCCTGGCTCTGGGTGTAGGCGTCGTAACCGACGATGCGCACGTGGTGATCGGGGTATGCGCGGTGGCAAGCCTCGAGCTCACTGACAACGACGTTCAGATCCTTCTCACCGAAGAAGGGGAGCTTCCAATACGACCAGTAGGTGGCCATGGAGTTGCTGGGGTGGACGTGCTCGACGAGCGGGCTCCAACCCTGGGCAATGATGTAGGCGATCTGGTCGTAGATCTCGTCCTGGGTCATCGGCGGGAGGAAGCCGAAGGTCTCCAGGGTGGCGACTGTTTGATAGTCACCCACGGTGCTCTGGAAAGGCATGGGGATCCTGGGTGTAAGAAAAAGGGGTGGCCGGTTGCATCAACCGGCCGTTGAGACGATCAGTTCTGGACGTCGAGCTTGTCGACGGTGTCGAACTCGAACTTGATCTCCTTCCAGGTCTCGAGGGCGATGGCCAGCTCGGGGCTGTGCTTCGCGGCTTCCGTGAGGATGTCGCGGCTCTCTTTCTCGAGATGACGGCCGGCGTTGCGTGCCTTGACGCAGGCCTCGAGGGCCACACGGTTGGCAGCAGCACCTGCAGCGGAGCCCCAGGGGTGACCGTGGGTACCACCACCGAACTGAAGAACGGAGTCGTCGCCGAAGATGGTGACCAGGGCGGGCATGTGCCACACGTGGATACCGCCGGAAGCAACGGCGAACACGCCAGGCATGGAACCCCAGTCCTGATCGAAGAAGTTGCCGCGGCTGCGGTCTTCGGGCACGAAGGATTCGCGCAGCTGGTCGATGTAGCCGAGGGTGGTCTGACGATCACCTTCCAGCTTGCCGACCACGGTGCCGGTGTGGAGCTGGTCACCACCGGACAGACGCAGACACTTGGCGAGAACGCGGAAGTGGATGCCGTGCTTGGGGTGACGGTCGATCACCGCGTGCATGGCGCGGTGGATGTGCAGCAACATGCCGTTCTTGCGGCACCACTTCGACAGACCGGTGTTGGCCGTGAAGCCACCGGTGATGAAGTCGTGCATGATGATCGGCATGCCGAGTTCTTTGGCGAACTCAGCGCGCTCGTACATCTCCTCGGGAGTGTTGGCGGTCACGTTGAGGTAGTGACCCTTGCGCTCGCCGGTCTCCTGCTCGGACAGCTTGATGGCTTCCGCAACGAATTCGAAGCGGTTCTGCCAACGCTGGAAGGGCTGGGAGTTGATGTTCTCGTCGTCCTTGGTGAAGTCCAGACCGCCGCGCAGGCACTCATAAACAACACGGCCGTAGTTCTTACCGCTCAGGCCGAGCTTCGGCTTGATGGTGCAACCCAGCAGAGGACGGCCGTACTTGTTCATCCGGTCGCGCTCGACCTGGATGCCATTCGGCGGGCCGTAGCAGCTCTTGATGAACGCCATCGGGAAGCGGATGTCTTCCAGACGGAGGTGGCGCAGAGCCTTGAAACCGAACACGTTGCCGACCAGGGAGGTCAGAACGTTGGTGATGGAACCCTCTTCGAACAGGTCGAGGGGGTAGGCGATGAAGGCATAGAAAGACTCCTTGTCACCAGGGACGTCTTCGATGCGGTAGCAACGGCCCTTGTAGAAGTCGAGATCGGTGAGGAGCTCGGACCACACAGTGGACCAGGTGCCGGTGGAGGATTCAGCAGCCACAGCAGCGGCAACTTCTTCCTTGGGCACACCTTCTTGGCCGGTGCACTTGAAGCAGGCCAGCAGGTCGGTGTCGAGGGGGACGTAATCAGGAGTCCAGTAGGTATCCCTGTACTCCTTGACCCCAGCGTCGTACTTCTTGCTCATGGGAAAACTCCGTTAGGTCGGTGAAGAGGTTGAGACGTTCGCGTGCCTCGTCAGAGGCTCAGCGGAAGATCTCAGTCCTTCTGACCAAGGAAGTTGCCGTTGCCCAGAGCAGGCTCCACTTCGCGGTGGGGGCGGGCAATGATGTGAGCGGCGACCAGGCCGTCACCGACGCGCTCGCAAGCGTCAGCGCCAGCGCGCACAGCAGCGTTGACAGCGCCAGTTTCGCCGCGAACCAGAACGGTGACGTAGCCGCCGCCGACGAACTCACGACCGATCAGGCGCACTTCGGCAGCCTTGGTCATGGCATCAGCTGCCTCGATGGCGGGGACCAGACCGCGGGTCTCGATCATGCCGAGGGCGATGCCCATGGTTTCGTTAGCCATTGCCTACCGGGAGAAGGGGTGGAATGTTCGGTGGGGACATTGCTCCGCCAGAACCCTTCCCGTCAAGCGATTTGGACAACTTTCTCGATCACTGTCCATAGTGAACTAAATAAGCCGGGCTTATCACCCTGTGCCTCACTGTTCCGGTCTGCTGTGGCGGTTCATGTGATCACATCCCCACAAGTCGTTGTCGGCAGTGGTGAAGCTCCATAGGTTCATGTAGCGCCACCTTCCCAAAGCCTTGCTGCGGGGTGGAATGTTCAACCCAAATGGGTGTCGCTGGGTCGAATCCAGAGATTGTTAGTCCCTAGCCCCAACCAGCCCGCACAATGGGAGGCCCTCTTTTGTTGGCCTTCCTTGGCGCTTCAGCTCACCATTGCCACGGGCAACCCGATCAAGGTTGCCGAAATCGAGGCCATGCTGGGACCTCTTCCTCTGGACGTGCAGCGTCAACCTGCCGATCTGGACGTTGAAGAGACGGGGAGCACCTACCGCGAAAACGCTGAGCTGAAAGCCAGCGCTGCCGCCCTTCGCACCGGCTGCTGGGCCCTGGCTGACGATTCAGGGCTTGAGGTGGATGCTCTTCAAGGGGCACCGGGTCTGTATTCGGCCCGCTACGCCGAGGGAAACGACGCCAAGGTGCAGCGAATCCTGAGGGAACTGGTTGGATCGCCTTATCGGAGTGCCTGTTTTCGCAGCACGATGGTGTTGTGTGATCCCTCCGGCAACTGTCGTGCCGCGGCGGAGGGAATCTGCTGGGGCGAACTCCTGAGTGCCCCGGCCTACGCCGGCGGCGGATTCGAATCCTTGCTTTGGGTGCGGGAAGCCCGTTGCAGCTACGGCGAACTGAATGCAGCTCAGCTCAGCCGCCTGGGCAGCCGCGGAAAGGCCGCGCGGGCTCTGGCTCCACAGCTGCGTGAGCTGCTGGACCTGAGCTGATCCGAGCTGGTCTGAGCGCTCAGCGCAGCCTTGCGTTGCTGTTGATGTGGTCGATGGCGCGCATCGCAGCCGCGGCCGCTTCCTCCACATCACCTTCCCGTCCCGCCAGGGTGAGACGTCCGAAGGCACCCACCGCTTTCACGTCCACCAAGGTGATGTTGGAGGCTTTTTCCGCTTCGTTGGCAGCGATCAAGACGTATCCGGCCGGCTCCGTCTCCAGGATGAACATGCTCATCCCGGCTTCAATCATTGAGCCGCGTCGGTTCTGCCGGTTGATCAGCACGGCATGGTCGGGGGTAATCGCCCGGATCACTTCCGTCCAGCTCACATCGGCTGGAGAACGCTGATCGATGGTGCTCCCGATCGCTTCCAGCACCACATCTCCGGAATGGAGCACCGTGCTCTGGTCGCGGTGATAGAGGGCCATCGAGCCGAACGCCCGCTCCACCACCATCTGGCCGAGACGGACGTTGCTGGCCTTCAGGGCGATGTCCGTCACCCGGTGCACCGCCATGCCCGGTGACACCTCCATCCAGAGGCAGGCATCTCCGGGGATGGGCAGAAATCCCTGGCTCACAGAACCCATGTAGGCCGCCAGTTGCGGCTGGAGCGAGTCGATGAAGACGTGGGTGCGCAGTTCGATCGACTGCACATGGCTGTTCTGCCGCAACAGCCGAGGCGACTCCGAATCCGTTGTCACAACACAGCTCGCCCCCCCCTGCTGGGGGGTCACCTCAGTGCCGGTGACGAGAGCACTACCGCCGCGTCGCCGCTCCCGAGCATCGAAGCTGCCAAAACGGGTCATGGCGGGGAGTGTACCGGATGAATTCAGCTGAAACGGGCCAATAAAGAGTTAGAGCCTGCGGTCTTGCGCCTTGAAAAACAGCCGATACCGTCCGGAGAACCCCTCTAGAGATCTTGCAATGACTGAGCAGTCTTCTTTGAAGCCAGTGGATCTCAACGCTGATCAAGCCCTCGGGATGGTGAGCTTCGGCCTGATGCAACGGCTTGCTCAGGACGGCCAGGTGGATCTGCCCTGGCTGGAGGCATCAGGAAATGCAGACAGTGAGCGTCTGCGCCAGCTGCGTCAACGGCTGGAACTGACGTCATTGGCCATCGAAACCGGTGCTCCACTCACCACCGCGGAGGTGAGCATGCTGTTGGGGGCCCGCCCCGGAACGGAACGGGTGGAACGCGGTGGCCTCGTTGCCCGCCGGGTCAGCCGCAACGTCTGGCGCTTGAGCAAAGCAGAGGAGAGCGATCGCTCCGATCGTTACGACGGATTCCGTCGCCGCCTTTGAGCTGCGGCAGGGCCTGCCTGGCTTGGGCGATCCCAAAGAGTTTGAGCGACCTTTCCACTCCTCAGCGGATTTATTCGCAACTTGGAGAGGTTGATCATCAAGGGAGCGGCCGATGGCCGGGCCAATGCTGCTGAAGGAGTCGGGGCCGCGCGAAGTGTTCTGCGGCCTCACCTCGATTGTGTGGCTGCATCGGCGCATGCCCGATGCCTTTTTTCTTGTGGTGGGATCACGCACCTGCGCCCATCTGATCCAGAGCGCCGCAGGGGTAATGATTTTTGCCGAACCCCGTTTCGGCACGGCCATTCTCAGCGAGCGGGATCTGGCTGGCCTCGCCGATGCCCACGACGAACTCGACCGGGTCTGCAGGGAACTGCTGCAACGCCGCCCCGAAATCCGCACGCTGTTTCTGGTGGGGTCCTGCCCCAGCGAAGTGATCAAGCTGGATTTGGCCCGGGCCGCCGAACGGCTCAACGAAGAACTGACAGGCCGGGTGCGGGTGGTGAACTACTCCGGCAGCGGCATTGAAACCACGTTCACCCAGGGAGAAGACGGGGCACTGGCAGCCCTCGTTCCCCTGCTCCCCGCCAGCGATGAGCGTCAGTTGCTGCTGGTAGGAACCCTCGCTGATGCCGTGGAAGACCGGCAGATGCACCTGTTCCAGCGGATGGGCATCGAGACGATTCGCAGCCTGCCGCCCCGGCAATCGACTGACCTGCCGGCCGTGGGAGCGGGAACCACGGTGCTGCTGACCCAACCCTTTCTCACGGAAACTGCGCGCCTGCTCAGCGACCGCGGCGCCACGGTGCTCACGGCCCCCTTCCCGTTGGGGGCCGAGGGGAGTCGCCGCTGGATGGAGGCTGCTGCTACTGCCTTTCATCTGCCTGATGAACGGGTTGCTGCTGTGCTGGACCCGTTGATGGAGCGCGCCCAGAGCGCCTTGGCCCGCCATCGCGCCGTGCTGGAGGGCAAGCGGATCTTCCTGCTTCCCGAATCCCAGCTGGAACTGCCCCTGGCCCGGTTTCTGCAACGGGAATGCGGCATGGAACTGGTGGAGGTGGGCACGCCTTATCTGAACCGCGAACAGATGGCTGCCGAGCTGGCCTTGCTCCCCGATGACGTCCCCGTGATGGAGGGGCAACACGTGGAGCAGCAACTGGACCGGGTTCGCGCCAGCCAGCCCGACCTGGTGGTGTGCGGGATGGGCCTGGCCAATCCGCTGGAGGCCGAAGGCATCGCCACCAAATGGTCGATCGAACTGGTGTTCAGCCCGATCCACGGCATCGACCAGGCCGGCGACCTGGCGGAACTGTTTTCGCGGCCGTTGCGTCGCCGGCAACTGATTCGACCTGGCCTCCACCCCAGCAGCCCCGACGCAACCGTGCACGCCTGATCCCATGCAACTCACGCTCTGGACCTACGAAGGGCCACCCCATGTGGGGGCCATGCGCATTGCCGCCTCCATGCGCGGCGTTCATTACGTGCTCCATGCCCCCCAGGGGGACACCTATGCCGATCTGCTGTTCACGATGATTGAGCGGCGCGGACAACGTCCGCCCGTCACCTACACCACCTTTCAGGCCCGGGATCTCGGGGGGGACACCGCCGAACTGGTGAAACGGCATGTGCGTGAAGCGGTGGATCGCTTCCAACCCGATGCCCTGCTGGTGGGGGAAAGCTGCACCGCGGAGTTGATTCAGGATCAGCCCGGTGCCCTGGCCCAGGGCATGGAGCTCACCATGCCGGTGGTGAGTCTGGAGCTGCCGGCCTACAGCAAAAAAGAGAACTGGGGAGCCGCAGAAACCTTCTACCAACTGGTGCGCAACCTGCTGAAGGAGCAGGCGCCAGCCAACAGCCAGCACGACCCCAGGGCCTGGCAACACCAGGGGCGCCGGCCCCGGGTGAACCTGTTGGGCCCCTCCCTGCTGGGCTTCCGCTGCCGGGACGACGTACTGGAGGTGCAGAAACTGCTCACCCTGCACGGCATCGATGTGGGCGTGGTGGCGCCCCTCGGGGCAGGCGTGGAGGATCTGCAGCGGATCCCGGATGCCGATCTCAACGTCTGCCTTTATCCGGAGGTGGCGGAATCCAGCTGCAGCTGGCTGGAGCGCAATTTCGGCATGCCCTTCAGCCGAACGGTGCCGATTGGCGTCGGCGCCACCCACGATTTCCTCGTCGAAGTGCACGAAATGCTGGGGATGGAGCCCCCCGCCCCCGACGAGGGCTACCGGCACTCACGCCTGCCCTGGTATTCGGAATCCGTGGACTCCACGTACCTCACGGGCAAGCGGGTGTTCATCTTTGGCGACGGCAGTCACGCCCTCGCCGCAGCCCGGATCTGCAGCGAGGAACTGGGCTTCACAGTGGTGGGGCTGGGCACCTACAGCCGGGAGATGGCCCGGCCCGTGCGGGCCGCCGCCAAAGCCCTGGGACTGGAGGCCCTGATCAGTGACGACTACCTGGCGGTGGAAGCGGCCATGGCCGAAGCGGCACCGGAACTGGTGCTGGGATCCCAGATGGAGCGCCACAGCGCCAAGCGGCTGGGGATTCCCTGCGCGGTGATCAGCACACCCATGCATGTGCAGGACGTTCCTGCCCGAATGAGCCCCCAGATGGGCTGGGAAGGAGCAAACGTGATCTTCGACGACTGGGTGCACCCGCTGATGATGGGCCTGGAGGAACACCTGATCGGGATGTTCCGCCACGACTTCGAATTCGTGGACGGCCACCAGAGCCACCTGGGCCATGCCGGTGGTGCCGGCGCCGCCGACAGTTCCGGCTTGAGTGACATCCCAGGGGAGGGCGATGGCGCTCTGCAGTGGACGGCCGATGGGGAAGCCGAGCTGAAGAAGATCCCCTTCTTCGTACGGGGAAAGGTGCGACGCAACACGGAGGCTTACGCGCGCGATGTGGGCTGCAGAGAGATCAGCAGCGAAACGCTGTATGACGCAAAAGCCCACTTCAAGGCATGAGCATTTGCACTCATTTCTTTTTATTTAGTTGAAAGAAATTCTGCTCTTGCAACTCAACCAAGAACCAGATCTTTCATTTCTTGGTGAAAACCAACCACTGCACATCTGCTGCTGTTGAATGAAATCGACTTCTCTTGCACAGGTCGCTGCATGACCACAACCCTGACGCGACCGGCAGACGGTGAAGGCAGCGTGCAGGTCCACCAGGACCCGGCACTGAACATCCAGGAAGAAACCCTGGTGATCGCGGTCTACGGCAAAGGCGGGATCGGCAAATCCACCACCTCCTCGAACCTGTCAGCCGCCTTCTCGAAGCTGGGCAAGCGGGTGCTTCAGATCGGCTGCGATCCCAAGCACGACAGCACCTTCACCCTGACCCACAAGATGGTGCCGACGGTGATCGACATCCTTGAGGAGGTGGACTTCCACAGCGAAGAGCTGCGGCCTGAGGATTTCGTCTTCACCGGCTTCAACGGGGTGCAGTGCGTCGAGAGCGGCGGCCCACCGGCGGGCACGGGCTGCGGCGGATACGTGACCGGGCAGACCGTGAAGCTGCTCAAGGAGCACCATCTGCTGGAAGACACCGATGTGGTGATCTTCGATGTGCTCGGCGATGTGGTGTGTGGTGGTTTCGCCGCCCCGCTGCAGCACGCCAACTATTGCCTGATTGTGACCGCCAACGATTTCGATTCGATCTTCGCGATGAATCGCATCGTTCAGGCGATTCAAGCCAAAGCCAAGAACTACAAGGTGCGGCTTGGCGGCGTCGTGGCGAACCGATCCGCCGACACCGATCAGATCGACAAGTTCAACGATCGCACCGGCCTGCGCACCATGGCCCACTTCAGGGATGTGGATGCCATCCGGCGATCCCGACTCAAGAAATGCACCATCTTTGAGATGGATGATGCCGATGAGGCTGTGCAAGCGGTGCAGAACGAATATCTGCGGCTAGCCCAGAACATGCTCGACAAGGTGGAGCCGCTCGAGGCGACCTCCCTCAAAGACAGGGAAATCTTCGACCTCTTGGGATTCGATTGACACCCTCGACTTGATCAACCAAGCCTCGGCCGCTGCGACCGGGGCTTGGTTGAGAAAAGCTCAGCTCAAGCGCCGACGAGCTTCATCGACAACTCCCACACCCGCCGGGCCGTCTCCGGATCCGTGGCTTTGTCGGACAGTTCCTGGCTGAACTGCTCACCGTCCTTCTTCTGGCGGTTGCCCCAGCTCCAGTGCACACCGGATTCAGCGAAGTCGGGGTTGGCCACCACATCAGCCACCCGTTCCCCCGCCAGGGCCTGGGAGACGTAGCCGCCGGTGATGTTTTTCTGAAACCAGGGGAAGATCGTCTGGAAGGCCTTGGGGGTGTTGCGGAACAACGGTGTGTCCGCCACACAGCCCGGGTAGAGCGACGTGAAGGTTATCCCCGTGTCCCCGTGCAGACGGCGATGCAGCTCCTGGGTGGTGATCATGTTGCAGAGCTTGCTGTCTTTGTAGGCCTTGCCGGGCTTGAACGGCTTGCCACTGGCCATGGTGACGGGGTCTTTGAACCCGGCTTCAAAACCAGAGAGGTCCCCCAGATCTGCCGGCGCAGGGATCGGAATCTTGCCCCCCAGCTCCTTGGAGTTCGCCGTCACGGTGCCCAGGATCACCACCCGCTTGGAGGGATGAGTGGAGGCCTTCAGCCGACCCAAGAGCAGCTGCACCAGCAGGAAATGGCCGAAATGGTTGGTGGCCATCGAGATTTCATAGCCCTGGGGCGAACGCTCCGGCTGCTTCAGCTTCGGCTTGTACACGGCTGCATTGCAGACCACGGCATCCACGCGCTCGGGCAAGGCATCCACCGCCCGACGCACACTGTCGAGATCACCCAGATCCATCAACACGTGCTTGAGACGCTCCTTGGGGAGGTCCATAGCGTCGGCAGCTGCCGCAGCACGCTGCGGGCTGCGGTTCGCCGTGATCACCGTCCAACCCCGCTTCACCAAGGCGCAGGTGGCATTCAGGCCCACACCGGAGGTGGTGCCGGTGATCAGAACGGTGCCGGGCGTGGACATCAAGACAGGGCCAGGAAGGCTGCCAGTCTGCCGGTCAGCACTCAATCCCAACGCCGCTGGTCACGAATCTCAGCGCCAGATCACGCGCAGACGATTGGGGGCGATCCACTGATCCTGCTCGCTGATCAGACGCTTCTCTCCACCGATGCTGAACAGACGATCGAAGCGTTGTTGCAGCGTTTCCAATTTCGCCGACTCAATCGACACGACCGCCGCGATTTCACTGTGGCGATCCATGCGTTCCTGATAGGCCACCGACAGGCGGACCAAGCTCACACAGCCCAACAAAACAAGACTCGCCTTGGCGGCCAAGGCGAGAAGGCTGCACTGCAGTTCCTGTTGGTCGGTCTGCCGCTGAATCGCTGCAGCCAGCATGGCTGCATCCGTGCGGGGAGCTGGTCTTTGAACCTGACTGGCGGTCACCGCATCAGCACGAACATCCGCTTGTAACGCAATCCGTTCGCAGTGCCAAGACCAGCTCTACGCCCGGTGATCTGGGCTGCCTTTGAAATCAGGCCTCGTAAAGGCTGATGGAGAGACGCAGAGCCAGAACAGCGGCATGGGCAGCCACCACGAGGGCAATGAACACCTCAGGTGCAGACAGAACGGTTTCCATGGGAGCCATGCATCAAACGGTCCCATTCTTCTCTGAGGGAAGGGCTGCAGGCCATCATTCGCAAAGGCCTGTCACACCAGCCCATGGATCCGGTTCTGATCGATGCCCCTGCTATCCGCGCCTTGGATCTACGGCCGCTGGAGATCTGGAGCACTCAGCCGCTGGATGCACTGCTGAGCCAGGGGCCAGTGCTCGAGCTTCGTTTCGATTGGCCCCGGGCGCAGGATGACCCACGCGAACTGCCGGAATGCCCCGAGCCTCGGCTCTGGGCCCTGCGGGCCGATGCGCGCTACCCCTGGCTGCCGCTCTTGCTTGAACGCGACCAGGGCAGCCTGATTCGCCATGTGGCCCTGGTGGTGCCCCACAGTTTCAGCCGCAGCGAAGGGCTGCGTTTTGACCCGGAAGCCTTGGAACTCTGGGTAACGCATCGATTGATGCTGTTGGACGACCTCTGCCAGCGAGAGCTCGGACGCCCGATGCGGGGCAACCTCTCCCAGATGGCCGCAGCCCTGGGCTACGAGCTGGATGCGGGATTTTGGAACCTGTTGGGCTGACCAGTCAGCTCAGCCAAAGCTGCAGGGCCCGCCTGGAGCTGTCGATCGCCAGGATGATGGCGAGTCCCCGCAGACAGCGCACCAGCAGGGCCGCATCAAACTGATCGAGCCGGCTGGCCGTCCACTGCGCAGCGATCGCCGCCACTGCCCCCAGCAGCAGGCCCATCAGAGGAACGCCGCGTCCTTCATGCAGGAACTGGAGGGATGCTGCGCTGGCCGAGCAGAGCACCGCCACCGTGCTCAGCCGCACGGCCTGATGAATCGGCACAGACATCGGACCGCTCATCAGGGGCACCATCACCAGCCCCCCGCCCAGGCCCAACATCCCAGCGGTCCAACCGGCGATGCAGCCCACACCCGCCAACTGCGGAGCGCTGCCGTCATCCACGTCATCATTGGCATCCGCCTCGGGCCGTTCGCGAACGCAGAACGCCAGCACGATGTACATCAGCGTCTGCATCGCCAGCAGAATCCAGCCCGCTGCCAAACCGGCCAAACCACCGAACAGCAGTGCCGAGCCAAAGGCCGCCAAGCCGATGGCGAGTCCCGGCCGGGTCGGCAGCCGGCCCTGGCGCAGATGGGTGATGGTGCCCGCCAAAGCCGTGGGCACAATGGCGAAACTGCTGGTGGCCAGGGCCTGATGGGGCGGGAGATCAAGCCAGAGCAGGAGCGGGGCAAAGATCAAGCCGCCGCCAATCCCCAACAACCCGGCCAAGCCCCCCGCCAGCAGGCCCAGGGCGATCAGGATCGGCACATCCCACCAGGGCACCATGGCGTGCGATCGATGCTTCCCTCCAGCATGCCCGCAACCGGGCGTTTGCTCCCCACCCAGCAAGCGGATGGACACACCCAGATGGCTTTGGATGCCTGGCTTCTGAAGCGCAGCAACGGACCGGTTCTGCGTTTTTACCGCTGGGATGGGCCCTGGCTCTCGCTGGGACGCCATCAACGCCACTGGCCTGAACACTGGAATGAGCTGGCCCGCCACGGCCGCATCAACCTGGTGCGACGCCCGAGCGGAGGTCGGGCCGTGCTTCATGCCGGCGGTCTCACCTATGCCTTGATCTGGCCCGATGCACCACGGCGACGCCAGGAGGCCTACCGCCAGGCCTGCCAGTGGTTGATCGATGGCTTCCAGGATCTCGGGCTACCGCTGCACTTCGGTTCCGATCCGGCGGGTGCTGAAGCAAACAACTGTTTCGCCTCGGCAACGGTGGCCGACCTGGTGGATCCATGCGGCGTCAAACGGGTTGGTAGTGCCCAGCGCTGGCAGAACGGTCGCCTGCTTCAACACGGTGAAATCCTGCTGGATCCCCCTGCTGAGCTCTGGGAGGAGGTGTTTGAGGAAGCGGCTCCAGCGGCGGCTCCAGCCCGGATCAACCGGCTGGAGCTGGATCAGCGACTGCGCCAGAGCCTGGTTCAATCCTGGAGCCATTGCCCGTGGCAGATGCAGCCTCTGAAGGCTGAGGAAGTTCAGGAGTTCGAGGTCGAGCTGGCGTCCGGCTCTGCGCTCTGAGCCTGCATCGACTGCACCATCTGGGGAAGCATCGCCAAACCCAGGGGGTATCCATTGCGCTTGCGCGCCTCATCGAGGATCGCGGGGGGCAGGGTCACCCCGAGCCGCTTCAGCACCGCATCGCCCACATCCATGCGGTCGAGGGTGCCGGAGGGAAGGCCCGCAGCACTCATCACCAACAGGCGTCCCTGGGAGGCCGCCTCCAAGGCCGGCACCGCCTCCACCAGGGGAGCCGAACTGGCGATGGACGGCAGTTCAGTGAGGGGGCGCAGATGATCCTCGAGGCGCTGTTGGTCCCATTGCTGCACCGGCAGCAGTTTCAAGGGTTGATCGTCAATCCAACCCACCCAACGGCCGCTCTTGCAGACGAGCACCCAATCGGCAGGTCCCTCCGCCTCGCTGGCGATCAGCCGCAGCTGACTGAGGCGCCGCAAGGTCTGATCTGCCTCCAGCACGCGGAGACGTTTGCCTGCCGCAGCCTCCACCTTCAACTCCCGAAGCACCGTCTGCAACTGCAGCATCTGGGTCTGACTGCGGTTGGCACTCAGGCCGAACCAACCGATCAACATCAGCAGGACGCCGTTGAGCCCCCAGCCCTGCCAGAGCAGAACACCACCCAACAGGATCATCAGCATCGACAAAGCCCGTCCGGACGCCGAGGCCACCTGAACGCCTTTCTGCTGACTACCGCTCAGCTTCCAAACCAAGGCCTTGAGGATCAGCCCGCCATCGAGGGGCAGCCCGGGCAAGAGATTGAACAAGCCGAGCATCAAGTTGAGCAAACCCACCTGGCTCAACAACTGTGTGGCCAAGGGCTGGGTGTCCGAAAGGGCTGCAGCCCCCGCCAGCATCCCAAAGGCCAACACCAAACTCACGATCGGGCCAGCCGCCGCAATGCGCAGATTGCCCATGGCGGTGGGGCATTCCTTCTCCACCCGCGCGATGCCGCCCAGATGAAACAGGGTGATGCTCAACACCTTCACCCCTTCCCGCAGGGCCATCAGGGCATGGCCCAATTCATGCAGCAGCACGGAGCTGAACAGCAACAAGGTGGTCAGCAATCCCAGCCCCCAACTCGCCGTTGCCGAGGCCGTTGTCGCGTAGCGGGACTGAAACAACGTGGTGAAGATCGCCACGGCAAACAACCAGCTGGGCTGGAGCCGCAGGGGAATTCCGCCAATCTTGAGCACCTGCCAGCCCTCTCCCACCGCCAATCCCGTCGTGTGCCGCTGCCGCGGACTGTCATCCACGATCCTAGGGAGAGCAACCTATGCAGCCCTTGCGTGATCCCCGCCCCACTCCAAACCTCAAGATCTGTGGGATCACCGACCCCGAGCAGGCTCAAGCCATCGCACAGATGGGGGTGCAGGCGATTGGCGTGATCGGCGTTCCCGCCACCCCACGCTTTGTGGAACCAGCCCAGCGCAGGGGCTTGTTCCAGCTTCTGGAACAACAGCACCCCCAGCTGCATCGCGTTTGGGTCGTGGCCGATCCCGACGATGCCGCTCTCGAGGAAGCGCTCAACGGTGCTGGTCAGCCCTCCGTGGTGCAGCTGCACGGCAGCGAGTCAGACCAACGCTGCCAACACCTGAAACAGCGCTACCCCCGGCTGCAGTGGTGGAAAGCGTTGCGGGTGCGTGAACCCGACGATCTCAAGCAGCTCGAGCAGTACGCGCCCCATGTGGACGCTCTGCTGCTCGATGCCTGGAGCGCCGATCAACTGGGCGGCACCGGGCACCGGATCCCCCTTGATTGGCTGGCCGAAACCGAGCTTTCGGTGCCGTGGTGGCTGGCAGGGGGATTGAGTGCGGAGTGGGTTCCAGAACTGCTGAGCCGCGTCAATCCCCAGGGGCTCGATGCCTCCAGTCGACTGGAGGAACGACCGGGATGGAAAAACCTCGACAAGGTTCAAGCCCTTGTCGAGGCTGTGAAGTCGAGGCCGTAAAACAGCCTTGAATCGCGGCTGATCAGGTGCTGAGCAGCGCTTCCTGCTGACGCACCAGCTCAAAGAACTCCTGCTTGAGGCTGGGATCGTGGCGAAAATCGCCGCGCACCACGGAGTTCACCATGCTGGTTTGGGGCTCTTTCACCCCACGCCACTTCATGCAGTAGTGCTGCGCCTTGATGATGATGCCAAGACCCTGGGGCTCACAGAGCTTCTCGATTTCATCGGCAAGGATCATCACAGCCTCTTCCTGGATGTGAGGGCGGGAGAAGACCCAGTCAGCCACGCGGGTGAATTTGGAGAGACCGATCACCCGGGCACCAGGTTTGATCCCGATCCAGCAATTGCCCATGATCGGCACCAGGTGGTGTGAACAGGCGGAACGAACCGTGATCGGTCCAACGGTGTAGATCTCATCCAGCTGTTTCACATTGGGGAAGCTGGCCACCTTGGGCTGCTGGTGGTAGCGCCCCTTGAACACCTCCTGGAGGTACATCTTGGCGACGCGCTCCGCCGTCTCATGGGTGTTGTGGTCGTTGTCGATATCGATCACCAGGCTGCGCAGCAGGTCGCGAACCTTGTCTGCAACTTCAACCTGAAGCTGATCCAACTCACCCGGCTGGAGGTGATCAGCGATGTTGTCGTTCGCCAGGAAGGAAGCACCCGCTTCCCTCAGGCGCTCACGGATGCGCGCTGAAACCTGGGGATTCAAGCTGCCATTGCCGTTGCCGTTGGCGACGCCGCTGGAAACGAAAGGGACTGTGGAGGTCATGGTGTTCGTTCAGAAGGCGCCGGCAGCCGGCATAAGGGTGAGATCTTCGATCAACTGGTTGCTGGGTTGCATCGCCAGATTCGCCAGTGTTTCTGCCGCCTGATCGACAGAGAGCATGGCACGACGATCGAAATCGCTTTGTACGGTTTCCGCGTCCCACAGTGGTGTGTTCACGGCCCCAAGAGTGAGGGTGCAGGCACGAATGCCATTGCACCGTTCCTCCTCCGCCAGGCAGCGGGTGAAGCTGGCCAAGGCAGCCTTACTGACGCAATACGCACCCCATTGAGGAAAGGCATTGCGGGCGGCGTGGCTACTGATGTTGATCACCAATCCGCCGTTCTCACGCATGGCGGGAACAACAGCAGAACAAACTTGCATCACGCTGGTGACGTTCAGCTGTAGCAGCCATTGCCAACGCTCGATCGGCATGGCCAATAGATCGCCGGTGTAGGCCGCACCCGCGTTGTTGATCAGCACGGAAGGGGTCTCACCCTGCTGCAACAAGCCAGCCATCGCAGCTGCGATGCCATCGGATTGCGTCAGGTCGATGGCGGCAGAGGCCACAGAAACACCTTTGGAGCTGAGCTGAGCACTCAGCTGCTCCAGTTGATCAGCGCTACGGGCGGTGAGCAGCAAATCCCAACCTTGTTGAGCCAAAAGCTCAGCAGTTCGGCGACCTATGCCTCGGCTCGCACCTGTGATTAGAGCCGTTGGCAAAAACCGTTAGCAAACCGCGACACTTTAAGCAGCTTTGTCGACATCCTGTGACGTTTTTTCGAGGAACCGTCCCATCGCCCTGAATTTGGAGTATCTAGCCTCGCGCAATTCCTGCTCCGAAAGGCTCAGCAGTTGGTCGAGCTGACGCTCGATCGCCGCCCGCAGGTTTTCTCCGGCCTCCAATGGCGCCCAGTTGTTGCCACCGGAGGGCTCCTCGAGCACCTCATCCACCACCCCAAGCTCCAGCAAGTCGCGGCCGGTGATCCTCAAGGCTGCCGCCGCATCAGGTGCTTTAGCCGCATCACGCCAGAGGATGGAGGCGCAGGCCTCAGGGCTGGCCACCGTGTAGACGCTGTGCTCGAACATCAGCAAGCGATCGGCCACCCCGATGCCCAAGGCACCGCCGGATCCACCTTCACCGATCACGGTGGCGATCACCGGAACACGCAAGCGGAACATCTCCCGCAGGTTGACGGCGATCGCTTCACCCTGGCCCTGCTCTTCGGCCTCAAGGCCGGCATAGGCCCCGGGGGTATCGATGAACGTGAGAATCGGCAGGCGGAAGCGATCGGCATGATCCATCAACCGCATCGCTTTGCGGTATCCACCCGGAGCCGCCATCCCGAAATTGCGGGCGACGTTCTCTTTGGTGTCGCGGCCTTTCTGATGGCCGATCAACATCACAGGGCGATCGCCCACCCGGCCGACACCGCCGATCAAGGCCTGATCGTCATTACCGCGACGGTCTCCATGCAGTTCCACCCAGTCGTCGCAGAACATCTGGATGAAATCCAGCGTGCTCGGACGTTGCGGGTGGCGGGCGACCTGAATCTTCTGAGCGGGCGTCAGCCCCTGAAAGATCTCCTGACGACGACGGGCAGCGAGGCTCTCCAGCTGCTGCAGTTGCTGCGAGACGTCGACTTCCGAATCTCTAGCCAGCTGACGGATCTGCTCAATCTGCTGCTCCAGCTCGACGAGCGGTTTTTCGAACTCAAGCAGGGGACGACGGGGCATGGCTCTGGCTCTCCGGAGGTCAGGCGGCAGTGGCCTGCAGGTTGGGTTGAAGGTTCAAGGTGCTGAACCCATGGCGCACCGATGCCGCGCCGATGAAATCCATCTTCTCGAGGGTGATGTTGTTGCGCCCCCAGCTGAAGTTGGTGTGGCAGCGCTCAAACTCGAGCAGCATGGCTTCGGCAAAGCAGGCAAACATCTGGCGCTGCGGCCGCTCCATCTCGGCGATGGCCATCATCGACCAGCCGATGTCACGGCAGAACTCCACGATTCCACCCTTGAGAACGTGGATGCCACCACCGGCAACCTTCGTATCGAGATTCTTGGGATAGCCCCCGTCAATCATCAAACAGGGCTTCTTGAGGCTGTCTTGATCGATCTCAAGGGTGCGGGGCATGCTTGCCACCCAGACGACCACATCGGCCTCAGGCAGAGCCTCATCGAGGGACAGAATTCGTCCACCGCCCAGTTCCTGCTGAAGATCGAGCAGCGGTTGCTGCTGACGCGCCACCAGCAGCAGTTCACCAACTCCGGTGCGCGCCTGCAGCCAACGGCAGACGGCGGAGCCGATATCACCCGTGGCACCAACGACGGCCACCTTGGCTTTGCTGAGATCGATCCCGAGACTTGGAGCGTTGTTCTCCACCTGACGGCAGATCACCCAGGCCGTGTGGGTGTTTCCGGTGGTGAACCGCTGCCAATCCAGGGTGGTGCTTCGCACCGTCTGGTGCTGGAGCAGGTTGAAATTCTCGAAAATGATCGAGGTGAAGCCACCCAAGGCCGTGATGTTGATGCCCTTCTTCTGGGCGAGTTCCATGGCGTTGAGCACCTTGCGCCGGGCCGTCTTGAAGCGGCTCAGCATCTCGGGCACGAAGCAGGAGTCGATGTAGGCACCCTCGATGGTCGTGCCCACGGGACTGGTGACTTCCACGTGCTCAACGAGCTGCGGAGGTGCACTGCACCAAACATCCAGATCACCGTCGGCGATGTGATCGAACCCGAGTTCCATCGCCTTGCGGCGAGCAGCCTCAAAACTCGTTGAATGTCCGATCAGACCAAACATGTCTTACTGCTGACGTCTCAAAGAACACCTCGAAGTACCATGTTCCCATGGCAACCGGTATCGACGGCAACGTGCCTGTCGATAAACCGGCGTTGGATCAAGACCTGAAACGGGTCAAACAGCAAGCGCTGCTGCGGCCATGCGGGCGATGTCGCGGGAGGTGAAACCGATTTCACCCAAAGCTTCCTGGTAAGCAATCAGGAAATCTTCGATCAGGTCTTCCTTCTCCATGTGGAGGACGGCAGCGTCAGCAGCCACGTCTTCCAGCATCGAGCGGATCAGAGGAAGATTGGCTTTGTTCGCTTCAAACAGCTCGTCCTTGCTGGCTTCGAAGTTGGCCTTCAGCCATTCCTGGCCATAGTTGAGGTGAGTGTATTCGTCCTTCACCACACCCTCAGTGATTTTGCGGGCGAAGGGATCGGCCACAGGGATGTAGATGTGATAAGCCGAAATGGCAAATGCTTCGATCAGCAGGGCCTGAATCAGCAGGCAGGTGACCACCTTGCCCTCTTTGAGAGCGGCCTGAAAATTGCCGTGAAGCGGTTCAAAGAACTTCTTGGCGAAGGGCAGATCGGCTTCAACCCCAAGGTTGCGACCGCATTGGGTGAAGCCCTTCATGTGCTTCATCTCCATCCGTGCCAGACGCTTGAGCTCCTCGGCCTGCTCGGGAATCAATGTGCCGAGCGAGATGTAGTTGTCATGCGCTTCCTGCTCGCCCTCGATCACGATGGCGTTGATCCGGCTGTAGGCGTCCTTGTAAGCAGCAGTCGTGAAATCCGGCAGTGCGTCCTGGCCCTCCAGCACGGGTGCTTCAGGTGCATTGAGGGTCGTCATAGGACGCTGTCCACCACGTTCAGTGGGAACGACAATAACCAGTGCCCCAAGAGTTGGGGACACATGCGTCCAAGGTTCAGGACGTGGACTTGATCTTGGACGGTTTGGAGAGAAGACTTTGGGTGGGAGGCCATTGACTGGCCAAAAGGGCCTGAAAACGTTCCTGCCAGTGACTGACCAGCCGTTCTTCCAAGCGATTGCCCAGATCGATCGATGCCTGGCGCGCATCACCGATCACTCCCGTCGCGCTGAGGTCGTCGGTGAGCCATGCGCAGGGCGCCGCCCCTTCAAGGCTCCAACCCTCCGGCGGCTCCGGGGCGGAACCCACTGCTGCACGTCCATCCACCGGGCGGGCCGATCCAACCAGTTCTGGCGCCATCTGCAACATCAAGCTGGTTTCGGCCTGGCCGGCATGAAGGCCATGGAGCAACTCCTGATCGGGCAGCAGATCAGCCAATCCGTCCACGCCACTCCAGAGGAAACAGGGCAGAACGGCCATGGACGGGCACCGGCCCCGCAGCTGTCGGGCCGCCACCTGCAGCAAACCGATCTGGCCGCCATGGGCATTGAAGAGAACAAGGCGCTGCACCCCAATCGCCGCCAACTGTGTTCCCACCTGTTCGACCAGTTCCAGGAGCAGAGGGGCCGAAATGCTGAGGGTGCCAGGGAAGTTCTGGTGCTCAGGCGAAAAGCCGATGGCCTGACAAGGCAATCGCCATACCGGCAGAGCTGTCTCAAGCCCGGCAAGCACGGAATCGAGGATACCTTCAGCAAATACCGCATCCGTTGACAACGGCAGTTGGGGGCCGTGTTGCTCACAGGCTCCAAACGGCCAAATCACCGTCGCACCAGGTCGGGAGGCAGCTTGGCTGGCCTCGGGCCACGTCAACTGATCAAATCGCTTGCGGAGCTGGTCCATGGAGTTGCCCGGGCACGAGGCTGCTGATCCCAGCCCAGCCTGTCAAAATGGGCGATCGACAAGCCCCTTGGTCCATGCCCGCAGCCGGCAGTCCGCAGCCCAACCGCCCCAAGGCACCGAAGCCGGCAGCGACAAAACCGCTGCAGGTGATGCAGATCAACCGCCGCGAGGAGCAGGAAAAGCTGGCTCGGGAAGCGGCTGAAGCACGGGCCGCAGCAGAGGCTGCGGCGGAAAAGGCACGCATCCTTGAGGAACGGGCGGGTCTCGCCACCCCTCCGCGACCGGTCCAGCAGGAACCCGCCTCGTCACCAGGAAGGGATGACGACGCTCTGTTCGACATGGGGGCCATGGAAGGCATGACCATGGCCGACCTGATGGGTGCGCCGGATCAGCAACCCAGGAAGGAGCAGCGCAATCAGCCGCGCAGCGTGGACGACTTCGATTTCGATGAAGAAGCCTTCCTCGCCGCCTTGGACGAAAACGCCCCGGTTGGCACCACCGGAGAGGTGATCAAGGGCACGGTGATCGGCATCGAAAGCGATGGCGTGTATGTGGATATCGGCGGCAAGGCCCCGGGTTACATGCCCAAGAGCGAAGCGGGCCTGGGTGTTGTGACCAACTTCCGAGAGCGCTTCCCCAAGGGATTGGAGGTTGAAGTTCTCGTGACCCGTGAGCAGAACGCTGATGGAATGGTCACGATCAGCTGTCGTGCCCTGGAGCTGCGCAAGAGCTGGGACCGGGTCAAGGAGCTGGAGAAGCAAGGGAAGGTGGTGCAGGTCATCGTCAATGGCTTCAACCGCGGTGGTGTCACCTGCGATCTCGAAGGGCTGCGGGGCTTCATCCCCCGCTCACAGCTGCAAAACGGTGAAAACCACCAGGAGCTGGTGGGCAAGACCCTGGGGGTGGCCTTCATCGAGGTGAATTCAGAGACGCGCAAGCTGGTGCTCTCCGAAAAACGGGCTGCTGTTGCGGAACGCTTCCAGGATCTGGAAGTGGGCCAATTGGTGGAAGGCCAGGTTGCTGCGGTGAAGCCCTACGGCCTCTTCATCGACCTCGGTGGCATCAGCGGACTGCTGCACCAATCAGCCATCACCAATGGCAGCCTGCGCTCCATCCGTGAGGTATTCGACCAGGGCGACCGCGTGTCGGCCCTGATCACGGAACTGGACCCTGGCCGCGGACGGATCGGCCTCAACACTGCCCTGCTGGAGGGTCCTCCTGGAGAGCTTCTGATCGAAAGAGACAAAGTGATGGCTGAAGCCGCCGATCGCGCCAGCCGCGCCCAGAACACCCTGAAACAGCAGGAGCAGTCCGCCGGATGAGCACTGCTGCCCTGACAGCCGCCGAAGACTGGGAACTCGACTTCTACTCCCGACCCATCCTTGAGGCCGATGGCCGCAAGCGTTGGGAACTGCTGATCACCTCCACCCCTGCCGCAACGGGCGATGCAGTGCCCTTTCGCTTCGCCAAGGTGTGCCCCTCTGGTGAGGTGAACTCGCTTTGGTTGAGCCAAGCCCTGGCAGAAGCCAAGGAGGCATCCGCCAGCGGGGGCTGGGGTTCTCCCGTGCGCCTGCGCTGCTGGCGCAGTTCGATGCGCACCATGGTGCAGCGCGCCGCAGCCGAACAAGAGCTCGAGGTGATTCCCAGTCGCCGAACGTTTGCCCTGCTCGACTGGCTTCAACAACGCGAGAGGGAGGTTTATCCCGAGGAGGAGGGCTTCATGGCGGGCCCATTGGCACCGCCGCCGGCGCCCGTTCCAACCCCTCCGGTGCCCCTGCCGGAGGAAGTTCAAGGCGACGCCTGGAGCTGGGCCGCCCTGCCGGCGAGCCTGCTGCTGGAGGCATCGGAATGGCCGATGAGTTTCAGCGGGCTGCTGCACGTGCCTGATGGCATCGACCCCGAAGCCTCTGTGCCGGGTCTGCGCCTGTTCAGCCAAAGCCGCTCCCTCGCCATGGCGGGCTGGTTGGGGGGTCTTGAGCCCGTGCGGATGATCGTTGAAGACCGCCAGCTGGTGCTGGAGGCTGGTCAGGACGACCGCTGGCTGGTGAGCGACCTGGAGCCAGGCATCGCCGCTGAAATCGCCGAAGCCCTGGCCACTTCGCAGCAGCAGGTGCGCGGCCTCCAATTCATCGCCATCCAGTCCAGCCCCGAAGAACAGACCTTCGGTGGTTTCTGGATGCTGCGGGACATCCCAATGGCCTGACGGCAGGGCTGATGAAAGACGGGCCGTTTGATCGACCAGACAGCCGCTTCAACACGTTGAAAGGCTGGACCTGGATCGGTTGTTACGGGGGCTATTACCTCCAGAGCGATCTGCTTCACGAGCAAGGGTTCGAGCACGGCTTTTTCACCCGGCTCTGGCACGGCCGTGGACCTGATGAACTGGCGGGGTACGTCAGCGCCGGCATCAGCGTCCACCGGCCGCAGCAGATTCACAGTGGGATCGTCCTCAACGCCAGCGACGCCCTTCAGGATCCCTGGCCTGAAGCCGATGGCCTGGTGAGTGATCGCGGAGGCCAGAGCCTCTGGGTGTGCGGCGCTGACTGCACCCCGGTTCTGATCGCGGATCCCGGCACCGGGCATGCCGCGGCCTGTCATGCCGGTTGGCGTGGGGTGGCGGCTGGAATCCTGATCACGGCCCTGGATCAATTGGTGGAGCGGGGTGCGCGGCGGGAGGATCTGGTCGTTGCCCTGGGTCCGGCTGTCAGCGGCCCCTGTTACCAGGTGGGCGACGAGGTGGTGGAGGCCGTCAGCGCCGCGGTCCCCAACGAGGCTTCCTTATCCGATGCAGGGGCCCTGCTACCGGATGAGCAGCCGGGGCGGCATCGCCTGGACATTCGAACGGCCGCCAGAGTGCAGCTCCAGGGCGCAGGAATCCTCAGCGAACGGATCGCCCACTGCCCGCTGTGCACCGTCAGTGAACCCGAGCTGTTCCATTCCTGGCGACGGGATCAGGTGAAAGCCGTTCAGTGGAGCGGAATCGTGGCGCAAGCCCCCGTCTGCAGCTGAAACTTAAACAGGCTTGGTCCTCAGGATCTGAATGGCCAAGGCTTCAGCAGCTCGAATGCCATCGATTCCGGCCGAGAGGATGCCGCCGGCATAGCCCGCCCCTTCACCCGCGGGCACCAGCCCCTTCACATTGAGCGATTCCAACGTTTCATCCCTGGGAATCCGCACGGGCGATGACGTGCGGGTTTCCACGCCGGTGAGCACCGCATCGGGGTGGTCATACCCCTTCAGCTTGCGGGCAAAGGCCGGCAACGCCTCCCGCAAGGCCTCAACGATGGCAGCAGGGAGCAGGTCATCCAGATCGGCGGGCTGCACACCCGGCTGATACGACGCGGCGATGCCACCCAGACGTGTGGAGGGACAGGCAGCCAGGAAATCCTCCAACCGCTGCGCCGGTGCGGCGTAACTGCTCCCTCCAAGCCTGAAGGCGCGCTCCTCCAGCTCCCGTTGCAGAGCAATCCCCGCCAGCGGATCTCCGGGGAAGCGTTCAAACGGTGCCAGGTCATCGGCGTCCAGAGCCACAACCAAACCGCTGTTGGCGTTGCGCTCGTTGCGGGAGTGCTGGCTCATGCCATTGGTCACCACCCGGCCTTCCTCCGAGGTGGCACCCACCACAAATCCTCCGGGACACATGCAGAAGCTGTAGACGCAGCGGCCGTTTTCAGCATGGTGAACCAGCTTGTACTCGGCGGCCCCGAGACGCGGATGGCCCGCCGCCTCCCCCCAGCGGGCTGCATCGATCAGGTGCTGCGGATGCTCAATCCGCACGCCCACGGAAAACGGTTTGCGCTGCAGCTGCACCCCGATCTCATCCAGCATTTCAAAGCAGTCCCTCGCCGAATGACCGGGGGCCAGCACCAGATGGCGACAGGACATCTCCGTCCCATCAGCCAGCACCAATCCATCGAGCTGGTGTGGTTTCTCTCCGGTGCTGGGGCTGAGCCGTAGACGTGTCACTCGGCTGTTGAAGCGCACCTCACCACCAAGGGCTTCGATCCGAGCCCGCAAGCCGCGCACGACCGTGGCGAGTTTGAAGGTGCCGATATGGGGACGGTGCAGCGTGAGGATCTCCTCGCTGGCACCACAGGCCACCAGCTCCTCCAGCACCTTGCGGCCGTAGTGCTCGGGATCGCTCACCTGGCTGTAGAGCTTGCCGTCGGAGAAGGTGCCGGCTCCGCCCTCACCGAATTGGGCATTGGATTCCGGGTTGAAGGGGCTGGTGCCCCGCCAGAAGCCAAAGGTGTCAGCGGTGCGTTGCTTCACGGCCTGACCCCGTTCCAGCAACAGCGGTCGGAACCCCATCTGTGCCAACAGCAGAGCAGCGAAATAACCGCAGGGGCCTGCCCCCACCACCACAGGCCGATCGGCCGCATCCAAGGGGAAGCCATCGGGGGCATGACCCACAGACCGGTAGCGGGTGTCTGGAGCCAGACGCACCCGGCCTTTGTTGCCGATGCGCCGTAACAGGGCGGCTTCACCCTTCACCTGCACATCCACGCTGTAAATCAGCTGAATCCGGTCGCGACGCCGCGCATCAACACTGCGCTTCACCAGGGTCTGACCCAGAAGACGATCCGGCGGAATCCTCAAACGCTTGAGCACCGCCTCCTGCAGCGCTTCCTCCCCATGGTCCAGGGGCAGCTTCAGTTCACTCAGGCGCAGCATCTCGAGGTCGTGTCCCCAGACCTCATTCGATCAGACCGGCCATGTCCTGGCCCGATGGTGCCAGGCCAGCACGAAAGCGAGAATCACTTGCCACCGCCTTCAGTCGAAGACGCTCCCCGCGGCGACGCTGATCAAAGGCCTGGCAAATCGGAACAACCTCCTTCTGATCAGGGTCCAACCAACCCATCGCATCGATGCCCCCGTCAGCGGACAACGGCAAGGGTGCTGCATCGGCCAAGGCCAACAGCCGAGCTGCATCAAAGCCCGCCCCCGCGAGCAACGATGGAGCCTTGCCGGTGGACTGCTGGAAGTCCTGTTGAAACTCAGCCTAGGCCGCCCCACGGGCTGGGTGCTGCAACCCAAGCTGTTGCCAGGGCAGCGCGGGCGCGTCCTGCAGGTCTTCCGCCTCGGTGAGCCAAATCCAGTTCGGCGCCTGCGGTGCACCACCGCCGAAGCGCCCCTGCTGCTGCTCAGCCCGCAGCTCTCGGGAGAGGGGACCGTTCGGAGCATCAGCCACCACAACGGTGGGCACCCAAGACCAGGCCATGTCGTCCTTGAACCGTTGCAGACGCCCGTTGTTCCTGGGATCCACCCGCTGGATGGGCTGTGCTTCGTAGCTCTCAACAATGCCGCCAGCGGCCTTGAACAGCTCCACAAAGGCCTTGGAGCTGGTGGACTCAAGGGCAGAAGGGTCTTCGACCACCATCGCCCGTCCCCAGCCAGCCTCCATCGCCGCCTCCACCATCGCCTTGAGATCCTCCTGGCGGGAAGCAACCAGCGGCCAGAGCCGTTCACGGCCTTCCAGCCCGCGCAGGGTGTCCAACGACTGTCCACGCTGATAGGGAAGCAGAACGGTGAGATCCCGCTCGTCAGCGAAGGCGGCAAAGGCCCGCAGATCCGCAGACGGGGGAGCCACCAGCAGCTTGAGCTCCGTCGATGGCATCAGCTGCGGATCGGGAGCATCGCCGGAGTTGGTCCCATGCCAGGCAACTTGCGGGAAGGGCTCTCCACAGGCCTCCACCGACGCCTGCCCCAGACGAAAGCCCTGGAGGAAGTTGTGCCGCAATTCAGCATCGCGGTGCCCCATCGGCAGCAGCACCGCCAGCCTTGGGCGGCTGACGCCACTGGCCACGATCGACTGGCAGCCGATGAGCGTGGCTGCAACAACACACCACGACAGCCAAGGCAAACGTCGCCACTCAGGCTTCGACATGGGATCGGAGGGAAGCAACCCGATCCCCGCAAATTAGGGAGAGGAGTCGGACTCATCCGGTTTTGTCACAGAGGATTCAGGCCCACCGTCTGAGCCGCCACCCAACTGGGACAACCAACCTGCCAAAAGCAAGCCAGCACCGATGCCGATGGCCAGGGTGCGGTTTTCAGCTGCGGCGCCCTGCCCCCAGGCCGCTGTGGCCAGAAAGGCACCCCCCAGCAGCAGACAGGGCACCAAGACAATGCCCCGGGCAATGCGGTTATCAGCCATCGCCCCCACAGCTGTTGCTAGCCAAACCAGCGGCAATCAACCCGGTGCTCAGGTCACGCTCAGCACCGATCGGTGTCACCCGGGCCATCAGCTGCCCCTCGCTGGAGCCAACCGGCCGCAGATTGACCTTGCGACGGCGCGGCAGTTCCTGACGCAGCCATGCGGTGGCCTCGGCCTCCTGGCTTGCATCAACGGCTGAACAGGCCAGGGCAACGGTGTAGGTGCGGTTGTGGTCTCCCACCTGCAGCAGGGAACTGCTGCGCACCTGAAGCACCTCTGCAGCCTGCACCGGTACGGCCCAAAGCAGCAGCAGAACGCCGATTAAGACAAGACGAATCAAGAGGTCGGGGCGTTGAGAACCGGCATGGGAGCCGGAAGGCCCACCATTTCAGCATTGCTTTTGCCCGGGGGAACCATCGGATAGCAGTTCTCACCACGACGCACGTGGATGTCGATCAACATCGGGCCAGGGGCCTTGAGCGCCGCCTCGAGATCACGCTTCAACGAGTCCCGCTCGCGGATGTGCACGCCGTCCACACCGAAGGAGCGGGCGAGAGCCACGAAGTCCGGCATGCCATTGAGCATGTCGGAGGCGGAATAACGCTCCTCGTAGAAGCTCTCCTGCCACTGACGCACCATGCCCTGCCAGTGGTTGTTGACGATCACCACCTTCACCGGAAGGCCATAGGCCGCCAGGGTTCCCAACTCCTGAATGTTCATCAGGATGCTGGCGTCACCCGCGATGCACACCACCTGACGATCGGGGCACGCCACCTGGGCGCCCATGGCGGCCGGCATGCCGAAGCCCATGGTGCCAAGACCGGCACTGCTGATCCAGCTCCGGGGCCCATTGCGCAGGTACTGGGCCGCCCACATCTGGTGCTGACCCACGTCCGTGGTGACGATGGCATTCGGTGCCAGCTCGCGAACGGCGAGCAGCACCTCCTGGGGGAAGAGGGGGCCTTCGGTGGGAGGCACGGTGAGGGGATAGATCTCTTTCCACTCGGCTATGCGCGCCAACCAAGGAGAAGTGCGGGGTTGCACCTGCTGCTGCAGGCTCAGCTCCACCAAGCGCGCCACGCTCAGGCCCAGATCACCCAGCACCGCCACATCGGGGCGACGGGTCTTGCCGATTTCGGCCGGGTCAATCTCAAAGTGGATCACCCGGGCCCGGGGGGCGAAGGTGTCGAGCTTTCCGGTCACCCGATCGTCAAAACGGGCGCCAACAGCGATCAGCAGATCGCATTCGGTGACGGCGAAGTTGGCATAGGCCGTGCCGTGCATGCCGAGCATGCCCACCGAGAGAGGGTCGTTTTCATCGAAGGCACCCTTCCCCATCAAGGTGGTGGTGACAGGAATCTGATAGCGCTCAGCGATCACCCGCAGGCTGTCGTGAGCACCGGCTGAGATCGCACCACCGCCCACATAGAGCAGCGGACGCTCCGCCTCGGCGATCAGCTGAAGCGCCGACAGGATCGGTTCATCCCGGGGGGGCTGAGGCTTGCGGAAGCCTTTGGGAACAATCGAGCCGGGCTCAACCGGCACGTAATCGAACATCTCCTGGCCAACATCCTTCGGGATGTCGATCAGCACGGGGCCCGGACGACCACTGGCTGCAATCAGGAAGGCCTGAGCAACGATGGAGGCGAGGTCAGCCGGATCGCGCACCACCCAGGAATGTTTCACGATCGGCAGGGTGATGCCGAAGATGTCGGTCTCCTGGAAGGCATCGGTGCCAATCGCCGGACGCGGCACCTGACCGGTGATCACCACCATGGGCACCGAATCCATCTGGGCGGTCGCGATGCCGGTCACCAGGTTGGTGGCACCCGGCCCCGACGTGCCGAAACAAACGCCCACCTTGCCGGTGGCACGCGCATAGGCATCGGCCGCGTGGGCGCCGGCCTGCTCATGCCGCACCAGGATGTGCTTCACCCAGCCCTCGCTCTCGGCGATGTGGAGTGCGTCGTAGATCGGGAGAATCGCGCCGCCGGGGTAGCCGAAAATCGTGTCGACGCCATGGCGCCGCAACGCATCCATCAGTGCTGTCGCCCCAGACATTCTCTGGCCACCGTGACCGGCCTGCTGCCCAGTGACGGCCGAAGACGCTGAGGTGAGAGTCACAGAAGCGACGGGTCAATGACCCTCAAGGTTAAGGGCCCGCAGCTCCCCTGGCTTGGTCAGAGCAGGCCGAGGGCATGCAGCGGCCCTTGACCACTGATCAGCTCGAGCAAAAAGGCTGAAAAACCAACCATGGCCAGACGGCCGTTCCAGACCTCGGAACTGTTGTTCCAGCCCCATTCCCACTTCTCCTGGGGATAGAGCTTCACCTTGTTGGGCAGCTCCGCCGCCGCATCAAGGCTCACCTCAGGGCCCTGCAAGCTGGTGGCCACGAGATCCGCCAATCCCTCGATGAAGGGGGCATAGGTGTCGAGAGCGCGCACCCGACGGAAATTCACCACACCGGCTTCGGTGGCCAACTCCCGGTATTCGATGTCGATTTCCTCAAGCGTCTCGATGTGTTCGCTGACGAAGCTGATCGGCACCACCACCAGATCGTTGGTCTTGGCTTGCCCCAATTCCTCAAGGGCCTCCTCGGTGTAAGGCTTGAGCCACTCCACCGGACCTACACGGCTTTGGTAAGCCAGGGTGAAGGGGTTCTCGTGGCCCATCTGAACGGCCAACTCCTTCATGATCAAACCGGTGCAGGTTTCGATCTCTTTTTGATAGGGGTCGCCCGCCTCTTCGACGTAGCTCTTCGGCACACCGTGGGCACTGAAGAAGACATGGGCCTTCGTGGGGTCGTCGCTGTTGCGGACCTCTGCCGCGATCAGCTCGGCCATGGCCTTCACATAGCCAGGGTGATCAAACCAGCTGCGGATGCAGCGAATCGGCAACTTCTCAAAGGCCGGATCTGCCTGACGCAGGCGCTGCAGCTCACGGAAACTGGATCCACTGGTGCTGATCGAGAAATGGGGGTAGAGGGGGAGCACCACCACCTCATCCATGCCATCGGCCTTGATGTCCGCCACAGCGGATTCGGTGAACGGATGCCAGTAGCGCATGGCCACGTAGCTGGTGGCATCGACGCCGCGCTGACGCAGCAAGCTCTGGAGTTCACGGGCCTGCTGCTCGGTGATGCGCCGCAGCGGTGATCCGCCACCGATGGAGCGATAGGCCTCCTGCGACTTGCCACTGCGCAGGGTGCTGATCAACCAAGCCAGCGGCTTCTGCAGCGCCGGACTGGGAAGCCGAATGATCTCCGGATCGGCGAACAGGTTGTAAAGAAACGGGCCAACGTCCTGGATCCGCTCCGGGCCACCCAGGTTCAGCAGGACGACACCGACGCGAGACATACCGATCAGAACGGTTTTCGGGGGTTGAGCGTAGCCGCCACGGACGCGATCCTTGGTTCCAACGACACATTTATGGAGCTCAAAAGTGCGCTGGAGTCCGCCAATGCGCAGCTGGCGGCACAGGGGTCAGGCCTGCGCATCGAACAGCGAGGTCGGCGGCTGAACCTGCGCGGGTCTCTGCCGTTGCGCGGGGATCCGAGCCGGAAGGGCCTGCAACGGATCAGCCTGGGGCTGATGGCCGATGCAGCAGGACTGAATCAGGCCCTCAGCACCGCTGCCTTGGTGCAGTTGCAACTGGAGCAGCGCAGTTTTGATTGGATGCTCTGGTCGGCCTCCTCCTCTGCCGCCACGGCCAGAGGGCGTTCGATCGGGATCCAGGCCGCCATCGAGGGCTTCGAAGCAGCCTTTTTTGCCGACCCGCGCCGACGCCGGTCTCCGGCGAGCAGTCGCACCACCTGGACCAGTGCCTATTTGCCCTACCTCCGGCGACTGGCGCGTCAGTGCGGTGATCAGCCGCTGGAGCCAGCGCTGCTGATGCAGACGCTGACCAGTTACGACGACGGCAGCCGCAGCCGGCAGCAATGCGCCACAGCCCTGGCCGCCCTGGCCCGGCACCTGGAGCTGCCCTTACCGGAGGACTGGCGCCAGGAGGCCGGCGGCTATGGCCTGCACCGGGCCCGGTTCCGCCAGCTGCCCACCGATCCGCAGATCCTCGAGGCCGCAGGCCGCATCCCCAACCCACAGTGGCGCTTGGCCTTTGCCCTGATGGCCACCTACGGCCTGCGCAACCACGAGGTGTTCTTCTGCGATTGCTCCTCCCTGGCAGCGGGCGGAGATCAGGTGTTGCGAGTGCTGCCCACCACCAAAACCGGTGAGCACCAAAGCTGGCCGTTCCACCCCGACTGGGTCGAGCACTTCGGGTTGCAGGAGCTGGCGGAGAATCCGGCCGCTCTGCCAGCCATCCAGACCGATCTGCGGCGGACCACCCTGCAGCAGGTGGGACGACGCGTAAGTGAGCAGTTCCGCCGCTACGACCTGCCGATCACCCCCTACGACCTGCGCCACGCCTGGGCGGTGCGCACCATTCATGTCGGCCTGCCGGACACCGTCGCCGCCAGGATGATGGGCCACTCGGTGACGATCCACACCCGCACCTATCACCACTGGATCACCCGGCGTGATCAGCAGCAGGCGGTGGATGCAGCCCTGGCCCGGCAACCGGCCTGACAACACCCTGTCTGCTTTTTTTCACATCAACGATGACCTCATTTCTGAGGCCGCTGGCCTACCGCTACCGCTGGATTTACGACACAGTCACAGCGGTGTCGTCGCTGAGTGTTGGCGGGGTAAAGCGCCTGCGGGGCCTCGGGCTCGAGGCGGTGCAGCCCCATCTCAAGCCCGGCGCATCGGTGCTGGATCTCTGCTGCGGCAGTGGCGAAGCAGCGGCCCCTTGGTTGGCGGCGGGCTATGCCGTGACGGGGCTCGATGTCTCCCCCCGCGCCTTGGATTTGGCCGCCCAACGCCACCCAAACCTGAAGCGGGTGGAAGGGCTGGCCGAAGATCCGCCCCTGGCCGATGCCAGCTTCAGCGCCATCCAGCTGAGCGTGGCCCTGCACGAATTCCCCCGCAGCGATCGGAAACGGGTGCTGCGCAGTGCCCTGCGGCTGCTAGAACCGGGCGGCTGGTTGGTGCTTGTGGATCTGCATCCAGCCGGGCCTTTGCTGAGGCTCCCCCAGCAACTGTTTTGTGCCCTGTTTGAAACCGACACCGCCACCGCCATGCTGGAGGACGACCTCCCCACCGAGCTGGAGCAACTCGGGTTCAGCAGCGTGAGCCAGGAGCTGCTGGCGGGTCGGGCCCTGCAACGCATCACCGCCACTCGGCCTCGATAGAACCATCACCCCCTCACCCCATGAGCACGAACGACCTCGATCAATCCGCCGCGGAACTGGGCATGGGGGGCAAGCTCGCTCCAGAAACCGACGATGCCGGTTACCGCAAACGGATGGAGCGGCGCCAGCAGGTGCAGAAGCAAAGGGTGGAGGAACGAAGTAAGGAGAAGGGGCTGGTGCTGGTGTTCACCGGCCAGGGCAAGGGAAAAACCACCGCCGGGCTTGGGCTGGTGCTGCGCACCCTTGGCCATGGCGAGCGGGTGGCGACTGTTCAGTTCATCAAGGGGGGCTGGGAGCCCGGCGAAGCACGGGCACTGCAAGCCTTCGGTGATCAGGTGAGTTGGCATGCCCTGGGGGAAGGCTTCACATGGGAAACCCAGAACCGAGAGCGGGATCAGCAACTGGTGGAGGCGGCCTGGCAGACGGCCCTGGGCTATCTGCGCGATGCCAGCGTGAAATTGGTGCTGCTGGACGAACTGAACGTGGCCTTGAAACTGGGCTACATCGAGGCCCATACGGTGATCGCCGGATTGAACGAGCGACCGGAGCTCACCCACGTTGCGGTCACCGGCAGGGGGGCACCAGCCGAGCTTGTGGAGCGAGCCGATCTGGTGACGGAGATGACCCTGGTGCACCACCCCTTCCGCGAACAGGGGGTGAAGGCCCAGGCGGGCATCGAGTTTTAAGGGTTGAACCAGTCGGTCTCAGGCCGCTTCAGCCGCCTCGAGATCATCCTGAAGATGACGGGTGGCCGCGGTGAGCACCGAAAGCCCACTCACCAACAGAGCGCGATGCACCACCGGTTCACGCCAGCAGTCGGGATCCTGACTGGCCCGTTCCAAGGCTGAAAGCGTGAGACGGGCCATCACACCGCTTTGGGTGGCATCGGTCTCTGGCATCAAACAGCCGCGGTTTCCCCATCCAAGCGGCGATCAGAGGCTTGTGCCAGTGCTTGCTACTGTCGAAAGGATCTGGACCGTAGATGACCTACACACGCGTCCTGCTGAAACTCAGCGGCGAAGCTCTGATGGGATCTCAGGGCTATGGCATCGACCCCGCCATTGTTCAGTCGATTGCTTCCGATGTGGCCAAGGTGGTGGCCAATGGCACCCAGCTGGCGATCGTCGTGGGCGGCGGCAACATCTTCCGCGGACTGAAGGGGTCTGCAGCGGGCATGGAGAGAGCCACAGCTGACTACGTCGGCATGTTGGCCACGGTGATGAACGCCATCACCCTCCAGGACGGGCTCGAGAGGGCTGGTGTTCCCACCCGGGTGCAAACCGCCATCGCCATGCAGGAAGTGGCGGAGCCGTATATCCGTCGCAAGGCGATCCGGCATCTGGAGAAAAACCGGGTGGTGGTGTTCGGCGCCGGTTGCGGCAACCCTTTCTTCACCACCGACACCACCGCTGCCCTGCGGGCCGCCGAAATCAATGCCGATGTGGTGTTCAAAGCCACCAAGGTGGATGGGGTCTACGACAAAGACCCGGCCAAGCACGCCGACGCGGTGAAGCACGCGCAGCTCAGCTATCAAGACGTGCTCAGCGGCGAGCTGGGCGTAATGGACAGCACCGCCATCGCCCTTTGCAAAGACAACAACATCCCGATTGTTGTCTTCAACCTGTTTGAACCTGGCAACATCGGCAGAGCCGTGGCCGGGGAACCGATCGGGTCCCGCATCGGCGACCCCTCCTAAACAACGCCAACCCAGTTCGCACGCCTCTTCCCTCAGCAACCATGTCGACCCAGGACCTCGAAGCCAGCATGCGCAAGTCGGTGGAGGCCACCCAGCGCAACTTCAACACGATCCGTACCGGCCGGGCCAATTCCTCCCTGCTGGATCGCATCAGTGTGGAGTACTACGGCGCTGACACACCGCTGAAGTCGCTGGCGACCCTGTCGACCCCAGACTCCCAGACCATCCAGATCCAACCGTTCGACATCAGCGCCCTGGCCTCGATCGAGAAGGCCATCGCCATGAGTGAGCTGGGCTTCACACCCAACAACGACGGCAAGATCATCCGCATCAACGTGCCGCCCCTCACCGAGGAGCGCCGCAAGGAGTTCTGCAAGCTGGCTTCGAAGTACGCCGAAGAAGGCAAGGTGGCCCTGCGCAACCTGCGCCGCGATGCGATCGACAAGATCAAGAAGCAGGAAAAAGAAGGGGAGTTCTCCGAAGACCAGAGCCGCGACGAACAAGACAGCATTCAGAAAACGCTCGACAAATTCATCGCCGAACTGGAACAACACCTGGCCACCAAGGAAGCCGACATCCTCAAGGTGTGAGCAACGAATCAGATCGGACCCGCGACGTTCTGATCATCGGGTCCGGGGCCGCTGGCGGTGCAGCGGCCGTGCATCTTGCATCGGCGGGCCATGACGTTCTGATGCTTGAGCGCGACGCCGAGCCGCGAATCAAGCCCTGCGGTGGTGGCATGGCGGCCTCAGTTCAGCAGTGGTTCCCCTTTTCTTTGGAGCCCGCTGTGGAACAGGTGATCCGCCGCGTGGATTTCAGTTGGTGCCTGGAGGATCCGGTGGTGGCCGAATTGCCAGGGGATGCACCGTTCTGGATCGTGCGCCGCGAAACGCTCGATCAACTGCTCTCAGATCAGGCCATTCAGGCGGGGGCGGAACGCCTTACAGGCGTTGAAGCCAATGACATCCGGCGCCATAGAGACGTATGGCACGTCACGGCAACCGATGGACGCCATTGGCAGGGGCGGGCCGTGGTGATCGCCGACGGTTCGGGGTCCCCTTGGCCCCAACGGCTCGGCCTGGGAGCCAAACAACCCCAGATGGCCACCACCATGTCGGTGCGACTCGAGGGTCAAGGCAAGCTCAGCGATGGCACCACCCGTTTTGAATTCGGCCTGGTGAAACAGGGCTTCGCCTGGGCCTTTCCCCTCGCAGGTGGTGTGAATATCGGTGTGGGCAGCTTCATCGGCAAGCAGGATGCCGACCCAGAGCAGGTGCTGGCTCAACTGTTGCCGGATCTGGGCTTCGCCGCCGATGCCGGCATCCGTCAGCGTGGGCAACTGCGGGTGTGGAACGGCCATCACCGTCTGGATGGCAACGGCATCGTGGTGGTGGGCGATGCGGCATCACTTTGCGACCCATTTCTGGCGGAAGGTCTACGGCCCGCCCTGATGAGTGGCTGCGAAGCAGCTGGACATCTGAGCCAATGGCTTCGAGGCGACAGCCGGGATCTGCGGGGCTACAGCCGCACGATGCGGGAGCGCTGGGGGGAGTCGATGGCCTGGGGTCGGCGCATTGCCCAGGTGTTCTATCGCTTCCCCGGTGTGGGGTATCAGCTGGGGATCAAGCGGCCCACCGCACCACGGCGGATAGCACAGATTCTCTCCGGGGAGATGGGCTATGGCGACATCGCCCAACGGGTGATCAAACGGCTGCTGCTCCAGCGCAACTAAAGACCGAGGCTGAGCTGCTGGCTGCCGTTGTCGGATTGCTGAGGTTTGCGCCGGCGGCGAGTGGTTGTTGGCTTTAAGCCCGCCTTGCGAGAGCCATGCTTGCGCTGAATCGCATCGGCATGGCGATCAAAACCGGCTGATCGACGAATCTCCCAGATGCGATCTTTGGCCTCCTGCATCGATGCGGTGACATCAACGATCGGTGCCGGCATGCCACCACCCAGCATCCAGGGCTCATGGATGTGAATCGAGGGCACATCCATGAGTTCAGGGCACCACTGACGGATGAACAACCCCTGGGGATCGTGGTCCATGCCCTGCTTGATCGGGTTGTAAATCCGAATTGTGTTGATCGAGGTGCTGCCCGACTGCATCTGGCACTGGCTCCAGTGGATCCCCGGTTCGTAATCAACAAACTGACGGGCCAGATGCAGACCACTGTCCCTCCAGGGAAGCCAGAGGTTGTAGCTGGCGAAGGACATCAACATCGCCCGCATGCGGAAGTTGATCCAGCCATGGGCCTGCAAAGCGCGCATGCAGGCATCCACAAAGGGAACACCGGTGCGGCCTTCGCTCCAGGCCGTCAAACGCTCGGCATCCGCTGAGCGAATGCCCCGCATGAAGGGATGGAAATCGCTGAATTCAATCGCCGGCTGATCCTCCAGCTTCTGGATGAAGTGGCAATGCCAGTGCAGGCGTGATTCAAAGCTGCTGACACCACGGCCGCTGTGGTTGCGACTGGTCTGCAGCACCTCCCGCATCGAGAGGCAACCCCAGGTGAGGTATGCCGAAAGCCGAGAACAACCGGTGAAGGCGGTGTTGGGACTCGACATCGCCCGTGGATAGCGCGGGGCCCGGTGCCGCAGAAAATCGCGCAATTCCCCCAGACCGATCGAGCGACCACCGGTCTGACGCTGCGGACACGCATCCGACGGCAGATCTGAACAAGGCCGCGCCGGGATCACGCCGGGAGCAATACCCTCCAGCGGTTGCAACGCGGCCGGCGCTGGCGTGATGGTCTCCGCCATCTGAGCCTCCCAGCGCTTGGCCCAGCCATTGCGGCTGCGCATCCGGCGCGTGACCCCAAACTGCGGGATTTCCGTCCAGGCGATGCCGTGCTGACGGGCCCAGCCCCCCACGCGTTTGTCGCGCTGGTAGGACCAGCCGTTGCCGGTTTCCTCATGGCTCCACAGCCCATCGATGCCGAACTGGCGCCGGGCCCGCTCCAGCACCTGCACCACAACACCACTGCGAACAACCAACGGCTGGCCCAGATCCGTCAGGGCCTGGCGTAACTCCACAAGCGACTCCCGGCAGAAGAGCCACTGCCGCTCCGAGGCATCGGGCTGCTGCCACAATTCCGGCTCCACCACATACAACGGCAACACAGGGCCACGTTCCGCAGCAGCCAGCAAGGGCCGGTGATCAACAATCCGCAGATCACGCTTGAACCAGACGATCTGCAGCGCTGTCATTCACAGCCCAACAAGAGATCTGTTTCTAGTGGATCCGATGCTCCAACCAAGGTTCAATCAACAGCCATCTCGATCACATCGCTGAAGCGGGTTTTCACCGTTTCACGAAAACCCACCACATCCAGACGCCGCATCATCAACACGGCTCCCAGGAAACAGATCATCTGCAGGGCAAACACCCCGCCGTAGGCACCAAAAAGATCCCCGCCATTCCAGGCCCGGAACAAGGTGAGCAGCCCGCCGCCACTGATGGTGGCCAGGCCGCAGGAATAGGCATAGCCGGCACCCCAGATGCCCAGGAGAAAGCCCGTGCGGCCGGGCTGCACAAAGCTGAACATCAAGGAGAGGCAGGCATTCATGCACACCCCAAGCGACAAACCAAACAAACCAACGGCAGCCCGCAACAGGGGGATCGACTGCTCCGCCCCAGCCCACAGCATCAACAGCAAAGCCAACGCAGCCAGCACCGCACCCACCCGGGCGGTGCGGATGTTGCCGACACGCTCAATCAACCAGAACCCACTGAGCCCCAAGCCGCCAAAGAAACCCAGGGCAATCAACACATTCAGCGAGGTGGTGGCACAAACACTCATGCCAAAGACGGCGGCGCCATAGGGCTCCAACACCGCATCGTTGAGAAACATGCTGAAGGTGAACAGGCAGAGCACCCCGAGAAAACGCCCCGCCTGGGGGATGGTGCGCAGTTTCAAGAGCAATTGGGGCAAGTCCAACCGCTGGGGAACATCGGGGGGTTCCGCCCCCACCGGCGCCATCAAGCCTGTGATGCGGCGTTCCACACCGAACACCGACACCACCCCCAGCCCCAGCAACACCACCGGCGTCACCACCGACAACCGCTGAAGTCCGGCCAGAACAGCGCTGCGGCTGGCATCGGCCGCACAGGCACTGCCGAAGACCTGATTCACCAGAACACTGCCCAGCAACACCCCCAGCAGACGCATCCCCCACACCACCGACAGCACCCGCGGCCGTTCGGCTTCCGTGGTGCGATCGGCGATCAAAGCCGAAAAGGCTGTTCCACCAGCGGCAATCGCCGTGCCGATCGCCACAAACACAAGGATCAGCAGGCCAATCAGCAACCCATTGAGCTCACCGCCGGAGGCCTCCATGCTGGTGGCCAAGCGCAGCACCAGCTTGCAGGCCACGCCGAACAACAGGGCGATCGCCAGGGAGCTGATCACGATGAAGGGGGTGCGCCGCAGCCGGCTGGGGGGGATGCGATCGGAACGATGGCCGAACCAGGCGCGGGTGAACCCCATCAGCTGCTGACCACCAACAGCAACAGCTGCCAGCACGGCCGGCACCTGGATGTCTTGAATCAACAGGCGGTTCAGCAGTCCCAGGATCAGGACGCCGAGGATTCCCAGGCTGAGCTGGAACAAGCCCAGTTGAAGTGCCAGACGCAGGGGACGGCTGTGCACCAAGGCAGACCTGAACTTGCGGAATTATGCCGTTTTCGCTTTAAAAATCGGCTCGCCGCTCATCCCTCAGCCAACTTGATGTCCCGCAAACGCGCATCGATGGATGCGAGCAGTTGCACCGCAAACATCGGCGTCTCTTGAACCGCGAACAGGAACTTCTCGCGATTCATGGCAATCAAACGGCAATCACTGATGGCCGTGGCTCTGCTCAAGCGCTGATGGTCTTCCATCACCAAGGCCCCCGCACCGAACACATGGCCCACGGGGATGTCTTCATGCCCCTCATGGCCTGCCGAATCGATCCAGGTGAGCTGCACCGATCCTTCCAGCAGGCCATACATGCAGGTGCCGGTTTCTCCCGTACGAAACAGGACCTCCCCCTGCTTTAAACGGATTACTTCGGCCTTGCTGGCCAAAGCACGCATGGTGTCGAGCGCATGCATAGACAGGGGGTGACGCGCGAATCAGACGGAGGTCAGAGCCAGAGCAGCCCCGAAGCCTTGGCGCACATCCTCCTGGGAGATCAGACCATCATGGTCCTGATCCAGAGCGTCAAAGATGGCATCACTGCCGAGCCATTCATCTCGGGTGATCGAACCATCGCCGTTCATGTCGTTGAGCATGAAGATCTCAGAAACGGCATGGCGAAAGGCAGAGCCACCCTCCAGTTCCGCAAGACGATGGGCGAGTTGATGCTCCAGGGTTTCAATCGCCTTGCTGAAGCCTTTGATGCCTTCCGTGAGTTTGTCGGTGGCCATCCGGTCGTCCTGCATCAGGGCATCGAACTTGGCGCGATCGACATGGATCTTGGCTTCGCCATCGGTGGGGTTGGCTGCATCCAATTTCTGGGTCAGCACAGCATCACTCTCCCGCAGCTGATCCAACAACTTGGGTGAGATCGTGAGCAGATCACAGCCGGCCAGCTCGGTGATCTCATCAATGTTGCGGAAGCTCGCCCCCATCACCTCCGTGCTGTAGCCGTGGGTCTTGTAATAGTTGAAGATCCTGGTCACCGAAATCACCCCGGGGTCCTCCGGTCCGGGGTACGAGTCGCGACCGGTCTCTGCCTTGTACCAATCAAGAATGCGCCCAACGAAGGGGGAGATCAGGGTGACGCCCGCTTCGGCGCAGGCCACCGCCTGACCGAAACCAAACAGCAAGGTGAGATTGCAGTGAATCCCCTCTTTCTCCAGCACCTCAGCGGCCTTGATGCCTTCCCAGGTGGAGGCGATTTTGATCAGAACGCGATCGTTACTGATGCCAGCATCGTTGTACAGACGAATCAGCTTTCGCCCTTTTTCAATCGTGGCGTCGGTGTCAAAACTCAACCGAGCATCCACCTCCGTCGACACACGACGGGGAACGATCTTGAGAATCTCCTTCCCGAAGATCACACTGATTTCATCAAGGGCTTCCCGCACCACGTCTTCCACCGGCGCATCGCTGCCGATCAACTTTCGCGATGAGCGCAGAGCCTCATCAATCAGGCTCTGGTAGGCCGGGATCTGAGCGGCCGCAAGAATTAACGAGGGGTTGGTGGTGGCATCCCGAGGGGTGAACTTGCGGATCGCCTCCAGATCACCCGTGTCGGCAACGACCACGGTCATTTGTGAAAGCTGATCGAGCAGGCTAGCCATGATGTACGTCGGCTCAATACCCGTAACGTAGCGGCGCTTTTTGGTGCGTCAGCTGTTCAAAAGCTTGTTCAATTCAGCAGGTTTTGACGGTGCAATGCGCTCGACAACCAGCAAGGCATCAATGATCTGCTTGGCGACGGGAACGGCCACGGTGGATCCATAGGCGTTGTCCCCCTGGGGCTCATCCACCACGACAAACACCACGTAACGGGGATTCTCGATGGGCAAGGTGGCCACGAAACTGCAAATTTTTGCGCCGGGCAGATAAATCCCATTCAGGGCCTTCTGTGCCGTTCCTGTTTTGCCGCCGATCCGATAACCGGGAGTTTTCACACCTTTGCCACTGCCCTTGTCCACAACAGATTCCATCCACTGGAGCACCGTGCGGGTGACGTCCGGCTTCAGCAACTGCTGACCACTGGGTGCCGCCGCCGGTGCCAAAGCATCACCCGAGCGGAAACCACGGGTGATGTGGGGACTGATCAACTTGCCCCCGTTGGCCAGCATCCCGTGAAGCTGCACCAGCTTGATTGGTGTGAGTGAAAAACCCTGACCAAATGCCGTGGTCGCCGGCTCAATCGGCTGAGTGGTGAACTGCTCCTTGCTTTTGAGCTGTCCTGCAACCGCGCCAGGAAGGTCGGTGTCGGGACGCTGATTGATGCCGAGACGCTCCATCCAGTTCCAGTAAGCGTCGTCGTCGAGACGACGCATGGCCTGGACCATGCCGACGTTGCTCGACACCTGCAGGACGGTGGCGAAATCCACCAGACCATTGGCCCGCTTGTCGTGGTTGTAAATCGGCCAACCTCCGATGGTGAGTTGCCCGATGTCGTTCACCCGATCGGTTGGCTGAATGGCACCGTCCTGAAGTGCCAACGCCAAATTGATTGGCTTGAACGTCGAGCCCGGCTCGTAGAGATCCTGAACAGACCATTCCCGAAACCGCCCGGGGGGGAAATCCCAGTAGCGGTTGGGGTCGTAGGTGGGTGTCGATGCGAGCACCAACAGCTCACCATTGGTGGCATCCATCACGATCGCGGCACCTTTCTGGGCCTTCCACTTGGCGACCTGCTCAGCCAAAGCGGTTAAGGCCACCTGCTGAAGCCTGGAATCCAGCGTCAACTGAAGCCGTAAATCATCGCCATAGAAGGCTCCAGGAGCGAGATTGGCTGGCAACGGTGTGCCATCGGCTCCACGGCGGAGGTATCGGGTCTGCTCATGGCGGGCAAGATCACCATCACGGCTCTGCTCAAGTCCCGCTTGAGGTTCCCGCTCCGCATTGAGGAAGCCCACCACGTTGGCGAACAACGACGCTTGGGGATACACCCGCTGGGGATAAGCCTCGAGATCCAGGCCGCTGATTCCAAGCGCACGGATGCGATCGGCCGCTTCAGGATCAAGCTCTTCGGCCAATTTGATCCCCGAGGCGCGGGTTCCCATGGCTGCCAGAAGCTCAGAAGCCGGGCGGGCCAACGGATCCGCCAACACCACCGCAACATCCTCAGCAGGGCGAACAGCATTGGGATCATCCCCAGGCATGTTGAAGTAGCGGGGATGGGCCCAAAGCCGAAACCGCTTTTCATCCATCGCGACCAAACGGCCGGTGCGATCAACAATCGGACGCCGCTGCCCCAGGGGCTGGATGCGCTGCGTTTGCAGCTGACGGGCCCGCTGTTCCAGGTCGGGGGCCTGCACCAACTGCAGCCAGGCCATGCGACCCACCAGCCCCAGCAAACCTGCCGCCAGGATCCAGAAGATGATCCACAACCGCTTGGGGGGAACCTGGGTCAGGGAAACAACCCGCGCGCGGGAGCGGCGCGAACGAATGGGTCGACGCCCCGACGCCCGCGTCATCAGTAGCCGGCCCGAATGGGCTGATTCCCCAGGGCGCGGAGCGATGTCATGGGCGAGGAGGCGGAGGTTTGCAACGCGCCCGGATCGGGGCGATCAAGATGCACCAGATTGGCCACCTGTGTTGGCACCAGGCGGTTGGGCTGCTGCGAACGCAGCAACAGATGCTGTTCCATCACAGCGGTTGATTCCGTCAATCGATGCGCCTGGGTGCGTGTTGCCTCCAGCAAACGGAAGGACAGGGTCCAGCGATGCTGCCAGTGCAGCGTGAGACCAGCCAGAACGGCAACCGCAGCAATCAATCCCAGCAGCGTGCCGTCCATCAGGCGATGGAGCCCTCCAAGGAGAGGGGAGCGTCGTGCAATGCGTCCGGAGGACAGTGACCCTTGAATCAGCTCGAAAGCCGTGGTCGATGCACGCTGTTCCGGAGCGGCAACCACCGGGATCACAGGCGAATAAGCCAGTGAACCACCTGCAGCAAGGCCGGGCAAGGCTCAGAGCAGCAGCAGGTTCAGGAACGTCACGGCGTTCCACAGCCCATGCATCAGCACCGAGGGCCACAGGCGTCCGCTGCGCAGCCGCACCAAACCAAGCCCAACCCCCAAAACCGTGAGCGGCGCCAACTCGCCAACACTGATGTGGGCCATGGCAAACAACAGGCCACTGAGCAGGACCCCCGGGAGGGGACCGAGCCGGGTCGCCAACACCGGCAGCAAGGCACCGCGGAAGATCGTCTCCTCAAACAGCGGAGCCAGCACAACCGCAGTGAGCGCAAGCAAGGCCAGGGCAAGCGGATCACGGCTGCCGAGCACCAACTCCAACAGCGGATTGCTGCCCCCGGGATCACCGACCAGGCGCATGAGCAACCACCCCGTGAGCATCACCACCGGCGTCACCATCAACCAGCTCGCCAGGGCATCCCGCAGAGCTGAAAGCAGCGGACGCACACGCCACTGCATCCATCCCCCCAGCGGTGCCCTCTCCCTGGGCAGCGACCGCAGTTGCCGCCAGAGGATCAGCAGGCTCGGCAGAGCCATCACGCCGTAGTTGATCACCACACTCACGGCTTCACGACGAGGGCTGCCCAGCCCCGCCGTCAGTGCACCCACCAACGGAAACGCCACCAGCGGAACGCCAACAGCACTGATCACCACAAAGCCACCGGCCACCAGCAGGGCCATGTCAACCAGGGTCAGCTCCGGCCCCTGAACATCGGGCCAGGCCATCAGCCGACCTCGCAGCAGACGCCAGGCCTGACCAAGCAGCAACAGTCCACCGAGCAGGGCCGTCACCAGGGGCAGCACCGTGCTGACGGCCAAACGGAACGCCGCTTGCCCCGCGGCTGCAGCATCGATGCAGAGCGTCGGGTCAGAGGCGCCCGCTTCGCAATGCAACTGCTGGAGCAACGGGTCGTCGCCTTGGCGATCGAGCTCCGCTGATGCGGAACCTTGGCCCTGCAACAGCAGAAGCATCTGTTGCTGCCGCTCATTGCGCTCCTCTGGGCTGATGCCCTCCAGGGCCTTGAGCAGCGCATCCCGCGGCGACTCCCCCAGGAGAGCGCCCCGCAACGGGGGCGGCACCGCTGGTTCAGCAAGAAGCGTCAGCTCCTGCTGCTGAAGGCTCAGGGCCGGTGCCACCGAAGGTCGCGAGAGGCTGTCCATCAAGCCCGACAACCAGATGAAACCGGCCAAAGCAAGGGACAAGGCCGCCAGAAGTCCCTTCCAGCGCGGGGAAACCGGTTGTGGGGAACTGGGCACCAGCGGGCGTCAACTGCCCACGATTGTCCCCCCGAAAGGCCGCTTCCATACGATGGCCGCGCCCTGACGCTGAACCGTGCCCCTTCGTCTTCTTCTGGTCCGCCACGGTCTCAGCAGTTTCAACAAGGAACGGCGGATCCAGGGCCGCGATGATCTCTCGAACCTCAGCGAGGAGGGGCATGAGCAGGCCCGGGCCCTGGGCCGCTCGCTTCAGGACGTGAGCATCCAGGCCGTCTACAGCTCTCCTTTGCAGCGGGCGGCTGCGACGACGGCGAGCCTGCTGGAGACCCAAGGCGGCCAGGCCCCAGATCCAGTCTTTGATGACGGACTGCTGGAAGTGGATCTGGAGCCCTGGTCGGGTCAGACCATCACCGACCTCATGGAGGGATCAGCAGAGACCTTCAGCACCTGGAAGCACCGCCCCATGGAGCTGGAGCTCCAACGGCGGGATGGCTCGACATACAAGCCCCTTCCTGAGCTGACGGAACAAGCGCGGGGCTTCATCTCCAACCTGCTGAAGCGCCATCCCATCGATGGCAACGACACGGTGCTGGTGGTGGCCCACAACGCCATCCTGCGCTGCCTGATGCTGGTGCTGCTGGGGGAACCCGACCACGGCTTCCGGCGTCTCCGCGTCGACAACACCTCCCTTTCGGTCTTCAACATCCGGCCGGGAGACAACGGCCCCCAGGTGCAGATCGAATGCCTGAACAGCACCACACACCTGCAACCGCTGCCGGAGAAAGGCAAAAACGCCAGGCTGATTTTGGTGCGCCACGGCGAAACCGACTGGAACAAAGCCGGCCGCTTCCAAGGGCAGATCGATATTCCGCTGAATGAGAACGGTCGCCGTCAAGCCGCGGCCGCCCGCGATTTCCTCAAAGACATCCCCATCGATCGGGCCTGGAGCAGCACCCTGTCACGCCCAACCGAAACGGCGCAGATCATTCTCGAGGCACACCCCGACGTGTCCCTGAACCAGATCGACGGCCTGGTGGAGATCGGTCACGGGCTGTGGGAAGGCAAACTCGAATCCGAGATCAAAGACGGCTGGTCGGAGCTGCTGGACACCTGGAAGCGGGCTCCTGAAACCGTGCAGATGCCCGAGGGCGAGACCATCCAGGACGTCTGGGCCCGTTCCGTCCGGAGCTGGGGAGAGATCGCTGGTCAGCTGAAGGCCGATGAAACGGTGCTGGTGGTGGCCCACGACGCCGTGAACAAGACGATTCTGTGCGACCTGCTGGGACTGACTCCGGCCGACATCTGGGCGGTCAAACAGGGCAATGGTGGCGTCACGGTGGTCGACATTGCTGCCGATCCAGGCCAGCCTGCAGTGGTGACCTGTCTCAACCTCACCTCCCACTTCGGAAGCGTGATTGACCGCACGGCAGCAGGCGCTCTCTGACGTCATGAACGACACCTTGCTGCTGGATCCGGTGCGCGTCCTGCGTGGCCCCGGACACGCAGTGCAGCAGGGCGCAGTTCTGATCGATCGGGGTGTGCTGGTCGGCTTTGACGACGAGGCCCGACAGCTGGCCCTCGGCCTTGGCCTCAACGCCACTCCCGCACCGGAGCAACTGGTGGCCCCCTGCCTGGTCGATCCCCATTCCGTCCTTGAAACCCCCTTCAGTGGGGATCACGAGACAGCTGTGAGCTTGCGGCACTGCGCCGCAGCAGCAGGCTACGGACAGATTGCTCTGCTCCCCCGCAGCAGCAGTTGGCGTGATGGCCCGGAACGGCTTCAGGGTTTCAGCATCGATCAGGATCAAGCGGTAACGGTTCGCCTCCACCTTTGGGGAAGCTTCAGCCGCGGCGGCAAGGCCGAGGAACTGGCCCCCCATGGTGATCTGCTCGAACACGGTGCCATCGGCCTTGCCGATGACGATGCCATGGTTCCAACCCCGTTGCTGGAACGGGGACTGCTGCTCGGAGAGATGGGGGGATGCCCGGTGCTGGTGGCACCCCGGGATCCCGCGCTGCAGGGGGAAGGCCTGGTGAGGGAAGGGGTGGAGACGCTGCGAGCCGGGTGGCCAGCTGATCCGACCACCAGCGAGACCCTTCCTCTCAGCCAGTTGCTGCTGCTGCATCAACGCCATCCGGAACGACAACTGCGGCTGATGAACCTCTCCACGGCAGCGGCGGTGAACCAGCTTTCAGCCTGCGAGCCCCCTCCCTTGAGCAGCGTGAGCTGGTGGCATCTGCTGACCGACCGCAGCATGCTGGCCAGCAGCGATCCGGGCTGGCGCGTCTGCCCCTCCCTCGGTGGCCCGGACGATCGCGAGCAGTTGATCCAGGCCGTTCAGCAGCGAACGATCACTGCCGTGGCTGTGCATGCTGTTCCTCTGGATGCGGAAGACATGCTGTTGCCGGGCGACCAGCGCCCCGCAGGCCTCAGCGGCCACCAAGTGGTGCTTGCTGCGCTGTGGAATGCCCTGGTGCGGCCGGGCCGCTGGACCACGGAAGATCTTTGGCAGGCCCTCAGCTTTGGGCCTTCGGCTCTGATCGACCAGCCGCCTGAACAGCTTGAGCAGGGCAGCCGGCGCTGGCTGCTGTTCGATCCCGATCAAGGCTGGACCATCAGCAGCAACACCCCCGGCGCACCGCGTGCCGCCAACATTCCCTGGCTGGGCCGCGAGCTTCAGGGACGCGTTGTGGCCTGTGGCCTCAATTGCTGAGCGAACCGATGCGCGAAGGGGGCCAGAAGCGGAAGACGGCACGGCCAATGATCTGATCGTCTGGCAAAAACGGGCCGCCTGGCCAACGACGGGCGTCCTGGCTGTTGCGGCGGTTGTCGCCCAGAACAACAACGTTGCCTTCGGGGACCACTGCATAGAGGCCCTTGCAGCCAATCATTCCGTCGCGATCGGAGCAGAAATTGGTGACGTAAGGCTCGTTGAAGGCCGTGCCGTTGATGCTTACGGCACCGCGGCTGTTCACCTCCACGACATCACCAGGAACACCCACCACCCGTTTGATCCAGGCCTCACATTCGGGATAGCGCTGCAACAGCACACGATCCACAACCCAGCTGATGCCCGGGAAGGTAACGAAGCCGCACTTCAGTGGATTGGGCTGCCCCCCCTCCAATTTCCAAACGGGATCAAAGGCACTGGGGGAATTGAACACAACGATCTCCCCCCGCTGAGGAGGTCGGGAGCGGTAGGACAGCTTCTCGACGATCAACTTGTCGCCCACCTGAAGCCCCGGCAGCATTGATCCCGAAGGGATGTAGCGGGCTTCAAAGGCGAACTGCCGGAGCAGGAGATACAGCGAAACCGTGAACAGAAAAGGGGCCCAGAACTCCCAGATCGCGCTCACTCTGCCCTTCACATCGGAAGGTTCTCTCTCCGTGTTCAATGTGGGCAGGCTCAATCTTTCGACCCACGATAGGGGGAGCCTGCAGGCCCCATGATCCGTCCACGCTGGCAAGCCCTCAAGCCCCAACACGGCCTGTTCAGCTGGCGCCGGTGGGACCAGGCCATTGCTGTCATTGCCGCAGTCAATCTCACCTGGGTCGCCATCGACCTCACTTACATCCCCCTGCGCAACTTCTGGCTGCAACGCAATCTTTATCCGGTGCCATCGCTTCCCCTGGTGGTTCCCCTGCCCTGGCTGCCGGACATCACTCCGTGGCTGGATCCCCTCAAGGGCGTCGAACCCCATCGCGACACCGAGGCTTACCTCAAGGCCTTCACCGCCCTGGATCGGGCCCTGCAGCAAAACGGCCCGCGTACGGCGGAAAGCAACGATCTGCTGCAGCACCAGGTGGTGCTCACCACAGCGCTGATGGACAGCAATCCGTTCATCAGTTCAGGCCAAGCCGGCGCCCTTGAAAAATTCAAGAACCGACTGCGCGCTCGCACCGGCCTGGAATCAGCCCGTGACTCCGCCAACCTTCTCCTGAGCCCCGAGCATCTGGAACGCTCCCCCTGGAGCCAGGAGCGTCAGTTCTGGAGCCAGCAGATCCTGCCGCTGGTGGAGAGCAACTACTGGCGAAGCATCGATGAAAACAGGCGCCCCAGCGATTTGAGCTGGCGCATCGACACGCCATTTCAACTGCTGTTTCTGCTCGACATTCTTCTGCGTGCCTGGCGCCTGAAACAGTGCTATCCAGCGATCCGCTGGCGCGATGCCCTGTTACGCCGCTGGATCGACCTGCCCCTGCTGCTGCCGTTTGCGCGCTGGCTCCGGGTGGTTCCAGTCACAGAACGCCTTTGCGGAGCGGGCCTCCTGCAACTCGAACCGCTGCGTGCCGTGATCAGCCGCGGCGTGGTGGCCCTGTTGGCTGTGGAGCTGTTTGAAGTGATCGCCGTCAGGGTGGTCGATGCTCTGCAGCAACTGATCCGATCACCACAGCTACCGGAGAGGGTTCGCGGACTCTGCAGCTACCAGAGCAGTGATCTGAACAATGAGCGGGAGGTGATCGAGCTGCTGCGGTTGTGGCTTCCCCTTTTGCTCACCCGCATTGGCCCGGCCATGCGACCGCAACTGCAAGCCGTAATCAGCCATCTGGTGCAGCAGAGCTTGGACCGGAACGTGGTACCGGATGCCCTGCGACGACTGCCTGGAATGCAAAACGCCGAATCGGAATTCAGCCGCCAGCTGGCAGAAAGCATGGTGACCTCCGTGCTCGACCTGTCCAAGGGAGCCGGAAACCGCATCGGTCAGCGGGACCCTGTTCTGGAATCGCTTGGATCTGAGGCCTTGGATCGGCTCTGGGAGGAGCTGGCCCACACCCTGGAACAGGGGCCTGTCTTGAGCCGCAGCCAGGATCTGCTGGTCGCCCTCCTGGAAGAGATCAAACGCTCAAGCTTCCGTCAGATCCGCGACCAAGGCGATGTGGACGCCCTGATCAGCGAATTGGATGGCTTGAACTTTAACCCTGGAAGGCCGACTCCCAAAGATCAGGCTTGAAGCCGGTGAGGTAAGTGGAGGAATTTACCTCCACGAACGGTCGTTTGATCAACTTTCCATCAGCAGCCAAAGCCTCGAGAGCCTCGTCATCCGACAGAGCCTTCAGTGCTGCCGCGCCCATGGCGCGATAGCTCTGGCCGCTGGTGTTGAACAGCAGTTTCCTGTCACCGAGGGATTGGTGAGCGGCCACCAACATCTCCTTCGACGGTGGAGTCAGGGTGATGTCGTGCACCTCATGGGCAATGCCTCGCTCAGTGAGCCAGGCCAATGCCTTTCGACAGGTGCTGCAGCGGTTGTAGCTGTAAACCTGAAGGGTTCCGGCCAAGGCTCAGCGGCCGAACAGGGATTTGATCGCACCAACGAGGCTGTTGGAGCCGCGGCCCACACCTTCAGCGGGGCGGGTGCGAACGGTGACATCACCAAAAACTGTGGTGCGGCAGCTCAGGCGGAAGTTGGCAGGACGATCGGCCAGATAGACCTCTTCAACATCGCTGCGGGGGGACAGGTTGGCTTGCCCTTCAACCACCTCCATCACGCAGGTGCCGCACTGACCAACGCCACTGCAGTTGTTGAGGTTATTGAGGCTCTTGTAGGGATTGACGCCCGCATCAAGTGCAGCCTTACGCAGATTTGCGCCCTCGATGCAGCCAACCTGCTGGCCTTCCTGCTCGAATCGGATGGTGGGCACGGGTTCCGCAAATCTCAGTGCGCACCAACTTACAAGCATCCGGCCTGATCAAGGGGCTCTTGCCTGAAATCAATCGGCTGCATTGATGCAGGAATCAAGCAATGGCTGAACCGCATCGAGGTCGCGCCATCCATCAATCGATACGACGCTGCCCTGCAACGTGCGGTAAGTCCTGAAGAATTCCGCGACATCCTCCAGCTGGGAGGCAGCGATCTGACGAATGCTGCGGATCTCGTCCTGACGGGGGTCTGCGTCCGGGACACAGAGAATCTTCCCGTCGTAAACATCCTTGTCGTGGAGGTCCAACACGCCGATGGGGCGAGCCTTAATCAGGCAACCAGCGAACGTGGGTTCAGCCATGATCACCATGGCGTCGAGGGGAGATCCATCCTCCGCCAGCGTGTTGGGGATGAAGCCGTAATCAAAGGGGTAACGCACCGAGGAGTGCATCACCCGATCCAGAACCATCACGCCGGCTTCGGCGGAGTACTCGTATTTGTTTCTGCTTCCTGCCGGAATCTCAACGATGAGATTCACCAAGCCTGGCGAAGGTGACGGGGGAAGCTGATGGAGATCCATGCCGATCCGAGGCGGTGGGGATCAGTCGCGGAGAAGGGAAGGTTCGGTCCGTGATCACAGCCACAAGGGGAGCACTGAAACTGACAACAGCAATCAGCAGTCCTTTGATGGCGGTCAACGAAGCGCGACGACTGAACGGCTCATCCGCCTCCGAAGACGTGATGGCGTCGTCGTGAGACGGGTGGGGAACATCTGAGGCCATAAAACGGGGGGCTTGAAAAGCTCCCTCTTCCGATCACAACATTGTTGAACTCATTCTGTCACTGCAAAAAGCAGGACGCACCGATCATTAAGCAGCGGGCCGGTCCTGCTGGTCGAGTCGTGCGCTCAGATCAGAAGTGGATGCCCCACTCGCCTCGAGATGGGTACGGATCAGCCGAAGCTCCTCAAAGATCGATCCCAGGATTTGCTGCGTCGCCGTTGATGGAGAGTTCAGCACCTCAACAGTGACTTCTTTGATGCGGAGAACATCTTTGGCGAAGCGCGCCACCTCATTGGGGTGGAACATCAGCGGATCTTTCTGATCGCTGCGGTACTCCGGGTTCAGCTTGCGGGGGTTGAACGGAGGGTTGAGGTTGCGTGGGTCTGTGTTGGTGTAGCGATACACCGAAGCACGAGAGCGGTTCAGGGATTTCTGAACGTCGTCGATCCCCACCAGGGCCTCGGCTTGAGCTGACGCATGGGCCGGATCCATGGAAAGTTCGGTCGCTTGTTGAACGCTTGTCGCCACAGATTCAACGGACCGAGGAAACATGAGACGGGCCTTGGACAGGCTGGATTGAGCTGGACGGTAGCAGTCGAGACTCAGGGCGCCCAGGGGAATTCCAGCAAAACAGACACTTCTGCGATCGGCATGCCTCCGAAGCGGTGATAACTTCCAAATCCCATTTTGTTGCGATTGATGCGCGTCTCCCGCCTGCTGCTGGTGACGCTTCGGGATGTTCCCGCCGAAGCGGAGATCACCTCGCATCAGTTGCTTCTCAGGGCCGGGTATATCCGTCGCGTGGGATCAGGGATCTACGCGTACCTCCCCTTGATGTGGAGGGTGCTGCAAAAGATCACCGCCGTGGTGCGCGAGGAGATGAACCGCGCCGGCGCCCAGGAAACCCTGCTGCCGCAGCTGCACCCTGCTGAGCTCTGGCAGAAGAGCGGGCGTTGGCAGGGCTACACCGCTGGCGAGGGGATCATGTTCCACCTCGAAGACCGCCAGGGCAGAGAACTGGGGCTTGGTCCGACCCATGAAGAAGTGATCACCAGCCTGGCAGGGGAGCTGCTGAGGTCATACCGGCAGCTCCCGGTGAACCTCTATCAAATCCAGACCAAATTTCGCGACGAGATCCGTCCCCGCTTCGGACTGATGCGAGGCCGCGAATTCATCATGAAGGACGCGTACTCCTTCCATGCCAGCGAAGCGGATCTTCGCGAGACCTATGGCGTGATGGATCAGGCCTACCGCCGCATCTTTGAACGTTGTGGCCTGGATGCCGTCCCTGTCGATGCCGATAGCGGCGCGATCGGCGGCGCCGCCTCCCAGGAGTTCATGGTGACGGCGGATGCCGGGGAAGACCTGATCCTGATCAGCGATGACGGCCAATACGCCGCCAACCAAGAAAAGGCTGTTTCGATCCCATCCGCCGCATCTCCTCTTCCCGACGGCCCGGAGGAATCGATTCCAACCCCTGGCTTGGGCAGCATCGAAAGCCTCTGCGACGCCAAAGGCTGGGATCCGAGCCAGGTGGTGAAGGTGCTGCTGTTCGTGGCGACCCTGGACGATGAGACCCTCCAACCGCTGTTGGTGAGCCTCCGTGGTGACCAGGAGCTCAATCCCACCAAGGTCGCGAACGCGGTCAGCCGAACCCTCAACAAGGGTGTTCTCGATTGCCGCCCGATCACACCAGAGGACAGCAACCGTCAGCAGATTGATCCGCTCCCCTTTGGATCGATCGGGCCTGACCTCTCCGATGACGTCTTGCAGGGAGCCAAGACCTGGGAGCCAACATTCCTGCGTCTGGCTGATGAAACCGCCAGCGAACTCGGCAGCTTCATCTGTGGTGCCAACACACCCGATCTGCACCGTTTCAACACCAGCTGGACGGCCATCGGGCAAAAGCCGACCAGCCTGGATCTGCGTAATGCACGAGCCGGCGACGTCTGCCAACACACCCCTGAATCACGACTGACGGAAAAAAGAGGCATCGAAGTCGGCCACATTTTTCAGTTGGGCCGGAAATATTCCGAGGCCATGGAGAGCCGCTTCACCAACGAGAACGGCAAGACCGAACCGTTCTGGATGGGTTGCTACGGCATCGGCGTTTCGCGATTGGCGCAGGCTGCCGTCGAGCAGCATCACGATGACAGCGGCATCTGCTGGCCGACGGCCATCGCACCCTTCGAGGCGATCGTGGTCGTGGCCAACATCCAGGACGACACCCAGGCGCAGCTGGGGGAAGCGCTCTACTCGGAGCTTCAGAACGCTGGGGTGGATGTGCTGATCGACGACCGCAAGGAACGCGCCGGCGTCAAGTTCAAAGACGCCGATTTGATCGGCATCCCTTGGCGGATCGTGGTAGGACGCGACGCCAGCGAGGGCACCGTTGAACTGGTGTGCCGCAGCAGCCGCGAGGTGCAAAAGCTTCCCCACGCTGAGGCTGTGACCTGCCTGATCAAGGGACTCCACCCCTAAAGTCGAATGACACTGAAGGGTTTCATGCTCTCCGCACTGACACGCCTGCTTCGCTCCCTCAGCAGGGCCGCCGTAGCCCTCGGCCTCGGGTTATGCCTCCTTCTGACGGCCTGCAGTGGGGACGCTGAAGCTCGTCTGAGCGGCGACTACGTGGAAGACACCGTGGCGGTCTCCCGCACTCTGCTGACGGTGATCGACCTGCCTCAGGACGATCCCACCCACGCTGAAGCTGAAGCCGACGCCCGGGCCCTGATCAACGACTACATGTCCCGTTATCGGCCCCAGCCCCGTGTGAACGGACTCAGCTCCTTCACCACGATGCAGACCGCGCTGAATTCGCTGGCTGGTCATTACGCCTCCTACGCCAATCGCCCCCTGCCGGAAGCGCTGCATGACCGCATCGCCAAGGAACTCAACAAGGCTGAGAAATCAGTAGTCCGGGGCAGCTGAGCCCCCCGAAACCAGCTCGGTTTTGACGAGTCCACCCGAGATCTGAGATACTCGCGGATTGTGCAGATCTGCGGCTTCGGGCCGCCGTGTTCTTGGCCAACGTTGTCGTCATCGGAGCGCAGTGGGGTGACGAGGGAAAAGGAAAGATCACCGATCTCCTGAGCCGCTCCGCCGATGTGGTGGTCCGCTATCAGGGTGGTGTGAATGCAGGCCACACGATCGTTGTTGACGATCGTGTGCTCAAGCTGCACCTGATTCCCTCTGGAATCCTCTATCCCGACACGATCTGTCTGATCGGATCCGGCACGGTGGTGGATCCCAAGGTGATGCTCGGTGAGCTGGACATGCTCATCGCCAACGACATTGATATTTCCGGGCTTCGTCTGGCATCCACAGCCCACGTGACGATGCCCTACCACCGCCTGCTCGACCAGGCCATGGAGAAGCAGAGGGGAGCACGACGGATCGGAACCACAGGCCGTGGAATCGGCCCCACCTACGCCGACAAGTCGCAGCGCAGCGGCATCCGTGTGATCGACCTGCTGGACGAACAGCGGCTGCGGGATCGCCTTGAAGGCCCACTGCAGGAGAAGAACGAACTTCTTCAAACCATTTACGGCGTTGAGCCCCTGAACGCCGAAGACGTCATCCAGGAATATCTGGGATACGGCAAGCGCCTCGCTCCCCACGTGGTGGAGTGCACCCAGACGATTCATCAGGCAGCGCGAGATCGCAAGAACATCCTGTTCGAAGGTGCCCAGGGCACGCTGCTGGACCTGGACCACGGCACCTACCCCTACGTCACGTCCTCCAACCCCGTTTCCGGCGGGGCCTGCATCGGTGCAGGCGTGGGCCCAACCCTGATTGACCGCGTCATCGGCGTTGCCAAGGCCTACACCACCCGCGTGGGTGAAGGCCCCTTCCCCACTGAGCTGAGCGGAAGCCTGAATGACCAGCTCACGGAACGGGGTGGCGAATTCGGTACCACCACGGGCCGCCAGAGGCGCTGTGGCTGGTTTGACGGCGTGATCGGTCGCTACGCCGTGCAGGTCAACGGCTTGGACTGTCTGGCCGTGACCAAGCTGGATGTGCTGGACGAACTGGACGAAATTCAGGTCTGCGTGGCCTATGAACTCAATGGCGAGCGAATCGAGCACTTCCCCAGCAGTGCCGATGACTTCGCCCAGTGCAAACCCATCTTCGAAACACTGCCTGGCTGGCAGTGCTCCACCGAGGAATGCCGCAGCCTTGAGGATCTCCCCAAGCCAGCCATGGATTACCTGCGCTTCCTCGCCGATCTGATGGAAGTGCCGATCGCCATTGTCTCCCTTGGGGCCAGCCGTGATCAGACCATCGTTGTCGAAGATCCGATCCATGGTCCCAAGCGAGCCCTGTTGAGCGCCTGAGCCGCTGACGTTCATACTTCGGGGCTGCTTTCCACGCCCCGATGTCATCAGAGACCCGTTTCCCCAGCGATTGCAGTCTCGATGTCGTTGGCATCGGCAACGCCATCGTTGATGTTCTGGTGCAGACGGACGACGCTTTCATCGCTGAACACGGCCTCCAGAAAGGGGGCATGGCGCTGATCGATGAACAACAGGCCGAAGCTCTCTACAAAGCCAGTGGAACGGGCCTCGAGACCTCCGGTGGATCGGTCGCCAACACGATGGTGGGCATCGCGCAGCTCGGCGGACGCGCCGGTTTCATCGGCCGCGTCCGGGATGACCAGCTCGGCAGCATTTTCAGCCACGACATCCGGGCCGTTGGGGCACGCTTTGAGACCCCAGCAGCCACCAGTGGAGCCACAACAGCGCGCTGCCTGATTTACGTCACGCCCGATGCCGAGCGCACCATGTGCACCTTCCTGGGGGCGTCCACCCAACTAGAACCCGAGGATCTCGACCTCTCCATGGTCAAGCAGGCCAAGGTGCTTTACCTGGAGGGCTACCTCTGGGACAGTCCAGCCGCCAAACGGGCCTTCATCGCCGCCGCCGAAGCCTGCCGTGAAGCAGGTGGCAAGGTGGCTCTGTCCCTGTCCGATGGCTTCTGTGTGGATCGGCACAGAGCCAGTTTTCTCGAGCTGGTGAATGGTCACGTCGACGTGCTGTTCGCCAATGACGTTGAAATTCAGTCGCTCTACGAGACCGACGATTTCGACCAGGCCCTCGAGCGGGTGCGCGGCTGCTGCTCAGTGATTGCGATCACCCGTGGTGCCCAGGGGTCCGTCGTGCTGAGTGGAGACCAGTGCTGGGATATCGGCATCTTCGGCCTGGGAGATCTGGTGGACACCACGGGAGCAGGCGACCTCTATGCCGGGGGATTTCTGCATGGCTTCACCCAGGGCGAGTCACTGGAGCGCTGTGGTGAGCTCGGAGCCCTCTGCGCCGGCCAGATTGTGACCCAATTGGGGGCCCGCTCCCAGGCCTCCCTCAAGCAGCTGGCGGAGACGCATCTGAACTGAGCTCAGCGATGGCCCAGGCCCCATAGGCCGATGATGCCGTCACCGGCCAGCACAACCACTCGGGGGTGTCGTAGCTGTGGAGCTCGGAGACGGCCGAGCTCAGCGCGTCCACACGCTGAGCTGAGGTCTTCATCAGCAGCTGAACCTCATGGGACGCCTGCAGCGACCCCTCCCAGCGATAGAACGACTGAACGGGGTGGATGGACACACAGGCCACGAGATGGCGCTCCAGCAAGGCCTCTGCCAACTGTTGGGCGCGCTCAGCGTTCGCTTCCGTGGTGAGGGCCAGCACGAGCCCACTCGCTTCAATCACGCTCAAGCCGATCCATCAGGCTGCTGACATCCTCGACGCATTCCATTCCGTCGGGGGGGGAGGGACGCCGCAACAGCAGCAAGCTCAGCCCCAGATCTGTGGTGAGTTGATGCCAGAGCTGTTCCGTTACACCACCGGACTGGCGGCAGAGCACCACGCCAATGCCCCAGCGACGGCAAAGAGACCGCTCGATCACCCCCGGCACCTCCCCTTGCAGAGGGCGCACCACGGCCAGGTGATCCGGGGGCAGACCTGCCCGCAAGGCGGCGCGCAATCCATCGGGGGACGGAAGCGCACGGCCATAGGGGATGGCTCCGGCGCGGCGCACAGCAGCAGTCAAGGCCGGAAGATGACGACCTCCAATGGCCAGCAGCAGGCGTTGGCCCTGGAGCGGTTGGGCCGCCAACGCATCGGCATCAGCCAGGAGAGAGGCCGCCCCCAGCGGTTCAAGGCGACGCTCATAACGCAGCAACGGTTGGCCGAGATCCGCACAGGCCGTGACCAGGTCATGGCTGATTCGAGCCGCAAAGGGATGCGTGGCATCCACCACCCAACGGAAAGGGCCGGCCTGATGCAGAGCTGCCTTGATTCCGCCAACGCCCTGCAGGGCACCAATTGAGATGCGCTCCACCGGCAATCCCGCGTAGGCCTTCGCTGCAGTTGCCGTCACCACACTCACGCTCACACGCCAATGGCGGCGGGAGAGCTCCTTCACCAAGCGCGGCCCATCACCGGTTCCAGCCAGCAGCAGGACACGACGCTGGTCATTCGCGGGGCCTTGCATCAGGATGTGCGCCGACACCAGCTCAAGCCATGAACCATTGCGTGCTCGAAGTGGAGGTGATCGACGCACCGACGGTTCGATACACCCAGGACAACCAGACTCCCATTGCGGAGATGGCCGTGCGCTTTGACCCCCTTCGGGAGGGTGATCCGCCAGGTGAATTGAAAGTGGTGGGCTGGGGCAACCTGGCCCAGGAACTGCAGAACCGTGTGCAGACCGGGCAGCGGCTGCTGATCGAAGGCCGGCTGCGGATGAACACCATGCCCCGGGGCGATGGCATGAAGGAAAAACGGGCTGAATTCACCCTGGCTCGGCTTCATCCCATCGGCGCGGCAGCCACGGGTGCAGCTCCTTCCGGCAACCCCTCAGCCCCGGCCCCCAGCCGCCAGGCCCCCGCTGCTGCACCGACCAAGGTAGCAAAAGAGCCCGAACCGGCCAGCTGGAATGCGGCGCCCCTGGTGCCCGACACCGACGACATCCCCTTCTGAATCAGAGGACAATCATGGGTCGTCGGCGATTAACGGCCCGCTTCGTCCTGCAGCTCTGAAGCTCGGGTGATCAGTTGCCCGAGCTCCCGTTCAAGGGCGGCAAGATCCAGCCGCAGCTCGGGCCAGCGGCCCCCATCGATCTGCTGCAGCAACCAGCTGCGATCACGGTCGAGCTGCTGGAGCAGATCATCGATCCCGGTCGACGATGGATCTGGCATCTGGCTCGGGGTAGTGGATCTCCATCCTGATGGACTAGAGGTCAAAATGACGATCAAGCCAAGGCCTTCATGAAGGATTTCTTCTCCCCCGGCAGCCTCGTCACCATCGCCGGAGGCGTGCTGACCGTGGTCGGTGCCACCGCTTACGCCACCGGAAGCGCCAACCTCAGCCTGCCCACGATTTTCTACGGAATCCCGATCTTGTTGGGGGGGCTGGCCCTGAAATCGTCGGAGCTGCCACCCGCCATCCGGGTGACACCGGTGAAGACGTTTCAAAAGGAACGCGAAGCTGCAGCCCCAGAACTGGGCAAATTGCTCGGCGATGTGACGCGCTGGCGCTACGGCCAGAAGGCCCACCTGGAGTCGTCGCTGGAAGCGCTCAAACTCTGGGATGAAGACACCCCACCGCAGTTGGAAGAGATCGAAGAGCTGCATTCCGACAGCGGCTATGGCCTACGGATGCGTTTCCTGCTGGGAGCCGTTCCCCTCGAACGCTGGCAAGAGCGGCAGGAGCGGCTGGGGCGTTTCTTCGCCAAGGGGATGCGAGCGGAACTCAAGAAACTGGATGAACAACGGCTGGACGTTGTTCTGCTTCCGGCAGGTGAGGCCTAAGCCATGGCCCAATCCACCCAGAACAACGATGACGCCCTCAGGGTGTCGGTGCTCAGCGAAGCCCTCCCCTACATCCAGCGCTTCGCCGGTCGGCGCATCGTGATCAAGTACGGCGGGGCCGCCATGGCCCATGCCGAGCTGCGGGCGGCTGTCTTTCGCGACCTGGCTCTGCTGGCCTGCGTCGGCGTCCAACCCGTGGTGGTGCATGGCGGCGGGCCCGAAATCAACCAGTGGCTTCAGCGTCTGGAAATTCCCGCCGAATTCCGCGACGGACTGCGCGTCACCGACGCCGACACCATGGACGTGGTGGAGATGGTGCTGGTGGGCCGCGTCAACAAGCAGATCGTGAATGGCCTCAATCAGCTCGGCACCCGTGCTGTTGGTCTGAGCGGAAGTGACGGAAGTCTTGTGGAGGCACGCCCCTGGGGGAATGGCAGCCATGGGCTGGTGGGGGATGTTGCCCGCGTCAATCCCGATGTGCTCGAACCGCTGCTGGAGAAGGGGTATGTGCCCGTCATTTCCAGCGTTGCCGCAACCCCCGATGACGGGCGAGCCCACAACATCAATGCCGACACGGTGGCGGGAGAGCTGGCGGCGGCCCTGGAAGCCGAAAAACTGATCCTGCTAACCGACACCCCCGGCATCCTTGAAGATCGCGATGACCCCGACTCGCTGATCCGCATACTGCGCCTCTCAGAGGCGCGACAGCTGATCGAGGACGGCGTGGTCGCAGGGGGCATGACGCCCAAAACGGAATGTTGCATCCGCGCCCTGGCCCAGGGCGTGTCAGCCGCCCACATCATTGATGGCCGGGTTCCCCATGCCCTCCTGCTCGAAGTCTTCACCGACGCCGGCATCGGCACCATGGTGGTGGGACGCGGCTAGAGGGTGAGCGAGCAGGACGCAGCACTGGACCTCTCTGAAGCGGAGGCAGCCCTGGAGCGCGGGGACTACGGCCAGGGCCTGGAGCTGCTTCTTCCCCTGGCGGAGCAACACCCGCTCAACAGCCCGGAGGGGCCGGGCCTTCGGCTCCTGATGATCACCGCCTGGATGGGCCAGGGGCAGGACGCGAAAGCCATCGCCACCTGCAGGCTGCTGAGTCGCTGCCGCGATCCCAAGTTGCGCCAGCAGGCCAAACAACTGCTCGGGGTTCTTGAAGCCCCAAGCCTGGATCGTCCGGAACGCTGGTCGATGCGCATGCCGCAACTGGAGCTGAATGGCTCCGGCAGCGGGCAGACCTCCACCATGCGGCGGCGGCGGTCGCAGCGTCCCGAACCCCCGCCACCACCACCCACGGGGCCGACGCGTTCACCTGCGGCGGGTTTCGCCGTGCTGGTGATGGCGGTTCTGCTGGGGATCACGCTGTTGCTGAGTGGTTGCGTCCGCATCGAGGCTGATCTCGACCTTCGCGGCCCGGATCGACTGGCCCTCACCTGGGACGTGAGGAGCACCCAGCAACGCCCGCTGCCCTGGCAGGAGCAATTCGAGCGAGACCTGCAACGGGAGGTGCCCGGGCTGAAGATCGAACAAACAGGCCCAGGACGCCAACAGATCAGCAGCCGTGTTGCCTCATCGCACGAGCTGGCGCAACAGATAGCGGCCGTGGTTGCCGTGGCTGGTCGCGCGGCTGGAGTCTCACTCCCGCCACCGACGCTCAAGCTCGAAGAACGCAACTGGCTGCTGGGGGTGCAGCAGCACGTGCAGCTGATGGTGGACCTCAGCGATCTGCCCGAGATCCCAGGGCTCGACGTTCATCTGAGCCTGAACCACGGGCAGGTGGAGCGCACGGCTCTTTCCGGCACCACCACCGAAGTCAGCTGGCAGGGCTGGCGCTGGAATCCGCTTGGCCTGGGGGGCGTGGTGATCCTGATGCTGCTGATCAGCAGCATGGTGCTGCAGGTGGTGCGTCGGAAGCTGGGCTTTGGCTTCCCGGAACTGCCTTCCTGATCAAAGCTGCTGCGGATCGGGATCCACAGTGAGCGCCACACCCTTGGGCAAGCCATCCCAGAGGGCCTGTCCCGGAGGCAGCGGAAGCGGGGAGCCCGCCGGACCGTGAAGCAACAGCTGCCATCGGCTTCGGCCAGCAACCCGGGCCACAGGTGCCGGAGCGGGACCCAACAACCACCAGTTCTGGAGCTGACAAATCGGCCGGATCCGCTCCGCCAGCACCGCTGCCGCCGTTGCTGTTTTGCTGGGGGAATCTCCAGACAGTCGCAGCAGACAAGCGCGACTGAAGGGCACCAGACCAGCTTCCTTACGGAGCGCCACCTCCTGGGAGAGGAACGCTTCATAGCGACCATCCACCAGGTGTTGAATCACCGGGTGCTCTGGGGTGTAGGTCTGCACCAACACCTGCCCCGGTCGCTCACCTCTCCCGGCACGGCCCGCCAACTGCAACAGCAACTGCAGGGCCTGCTCTCCTGCGCGGAGATCGGGGCGGTGCAGAAGCCCATCCGCCGCGAGCACTGCCGCCAGGGTGACCCGCGGCAGATCCATGCCCTTGGCCAGCATCTGCGTGCCGATCAAGACGTCGGCTTCTCCGGCCGCAAAACGGTCCAACAGGCGTCGATGGCCATCCCGCCCCCCGGTGGAATCACGGTCAAAGCGGAGCAAACGAAGGCCTTCGAGCTCCTGAGAAAGCAGTTCCAACACCTTCTGCGTCCCGGCCCCAAACGGCTTGAAGGCCGTGGAACCACAGTGACTGCAACGGTTCTCCAGGTCCTCACGATGGTCACACCAGTGGCAACGCAGCCACTGACGTCCGGCCTTGCTGCGGTGAACGGTGAGCGCCACATCGCAGTGGGGGCACATCACCACCTCGCCGCAGCTGCGGCAGCTCAAAAAGGGGCTGTATCCCCGGCGCGGCACCAAAACCACAGCCTGTTCGCCCTGCTCCGGCAGCGCCGCAAGACGATCCATCAAGGCGCGACTGACCAGACGCTTGTGTCCTTCGGCCAGCTCATGGCGCATGTCGACCACATGCACAGGCGGTAGGGACTGCCGGGAAATCCGCTGGGTCAGGCGCACAAGGGTCAAGGCACCTTCGGGCCCTGTTTGAATCCAGCTCTCGAGCGACGGCGTGGCGCTGCCCAGCACAAGCCGTGCCTGTTGCATCACAACCCTGTCCAAAGCCAGGTCCCTGGCGTGATAGCAGGGCATGGGTGCGTCTTGCTTGTAAGAGCTGTCGTGCTCCTCATCCAGAACGACCAGCCCCAGCGGCTTCAACGGCACGAACACCGCGGAGCGGGTTCCCACCACCACCAACGGCTGTTCGGCAGCAAGACAGCGACGCCAGGTTCGAACCCGTTCGGCATCACCACAACCGCTGTGGTACTCCACGACGCGCGAGCCGAAGCGTTTGCGGCAACGGTCAACGAGTTGGGGGATCAATCCGATCTCGGGGGTGAGCAGCAGCACATGCCGACCCCGCTCCAGCTCTTGGGCAGCCAGTTGGAGGTACACCTCGGTCTTGCCGGAGCCGGTGATTCCCCAGAGCAGCAGTCCTCTCCCCGGAGAAAGCTTTTGATAAGCCTTCACCACGTCCTTCTGCTCAGCGGTCAAGGCCTGGGGAAGCTCCTGGGGGCCAGAACCAGCTGATGAGCCCATGTCCTCACAACGACGCTGCTCACGCACCAGGAAGCCCTGCTGGATCAGCGGCGGCAGCAATTGCGCCCCAAACCCACTGGCCACCAGGTCCCGTTGCCAAGCGCCATCGCCCTGGCCCTCCAACCAAGCCAGAAGCTCCCGCTGGCGAGGGGTGGGTGGGTTTGCTGCATCAGGGGGGACCTGGGCCTGGATCCACCACATCTGACGCCCGCCGGCCAGGGAACGCTGGCCGGCCTGACCAATCCAGCCCGATGGCAAAGCCGCCTTCAAGGTGCGGAAGACACTGAGATGGCAACGGTCCGCCACCCGCTCCAGCCAGCTGTACCAATCCGAATCGACAGCAGCTCGCTGCAGGAGCGATTCCACCGGTTGCAGCTCCTGAGGATCCTGCTCAGCCCACTCCCGCTCCGCCACCACCAGTCCATGCATGGCCCGACCCCGGAGGCGCACCCGCACCAGATCTCCCGGCATCAATCCCATGCTGGGATCTGCGGCGTAACTGAAGGAGCGTCCTTCCCGCCCAGCCTCCAGCCAGACCTCAACGCATCGCCGCGAATGCGACAGGACCTTGCAAACTTCGGAAGACTTCATTAACGTGGACATGTTGGACAGTTTCTGCCAACCCTGCGCTCGATCCAGAGGGAAGACACAGAGTCTGAAGTCAAGGCCTTGTTCCTTGCCACTTTGACCGGTCTGAGACCACCCCGGACAGCACAGACACAATCAGTCCAAGCGTTTCGTCGACTCGCGGACACCACCATCAGCCCATGAACTCCGTCTCAGCGTCAGCTGTGTCGTTCTTTTTCGCTTGAACGGAAGTTCCAGGTTCCGGCCATAGCCGTTGGTGCGTTGTTGCTGCTGTTGCATCTCCCCTTTATCCGACTTCGACTAACACCATGACTCCTGCTGCCACCAAAGCTGCCAAGCCGGACATCGTTCTTCTGGCCAATGCTGACGGCAAGGTGAAGGAAGTCGCCAAGAGTTCCGACAAAGAGGCCAAGAAAACTCCTGCACGCCGACGAACCAGCAAGGCAAGCGCCAAGGACCTGAGCGCCGCAGCCGACGAACTGCTCGCCGCTGCAGATCAAGCCAAGGCCTCGGGAACCACCAAAAAGGCTGCAGCGAAAACCACCAAGGCCAAAACCACAACGAAAAAGGCCACCACAACCAAGAAGGCAGCCACCGCCAAGAAGACCGCCACCAAGGCATCAACAGCCAAAGCAGCAGCAGCGAAGCCAACCGCCGAGGAGAAAGCCAAAACAGCAGCTGCTGAGAAGGAAGCCAAGGCAAAAGCCCTGGCCAGCATCAAGATCGGCCCCAAAGGCATTTACACCGAAGACTCCATCCGGGTTTATCTCCAGGAAATTGGTCGGATCCGCCTGCTGCGTCCCGACGAAGAGATCGAACTGGCCCGCAAAATTGCCGATCTTCTCTATCTGGAGGAACTGGCCGCTCAATTTGAAAGCGACAACGGCCGGGAACCCGACAACAAAGAGTGGGCTGCCTTGGTGGAAATGCCGCTCATCCGCTTCCGCCGGCGCTTGATGCTGGGCCGACGGGCCAAGGAAAAGATGGTGCAATCCAACTTGCGCCTGGTGGTCTCGATTGCCAAGAAGTACATGAATCGGGGCCTGAGCTTCCAAGACCTGATTCAGGAAGGAAGCCTTGGCCTGATTCGTGCAGCCGAGAAGTTCGACCACGAAAAGGGCTACAAGTTCTCCACCTACGCCACCTGGTGGATTCGCCAGGCCATCACACGCGCCATCGCCGACCAAAGCCGCACCATCCGCCTGCCGGTGCACCTCTACGAAACGATCTCCAGGATCAAGAAGACCACCAAGGTTCTCTCCCAGGAATTCGGCCGCAAGCCAACGGAAGAGGAAATCGCGGAATCGATGGAAATGACCATCGAAAAACTGCGCTTCATCGCCAAGAGCGCACAGCTGCCGATCTCCCTGGAGACCCCCATTGGCAAGGAAGAGGATTCCCGCCTGGGCGATTTCATAGAAGCCGACATCGAAAATCCCGAGCAGGACGTTGCTAAGAACCTGCTTCGTGAAGACCTGGAAGGTGTGTTGGCCACCCTCAGCCCCCGCGAACGCGATGTGCTGCGCCTGCGCTATGGCTTGGACGACGGGCGGATGAAGACCCTCGAGGAAATTGGCCAGATTTTTGACGTGACCCGTGAACGGATCCGTCAGATCGAAGCCAAGGCCCTGCGCAAATTGCGCCACCCCAACCGCAATGGGGTGCTCAAGGAATACATCAAGTAGGGATCTAGACCCGAGGCTGCTCACAACAGTCTCGGGAGTAATACATAAGTACATTCGCCCTAGCTCAATCCCCCGCTGGGCTCCTATAACGAGCGTGAGGGAATTGAGACGCCCTCCTCACACGGAAGAGATCAAACCCCGGTCTGAGACTGGGGTTTTCCTTTGGTCAAAATCAAAGATCAGTGTGACGACTGTCCTGTGCAGCCTCAAAAGTCTCCGTAAATTCCTGAAAAGCACGTTTCAGGCGCTCCACCGGCGTTTCTTCAAGGGGGCACTCCTGGCGTGTTTCCAGCGCATAAGCCTGCAGCAAGCGGGCATCTGGCTCAAGAACGGAAGCCACTGCTCCCTTGAACAGCACCAGATTGTGCTGCGACGTCAGCCCCACCAGATAAGGCTGAAGCTGCCAACTGTTCACCAGGCCACCCTGCCCCGATTCCACGACGGAACGCACCAGACGAGGCCGCAGCAGTTGGTAAGCATGGTCTCCATCGCGATCTGTCGTGTGGCGAAGCCGCGCCATCAAGACATCGCCACTGCACAACAGGATCAGACGAATGTTCCCTTCGGCCACCAAGGGGAGCATGATCACCTGCTCTTGAGGCTCAGGGGCTGCCGAGCCAATCGCTCCCGCCTGACGAACGCCATTGACGACGGGTCCGGGCATGGTTGTCCTGCGTTGCCTGTGAATGTTAAGCGTTCTTCATAAAGACATCTTCCCTTTCGAAGCTTCACAACCTCCTGGAATCCCACCAGGGAATTCAAACCCAAAAGCGTAGGCTGGGCGGCTGATTCGCCCTTTCCATGGCCCTCACCGAACTGCGCATCGCCTCACGACGCAGCCAGCTGGCCATGGTGCAGACCAACTGGGTCAAAGCTGAACTGGAAAAGGCCCATCCCGGCCTGAAAATCACTGTGGAAGCCATGGCCACCCAGGGCGACAAGATCCTGGACGTTGCCTTGGCCAAGATCGGCGACAAAGGCCTGTTCACCAAGGAACTGGAAGCCCAGATGCTGGTGGATCGGGCGGACATCGCCGTCCACTCCCTGAAAGACCTGCCCACCAATCTTCCTGAGGGGCTGATGCTCGGTTGCATCACCGAGCGGGAAGACCCGGCCGATGCGCTGGTGGTGAATGCCAAAAACAAGCCCTACAAACTCGACACCCTTCCCGAAGGATCGGTGGTCGGAACGAGCTCCCTGCGCCGTCTGGCTCAGCTGCGTCACCACTACCCCCACCTGATCTTCAAGGACGTTCGGGGGAACGTGATCACCCGGCTGGAGAAATTGGACAGCGGCGATTACGACTGCCTGATCCTGGCTGCGGCAGGCCTTGGCCGGCTTGGCTTCGGAGATCGGATCCACCAGCTGATCCCCGGTGACATCTCTCTGCACGCCGTTGGTCAGGGCGCCCTGGGGATTGAATGCGTGGAAGGCAAGCACGAAGTGCTTGAGGCGATCAAAGTTCTGGAGCACACCCCCACCTCCCAGCGCTGCCTGGCCGAACGCGCTTTCCTGCGGGAACTGGAAGGTGGCTGCCAGGTACCCATCGGCGTGAACACCCGCTTCGAAGGTGATCAACTGGTCCTCACCGGGATGGTGGCCAGCCTTGACGGCAAACGCCTGATCCGGGACCAGGCCAGTGGCGCAGCAAGCGACGCCGAAGCCATCGGCATCTCTCTCGCCAACACCCTCAAAAGTCAGGGTGCTGGCGAGATCCTCAAAGAGATCTTCGACACCGTCCGCCCGGAAGCCTGATCAACTGCGAATTTCCAGACGCGTTCCCACATCCACAGCATCAAACAGCTGCCGGATGTGGCTGTTGAGCATGCGCACGCAGCCCAGGCTGACGGCCGCACGAATCTGAACCCAGTGCGGCCAAGCCGTTCCATGGATCCCAAACTCGCCGCGGCCATTGCGGTGAAAAGCCATGTAGCGATCACCAATCGGGCTGCTCGGTCCGCGCAGCTCCCGCCGCTGACCCGACTTGTGGGTCACATAGATCGGATTGACCTTCTTGTTGAGGATGGCGAATTCCCCTTTTGGGGTGGGGGTTTTGGGATCTCCGATCGCCACAGGCCAGGCCCCAAGCTGATGCTCGCCCCTCATGAGGGTGATCTGTCGCTTGCTGAGGTCAAGCACGATGCGCGACGCATGAGCGGGTTGCCGCAAGGCCAGCTCAACAGGCTCAGCAGCAAGGCATGGAGCAACAGACCCCGCCAACAGGCCAGCCGACAGCGCCGGCATCAATGACCACTTCATGAGACGCGCAAGACCCACTAGTCTCAACGTATTCATTGCTGCGAGAAAAAACAGCAGCAATGGCTTTGAGGCTGAACTCTTCAGGATCTCTTCGGTCTCAAGAACGAGACGAGCGATCCAGCGGTACCCTTCTCCAAATTTCTCCTCTCCCTGTTGACCTCCACGGCGATCGCAACCGCGCGGCCAACCCTGCTCGAAGGCAAGGCCCTCAGCCAGGAGGTTGAATCCATCAGCTTTCGCTTCGGCGACCTGATCAGCAACCGCAGAACCTTCCTGACTGCGGCCTTGACGCTGCGCCGGCAGGGGATCATCTGTCTACGGGAGGCAGCGCCTGCTGAGCTGATCGCGTCGATCAACAGCGATGTCGGCCGACTGCTCGAGGAAATCGAATCAGGCGAGCACGCCCGCCTTGCATCCCTGGCCTATCTCAATCTTCCTGATCAGCGTGTGCTGAAGGGCTACAACCAGTTCCGCGACGCCGATCGGTCGGTCATCAACTACCGGGTTAAGCGCCCCGATGGACGCAGCGGTAGCGATGCGGGAATGATCGACATCTTCCATCCCGAGCGCCTCTCGGGCAGTCTCAACAGCAACATCCAGGCATGCCTGCAGGAATCGGTGATTCAGCGGTTGCTCTTGTTGAGCAGCTTCAATCGAATGCGGGTGAAATGCCGCAACCTCTATCTCAACCGAGGCGTGCAAGACACGCGTAGCTACCACTGCGATGGACGCTCACTGAAGTTCAAATCTTTCCTGTACCTCAGTGATGTGCAATCACTGGCCGATGGGCCCTATTGCTTCGTGCCCAGGTCCCAACGTCGACGGCGGCTCTGGTGGCGCAACGCCCGCTTCAACAAACAAAACGGACTTGGGCCGTTTGAATTCAGTCAGCTGCAAAGTGCTGAGGCCATTGCTCTGTTTGCCAAGGCAGGCGACATGGTTCTCTCCTCGCAGCGCGGTGCTCACTGCGGCCACCCCCAACACCCCCAGGCGCGCCGCGCTGTCCTGGTGAACATGTTCCAACGCTGAGCCATGAAAAAAGCGGGGGACAATCCCCCGCCTGATCAGCAATCGATGGCCGCCGACGCGTTCAGTCAACCAACTTGGGATCAATCTCAGCCATGTAGCGAGCCTCGCAGCTCTTGATGATCTCAACGGCCTTTTCAGTGCCGAAGAAACCGTTCACCGAGCAGGTGCCAGGCTTCTTCAGATCTTTGTAGTGCTCCCAGTAGTAAGTGGTCTCTTTCTTCCAGTGCTCACCGAGATCTTCCCAGCTCTTGATGTGATCCATGCGCTTGTCGTCGGCAAGCACAGCGATCACCTTGTCGTCGACTTCACCACCGTCGTCGAAGGTCATCACGCCGATGATGCGGGCTTCCACAATCGAACCGGGAATCAGTGGCTCGGTGACACCAACGATTTCGATGTCGAGGGGATCGCCATCTTCATCCCAGGTGCGGGGAATGCATCCGTAAGCGAAGGGGTAAGCCAGCGAGGAGTAACCAACGCGGTCCAGCTTGAGATGGCCGGTTTCGGTGATCAGCTCGTACTTGTTGATCGTGTTGGAGTTGAGCTCCACGATTGTGTTGAGACGAAGTTCGGCTTCATCAGCGAAGGCCGGCAGCACGTGCAGCAGGTTGGGCATGCTGCGGCTGGGTGCCTGATCGAGGTTGGCCATAAACGGCGATGGACGGCGCGGCGCATCCTACGGGCCGCCTCTGCCCGTCGAGTTGCACGCGGCTAGGGGGCCGGTTGCAGCCGATCAAGCTTGTTCTCCAAATAGTCGAGGAAGGCATCGGTGCTCAGGGGCCGACCAGTGACCCTTTCCGCTAGTTGATCGGCATTCACACTGCGTCCGAGCGGGTGAACGTGCTCACGCAGCCAAGCCAGCAAGGGCGTGACATCGCCGCGCTCCACATGCTCCTCCGGAGACCCGATGGCCTCCGCCATCGCTTCGCTCAACTGTGCACTGATCAAGTGCCCTAACAGATACGAGGGGAAATAGCCAAACAGGCCTTCACTCCAGTGCACATCTTGAAGGCATCCCTCGGCATCGTTCATCGGCCGCACCCCCAGGAGTTCCTGATAGCGCCGGTTCCATTCATCAGGGAGATCCTTCACCGCCAAGCCCTTCTCCAGCAGAGCAATCTCAAGATCCGTGCGGATCAGGATGTGCAGGCCATAGCTGAGTTCATCGGCCTCAACCCGGTTCAAACCAGGCGCCATCGGATTCATCGCCTGCCACATGTCCTGGGTTCCGCTGAAGGGAGCTCCGGCCTGTGCAAAACGTTGCCACCACTGCTCTGCGAACGGACGGCTCCGGGCAACCCGGTTCTCCCAGAACAACGACTGACTTTCATGCACCGCCATCGAGGTGGCCTGGCCTAATGGCCAGGCGAACCATTGGTGGCTCTGGTCCGGCAACCCCTGTTCGTAGAGGGAATGGCCCCATTCATGGGCCGTAGCCAGGAAGCACGACAAGGGCTGGCCAGGCACCACACGCGTGGTAATGCGGTAATCGGCCGGTCCCAACGTGATCGAGAAGGGGTGAGGCGAACGTGCCATGCAGGTGATGGCGGGATTACGGCCCCAGGCACCGAGCAGCTCATCACAGAGATCTTGCTGGCTGGACTCCTCGAGATCCCAGTCCGCTGATCGTGGGCGTGGCCGGGTGGATGCCTGAGCAACCAATTGCGGCAACCGTTGTCGTAACGGAGCAAACAAGGCCTCGAGACGCTCCAGACGCAGATCCGGTTCGAAGGGTTGCGCCAGGGTTTCCCAACAGGAGCGCGGCTCATCCAGCTGTTTGGCCTGCTCCTGACGCAAATCAATCAGGGTCTGAAGCGCCGGTGCAAAGAGGCTGAAATCAGAGGCCGATCGAGCCTGCTGCCACCGGTTGTAACCCTCGGCCTTGGCCTTGGCCAAGGCGGCGACGAGGGCTGGATCGAGGGACTGCTGCCGCTGCAGGTCCTGTTCCAGCAGATCCAGATTGCGGCCCTGCTCAGGGCATCGCTCAGCGGAATTCCAATGCTGACGCGCTGCGGCCAGCAGTTCCGCATAGGCCGCAGAGCTCTGACGAGCATGAAGCTGGGTCGCCAGCAGCGTGAGCTGCTCACCTCGCCAGGACGCCCCGGCAGAAGGCATGCGGGTGTTCTGGTCCCAATACAGGGTGCTCTGAATCGAGCCGAGCAGCTGCGTCTCTCTCAGATGGGCGCCCAGCTGCCCCCAAGCCGTTGCGGCAGAAGCCATCTCGCCCCCTTTTCCATCACCCTAACGACACCTGGAGTGGCATCGAAGCAGCGATGCAGGCCATGGTGAAGCGGTTCAGACGTTCTGGACCCATGCGCCGATTGATGCTGCAGCTGGCCCTGGGGATCGCCCTGCCCATGGCTCTCTGGCCGCTCAAGCTGATCTACCGTCAACCGCAGACCGTTCGGTAAGAACCGGTCAGTTCAGCTCACAGCGGCCTTGGCACAGGGTCTCAAGGTCGGCGCGCCCGGTGATCTGAAGCCGCCGGGCGGCCCAAATCCCATAGACCCAATCGACCACGCTGCCGATCAAAGGCCAGCGGGTCGGTGCGTAAAGCCACCCCAGACCAATCAGGCGATACGCCTCACGGAAGACGGCCACATCCTGCAGGACCTCCCCGGAGCCTGTGATGGCGTGAATGCGGCCCATGGCCACCCGGTAACTGATGCCGGCATGGGCCGCTGCGTCGTAATCAGAGGCATCAATGTCGACAAAAGCCAGCCGGGCCTGACGGTCACGCCGCTGCAGAAACCGAACTTCGCGCACACACAACGGACAACCTCCGTCAAACAGCAAGGTCAGATCGGGGGCAGATGGGCTGGCCATGGACTCAGACGGTGCTGCAGAACGCAAAGTAAGGAAAGAACGCTGGAGAGCGGTGGGCGTGCAGCAGATCCTGCATCAGATGACAGTGGCAACCCCGGGAAGAGGATTCACCCGACTGGACGGGCGGTTGAACACCTGGATCCGCAGCACGGGTCTGGACCAGGGCGTTCTGCATCTCACCTGCCTCCACACCAGCGCCAGCCTCACCATCAACGAGAACGCCGATCCACGGGTGCTGCAGGACCTGGATGCATGGATGGCCGATGCCGTTCCAGAACACCGCCGTTATCTCCATGACGACGAAGGAGCCGATGACATGCCGGCCCACATCCGAACTGCGCTCACCAGCCAAACCCTGAACCTGAGCGTCAGCAGGGGGCAACTGCTGCTGGGCACCTGGCAAGCCGTTTACCTCTGGGAGCACCGCAGCGCTGCTCACACCAGAACGATCGCCTGCCACCTATTCGGTGAATCCTCCAGCCGCCCCACACCGGAAAGCACCACGCAGACCACTTCAGCCACGCCGCAAACCCTGCTGAGCCTGCGCAATGGCGAACGGATCAATCAAGCCATTCAGGCCCGCCACAACCCCAACGCCTGGGAAACCGACGACGGCGTCGATACCGACACCGATCTGATGATTGATCGATTGCATGACCTGAGCGACTGACAACCGGCTCCAGCCACGATGGAGGGGTAATTCAGGGCTTCCATGCCAGTTGAACCTCTCGATGCCGCCCAGAAGTCGGCACTCAGCACAACCCTGCCCAATTGGGTTGTGAACGGAGACAGGCTGCACCGCGATCTGCAGTTCAGCAGCTTCGTGGAGGCCTTTGGATTCATGGCACAGGTGGCCTTGCTGGCCGAATCCAAAAATCACCATCCGAACTGGAGCAACGTCTACAACCGCGTTTCAATCGACCTAACCACCCATGATCTCGGCGGCCTCAGCAGCCTGGATGTGGAGCTGGCCAGCGCCATTGACGCTCTGCTGCCAGCATGAGTCTAATGGGTCCTTGCGCATGACCACCGCACCAGCCAACGTCCCCGTCACCATTCTCAGCGGCTTCCTCGGAGCGGGGAAAACCACGCTGCTGAATCACATCCTGAGCAATCAGCAGGGGGTGAAGACCGCGGTGCTGGTGAACGAGTTTGGTGAAATCGGGATCGACAACGATCTGGTCGTCACCACCGATGAAGACATGGTGGAGCTGAGCAACGGTTGCATTTGCTGCTCGATCAACGACGAGCTGATGGAAGCGGTGGAACGGGTGATTGAACGCCCAGAGCCGCTGGATTACATCGTCGTCGAAACCACCGGTCTGGCCGATCCCCTACCGGTGGCCATGACCTTCCTGGGCAGTGAGCTGCGGGACCAAACCCGCCTCGATTCGATCATCACGTTGATCGATGCAGAAAACTTCGACAACGTCGTTCTGGACACGGAAGTTGGCCGGGCCCAGGTGATTTACGGCGACATCCTGCTGCTGAACAAGTGCGACCTCGTCTCCGAGGAGCGGCTTGAGAGCGTCGAACAGCAACTCAGAGCCGTCAAGAACGATGCGCGGATCCTGCGGTCGGTGAAAGGAGACGTGCCCCTGGCCCTGTTGCTGAGCGTCGGACTGTTCGAATCCGACAAGGTGAGTTCCCCTGCCGACGATCCGAGCCTGGATCACAGCGACTGCGACCACGACCATGGCCACTGCAGTCATGAACAAGATCACGGTCATGAACACAATCACAGCCATGACCACAACCATGAGAACGGTCATGACCATGGGCACGATCACGGTCATGCCCACAGCCATGAGCACGGGCACAGCCATGAGCACGGTGACCATCAGGACATCGAGGGATTCACCTCCGTGTCCTTCCAAAGTGATGGCCCCTTCTCCCTGCGCAAGTTCCAGAACTTCCTCGACAACCAGATGCCCCAGGAGGTGTTTCGGGCCAAAGGAGTCTTGTGGTTCAACGAAAGCGAACGCCGCCATGTGTTCCATTTGGCGGGCAAACGCTTTTCCATCGACGACACCGACTGGACCGGTGATCGCAAGAATCAATTGGTGCTGATCGGCCGCGACATCGACCACACCACCCTGCGGAAGCAACTTCAGGCCTGTGTGGCTGATTGAGTCAAAGGAACCCGCAACCCCTCCAAAACTCGCGTTGTGGTGGTTCCGTCTTGGCGCTGGTTCTCGTAGGTCCCGTGACAACGGAATCGCCTTTGCTCAGCACCCAGAGCGGTCATTTTTCAGTAATGAAATCGAGCTCGCGATGCGCGCTGATCAAAACCTCCGCGTTCTTCTGCTGTAACGCCAGATCAGCAACGTTGCTCAAGGCCAATCAACGCGCAAGGCTGTCTATACGTTGAAACCACTCACAAGCGACGCATGGACGACCACAACCAACAAAAGCTCACGGCTCGCGAGATGGTGCGAGCCCACGCCTACCCCGTACTGGCTGCCGTCAGCAGCCTCAGCCTGCTCAGCATCGCAATTCTGCTGATCCCGCAAGCGGTCAAAACCCATCGCTACAACCGCTGCATTGATGCACAGATCACCATGCGGGCCAGCATCAATCCCAAGGGAGGCACAGATCCCGGCAGAATGAATCACCTCAAAGCCGTTGAACACTGCGAAGGCTTCTGAACCGATGCGCGCCATCCAACCGTTAACGGCACTCAACTTCTGCGTTTTGGCCCTGGTGGTGAACCAGGCACCAGGGATGGCCCACGGCAAGGGGATCTACGACACCGAAGCCGAAGCCCAGCAACGGGCCACTGAGATCGGTTGCACCACCGTTCACGAGAACAACGGCCGCTGGATGCCTTGCGCCGATGAACGGGAACTCCACCAACAGCTGCGCAAGCAATGAAAGCCTCCAGAACAACCAGCCGGCAGGCGCGGCGCGTCCATCGCTGGCTTGTGCCGATCGCCGCAGCACCACTGCTGATCACCGCAGGAACCGGCTCCCTCTACAGCCTGCTGCTGGAGCAGAACATTGATGCCTTCTGGCTGCTCAAACTGCACACAGGACAGTTCGGCTGGCTCAACCTTCAGCCCGTGTACCCAGTCCTGCTGGGAGCTCTCACCATCGTTGTGACCGTGTCTGGGCTGACGATGCTGCTCAGGCCAGCCCGTACGAAAGGTGGTTAATCACCCCAATGGCCTCACTCCGCGCAAGTGCAGCCGCAGAAGCCACTGCCATGGCAGGGCTCGTGGTTGGGGTGACCGGTGGCACAGGCCTCTGAACAGAAACTCTGGCCATCGCGAACAACAACCTGGGAAGCCTGTACCTCGCAGATGCAACGCGGACAGGCACAGGGCGTGGCGGGAGCCATCACAACCAATCAGTTCACTGTTTTATAGGCCGAAAAAGATGCCCCCGGTACAAACACACCAATTCCACACACAATTCATTCGAAAAATTCATAATGATTCTCACTTCACTCAGCGATCTGCAAGCAAAGGGCCGCTTCCAAAAACAGCAACAAAGAAGAAGAGTCAGAGGCTAAAGAGCCAACAATCACATAGCAACAGGCCAAATAGCACAAGCGAATGCAATTAAATTCGGCACAATTCAACCAGGAAGCAGGACAATAACGAGAACAGAGCCTAAAGCAAATGAACAAAAATTATCAACTGAGAAGCAAGACGCTGCGGGAAATCAATGAGTGGTGCTACCGACAGGCATCTCATCTATCACTCACAGGTCACGACAAGGAGGCACAGGCCTTGACAGAGGAGCACATGGAATCACTCCAGAATGCTAAGCCCGAAAAAATGCTATGGATCGGGAGTTAACAGACACAGGCCCTTTTTCGCGTCGGCGCAATGTGTCATATCTCACTTCGATGAAAGCAAATACCACAAGAAGAGACAAAACCAAGAAACCACATCGTGCTATAAGAGACATTAAATACCAGGAAATCTTGGCTCACCCGTTCATAGATAGCAAAAAAATTCCATCAGGAAAACTGAGCACAACCAGGTGTAGCAAAAAGCACAAGTCAGTACATCAATGAACACTGAGCACCTGCATCGAAGCAAAGGAGAGAGGCCCATATCCTTAAATTCGTACGAGACAGTCCGCCTGGAAAAGCCTCAAGCCGGAGAAGATATAGAAATAACAGTAAAGAGTGGCGTTATAAGAATTGCGGGCAAGCAATCCAACAATGCAGAAGATATAACACTAGCTTTTGCATGCAGGGCAGATAATTTCAAATTCCATTATCCAGAAGACATAGAAATCACAATAGAAGCCATAACAGACACAAATTACGTAGTTGAATTAATAAGCGAAAAAGGATCCAATACAAGCGATGCAATTATGGAATGGATCATTCAACTGCATATAGTGAGGCACGAGACAAATCTAGAAAACAGGCTGATGAAGTTTTTTAAATTACTGACAACAAGACTGGGGAAAAGAACATCAGAAGGGCTACTGCTCGAGCACACACTGCCTCACGCTCGCATTGCTGAAATAATTGGATCCACAAGATCAACTGTATCAAGGACAATTAGCACTCTCAGGAAGTCTCAACGAATTTATATCGATGAACTAAAGGGACAGATTATTTTGCCTGTGGAATAATTAACGCCCACAACGACACGTTCCGCCCTTCCACTTGGAGCATTTGGATTTCTTGCAACCCTTTTTCTTATTAACCGCAAGTCGGTTTTCGGAAGACTCCGCCAAGATCTCAGAAAATCTATCCTTCAACAATACCGTCTCTAGCGGAAATGGATCTAGTCATGGGGAGTGACAAAAAGCACAAAATCGCGAGTCATCTGATCCGATTCAAGGTATTCCCAAGGCTTAAGGCCCATTGCTTTCATTGAGGAAGAAGACAAGACCCGTATCAATTAAACCCTAGGATGTATAGAAAGCTACTTTTAATTGAAGTAAACGAGTAGCAGGCGACACAGCGAAACAGCAATATAAGTTTGCCCATATCGGGCCTTCCTGTGTGAGGAATCCAATGAAGCTTTTCCAGCAACTGCTGGTGGCTCCC
>CAJXPL010000002.1 GCA_913057985.1 uncultured Synechococcus sp.
ACTACCCCAAAGTGGTGCGCTACCAAGCTGCGCCACGCCCCGTCAGAATTAAGTTATCACAGTGCATTCCGGCGTCTGAGTCGCCTGAGCAACCGATTGGTCAGCTGGTCTCTCGTTGCGGATCCGTAGTGGTACACCCGTAGTTCTGCGGCGGCGAGGCGAAGCTCAGCCAGGGTCATCGCCGCCAGACGCAGCTCGGGCAGGGTGCGCCAGGCTCTCGAGCGCATCGGGAGTGAGGCAGGGCCTTTGGCCTGGCCCAGATTCAGGGTTCCATCCGCCAACCATTCGGGGATGAGCACCACCAGAACGGCGATCAAGCCATAGAGCTCCACCAGCCCCCTCGGCAGGGGATGAAGTTGACGCTGCTCGGATGGATCAGGCCGTTCACTCACCTCAGAACGGAGGGGTCCTTGTTGTCCCACGATCGCACCAACAGGAAGCGTGCCCGCCGGCTGGTGGTCAGATTGCCAAAGGTGTTGCTTTGGGTTGGGGGGTCTCCCGCCACAGCATCGGAGCTTGCAGCTCTCGATTGAAGGAGACACTGCCGAGGATCAGGCCCAGAACCAAAACCAAGGTGAGGGCGATCGCCAGGATCACCTGCCGATCAGACCAGGGTTCGGGCATGAGATGGGTCGGGACCTTTTTCATCTTGGCCGAATCAGCCCAGGGCGATCGGGCTGTTGTCGGATCGAAGCACGCAGTGACTGATGGACCAGTCGTACTTGTCCCAGACCTGCTTCGGGAGTTTGTAGTTCGACCCCTCGAAGTCACCAAGTAGCGTCTGGGTTGGCATGGCGGAGCAGTAGGGACGGCTGCCGGGTTTGGCGAGGTACTGCTGGTGATAGTCCTCGGCGAAATAGAAGGTCTGGTCCGCCAGGATTTCGGTGGTGATGGCCCCGTAGCCCTTGGCCGAGAGGGCGACTTGATAGGCATCCCGGCTGGCCAGGGCCAGTTGCAGATGCTCTGGATTGAACGTGTAGATGGCTGATCGGTATTGGCTGCCGGTGTCGTTGCCTTGCCTGTTGCCCTGGGTGGGGTCGTGGCACTCCCAGAACAGTTTCAGCAGGTCGCTGAAGTCGAGGGCGGGTCGGCTCCACACCACTCGCACCACTTCCGTGTGCCCGGTTCTGCCGGAGCAGACCTCGTTGTAGCTCGGTTGCTCGGTCTGGCCTCCCGCATATCCCACAGCAGTGCTCACCACGCCAGGCAGTCGCCAGAACCCTTTTTCAGCACCCCAGAAGCACCCACAGGCAAAGATTGCTTCCTCCTGGTCGGCCATCAGGGGGGCCTTCAGCGGCGTTCCCAGCACGGCGTGCGTTGCCGGGGCCGAGGATTCGGCGCCGCCGCGGGGAGACAGCCAGGAAGGAAGCATGTTGGTTGCGCCGGTCCGCAGAGCTTAGGCAGCGGATTCCGCACAGTGATGCTGCCGCGTAGAGGGCAATCAGTGAACTTTCAGTGATGGCTCCCCAAGCGAGTGATACAAGGGAATCAATCAAAGCTTGTCTTGAAGAGTGGCTCTTCTTTGAATAATGTTTTGCAGAAAGGTGTTGATTGTTTGTCAGCGGTTTTCAGCCTGAATGGCGCTGTTGCTGAGCCGTCTCGAGGCGAGTCTGCGGGGCAGGCATATTTGACTGTTGATACCATTGAGAATGTCTCGGGGGTGGTGGAGCTGCCGATGGCTGGGCCATGGCCAGAAAACAGGACGAATTGGATGGATCAATCAATTGCAAGCCATTGATTGATGGCTTGTTGATGAAGAAAGCTGTTTCTGAGAATCAAAAACAGGTTGTTCATTCTGTTGAACCAGAAACCGCACCTTCGCCAGAACTGTCTGCTCGTTCAATCGCGGGGCAGGATTGAACGAGCTTCTGCTGATGGCCGACCATGGGATCATGGTCTCGTCCTGCGGAACCATCTTGGGATAGCCGTTCCGGAGGTGTTGACAGGCCCTCTTTATTGTTGCCGTGAATGCTCAGGAGGCGTTGGCTTCCCCCTCAACTGGGTTGAGCTGGATGTGATTCAGCAGCGTTGTGACGAAGGCGAAGAGCAGAAACGGCAAGCTGAGCACCAAGATCAGCCCCACTCCCACCAGCGCAAACACCGGTCGCGACGAGCCCATCAGGGCAAGCCCCGCAGCCAGGCTCACAAAAATGACGGCCATCCAGGCCAGAACCTGTCCGTAGATATCGCCGAAGGTGAGCGTGCAGCGCACCGCAAAGGGGGATCCGCTGGTCATAGGCAAGGAGTTGCCTTCACAGCTAAGCCACGAATGTTGGTGTTGTCAGAAACCGCCCGGAGATTCTTCAGGAAGCCAACGCATCCAGTTGTTGCGACGCCTGCTGACGCTCCCAAAGCCGTTTGTACACACCCGGCTGCTGAATCAAGGCGTTGTGGTGTCCCTGTTGAACGATGCGTCCGTTCTCCATCACCAGGATGCGATCACAGGCTGCTGCGGCTGAAAGCTGATGGCTGATCATCACGATGGTCCGGTCGTCCTGAGCTCGGATCGAATCCAGAATCGCCGCAGCCGTGTTGTTGTCAACGCTGGCCAAGGCGTCGTCGAGGACCAACACCGGCGCCGACATCAGCAGAGCCCGGCCTAGGGCTGTGCGTTGACGCTGACCACCACTCAAGGTGATGCCGCGTTCGCCAACGACGGTTCCGAAGCCATCGGGGAAGCCCTTCACGTCATCAGCCAGGCGGGCTTGCTCTGCCGCCAGTTCAACCCGCTGATCACTGGCGTCAGGGTCGCCATAGCGCAGGTTGTCCGCCAGGGTGCTGGTGAACAGAAAGCCCTCCTGAGGAACGATCGCCACGTCACGGCGCAACCTCTTCAGGGGCATCTGGGTGACATCCACGCCATCCAGGAACAGTTGTCCCGGTTCAAGTGGAACCATCCGACCAAAGGCTCGAGCCAGGGTGGTCTTGCCGCAGCCCACGGCCCCGACAACAGCCACCAACTCGCCAGGCTCGATGCAGAAGTTCAGGCCATTGAGGGTGTTCTGCTCAGCGCCCTGGTACTGGACCTTCAGGCCGCGGGCTTCAAAACGCCCCTGGCGTTTTGCCGTTGGCTGGGGCTGAACATCAGAGGGATCCGGGTCTTTGATCTTTGGTTCCCGTTTCAGTAACTCCTCCACCCGCTCGAGGCTCACCTGGCCGGTCTGGAAGGTGTTAAGCGTGAACCCCAGCAGTGCCGTTGGGAAGACGAGCTGCTCCACATAAAGGATCAGGGCCACCAGTCCTCCAATGCTCAAACGACCGGCTTCGAGCTGGCCGCTGCCGATGGCCAGCAGCAAAAGAACCGAGAGGGAGGAAATGCCCTGAAGCAGCGGGAACAGGGTGCTTTGTGTTCTCGCCAGCTGAATGGCACTGTCGCGGTAGCGGCGGTTGCGCGTGGCAAAGGCCTGCTGTTCTGCTCCCTCCTGTCCGTAGATCTTGATGGCCCCGATTCCCGAGAGATCCTCCTGAATCAGGTTGCTGAGGGCGGAGAGTTCTTCCTGCTGCGCGCGCTTCTAACGGCGGCCAGGGTCAGCCACGGATCGATGGCCAACATCGCGGGCAGCGTCAGCGCATAGGCCAGCAGCGTGTTGGTCAGGCTGAGAATTGCGAATCCGAGCAGGCGCCGGATGTTTTCCACATCGCTGGTGGCGCGACTGATCACTTCACCGCTGCCCTTGCTCTGAATCCAATCGGGTTCCTGGCGGAGCATGTGCTCGAACAGGCGCTGACGCAGATCCACTTCCACCTGCCGACCCACGCCGAAGATGAGTTGTCGCGAGGCCAACCGGATCACTCCCATGGTGCTGGCGAGCAGCACAACCCATCCCGCCTGGCGCAGGACTCCGGCGTAACTGAATCCCTCCTGCAGCTCGTCCACAACGCTGCGCACTTCCATCGGGATCGTGACCCGCAGAACGTTGACCACCACCAGGGCGATGGCTCCCAGCAGCACCGTGCGGCGGTGGGGACGCAGATAGCGGCCGATCAGATCGAGACGAAGGGCGGCCATGCGTGCTCGTGGGTCCCGTTGGCAGGCCAACCTAGGCATCCGGCTTCAACGGCTGGTCGTTGGCTGGTCGTTATCCGTTGATCTGGGGGATAGTGGGACTGTCCCCATCACCCGGCCCGGCGTGCCTCGCACCCGGGTTTTTTACTGCCAGCTCCCCTCCATGTCTTCAGACCCGCGTTCCTGGTCCGGTTGCTTGGACCATCTGCTGCAGGGCAACAACCTCAGCTCCGATGAGGCCACTGCTCTCATGCGTGCCTGGCTGGCCGAAGAGCTCGAGCCCGTGCAGACCGGGGCGTTCCTGGCTGGACTGCGGGCCAAGGGGATGGTGGCCGATGAGCTGGCGGCCATGGCGGCTGTCCTGCGCGAGGCCTGCCCCCTTCCCTGCCCTCGGCCCGATCTGGCGATGGTCGACACCTGCGGCACCGGTGGTGATGGTGCCGACACCTTCAACATCTCCACGGCGGTCGCCTTCACCGCCGCCGCCTGCGGGGTCAATGTGGCCAAGCACGGCAACCGCAGCGCCAGCGGCAAGGTGGGTTCAGCCGATGTGCTCGAGGGGCTTGGCCTCAATCTCAAGGCACCGTTGAACAAGGTGGTCGACGCTTTGCCGGGAACCGGTGTCACCTTCCTGTTCGCTCCCGCCTGGCATCCAGCTCTTGTGAATCTGGCGCCGCTGCGACGCAGCCTGGGGGTCCGCACGGTGTTCAACCTGTTGGGGCCTCTGGTCAATCCGCTGCAGCCTCAGGCGCAGGTTCTTGGCGTGGCGCGTCCGGAACTTCTCGATCCCATGGCGGGCGCTCTGCAGCGCTTGGGCTTGAGCCGAGCCGTGGTGGTTCATGGCGCTGGAGGCCTCGATGAGGCGTCCTTGGCGGGGCCCAATGCCTTGCGTCTGATCGAATCCGGGGGCATCACCACAAAAGAGGTTTCCCCTGAAGATCTGGGCCTCACCCGTGCTGGTCTCGATCTGCTGCGCGGTGGTGACTGCGCGGTGAACCAGCAGATCCTTCAGAACGTTCTGCAGGGGCAGGGATCGCTGGCGCAGACGGAGGTTGTGGCCTTCAACACAGCATTGGTGCTCTGGGCTGCCGGGCTGCAAAGCGATCTGCCGGCTGCTGTTGCTCAGGCTCAGGCTGTTCTCAATGAGGGCAAGGCCTGGGACAAGCTTGTGGCTCTGCGGGCTGCCCTGTCCGACGGAGATGGAGAATGAGTGAATGATGACCTGCGGCGGCCCTTCGATGCCCGATTCCCCATCAGACAAGGCTTATCTCGTCCTTGCCGATGGCACGGTTCTCACCGGTGTCGGCTTCGGCCATCGCGGCACCACCATCGGTGAGGTGGTGTTCAACACCGGCATGACCGGTTACCAGGAGGTTCTGACAGACCCCTCCTATGCCGGGCAGCTGGTGAGCTTCACCTATCCCGAACTCGGCAACACCGGGGTGAATGCAGACGATCAAGAAGCTGATCGCCCCCATGCCCGTGGCGTCATTGCCCGCCAGCTGGCCCCAGTTCCCAGCAACTGGCGCTGTGAACAGTCCCTTGAGAGCTGGATGCAGACCCATCAGCTGGTGGGCATCAGCGGTTTGGACACCCGTGCCCTGGTGCGTCACCTGCGTGAGGTGGGGGCCATGAATGGCGTGATCAGCAGTGACGGTCAGACCCCGGCGCAGTTGCTTGAGCTCCTAAAGCAGGCCCCGTCGATGCAGGGGTTGAACCTGGCGGACCGCGTCACCACTCGTGAGCCTTACCATTGGAATCAGGCCTGCAGTGTTGGTTTCGATCAGCGTTTGCAGCGCCGCAGCGATGCGCCCTTTCGCGTTGTCGCCATCGATTTCGGCATCAAGCGCGCCATCCTCGATCGATTGGTCGCCCACGGTTGCGATGTCACGGTTCTTCCGGCAGACACGGATCTGGAGACGGTTCGTTCCCATCGCCCGGATGGCGTCTTCCTGTCCAACGGCCCTGGCGACCCGGCAGCGGTGACCCATGGGATTGCCCTGGCCAAGCTGTTGCTGGAGGAATCCGATCTACCCCTGTTCGGCATCTGTCTGGGCCATCAGATCCTTGGTCTGGCCTTGGGCGGAGAGACGTTCAAGCTGTCCTATGGCCACCGCGGCTTGAACCATCCCTGTGGCACCACAGGCCAGGTTGAAATCACCAGTCAGAACCACGGCTTTGCCCTCTCCGCTGATTCTCTGGATTCAGACGTCATTGACGTCACCCATTTGAATTTGAACGACCGCACCGTGGCAGCGATCGCCCACCGTCAAAAGCCGGTGTTCGGGGTGCAGTACCACCCAGAAGCGAGTCCGGGCCCCCATGACGCCGACCATCATTTCGCCCGCTTTGTGACGCTGATGGCCGATCGTCGTTGATGAGGTAGTAGCCAACGCTCAGCATCACTACACTTCGTGCCGATGATGCCTGGGGGGCTTGATCCAATCAGAGAACTGCAGCGACTGACCGTCTCCCTCCGGGGCGGATTCGAACAGAAAGACGGCTGTCTGGTGTTTCATTTCACCGGTCAGCTGGATGCGTACTCCGAGAAGCAGTTCATGGAGTACGTGGGTGATGTTTTGAAGGCCAACAAGCTTCCTTCTGTTCTCGATCTCAGCAGGATCGATTTCCTCGATTCATCCGGCCTTGGGGCTTTGGTTCAGCTGGCCAAGCAATGCACGGATGCCAAACGGTCGTTTCTTTTGGTGGGCAACACCAGGGTGACGCAAACGATCAAGTTGGTGCGCCTTGAGCAGTTCCTTCATCTGGTGGAGGATCTGCCCACAGCCCTCAACCAGTTGGCCGCTTGAGCGATTGGATTCGAAGCCAGTCTCCTAGGGACATCAACGAACAGCTGGGACCATTGCAACTGGCTTGGATTGGTGATGCCGTGTGGGAGCTGCATCAACGGCTCCGCCATGGGTCGAGGCCAGGACGTTCTGACGACCTGCATCGTGCCGTCGTGGCTGATGTTCGTGCTGACGCCCAGTCCCGTTTGTTGAGCTGGCTGGAAGAACGCGAGCTCCTCTGCTCAGAAGAACTCGATCTGGTGCGGCGGGGTCGCAACAGTGCCGGGCGGGGGCCACGGCGCGCAGACGCTGCGGTTTATGGAAGGGCCACAGGGTTTGAGACAATGGTGGGCTGGCTGTTTCTGAACAATCCAGCCCGGCTTGCGGAGCTCTTCGATCACTTGGAGCAAGCCGGATCCAACCCATAACGTTGCCTCGCACACCATGAGCCCTCGCTTTGAACGCCGCTCCAGCGGCCCATCCCGCGATGGCCGTTCGGGGCCAGGGGGAGGAGGGGGCGGTCGACCACCAGGAGGCAGGCCGCCGAGTGGACGCGCATCCGCTGGCCGCTCCTCGATGGGGCGCTCGGATAACGGCCGCCCCATGCCCAGCAACCGTCGTTCCGACGGCGGTCGTTCCCCCTATGCCAAGCCTGGGCGTGATGGCGGCGGTTATCGCGAACGACGCGCTCCACGGGATGGAGAGTGGGACCAGTCGCGAGGTGGCGATCGACCCGGCAATCGGTTTGGTGAGCGCTCTGGTGATCGACCCGGTTATCGGTTCAAGGAGCGGTCTGGTGAGCGTTTCGGTGATCGCGCCGCTGATCGATCCGGTGATCGAACTGGAGAACGTTTCGGTGATCGCCCGAAAGAGCGGTTCGGCAACCGCTCCCGTTCCTTTGACCGAGATCAGAACGCCCCCCGCTCGGGCTCTCAAAACGAACGCTCAGGGCCTGGCCGTTTTCGCGATCGCAACGATCGGTTCGGCGACCGCCGTCGCTCCGGGGATGAACGGCGCCAACCGTCCCAGCGCCCCAGATCCCGTTTCGATGAGGCTCGTCCTCAGCGGTCGGATGCAGCCCCGGAGGCTGCAGCGGCCACCCCGCCAGCGGACGATTTGATCTGGGGGCGTCATGCCACCCAGGCCGCGTTGGAGGCCGGACGCCCCATCCATCGCATTTGGTGCACTGCAGAGATGCGCAGTGCCTCCAAATTCCTCCAGCTTCTGCGTGAGGCCAAGGCCTCGGGAGTTCTCGTGGAAGAGGTGACCTGGGCCCGGCTGGGACAGATCACAGGTGGGTCCGTTCACCAGGGCATCGCCCTGCAGACGGCGGCGGCGGAAACCCTCGACCTCGACAGCCTCATCGAGGGCTGCTCGGATCTGGGGGAACCTCCATTGTTGGTGGCCCTGGATGGTGTCACCGACCCCCACAACCTCGGGGCGGTTGTTCGTTCCGCTGAGGCCATGGGAGCCCACGGTGTGGTGATCCCCCAGCGCCGTAGTGCTGGCTTGACCGGTTCGGCCGCCAAGGTGGCCGCCGGAGCCCTGGAACACCTGCCGGTGGCGCGCGTGGTCAACCTCAATCGGTCCCTGGAAAAGCTCAAGGACGCCGGTTACAGAGTGGTGGGCCTTGCCGCTGAAGGGGATGTGACCCTCACCGATGTCGACCTCAGCGGCCCGCTGGTGCTGGTCACCGGATCCGAGGATCAGGGCTTATCGCTGATGACCCGTCGCCATTGTGACCAGCTGGTTCGAATCCCTCTGCGGGGCATCACGCCCAGCCTCAACGCCTCCGTTGCCACAGCTCTCTGCGTCTACGAAGTGGCACGCCGCAACTGGATGAAGGACATTCATGGCCAAGCGCCTTCTCCGCCGATTCGGCGACCCAATCTCGCGGCTGCTGAATCGTCCGTTGAGACGGCTGATGTGGCTGCTCCGCCTGAACAGCCCGCTTCGCCCGAACAGCCTCAAGCTCCTGTGGAGAAGTCTCCAGAACAGCGGATTGACTTGGATCTGAATCCATCGCAGCCGGATGCTTCCTCGCCGTTCGATCAGAACATCCAGCTATCTCCCTGAATACAGCGCGTTTTTCCAAGATCTCGGGGCAAAATGCCCCAGGTCCTTGTTCTCCCATGAGTCCCCTGATTCGGCCGCTGCGCAGCCTTGCCAATGGCTTTGGAGTCGCTTGGTGGGCTCGCGTTCAGACGTCAGGCCCTGATGTGACCTATTGGTTCGGTCCCTTCATTACCCGCAAGGGGCTGGAGAGCGAGCTCAGTGCCTTCCTGGACGACGTCAAGTCGGAGCAACCCCAGTCGATCAGCCATTCCCTGCTGCGGACCCGGCGCTCCGAGCCCCTCACCATCTCAGTTGAGGGCTGATCCTGCGGCTGATAGCGTCCTTGCTGCAATGGATCGCAGGGACATGACGATCAGCGCGTGGCGTCAGCAACTGCAGAGCGGCGAGGTTTCCTCCCGCGAGCTCGTTGATCAGCACCTCAAGCGGCTCGAACGTTCTGAGCCTTCGCTGAACGCCTTTGTTGAAGTCACGGCTGATCAGGCCCGTGCTGAGGCGTCCCGCATTGATGAAGCCCGGGCCGCCGGCGAGACGCTCGGCCCCCTGGCGGGATTGCCGCTGGCGATCAAGGACAACCTCTGCACCAAAGGTGTTCGCACCACCTGTTCCAGCCGCATGCTCGACCAGTTCGTGCCGCCCTACGAATCCACGGTCACCGAGCGGCTCTGGCAGGCCGGTGGTGTGTTGGTGGGCAAGACAAATCTGGATGAGTTCGCCATGGGTGGCTCAACAGAAACGTCCGCATTCGGAGCCACACAGAACCCCTGGAACACCGCCCATGTGCCGGGTGGAAGCTCCGGTGGCAGTGCAGCGGCCGTCGCCGCCGGCAGTTGCGTTGCGTCGCTTGGTTCCGACACCGGTGGCTCCATCCGCCAACCGGCGTCGTTCTGTGGTGTGGTGGGCCTCAAGCCCACCTACGGCCGCGTCAGCCGTTGGGGCCTGGTGGCCTTCGCCAGCTCTCTGGATCAGGTGGGACCCTTTGCCGGCAGCGTTGCTGACGTGGCCGAACTGCTCCAGGTGATCGCCGGGCCCGACCCCCGCGATTCCACCTGCCTTGATGCAGCGGTTCCCGATTTCAGCGCCGGCCTCAATCAGTCCATCAAGGGACTCAAGGTGGGGGTGATCAAGGAGTGCTTCGATGCCGAAGGCCTCGATTCTGAGGTGAAGGCATCGGTGCAGGCCTCTGCTGCCCAGCTGGAGGCTCTTGGCGCTGAACTGGTGGAGGTGAGCTGCCCCCGCTTCAACGACGGCATCGCCACTTACTACGTGATCGCACCATCGGAGGCGTCGGCCAACCTGGCGCGATACGACGGTGTCAAATACGGCTTCCGTGCCGAAGACGCCGAGAGCCTTGCCGCGATGACGGCGCGCAGCCGTGCTGAAGGATTCGGTGCTGAGGTGCAACGGCGAATCCTGATCGGTACCTACGCCCTGTCCGCCGGATACGTCGATGCCTACTACAAAAAGGCGCAGCAGGTGCGCACCCTGATCCGGCGAGACTTTGACGCGGCCTTTCAGAGTGTGGATGTGCTGCTCACGCCAACAGCGCCGTCCACGGCCTTCAAGGCTGGCGCCCACGCCGACGACCCGCTGGCGATGTATCTGGCTGACCTGCTGACGATTCCGGTCAACCTTGCTGGACTTCCGGCCATCAGTGTTCCCTGTGGATTCAGCGCGGCAGGTCTGCCGATCGGGATGCAGCTGATCGGCAATGTGTTGGATGAACCGCGTCTGCTTCAGGTGGCTCATCAGTACGAGCAGGCCGCTCAGGTGTTTGCTTCACGCCCGGAAGCTGCACTGGTTCCCTGATCTGCGCCACATATGGGGGGTTGTGTTCCCCCTGAACGCTTGATCTTGCGTTGGGTCCTAGGCTGACCCCATGGCTTTCGTTCCTCTCCACAACCACAGCGACTACAGCCTTCTGGACGGTGCGTCGCAGTTGCCGGCCATGGTGGAGCGGGCAAAGCAGCTGGGCATGCCCGCCATCGCCCTGACGGATCACGGCGTGATGTACGGCGCGATTGAGCTGCTGAAGCTCTGTCAGGGTTCAGATCTCAAGCCGATCATCGGCAATGAGATGTATGTGATCAATGGCTCCATTGACGACCCACAACCCAAGAAAGAGAAGCGATATCACCTGGTGGTGCTGGCGAAAAACGCCACCGGCTACCGCAATCTGGTGAAGCTCACCAGCATCAGTCACCTGCGGGGGATGCGGGGACGCGGGATCTTCTCCCGTGCCTGCATCGACAAGGAACTGCTGAAGCAACACAGCGAAGGCCTGATCATCGCCACGGCGTGCCTCGGAGGTGAGATCGCCCAGGCGATTCTGCGGGGTCGCCCCGATGTGGCTCGCAAGGTGGCGGCTTGGTATCAGGAGGTGTTCGGCGACGACTACTACCTCGAGATCCAGGATCACGGATCCCCGGAAGATCGGATCGTCAACGTTGAGATCGTCAAAATTGCCAAGGAGCTTGGCATTCAGATCGTTGCCACCAACGATGCCCACTACCTGAGCAAGCAGGACGTTGAAGCCCACGATGCCTTGCTTTGCGTGCTCACCGGCAAGCTGATCACCGATGAGAAGCGGCTGCGTTACACCGGCACCGAATACATCAAAACCGAAGAGGAGATGGGCCTTCTCTTCGGGGATCACCTCGAGCCTGAGGTGGTTCAGGAGGCGATCGCCAACACCGTCAAGGTGGCCGAGAAGGTGGAGCCTTACGACATTCTTGGGCGCTATCAAATGCCCCGCTTCCCGATTCCCGAGGGCCATACCCCCGTCAGCTACCTGAGGGAAGTGACCGAGCAGGGATTGCGGGATCGGCTCGAGCTCAGCCCTGATGCTGCCTTGCCCGACGACTATGCCGAGCGCATGGCCCATGAGCTCAAGATCATGGAGCAGATGGGATTTCCCACCTACTTCCTGGTGGTGTGGGATTACATCCGTTTTGCCCGGGAACAGAACATTCCCGTCGGTCCGGGTCGTGGTTCCGCCGCAGGGTCGCTCGTCGCGTACTGCCTGGGGATCACCAACATCGATCCGATCACCAACTGCCTGCTGTTCGAGCGCTTCCTCAATCCGGAACGCAAGTCGATGCCTGATATCGACACCGACTTCTGCATCGAGCGTCGTGGTGAGGTGATCGACTACGTCACCGAGCGCTACGGCGAGGACAAGGTGGCGCAGATCATCACCTTCAACCGGATGACCTCCAAGGCGGTTTTGAAGGATGTGGCCCGGGTGCTCGACATTCCCTACGGGGATGCCGACCGTCTGGCGAAGCTGATCCCGGTGGTTCGCGGCAAGCCCGCCAAGCTCAAGGCGATGATCGGCGAGGAATCACCCAACCCCGAGTTCCGCGAGAAGTACGAGGCGGATCCAATGGTGAAGCGTTGGGTGGACATGGCAATGCGGATTGAAGGCACCAACAAAACCTTCGGTGTTCACGCAGCTGGTGTGGTCATCGCCGCTGATCCCCTCGACGAACTGGTGCCGTTGCAGCGCAACAACGATGGTCAGGTGATCACGCAGTACTTCATGGAAGACGTGGAATCCATGGGTCTGTTGAAGATGGATTTCCTGGGGTTGAAGAACCTCACGATGATCGAAAAGACCCTCGAACTGGTGGAGGTGAGCAGTGGCACCCGTGTCGACCCCGACAAATTGCCGCCCCAGGATGAAGAGACCTTTGCCCTTCTGGCGAGAGGTGATCTGGAGGGGATCTTCCAGTTGGAATCCAGCGGAATGCGGCAGATCGTGCGTGATCTCAAGCCGTCATCCCTGGAAGACATCTCCTCGATTCTTGCCCTTTACAGACCGGGTCCCCTCGATGCTGGCCTGATTCCCAAATTCATCAACCGCAAGCACGGCCGGGAGGCCATCGACTTCGCCCACGCGATTCTTGAGCCGATCCTGTCCGAGACCTACGGGATCATGGTGTACCAGGAACAGATCATGCGGATCGCGCAGGATCTGGCCGGTTACTCCCTGGGTCAGGCCGATCTGCTCCGGCGGGCGATGGGCAAGAAAAAAGTGTCCGAGATGCAGAAGCACCGCGGCATCTTCGTTCAGGGTGCTGGAGAGCGCGGCGTTGATCAAAAGGTCGCCGACGAACTGTTCGATCAGATGGTTCTCTTCGCTGAATACTGCTTCAACAAGAGCCATTCCACGGCCTATGGCGCCGTTACCTACCAGACGGCTTACCTGAAAGCGCACTACCCGGTCGCTTACATGGCGGCTCTGCTCACGGTGAACGCCGGAGCTGCCGACAAAGTGCAGCGCTACATCTCCAATTGCAATGCGATGGGGATTGAGGTGATGCCCCCGGATGTGAATGCCTCGCTCACCGATTTCACCCCCAATGGCGATCGGATCCTGTTCGGCCTCTCCGCCGTTCGCAACCTTGGTGATGGTGCGATCCGTCAATTGATCGCCGCCCGCGATAGCGATGGGCCTTTCCGTTCCCTGGCGGATCTCTGCGACCGCATCCCGTCCTCGGTGCTCAACCGCCGTGGTCTGGAGTCGTTGATTCACTGCGGTGCCCTGGATGCCATGGATCCGCAGGCCAACCGTGCTCAGCTGATGGCAGATCTTGATCTGCTGCTCGACTGGGCCTCCTCACGGGCCAAAGATCGAGACAGCGGTCAGGGCAATCTTTTTGATCTGATGGCTCCTGCGGCCGATGCCGATGGGCCGGCGGATCTCAGCCATGCACCCAAGGCGGCGCCGGTGCCGGACTATCCCCCAACCGAAAAGCTTCGTCTTGAAAAAGATCTGGTGGGCTTCTACCTCTCCGATCACCCGCTCAAACAGCTCACACCCTCGTCGAAGTTGCTGGCTCCCATCGGTTTGGGCTCCCTGGAGGAACAGCCTGACAAAGCCAAGGTGAGTGCCATCGCGATGGTGGCTGAAATGCGCCAGGTCACCACCCGTAAGGGCGATCGCATGGCGATCCTGCAGCTCGAGGATCTCACCGGAAGTTGCGAAGCCGTGGTGTTCCCCAAGAGCTACGCGCGCCTTGCAGATCACCTGATGGCAGAAGCCCGACTTTTGGTGTGGGCTGGGGTCGATCGGCGTGACGAGCGCGTGCAGCTGATCATTGACGACTGCCGTGCCGTCGATGAGCTCAATCTGCTGCTGGTTCAGCTCCCCTCCGATCAGGCCAGCGACATTGCCATTCAGCACAAGCTGCGGGAATGCCTGAACCAACATCGCCCTGAGCGGGATGAGCTGGGCGTGAAGGTGCCTGTGGTCGCCGAGGTGTGCCACGGCGACAGTGTTCGCTATGTGCGACTCGGCTCCCAGTTCTGCGTCAAAGACGTTGATGCAGCGATCGCGTCACTGCGCACTCAATCCTTTGAAGCCCGGTGCAGCGACCGTCTGGTGCTCACCTAATTGTCTGATCAGGAGGGCCTGATCCACAGAACTGGATCAGGACTTCGATTGCTGTTGCTGCTGCTTCTGGGCCCGGATCGACTCCTTCATCCGCTGAATGTTCGGCTTGAAGTTCTCGAATCCGAGCAGAGAACCCGGTTCGGGATCCCAGCTGGCGGTCAACACGCCAACGCTGAGGCCCACTAGACCCAGGAGGAAAAACAGGCCGGAACCCGTCAGCGTGAGCCCTGGAGCGATATCGGCGATGCCACGGGTGACAACGAAATAACTGCCAACAAAAACTCCCATCCCAGCGAGGGACGGGAGTCCTGTGAATACAGCAACCCGGCGAGCCATCCGATCGGCCACGTAGCGAGGAATGGCTTCCTGCCGAGGCGTCCCTGAAGCAGGTTTGCTTCCCTTCCCAGACCCTTTGGGCTCAAAGGGGAGGGCGTTGCGTTGCTCAGGCATGGGGGACGTCGATCAGCCGCGGATGCCCAGTTTGGCGATCGTGTCGGCGTAGCGTTGCTCGCTCTTGCTGCGCATGTAGCTCAACAGGCGCTTGCGGCGGCCAATCATCTTGAGCAGCCCCTGCCGTGAGGAGAAGTCATGGATGTTGTTCTGCAGGTGGCTGCTGAGACGGTTGATCCGCTCACTCAGCATGGCCACCTGGACCTCGGCAGAACCGGTGTCGGTGCCGTGGGTCTGGTGGGTGTTGATCAGCTGCTGCTTCTCGGTGGTATCAAGCGACATGCGCGGGGGGCGGCCTTGTCAGTGCAAACAACCAGCTTACCTTCGCGTGGGGCGGCTCAGGCCGATTCGCGGCTCAGCCATTGCAGGCAGCCCCGCAGCCAGGCGTCCTGGTCGTCTCCAGCAGGCGGTTGGCCATCGGCGCCCTCAGCGATCGCACGGATGGCTCGACGGATTTCCAGATCGTCGTAACCCAGCATCGAGAGGGTCGCTTCCACATCGGCACCGCTTGCCGGCATCTGCTCCGAGCTGACGCCTTCCGCCAGCGATGGGGCGGGATCCACGCCCGCGAAGGCCGCAATCGAGGCCCTGAGTTCCACCGCCAGGCGCTCAGCGGTGCGTTTGCCGATGCCCTGCGCCTTGCAGAGGCGACGCAGATCACCGCTGCTGATCGCTTCCACCAGCTCCTGGGGCTTGCATTCCTGCATCAGCGCCAGACCGGCCTGGGGGCCCACACCGCTGACGCTGATCAGCAGCCGGAACAGATCCCGCTCCTGGCGCAGGGGAAAGCCGTAGAGGCTGCTGCCGTCCTCCCGCTGCACCTGATGAATCCACAGGTTTAGGTCGCCGTCCGCCGGAAGGTTCTGCTGATGCCGCTCGGTCAGGTGCACCTCATATCCGACCCCACCGCAGAGCAGCAGAACGCCGCTACGGTTGTTTTGACTCCAGCACTCCATCGGTCGTCCCTGAAGCCAGCCGATCATGGGGAGAGGTTTCAACCGCGTCATGTTGCCGCAGCTGTCATTGCCTGTCTCTGCTTTCAAGCGCGTTGTGCGCCGTTTGCTTCAGGTGCTGTGCGTTCTATCGATCGTGGTTTCACTGACGGCATGCAATGGATCTCAGCCGCCACGGGCTCTCCTGAATGAAGCCCTGGCCCTGCAGATTCAGCTCACCCAGTCGGCCATTGCCAGCTCCCTCGATCTCACCCCGATGCCCATCGCCCCAAGCGTGAGTCGGGTGCGGGTGGAGGACCAGGAAAGTTTTTCCCTGGGTGACGAGCAGGGCCTCAGGATTTCAGGCCGCTTCGACTGGCAGCTCCCCGGCGACCGTGTGCAGGTGGATAGCCTGTTTGAACTGTTTCTGCAGCGGGGCTCCCGTGGTCAGAGCTGGCGCCTGGCCAGACCCAAGGGTGGATCCGACGACCGCCAGGCCTGGCTGACGTACCCCCTGGGTTTGGACAAAGCCTGATCTCTAACGTCGCGCCGACAGGCTGATCAGGGTGGCGGCCAGCACCAGCATCCCGCCGCCCACCTGCCAGGCATTGATCGATTCGGCGAACCACAGCCGGCCCCAGCCTGCGGCAAAGACCACCTGCACGTAGTTGATTGATGTGGCTCGGGCGGCGGGCAGGCAGCGCAGGCCCTCGGTCACCCAGATCTGGCCCAGCTGGGTCATCACCCCGACCCCCAGGAGCCAGAACCATTCGATGCCTTGGGGCCAGACCCCTTGCTGCAGCACCCAGGGCAGGGTCAGGGGAACCGAGATCATCGGGAAATAGAGGATGATCACCAAGGGGTGCTCGGTTTGCGACAGCCGCCGCACACTCACGTAGGCCAGGGCGGTCATCAGAGCGCCACCAATGCCGATCAGGGCAGGGATCAGTTGCGCAGGTTGGGCTGTTCCCGTGAGCCACTGCGGTTGCACCACCAGGGTGACGCCGATCCAGCCCAGCAGAACCGCTGCACTGATGCGTCGGCGCAGGGGCTCGCCCAGCAGCAACAGCGCTGCCACGGCGGTGAAGGTGGGGTAGGTGTACTGCAGCACCGTCGCTGAAGCGAGCGGCAGCTGGTCGATCGCTTCGAAGAAGCAGAGCAGGGCCAAGCTGCCCAGCACCCCCCGCGCCACCAGCAGCCCCCGTCGCTGGCCCCACGGGGAGACCCCGGCCAGGCGCAGGCCCACAGCGGTCAGAACGATGCTGATCAGGGCCCGGCACAGCACGATTTCCGCCACCGGAAGCCGACTGTTCAGTTGCTTGACGCAGACCGTCATCAGGCTGAAGGCCAGGGAGCTCAGGATCAGGGCACGGCTGCCCCGCACCGAGTCCTGGTTCCACCAGGGCTGTGGGGTCTGCGGTTCGGCCATGGCTGTTCGGATGACGGGGTGCACGGAACCCTGCGACTTCGCAGAATGGACCGATGGTGAACGCCCGCCTGCACCCAAGAACGATCGAGGCCGTCAAGGAACGGGCCGACATCGTTGATGTGGTGGGCGAGCACGTGGTGCTCAAGAAGAAGGGACGGGAATTCGTCGGGATCTGTCCGTTCCATGACGACAGCAAACCGTCGATGACGGTGTCGCCCGCCAAGCAGTTCTACTACTGCTTCTCCTGTGGTGCTGGCGGCAACTCCATCAAGTTCCTGATGGAGTTCCAGCGCCAGAGTTTCAGCGATGTGGTGCTGGATCTGGCGCGGCGTTATCAGCTGCCGATCGAGACGGTGGATGGTCCGCAGCAGGAACGGCTGCGGCAACAGTTGTCCCGCAGGGACAAGCTGCAGCGGGCCCTGGCCCTGGCTGCCGGTTGGTTCCGCAGCCAGTTGATGGCGCCTGCTGGAGCAGAGGCCCTCAAGTACCTCAGTGAGGCCAGAGGGTTGAGTCCCGCCACCCAGGAGACCTTTCAACTCGGCTATGCGCCGGATCAGTGGGATGGTCTGCTCAAGCATCTTCAGCAAGTTGAGGGGCTGGCGCCTGAGCTTCTCGAGGCTGCTGGGCTGGTGGTTCCCCGCAAGGGGGGCAACGGGTTCTATGACCGCTTCCGCCATCGGGTCATGGTGCCGATCCATGACCGTCAGGGCCGGGTGATCGGTTTCGGGGGACGCAGCCTTGATGGCAGCGAACCGAAATACCTCAACTCCCCCGAGACCGAAGTGTTCGAGAAGGGGAAGCATCTGTTCGGTCTCGACAAGGCCTCCAATGCCATCCGCAAGGACGACAGGGCAGTGGTGGTGGAGGGCTATTTCGATGTGATTGCCCTGCATGCCGCCGGCATCACCAACGCTGTGGCCTCCCTCGGCACGGCCCTGAGCAGTCAGCAGATCACCCAGTTGTGCCGCGTCAGCGACAGCAAGCGGATCGTTCTGAATTTCGACGCCGACGGTGCCGGTGTCCGTGCCGCCAATCGAGCCATCGGCGAGGTGGAGCAGCTGGCGATGCAGGGCCAGCTGGAGCTGCGGGTTCTGCACCTTCCTTCAGGCAAGGACCCCGATGAGTTCCTCAAACAGAACGCGGCCGGCGATTACCGCGCTCTGCTCGATCAGGCCCCCCTCTGGCTGGATTGGCAGATCGAGCAGGTGCTGGAGCAGCGCGATCTCAGCCGGGCCGACCAGTTCCAACAGGCGGTCACGGCCCTGGTGGGGCTGCTGGGCAAACTGCCACAGTCCGCCGTGCGCACCCACTACCTCCAACGGGTGGCGGAGCGCCTCAGTGGTGGCCAGGGACGCCTGGCGCTTCAGCTCGAGGACGACCTGCGGCAGCAGGTGAAGGGCCAGCGTTGGCATGGGCGCTCCAGCCGTCATGAGCAGCCCGGTGAATCCGGACAGCGGGAGCGTTGTGAGGCCGATCTGCTGCGGCTGTATCTGCATTGCCCCCGGCATCGGGCCACGATTCGCCAGGAACTGCGCAAACGCGAACTGGAGGATTTCGCCATTCCCCATCACCGCCATCTCTGGGCGGCCATTACGGATCTCGAGGAGACCAACCTGGGTGAGGGGCGCATGGAGTCGATCAGCCGTTGCGACGACGACGGCGAGGGTCTGGATCTCATCGATCTGCCCCGCTTGCTCACCGATCAGCTCTTGCTGGAGAGCAGTGCGCTGGTGTCTCGCCTGACGCCCCTTTTGGAGCCAGGTGAATTGCAGCGTGTTGCCCTGGCGGAGCCCCTGGAGCAGCTGCGGGGTATTGCTGCTCTGCTGGAGCGTCAGAAAAGCTTGAAGCGCTGCCGGCACCTGTTGGAGGCCTGGGGCGGCCAGCGTCTGCAAACCCTGGAATCCTGCATCGCTGTTCTGATTGATCAGGAGGCTTCGTCAGATCAGGCCTCCGTGGACATGGAGGTGCGGATTCAGGCCCTCTTCGATGACCTCAACCGTGATGCGCTGCGCTACCAGGAGTTGTATTACACCGAGCGAAAACACATCGGCCATCTGGATCAGCAACGTTGCGCCAGTTACACCGTTCCCCCGGCCGCCTGAGCCATGGGCCGGTGGTCTGGGCAAACTGCATCAGGATCTGTTCCTCGAGTTGAAGATGTCTGAATTCTTCGAAGCGATCTGGCACGGTGAGGGCGTCGGCGACGGCGGTGATCTGGAGGAAGCGCTGCAGGCCTACGTCGCGGTGAAGCCGGAGGAGGGGGATTGGGTTGAGGCTTGCGCCGCCGAGGGGGCCGACCCTGTGATCGAGCGCTTCGCCTCGTTTGACGCCTACCTCGACAATGCTGATCCGCTGGAGCGCATTGCCGTCACCCCGCAGATGATCAGCGAAGCCCTTGCGTTGTTGCCGTCCTGATGACTGATTCGCAACTGGATTTCGCCGCGCTCGATCCGGTCAACCACCTCTGGCCGGCCTTCGTGGAGCGTCTGGGTTCCGAGAAGGCTCAGCGGGCTGTTCGTCAGGCGCTGGATCTGCAGGGCATGCGAGGGCACCAGGGCACCCTGCCGGTGCTGTTCACTGAAACCGGAGGACTGGCGTTGGCCAGCGCCGATCTGGTGCGGGAGCAGACGGGTCTCAACGCCCATGGCGAGCGGATGGTCTTGCTGCTCAGCACCCGTGAGCAGGTCATCCAGTTGCTGCAGGAGGTTTGAGGCCTGGCTCAACGCTGTGGGTCAGGCCTTCACCACCGGTAGGTCCTGCAGACGGGTGGTGGCGGCGCGGCTGAGTTGCTCACGCCGCATCAACCAACTGGGCTGCAGTCCGCAACCGGCCCATTGCAGGGTTCCACGCCCGTAACGCCGATTGATCCGGTCGATGGTCTGCATCAGGCACTCCCGTTTCTGCTGCTGCTCCTCACTCATCGGCACCATCAGATGGGTCTGCAGGATGTCGTGGCTCTGCAAGTGCTGCATCAGCACGCCGGCCTTGGCCAGTGGACGGTGGGGGCGAAAGATCCGTGCCACCAAGGGCCGTGCCGCCTCCAGCAGCACGGCTGTGTCATTGCTCGGCAGGTCCAGCTGCGTGCTGGCGGCTTGGCTGTAAAGCCCAGGAGCGAACGGGCTGGTGCGGGTGTAGATGGTGAGGGCTGCTGCCCGTTGCCGTTGCTTGCGCAATTTCTCGGCGGCGCGCACCACATAGGTGGCGATGGCCTGGTGCAGCTCCTCCTGGCTGGTGATGGGTCGACTGAAGCTGCGGCTCACGCAGGTTTCTTGCTTTGGTGCTGGTGCCAGCTCCAGCGGCAGGCAGGCATGGCCCCGCAGCTCCCGTTGCAGCCGCAGACCCACCACGCCGCATTTGGCGCGCAGTTCACCGCTCGGCATGTCCCGGAGTTGTCGTGCGTTGCTGACGCCCCGCAGGCGACACCAATGGGCCAGTTGTCGACCGATTCCCCAGACATCCTCAATCGCAATGGTTTCCAGCCAGCGATCAGGGTTGTCGCACTGGCCGAGGTCGAACATCCCGGCATGGTCTGGGGTCTGTTTGGCCAGGCGATTGGCCAGCTTGGCCTGGGCCTTGCTGGCCCCTAAGCCGATGGCGATCGGTAGGCCGAGGTTCTGCCGTGCCCGTGCCCGCAGCTGGCGGGCCCAACCCTGCAGGTCGCCATCGCGGGGACGACGAATTCTCCCGAAGGCCTCGTCAATCGAATACACCTCCAGCTCTTCACAGTGGGTCTCCAGCAGGCTCATCATCCGCTGGCTCATGTCGGCATAGAGGGCGTAGTTCGAACTGCGCACCACCACGTTGTGCCGTTCAAGCTCCCGGCGCGCCTTGAAGTACGGCGTCCCCATACGGATGCCGAGGGTACGGGCTTCGGCACTGCGCGCAACGATGCAGCCGTCGTTGTTGGACAGCACCACCACGGGGTGACCGATCAGAGCCGGATCCAGGCTCTGTTCGCAGGAGGCATAGAAGTTGTTTCCATCGATCAGAGCCGTGGCCTGAGGCATGGCGATGTCGCTTCAGAGCGGATGGATCACGTGGATAGCGACGCCCCAGATCTGCACTTCGCCGCAGCGGTGAAGCTCCAGTGGCGGATAGTCCGGATGGGCGGCTTCCAGGCGCAACCGGCCGCGATGACGCATCAGGCGTTTGAGGGTGAAGGCACCATCGAGCACCGCCACAACCACCTGGCCCGGGCGCGGGTTGAGGCTGCGATCGACCACCAGAAGATCGCCGTCGTGGATGCCGGCGTCGGTCATCGATTCGCCGCTCACATGCAGGAAAAAGGTGCTGGTGGGATGCCGGATCAGCTGTTCATTGAGGTCGATCCCCACGTCGACGTAGTCATCGGCGGGGGACGGGAAGCCAGCGGCGACCCGTCCCCCGGCCAGGGGCAGCGTGAGTCGACTGCGCTTGGGCTGCAGGGGAAGCGGTCTGTGTTGGAGCTCCACAGAGCATCAAATTAGTATTTTTGTACTATAGAAGAGGTTCTTGTTGGCCGAGCTACGTTCAGGTTGTGCCGGTTTTCAGCCGATGGACAAGCGGTGGAAACGGAGCCCACCGACGGCCCTAGGCCAGGCTTTTTATCTCAGCCCTATGTTCTCGAGGCTGAGGATCGAGACGAGGGATTACCGATCTCATCCGGTTCTGGGTGGAATCAGTAGCACCCGTTGGGGAGCTTACGAGCGGTTTGAGCGGCGTCATGCTTCGCTTGCATATCAATTGAAGGATCAGCCGGTGGCATCGTCAGCCATTCAGTTGATCGGCAGGAGAGCAAGAGTGATGCCAGCTTTATTGTCTCCTGAGATATATGGCATCAAAGCAGTTGCTGCGAGGCACGGGCGGCTGAAGAAGCCCGGAGTTATTGCAGGTCATCGCGGTCGGAACCGTTTGGCTGGAAGTCGTGGTGATGACGTCCTCATGGGCTTCGCCGGACGGGATGTTCTGATAGGGGGGAAGGGGAGCGATCTGCTGTCGGGGGGCACTGGAGCAGACCGTTTCCGATTTCGAAAGGTCGATCGTCGGGGTCAAGGCGTGGATACGGATACGGTTGTCGACTTCAATCCAGACGAAGGGGACCGGATCAAAATCAATGGCGTTAGCCATGACGTCGGCATGGATGGCTTCTCCGGGCGGTCTGGCGAGCTTCAAGCGATGGTCTGGATGGCTGGAATGTTGCCTGAATCGGAGGGCAGGGTGCCGGGTTGGATGATTCAGGGAGTGATGCTGGCGGTGGACGACGACGGGGATAAACGCGCCGATGCTTTCATCCAGCTCCCTGGCCTGGGTGAGTGGCGAAAAGAGTGGCTGGTTTCTCAAGGGATGTGATTCCTTAATTCATCAGGGAAGATGTCGTTTCTCGCTCGAAACGGCATGGCTGACTCCCCTTACCTCGTGGCCATGGCTCTGATCGATCAGCAGGGCCGGCGCGCCCTGCCCCTGGGGGGACGGTCTCAGAAAGAGGTGGCTCCGCAGGGTGAGGCTCCGGAGGTGTTGGGCCATGCACTGGTGCTGGAGCTGTTGCTGCGGGTGTGGCAGCGCAGTGATCAGGGTGTGCTGCAGCGTGCGGCTGGAGCCGACAGCCTGCTGCTGGTGGAGCTGCCGATGGAACGGCTGCCGGAGGACGTGCCCAGGCTCAAGGCGGACTGGTTGAACACGGGGGATACGGCCGCGTTCAAAGCGGCATTGCATGCTTTCTCCCCGCGGGCCTGGACGGTTTCGATCGAAAAATTCAAGCCGGTGGCTCTGCAGCCGTTGTGGTGAGGGGCGCTTGCTCCCAAATATTCACGGCCACGGAATAGCGCTCGCCTTCGAACGGGTTGATCCGGTGCAGGATGCCGGGGGAGAACAGCACCAGACGGTTCACCACCGGTGGGATCGAGATCACCGAGCGGAATGTGGGTAACGGCCCCTGGTATCCGTTCTCGATCGGAGGGCTGTCGGCTACCAGCAGTTCGCCGCCAGCGCAGCTCACGTGGGGGTAAAACACGGTGGACAGCAACGGAAGCAGGAAACGGCCGCTGCGTCGACCTTCCAGCTCGTCCTTGTCGATGTGCCAGTCGAGATCGTTGTTGGTGTTGCACCACCACTCGACTCCAGTCCGCTGGGGTGCGAACGGTGTTGCCAGAGGGAGCAGGGCCTCGTCGAGGTAGTGATCGACGACGGCTTGCTGAGCGGCTGCGTGAATCGAGCGGGGAGAACCGGTTTCGGGTCGCCAGCTGAATTGAGCATCACCGTCGTGTTCCTCCTTGAGTCGCCCGTGGATGTCACAGAGGTCGCGTAGGTCTAGAAGGGTGCTGGCAGGCAGAAGGTTGTCGATGATGTGCAGCATGGTCATGCCTCCCCTGCAGCTTGTGCCTGCAGGTGCATCACGTAGTGAAACGCCTCACTGTCGGTGTCACGAGCAATTTTTTTGAGCCCGAAGCCGTCGCGACGTTTGATCATGCGATCGATACTTTTGCAGGACACGTTCTTTGTCTTTGGAACTTTGATCAGTGGGTCCCGGAAGCGCTGATCGGGACCCTCTAGGAGCCTCAGGATTGTGGGGATCGCGACCTCGGTCAGGGGCCAGTGACGTTTGGGATGTTTTTCGAAATGGCTGGTGTCGAAATAGGCGTTGTAGATCACGCCAAAGCTCTTAAAAACGGACCAGGGCATGTGTGCGCCACAGACGCGGCCCATGCGCAGTTGGGATGAATCTCCATCGAGCATCTCCGCGACAAACCGCTGGATACGTCGGTCGTTTTGGGCTTTGTTGGACCATTTCCAGCCTGCTTTGTCGCCTCGAAATGACCGATTGCCGCAGCCGATCTTGCTCTTGATCAGCTGCTTTTTCACATCGCTGGAGACGAGTAGATCCGTGTCTGTATGAATCAGCACCTTGTCGTGACTGTGCTGGTCGGAAAGGACGGTCTTGATCAGCTCACACAAGGCGTAGGCCGTGCAAGCCCGCCAAGTGGGTCGACTGCGTTTGGTGAAGACAACACTGTGCCCCTCCCGTTCGGTGAAGGCGGTGAGTTCGGATTGGAGATCAGGGTGACTCTCCAGAGACACGTGGAAGTAATGACGCAACTCAAAGGGCGCAAGAAACACCCTGTAGTTCTCCAGTTGTCGGGCGATGTGATCAATCGACTGGCCGTGGATCGGGGACAGCAGAGCCAGACGCATGGTCGAGGGGGAAAGATCAGCGGCCATCCGTGAACCCTAGGCACGGTGATAGGGGCTGCCTTGGACAATCGCCTGGGCACGGAACAGTTGTTCCACCAGCATCAGCCGCGCCAGTTCGTGGGGGAAGGTCATCGGGGAGAGGCTCAGTCGCCATTGGGCCTGCGCCTTGAGCTCAGCGGTGAGACCGTCGGCTCCACCAATCACAAAGGCCAGCCGCTGGTTGCCGAATTGCTCGAGTCGTTGTGCGAAGGGAACTGACGCCAAGGTGTCGCCCTGTTCCATCAGCGCAATCAGGGTTTCATCGGGCCGCAGGGCTGCCCTGATGGCATCGGCTTCCTTGTCTGGGTTGCTGTCGCGCAGTTCGCTGATGGTCAACCCAGGCAGGCGTTTCAGGTAGAGGTCAATACCGTCCTGAATCCAGCCACGACGCACTTTGCCCACGGCAAGAATCCGGCAACGGGCCGGGTTCAAACGTCGTCTCCCTCGTCCTCGAGCAGCAGCTGCCCGAAAGCCACGTAGAGGCTTTCCTCCTCGCTGCCCGGGTCCACCTTCGGCCGTTTCGGCTGGGTGTTTTTTCCCGGTCCGGGCTGGCTGCGCGCTGGTGCGGCAAGGGCTGGGGAGCTGTCGTTGCTGTTGAGCGGCGACGGTTGGGCCGATGGTTTGCGTTGGGCCTCCAATTGTTTGAGGCGGTCCATCAGGTGCTCAGGAACGGTGCCGTCCTGGCTGGCCTTCATCAGTTCCCGGAAGAGCTCTTCGGGGTTCTTCTCGGTTTCAACGCGATGGCGAACCTGGCTGGCTCTGGGCGCTGCCGAAGGCTTCTCCGGTTCCGGCAGGCGCGCGGGGAGTTGACGCCCCAACTCACGCAGGCGCTCAAGGCTGCGGGGATCAAAACTCATGGGTCAAGCGCAACCGAGACTCTCGCGGGTGCTGCGGCCCGTGACGGAATTCGTTCCGTCGGCAACGGCGCAGAGGCTTTTGAGTTGGTCTCCCCGCATGGGAACGTCGGTGAAGTCGGCTCCTGTGATCGACACATCGCTGAAACGGGTGTTGAAAGCAAAAGCTCCCTCCAGCACGGCGTCCTCAAGGTTGGTGCCAGTCATCACAGCGGCGTCCAGGGTGGCTTCGCGCAGGTCGGTGCCGCTGAGGTCGGCATCCTGCAGCTTGGCGCCGTAGAGGCTGGCTCCCCGCAGATCCGATCCGGAGAGGTTGGCTTCGCGCAGGTTGCTGAGGTTGAAGGTGGCCCCCCGCAGGTCCTTGTTCGAGTAGTCGGCACCGATCAGCACCTGTTTGGCCACATCCATCGCGGCGTGGGCCGGAGCCGCCAACAGCCACTGGCATGAGAACACCACCAGAGAGATCAGTACGGCCGTGAAGCGTCTGCGCATGATCGGAACCATCACCGCTGAACCCTAGAACCGTTCCAGGGGGGGGACGCAAAGACGGAACGGTAGATGTCAGGTGGAGACTGAAGATTGAGGCTCTGACTGTGGTCTTGCTCGGTCTCGGTGACTGAAGTTGTGGACAAATGTGTGCACAAAAGACGTACGATGGGGTCATCGAGAACGCGGTCGACGTGGCACCCAAGGGCAACTTCAAGTCCGACAAGCAACACAGCGGCACTCCTGGATTGATCCAGCGGGGCAATGGGAAGTGGGCTGTGAAGGTCAACTTCACCAAGGAAGAGCAAGCCGCTTGGTTGAAGGTGCGAAGGGAACGCAAGCGATATATCCAGGTCAGCCTCAGGACCGATTCACTGGAACTGGCTCGGCAGACACACCCCGAGGAACTGCTGAAGATCCGAAAGGAGATCAGTCAGGTGATGGTTGCGAGCGGGAACCTCGACCAGCTGCATCCAACGGAAAGGCTGAAGTACGGGGTTGGCCGTGCGTATCAGGGAATGGTGAGGGGATCGGAGAAACCCTCATCAAGAGCAGTCGGGATGGCCGATGCACTGGGTGACCTGCTCGCTCGTATCGATGAAATGCCTCCAGAACGGGCTGTGGCAGCCGTGGAGGAGCTGAAGGATGTGCTGAGCACCAGGCTCGTCGAAGCGGCTCAGGACGGAGCTGAGAAGGTGCTTGAGAGGGAAGGGTTGGATGCAACACCTGAGAGCCTCTCCATCACAGAGACATCTCTTCAGTTCGCAGCCAATACAGCACTGGGTGAGGTCTCATCTCGTGGCAGTCGTGGCGTCTTCGCGCAGTCGAGAGTCCAGCTCACCTGCAACTGACCGAAGCAGCAGCTGTGACTGAACCGGTCGTTATGACTGCTGAATCGCTGACGGTCTGGGATCTGCTGAAGGCATATGCAGACCACAACCGTGAGAACAGCAAACCAGTCGTCGAGAAGCGAGAGCGGCTGACCCGTGAGTGGGTTGAGTTCATCGGTGGCGATTCAGTGGCCCTGGTGACGAGCAAGAACCTCGTGAAATATCACTCACATTTGGCCGATCTGATGTATGCCAACAAGGCAAAGAAGGTGAAAGATCCACTGGCATTGAAGACCGAGCACGGTGTCAACTGTAAAGCCAAACATGTGAAGATGTTGGTGAATATGTGGAACAAGATTCACGCAGGCCAACCTGATGAGTAGCTGCCGATTGTTGACTTCATGTTGTTGAAGCAATCAGAGGCATCGAAGAAAGAAGCCAAGCTCAAGGAGCGCACCAAGGCGACGACCGAGGAAGCGAAGATCGGACTGTTGGCACAGGCATTGACCGAAGCCGAGAACCCAGGCAAAGACAGGCGACCTGAAGTGCTTGGTGCTCGTCATGGCACCTGGAAAGCACTGGTGTTGATGGACAACACAACCCTGCGTCGTTGTGAGATTTCGATGCTCCAGTGGAAGCACATCGTGAAGGTTCAGGGTGTCTGGTGTGTCGACGTGATGATCTCCAAGACTGCCGCAGGTATTCGACGCATCCCCATGAACGAGACGCTGCAGCGTGTGCTGTTGCCACTGAAGAAAAAGGTGGCCAACGATGAGGCATACGTGGTGGACAACGCAGCCCAAACCAACGACATCCCTGAGGCAAAGATCTCCAATTGGTGTCGGACCCGTGGCACCAAGCTGGGCATTGCTGATCGGGTCAATCCACACTCATGGCGACACGATGCAGGTGTTGACCTCGGCACCAACGTCCCTGAAGGTGTGAAGAAAGCGAAGAAAGCGTTGATGGGTCACGCCGGGGATGTGACTCAGCAGTACTGGTCAGAAAATCTGGCGGCGATGCGTGAGTACGTGGAGGTGTTGGGCACCCATGACGAGGCATTGCTTCAACGGATGGAAGCGTTGGTGAAGGCAGCGCCGAAGGGTCCACATTCCTTCGCGTTGATCGGGGTTGAGGAGGGGTGAGCAGTGACTCACCAGTAATCAAAAAACCCGCCATTGCTGACGGGGTGGTGTGTGTGAGGTTCTGTCGGGAGATGGATAGCGACAACAACGCTCCCTGCTTTTCCCTTGCGGGTCTTCTCCCCCATCTAGTTGGCCTACGTCAAACCTCTTCCATACAAGCTTCTTCAGAAGCCACCACCTTGGTTTGATGCCCGGTTATCGCTTAAGGCAGAGGACAGTCCTCTACTCAATATCCGCCAATTCGCAGAACCATCTCAAGAGCACTCAAGCCAAAGATGAAAGTGCCGCCCAGCAGTGCGAGTTCCTTCTTGGACGAAGCCATTGGAAGCAGGGCAGAGCCCATGATCAGCGATGCGAAGAATATTAAGGGATTCTGTAATTCCAAATAAGCGCCTCTTGTTGCCGAAGTCAGTCTCTCACCGGATGTAACGGAAACTTCATGTACTTGAGTTCAAGTACCTACAGATATCTATACATTTTTTACACAACTTAATTTCTTCGGCGAGAGTCAATTCAAGTGCCCTCGCTGTACGGATCCACCGCTGAGCAGTAAGTCCAATGTTTACAGCTCCTGTGCGGGTGGGCTCCAGGGGCCAACAAACCTTGTCTGAGGTGGCAGGAACCAAGCACTTGGCACTGACGAAGAGTCACGTATCCGAAGTGATCGCAGGTGGCACAACTCTTGTGGCCCCTGAAGGACTCAAGCTCCCGATCGTCGACAAAAGCCCACTCCTCCATCAGCTCTCCATTGCGGTACGTCTGTACTACTACAGGTCAGAGGGGGTTGGCAGCGGGTTCAGGCTTCCGTTGTGGCATCCACCTCAAGCAGGACTGCTCCATCTGGGCTGAGCACCCTGGTTTTCCTGCCGATCACCTTGGCAATCCTCGTCGCTTCTGCTGAGGCGGCCTCCAATGACGCTGCTGACGTATGAAGGTGCCATTCCAGGAAAGGGTTGAGTTCTTCGACTCGGAACTGCCTTTCTGCCATGCCTCTCAGTATCAGTCGAACCCAGTCAGTGCGATCTAGGCGTTCTAGGTGTGAAAAGACCAGCATTCGCTCGCAGTAGTAGGCAATACAAATGAGACCTATCTCAGCCGTTTTTAAGGGAACTGAAATTTGCTGGAGACATCGCTGCAGGGTTGCCCTACCGCCCCCATATTTGGTGTCCAAACGGTGCCACTTGTCACTGTCTTGGCAGCACGGGAGAGCGACCCGTTAGCTGGCAGTCAAGCCACCCTTGGCACGAGCGATGTCAGGGGTTGCTTTCTGCGTATGTCAGAAATCCGAAGACATGTGGTGCGTTTGCGTAAGAGGTATGTGCCGCGCCGAACGTGTTTAAGCGGATACTGCATCGCTCGGGGAGGACTAGTTCCTCCTCGCAGTTCCGTGACCCCAAGTCCTTGCTTCGGTTGTTGACCTGCCGAAGGAGGGGTCTGCCAGCAAGTAAAGCAATCTGGAAACGCTGATCAGTGGTTAGGGAAAAGGAGGCTGCCGTAGGGCTCCCCTCCGCTGTGGCAAGAAAGCCCCCTGGTGGTGTCAGTCCAGGGGTGCTTCCGACATAACGCTGGCGAAGAAGCTCGTGGCTTATCAGCAACTACTGGAAAGCACTCTGACCTACATCGCTGAACTGGTAGCTCTCTCTGCGTAGGTCCTCTTCAAGCTTTTGCAGTTTTGCGGTCAAGGCGGCAACTTCCGTGCTGTGACCAATGGAAGAGAAGTAGGCAAGCCGATAAGCCTCCCACCGAAGACCGAACTCCAGTCTCTCTATTGGAGTTTTGACTGCTCGCATCTCACTCCCTATCAATGGACGAAAAAACTAAAAAGGAGATATCGGTCGATGTAGGGAATGTGTCTGCGAATGTTTAGTGATTACCGAACCTGTCTTGCATAGGAGCTTCGTCTGCTGTGGTTTTTTGGGTTGCCCCCGCAGCCATGGTTTGTAGTGGGTCGGAGAATGGTGGGTTTGATATCAATTTCTAGTCCCTGATTGGAACTATTGGTTTCTTGTGGATAAAGGACTTTTATGTAGTCAACCCGTTGCGAATTGCGTACGTCGTGTTGCATGATCTTCAACAAGTTCGAGCCATATGGTGAGTCCGAAAAGGCAGACATCGAATTTTCACCCACCCTTTTCGATGACACTTGATACGGGGAGTGTCTCGGCCATGCAGAAATGCTCTGAGACCGCTCCAGGAGACGCTAGAAGGAGCTTCGATATGACATTAAGCGATTAAATAGAAGGCAGGGCCGAGATACCTTCAGGACGATTCTTCCCCCCGCAGCCATGGTTGATATCGACAGGTGATTATCAAATTAGAACCTCAATTATTTATGTCAGTACAGATTCATAGGGCCTCAGCAATGTTTAACAAAGTGGCTGCATTGGGAGGTGACACACCACTTCAAGTTTATGCAGTGTTGTGGGATACAGCAGCTACCGACATCAGAGGCGACTGTGGCGGAACCACCAGCTACAGCATCAAGGGTTTAGTCGCTGAAATAGGCAGGACCCGTGAAACAGTGTCGGCCGCGTTGAACAAGCTTCTGGACGCGGGGTTCATCCAGATCGCAGGAGAGGAACAGAACAAGGGTGGCTCCAACAACACCGTGTGGCGTGTCATCCACCCCAGGATGCTGGCCGCTGTCCGTTATTCGATCGAGGTGATGGGGCCACCGAGCCAACGCCTGAAGCAGATGAGGGTCAAGGCAAAGCGGCCAGACACAACTAGGTACTACGAAACCCAGTGTTCATGGGACTTCTAGGGGGGGTGACGGGTAATCCGCCACGTATATATAAAGGGGTGAGCTATTTGATGACGGCCCTTCACGAGGAATGGGAGAAAAATTTTGATCGCCCCATTTCACGAGGGACTGAACTTTGGTCCCACTATTTCACGATGAATGGCTGATACCTCACTTTAGAAGGGGGGAGATTATTGAAAGGCCTAAGTATCCCGAGGGGAAAAGGTTTGATCCCACTAGCTTCAGAGGGACAAAACTCAATCCAAACGGCCGACTAGAAGGGGAGACAGAATCCAAAGGGGGCCTTATAGGGGAAGACAAACATGCTCTTTAGTTAAATGACACGACTGTTTCGAGATAAAGGTGGAGACAACCTTACTTTAGAACTTAAGCCGCCTTAAAGAACTCTCTAATAAGAAGGTCGAACCTTCGGTTCTCCAAGTAAGACAACCTTACTTAAGAGCTTTTAGGCGCCTTAGAGAGTTAAATAAGGCCGGACCTTCGGTCCTCCAAGTAAGACAAACCTTTCCCATAGAAACTTTAGCCGCCTTAAAAGTATTGGTATGACTAAGTTTCTGTCTTTTAGGTCTTCTTTATTTAGGGATCAAGGAACGAGTCTAGCTGAAGACGTCTCTGAACGAAGTGAAGAGGCGGGTAAAGCGCTGACGAGTACAAGAGGGACGAAAGGGGCCGACGGCGCCTTGAGTACCGATTGGCTCTAATTGCCTTTCAAAATTTTTGTATTACATCCAATGCATAAACCCAAGCTTGACAAGATCTTTAACCTCCGCCTGACCTGGGACGACTTCCATGAACTTCAACGAAAGAGTGCTGACCTTCGAATCAGTGTGTCTGACCTGATCCGGATGTCACTTACTCAGACCGAGACCATTAGCGGTCGATAGGACATTGTGTCCTATATGCTCCCATCGTCCCTTTTACCCACCATTTATGAGTAACCAATTGAACCAATGTACTTTAACTCTTCACACACTTACGCCGCCCAACATGCACTGAACCCCCTCCGACTATCAATTCATCGTCTCTGGTACGTTGATGGATTGTCGGTATATGTGGTCTCCTCAATCCCGATATGACTGGGATCAGGATCTACATTGGTTTACCTTTGATCATCTGACTGATGGTCATGCTGATCTTGAGGCTTTGATTGAATCAGCTCTAGGCAGTCTTAAGGCGCCTAATAGCTATGAATTAGAACCGATCCAAAAGGTCTTTGTACAAGAGCCTGGGAACAATCGGTATGAAAATAAGGTGCTGTATTTTGAGTCGCTCTATCCACCGTTCCTGAACAAGATTGAAGGAGCTGCTGATATTGGCCAAGATCTCACTTATAACGAGGTAACCATTAGTGGTCATCTTGAATCCACAGAACTGGGCTGTGTCTTTGCCCGCTGTGATTCTTTGACGGCTGAACGTTACACCAGAAAAGAACGATGGTTAGCCGAAAACTATGGGCCTATGGAGCCCGGCATACCCGTCGAGTACGATTTTTAAAGAACAAAGGAACCGTAACCAAATAACACTAGACCCCTATATCCACTGTTGATTCTTTAATTTGTTATGCGACCAACTAGGACTGGTGAATTAAGTAATGTTGTCCGGACATTTAGGATGTCTGAACGAGAGGATCAAAGCCTCACAATAAATTAGGTTGCAATAAAAAAAAGAGCCACTCTTACAACATAAAGCCTATGGGTTCGACTACTGCTACTGGTAGCGGTCTGAAGCCTTGTAAAGACTCTTCCCATGATCTAGCTGACGAACCAATTTTAGTCTTAACTAATAATGATTTTTGCTAAGCTCTAGAAAGCTCTGCGTAATTATTTTTCCCAGTTGACATCTTCTATTTCTTTTTGGATGACCTTCAGCCTCTTGGTAAGCTCAATTACCTTTTCTTCATTGCCTTTTGCCTTGAAATAAGACAGCCTAGTTTTTTCCCATATTTGAGCCATCAGCAATTTTTCTATTGGAGTGATTGCATTGTTCATTGGCTTATTAAGAGGTCTCCAGCAGCAGCTGCTTTTTCAAGCCCTATTTTTTCTGCTTCAAGTTCGTCACTTTCATCAGGAGAATCTATTTCATGAATTTCTTTCAAGCTTTGTAAGTAGGTCAGGCAATGGTATCTGATCTCCATTAACTCCTCATAACAATGATAGTCACTTGCTAGTTTCCGTAAATCATGGTCAGGTTTTATCACCGATGCTGTGAATAGCTTTAGTGCTCTTGCGTAAGCATCTGATTCATGTGAATTCATTGCTGCCGAGTTGTCCTGCATAAACAATAGATCTCATAGCTATTGGAGATAAGTGACATCTATTACCCTTTGGCAACGGTTATTTTGGCAACAGAAATCCAAGATTGTCTCAGATAGGGTTTATCACCCTTTTTCTATTTATCATGTCTGCGTGGGAAAGCAATCTTAAGATGATTACTGTTGATGAGGCTCCAAAACTAGAGGCCCTTCACACTATTAATTGGTTGAAGACAAGGTCAGAACTTCTTCTATCCAAGGAACTTGCTGAGGAGGCTCTTTCTTTAATTAATGAGTTTGATGACCCTTTAGAGGCTGTGTCCTGACAATGGATTGGCTTTCTGGTCTTGGATGGTCAGGCCTGATAACAGTGACAGTGTGTACTGTCTGGGACATGTTTTTTCCATTGAATAATCTACTAATTGCTTGTGTCTACATAAGTTCTTTTATTACTTGGCTCATACTGGAAAATCTACACAGGTTGTCTAGGTAACAGACCTCTTTGAGTGGAGTCGTTAAATTCCTCCATCCCCTTTGGTATGTCATGTCCTACTGGGTGAAGAATTGGAGAAGGAACCTGAAGTTCATCACTGTTGATGAGACACCAAAGGTTCAGCAGATACAGGTGTCAAACTGGTTAAAAGTTAGATGTGAATATTTGCTTGATATGTCGAGTGATCTCGAAGCAGAATGTCTGGTTCAAGAGTTTGATACCTATGATTATCAAGACACCTGTTGTTAGTCATGAGATTCAAGTTCAACTACTGAAGCTTGCTATGGACTCTGCTAGCAGACGTTTTGGTGTTGCTTTCTTTAAGAGTTTTCTTTCCTGGCTACCTTGAAGATAATTCCATTGTTGCTCTCTTAATTGCCTCTTTCCTGCTCTGGGCTTGGGATTGCAAGCAGAAGGACTAGGAATGTATTGTCTCTTCGAGGCCTCTGTAAGGCTCTGTGAGGGGCTTAATTAGTGTCTTTGATGTGTATGTATATCGAGCCTATTTAAGCTTCTTCTAGCCTGTTTCTGCCAGAAAAAATGACAGAAATTTGTGAAGCCCTATATCGAGTGTACAGTGACACATTTGCCCCCTATGGGTACCCTCTAATTGTCAGCTAAGCCCTGCATGTCCGGGGATAAATATTCTTTAGTCGCCCCCTGTTTGCTGCTACAGCAAGCGGGGCTACCACCTAGAACAAAGTTGCAGCCTGGGAATTGACCTGTTTTGATAATTGGTAGTAGGGGGCTAGGGGAAGGCACAGCAAGACATACGCCAGGTATTGCTGATGTGTGTGGCTATTGGCTGAAGTGACCCCCTTTTTGCTTGAGTAAACATGCAACACTTGTCTTTTCCACATCTGTCGGCTTTTCTGCTCCTCTACGTATTAACTAGCACTTCATCTCGTTTCATCCAATCAGGTGCTTCAAGCTTGCTAATCCTGTAGCCCATGCTGTAAGTTTTTTGTCGATCGATTCAGGTTGACCCGACCGACGCCTTAGGGCTACCTAAATCAAAAGACATCTCTTGAATCAGCTGCCGAATTCGGGCAGCTCACCCGCAAGCAAGCTGGGACATGTCTGCTGAGAACCACCTAAGTATCGATGAGGCCAACGCAGAGATCAGCAACTCAGTGCTGATGCATATCCACTGGCTGTCTGGGTCGGCTATTGAGCCGCTCGCGATCCCAGGTACGCACCTCCATTTCTCATGCACGGTGCCGACGACTTTTCGCGACAAGGTCTGTGCAAAACACCAACCCTTTTGCCTCGACCCAAAATCAGCTTCTACGAACCCATTGTGGTGATCCCTGAAACCATTCACCAATGTCATCTTGTGACCCGTTGAAATGATCCTCGCTTGTTTGCCCTGGCAGATTCATCTGCTGCATGAAACCACCCATAGAACTCTGCTCTAGGTTCCCCTTTGCTTGGATCGATCTCGCTTTACGCAACCAATGCCAAACAGTCGAATTCCTGTCTGCATACTTCTGAACGAGAATTCTTTCGTCAAGGCTGACAATCTCATTTTTGGATAAACGAGTCAAGATCTCTTGAAGTTTCAGTCTTGTCTTTGTGGTCAACATCGAAAAATACCCTTTGGATAAATACTGGCGACGTGTGAAACCTTGTCCATAAAGTTATTGGTATCGGCACAAATCTCTTTTCAGAAGTAACAGAGGTTACAGAAAGTGGGGCAAATGTTTTGTCTGATACCTACAAACCATTACGGGCTTTTCTTGCTTGGGTATGTCCTTCAGTATCCGCATTAGTAGTGGGTGATGCGTTCTGCTCTGTCGAATCAGGGTTACGACAAAGGAGCTCTTGTTTTGCACCGGGCAAGAGCGGCGGAACCACCCAATTCTTGGCACTAGCCGGTGGTTTCGCTCGCCCAGAAAATGAGCCCCCCAGCTCTGAATAAAGGGGGCTCATGTCTGATCGACCTGCATAGGTTGGCAATTGACAGAAGAGCTGCAGCGTCGGGTCAGTGAGCCCTCATCGAGGCCACATCTGCTCAACACCAATGGTGACTGGACCGAGTCAAATCAATGGCCATTCCCGTCAACGGATCAAAGGCCCCAGCAACTCGGCCCGCTTCTCCCTCAACATTGTGAAAAAAACCTCCAGTTCCCCTCAAGAAGCCGGAGGTCGCCCAACTACCTGAGTGAAGCCTCAGGCTTTTAGAGACTAAAAATCAAGAGCGGAAGCTGTTGTGCGGATGACCGTCACACCTTCAGCGAGTCGGTAGTTGTAGATACGTCACGAGCTTTTTCGCCAGCGTTATGCCGGAAGTGCCCCAGGGCCGGCCACACCAATGGGGTGGCGAGACCATCACTGCTCGGTCGGCTTGCCGGTGGTTTCGCTCGACCAGAAAAGAAGGCGGGGCGGTATCCCTATCGCCCCACACCCATGTTCAAGGCTTCAATTGGCTGCCGTGGATTCGCCAAAGAAAAAGTCCCGGTGTTCGGTGCCGGGACTGCTGTCTCTCATGACGAACTTCAGGTCTAACAGTGCGCATAAGTATTTATGCGTACGGCTTATACGACCTTCACGTAGCAGGTGATGCCTCCTGCCCTGCTTGAACAGGGTTACGACAAATGTGCTCCGTTGGACGACTGACCTTTGGAGCAACGGAACCACCATCGCTAGGTCGACTTGCAGGTGGTTTCGTTCGTCAAAGAAAAAGAGCCCCAGCTTTTGTCAAGCAAGGGCTCCGTCTCGATCCGAGAACCAAGGTTGGCAAGTGAAAAGGTGAGGCGTGAAGTTGGGTCAGCGAGCCCTCATCCAGCTCGACCCGTGGACAAACCTGTGGATGGAACTGTGTACAAAGCAATTTGTCACAATCCTGAGATTCATTCCAGCACAGTCGTTCTTGGGGATCACTAAAGATCGAGACATTCCAGGGGGGAATGGTTTAAACCAGGACGTGATGGTGCAAGCCGGTGGGGTGTCAATGCAGCGGTGGCTGGGCGGAGCAGCAGGCCTTGCAGCAGCTGGAAGCGCAGGGATGGCGGTTGCTGGACCGCAACTGGCACTGCCGCTGGGGTGAGCTCGATCTGGTGCTGGAGCGGCAGCAGCAGCTGCTGGTGGTGGAGGTGAAGGGCCGTCGCACGGGTCATCGGGACCGCCATGGCCTTGATGCCTTTCATTCCGCCAAACGGCGCCGCATGGCTCGCGCGATCAGTTGCTGGAGAGCGGTGCATCCGGCATCCGCTGAGCAGTTGCTTCGGGTGAAGCTCGCCCTCGTTCCCTTGATGACGTCCCGCCGAACGATTCGCTGGATTGATGTGGAGCGGCTGTGCTGATGCACAGTTGACGCATGGGTTTCTCCGGACATCACGCCCGCAAGCGTTTCGGTCAGCACTGGTTGCGGGACGAATCCGTGCTGCAACGAATCATCGAGGCTGCTGACCTGCAGTCCACCGATCGTGTGCTGGAGGTGGGGCCCGGTCGCGGGGCATTAACCGAGCGTCTGCTGGCCGCGGGGCTGAGGGCGGTGCATGCGATTGAGCTCGACCGCGATCTGGTGGATGGTCTTCAGGAACGTTTTCAGGTTCAGCCTGGGTTCAGCCTCCATCAAGGCGATGTTCTTGAAGCCCCACTGGAATTGAGTGATGGCTGCATCGCCGACAAGGTGGTGGCCAACATCCCTTACAACATCACTGGCCCACTGCTGGAGCGGCTGGTGGGCCGACTGGACCGGCCGGTGGATCCGCCCTACCAACGGCTTGTGTTGCTGGTGCAGAAGGAAGTCGCTGAGCGGATTCGTGCCCGGCCTGGCCACAGCAGTTACAGCGCCCTGAGTGTTCGCATGCAGTTGCTGGCCCGGTGCCATTCGGTGTGTCCGGTGCCGCCCCGCTGTTTCCAGCCGCCACCAAAAGTGCAATCGGAAGTGATCTGCCTGGAGCCCTTGCCGGCCGCGGAGCGGTTGGAGCCGACTCTGGCCGCCCGGGTGGAATCGCTGTTGAAGCAGGCGTTTCTGGCGCGGCGCAAGATGTTGCGCAACACCCTGGCGGGTGTGGCTGAGCCAGACCACTTGAAGGATCTGGCGGCCTCTGCGGGTTTCAGCCTGCAGCAACGCCCCCAGGAACTGGCGCCCGCCACCTGGGTCGCCCTGGCCAGGGGTTTGAATCGGGGCGACTGAACAACCACCATGATCACGGTGTCGGCCCCGGCCAAAGTCAACCTGCACCTGGAGGTCCTGGGGCTGCGCTCGGACGGTTTCCATGAGCTGGCCATGGTGATGCAGAGCATCGACCTGGCAGATCGCCTGAGCTTTCAGAACACAGCTGATGCCCAACTCAGCCTCACCTGTGATGACGCCAGCCTCAGCGTCGGTGACGACAACCTGATCCTCCGGGCGGCCCAGTTGCTGCGGGACCGTTCGGGTTTTAGTGAATTGGGGGCCTCCATTCATCTGGAGAAGCGCATCCCCATCGGTGCTGGCCTGGCTGGTGGCTCCAGCGACGGCGCCGCGGCACTGGTTGGTCTGAATGCTCTGTGGGGCTTGGGCCACAGCCCCGCGGATCTGGAGCGAATGGCCGCTGAGCTTGGTTCAGACATGCCCTTCTGTGTGGCCGGAGGATGTCAGCTCTGCTTCGGGCGAGGCGAACAACTGGAAGCCGTGCCACCAACGCATCAACCCCTGGCGGTGCTCTTGGTCAAAGACCCCACGGTGAGCGTTTCAACGCCCTGGGCCTACAAGCGTTGCCGTGAGCTGAATCAATCCCACTACCTCGCTGATGAGGCGGCTTTTGAACAACGCCGGCAAGCCTTGCGCAGCGTTGATTGGCTCCAACCATTGCGCAGCGAGCTGCCACCTCCCCTGCGCAATGACCTGCAGGAGGTGGTTGCTCCTGAAACAGCTGCGGTGCGTTCGGCGCTCGATCTGTTGAACAGCGTTCCCGAAAGCCTGGCGGTGGCCATGAGTGGTTCTGGACCCAGTTGTTTCGCGCTGTTCTCCGATCTGGCGTCATGTCGCCAGGCGCAGGATCAGCTCACTCCCCAGCTGGACCGCGCCGGCCTGAAGGCCTGGTCTTGCGCCCTTCGCAGCGATGGCGTGAGGATCGAGGCATGACTGATGTCCCCACACCAGAGAGCCCCGAACCACAGGATCCGCGCAAAGGTCCGCTGAGTTTTCTCTCCGGAGCGCTGACGGCCGGGCTGTTGGCCTGGCTGGCCCTGGGCCTGAGTCGGCGGATGGTGGTGTATTTCGCCGTTCATCCCCCGCACTACAGCTCGCCGATTGCCCAGAACATCGCCGTCACCCTGAAGACCCTTCTGGTGGGTTTGTCCTTCCTGGCCACCTTCAGCACGGGTTTTGTGGCCCTTGGCCTGGCCCTGGTGTTTCTTCGCAGTCTCTTTACGGCTCGCGATCAGAACCCTGCCTAGCGTCCGCTCATTGCCAGGGTTTGGATGACGCCCCACGACCTCGGCCAGCTGGCGTTGCTGCTGTCTCCGGCCATGCTGCTTTCCGTTTTGTTGTTGTTCACCTTCGCGGCGGGCGGTTGACCCTGCGCTGACTGAGATAGCTTGGCCTCACCACCCGGATTGGCCGGGATCACTGTGACGCCGTGGCAGGAACACTTCTCTTCAACGCCCTCCGGGAAGCCATCGACGAGGAGATGGGGAGAGACCCCCACGTCTGCGTGATGGGGGAGGACGTCGGTCACTACGGCGGTAGTTACAAGGTCACCAAGGATCTGGCGGAGAAATACGGCGATCTCAGGGTGCTCGATACCCCGATTGCTGAGAACGGCTTCACCGGAATGGCGGTTGGTGCCGCGATGACCGGTCTCCGGCCGATCGTTGAGGGCATGAACATGGGCTTCCTGCTCCTGGCCTTCAACCAGATCTCCAACAACATGGGGATGCTCCGCTACACCAGCGGCGGCAACTTCACCATTCCCACCGTGGTGCGCGGCCCCGGCGGTGTGGGTCGTCAGCTTGGCGCTGAGCACAGCCAACGGCTGGAGGCCTACTTCCATGCCGTCCCCGGCATCAAGATCGTGGCCTGCAGCACGCCCACCAATGCCAAAGGCCTGATGAAGGCCGCGATTCGCGACAACAACCCCGTGCTCTTCTTCGAGCACGTTCTGCTCTACAACCTCAGCGAGGAGCTCCCCGAAGGTGACTACACCTGTGCCCTCGACCAGGCTGATCTGGTGAAAGAAGGCACCGATGTGACGATCCTCACCTACTCCCGGATGCGTCACCACTGTCTCAAGGCTGTGGAGCAACTGGAGGCAGAGGGGGTGAGCGTTGAGCTGATCGATCTGATCAGCCTCAAGCCCTTCGACATGGAGACGATCAGTCGCTCCATCCGCAAGACCAACAAGGTGATCGTGGTGGAGGAATGCATGAAGACCGGCGGCATCGGGGCCGAGTTGATTGCGCTGATCACAGAACAATGCTTCGACGATCTGGATGCCCGGCCTGTGCGTCTTTCCAGTCAGGACATCCCCACCCCCTACAACGGTTCTCTCGAGAACCTCACGATCATTCAGCCGCATCAGATCGTTGAGGCGGCGCAGGCGTTGGTCAACAAGGGCATCTGACGTTGATGGCGCGTTATCAGGGTTGGTTTGCCCTTGTTCTTGCCCTGGCGATCGCCGCCGGGATGTTTTTGGTTCGGACGCCGCTGGAACTGGGCCTCGATCTGCGGGGCGGCAGTCAGCTCACCGTTGAGGTGAAGCCAGCCGGAGAAATCACCCGGGTTGGTGCCGAAGAGATGGAAGCGGTGAAAGCCGTGCTCGATCGTCGGGTCAACGGTCTTGGTGTGGCTGAGTCCACCCTGCAGACGGTGGGTGAGTCGCAGCTCGTGCTGCAGCTCCCAGGTGAGCAGGATCCCACCGCTGCTGCACGGGTTCTCGGCGACACAGCCCTGTTGGAGTTTCGTGCCCAAAAGGCCGACACCGAAGCAGAGTTCCGAGGTCTGAGGCAGCTCCGTTCCCAGGTGGAAGCGATCCTCAGGTTGCGTGAAGATCAGATCCGTCGTGGTGAGACCCCGGAGCCTCTGGATCTGGCTCAGCTGAAGTCAACCCAGCAGACCCTGGGTCTGGATGGGCAGGCCAGCTCGGAAGAGGAGCAGCTCCGCCAGCTTCTGAACAAGGTTGATGCCGATCTGCTCACGATGCTTGAGCCGGCAGCCCTGACGGGCAAGCAGCTGGTGACGGCAGGCCGCCAACCGCTCCAGAACAACCCGAACAGCTGGGAGGTGACCCTCAATTTCGATGGTGAGGGTGCTGAGGCCTTCGCTGACCTCACCAAATCGATTGCCGGTACCGACCGGTTGCTGGCCATCACTCTGGATGATCAGCTGATCAGTGCCGCCAGCGTTGGCCCCCAGTTCAAAAGTGCTGGAATCTCTGGTGGTGCAGCCACCATCAGTGGCAATTTCAGTGCGGAAACGGCCCGTGAGCTCGAGGTGAAGCTCCGCGGCGGCTCCCTGCCCCTCCCCGTTGAAGTAATCGAGGTCCGCACCATCGGGCCCACGCTCGGAGCAGAGAACATCCGCCGCAGCCTGGTGGCCGCCCTCTCGGGCCTGGCTCTTGTGGCGGTGTTCATGGTGGTGGCCTATCGCCTGCCAGGGGCGGTGGCTGTGATGGCCCTCAGCCTCTATGCGCTGTTCAACCTGGCGGTGTACGCCTTGATTCCGGTGACCCTCACCCTGCCTGGAATCGCTGGTTTCATCCTCTCGATCGGCATGGCCGTGGATGCCAATGTGCTGATCTTTGAACGGATCAAGGACGAATTGCGGCGGGGCAACACCTTGATCCGCTCGATCGATACAGGCTTCTCCGAGGCCTTTTCATCGATCGTCGATGGTCACCTGACCACGCTGATCAGTTGTGCAGCTCTCTTCTTCCTTGGCACCGGCCTGGTCAAGGGCTTTGCCGCGACCCTGGGCATTGGTGTTCTGCTGAGTTTGTTCACGGCCCTGACCTGCACCCGCACCCTGCTTCGTTTCCTGATGGGTTACGCCGGTCTGCGTCGTGCCAGCAATTTTCTGCCCACCGGGCAACTTCCTTCCCCCACCGCCTGAACCATGACTGAAGCATCGTCATCGGCACAAGCGGCCACGGTCCTCAGATTGCGCTGGACCCTCAGCAGCATGCGCCGCAAGGTGTGGCTCGTTTCTGGTCTGGTGGTTCTGATCAGCCTGTTGGGCCTGGTGCTCAGCTGGTTGGATCCTGCGATTCGTGCTCCCCTGCGTCCCGGCCTGGATTTCACCGGTGGCACGCAGATTCAACTGGAGCGTCGCTGTGATGACGCCTGCGCCGAGCTCAAGGCGATTCAGGTTTCGGATGTGATCCGCAGCCTGGAGCTGCCCCAGGAGGAGGGTCAACCTCTCCCCAACCTGGGCGCTCCCCGGGTTCAGCTTCTGGATGGCGGTCAGTCGTTGTTGCTGCGCCTGCCAACGTTGTCGGCTGCCCAGGGCCAAGCGGTCATTGAGGCGGTTGAACCCGTTGCAGGGCCATTCCTCTCCGGTGGTCAATCGGTCGACACGATCGGGCCGAGCCTGGGCAAACAATTGCTGCGCAGCAGTCTGATTTCTCTGTTGGTGGCCTTCAGCGGTATTGCGGCCTACATCAGCTTCCGCTACGACCGCCGCTATGCGTTTCTCGCTCTGGTGGCGCTGGCCCATGACGTGGCGATCGTCTGTGGAGTTTTTGCCTGGCTCGGGGTTGTGCTCCAGCTGGAGGTGGACAGCCTCTTTGCGGTTTCATTGCTGACCATTGCTGGTTATTCGGTCAACGACACGGTGGTGGTCTTTGATCGCATCCGTGAACGCAGCAAGGATGCTGCCGACCTGCCGCTTTCAGTGCAGGTGGATCAAGCGGTGTCCGCCACCCTGACCCGCACGCTCTACACCAGCGGAACCACCCTGCTGCCTCTCTTGGCGCTCGTTGTTTTCGGTGGAGCAACCCTGTATTGGTTTGCCATCGCCCTCGCCCTCGGGGTTGTTGTTGGTTCCTGGTCGAGCATCGCCCTGGCGCCCTCGTTGTTCACGCTGTGGGACCGCTCCCGTGACTAAATCCAGCGGCAATTCAGAGCGGAGACGCCGTGCTGTTTCGGCCCGTTGGTTTCCGATTCTGTTGATCCTGCTGGCTCTGGCTGATCTGCGCACCGAAGTTCTGCTGCTCAGTGATCAGTTCACGATCACAGGGCTTGGTTATGCCATTCGGCATCATCAGCTTGCTGTGGTGGTCTTGCTGGGTTCCGGCTCTCTCTGGCGTCGTTTCGGTTAGCGCTTGGGGCCGTTGCCGAATTCCCGCCAGATCGAATCCCAGGTGCGTTGTTTCACCTCGGCGTTCCACTGCCCCTGGCTGTGGGTTGAGGCCCACCACGATTCGAACAGATCGTGGGCTTCCTCTTGCAGCAAATCGGGGTCAAGATTCTCGCGAACCAGCTGCATCACGGCCTGCCTCAGTTCCTCGTAACGGGAGAAATTGAAGATGACGTCCAAGCCCGCTCGTCTCACGACTTCTTGGACACATTATTGGATTGAAGAGCGCCAAGCTGGCTTCTTTGGTATCGGGGTGAACGTCATGGCCTGTAAAGGCTGAGTTACGACTCAATTGGTTGCTCATGTTCCATGGAGTTGAATCCTGGTCTCAGCGAGGTGGTCTTCGGCTTGCGTGCTGAGGTTGAGGCGCTGAAGACGCGCTTGAACAAGATTGAGCGTGGCCAGGAGGTCGCGGTTTCTGCGGCCTATTGGCAAGCGGTTGAGCGGGAGCGTGATTCGAGAGAAAAAAAGCGGCGTCAGCTGCTCTGATCTGGTCGAAAAAAATGGGACCCTCTCCCAAGAGTCCCAAGGCTCGACGCGTCGTTCTCACGACTCCGCAAAAATACGCATGCAGGTCGGGTCTCAGGTGTGACCCTTGCTACCGGATGTACGTGCGGATACAGGCCTCATGGCTGGATTCACGCCCAGCGGTCCATGATCTGCTGAACCACCACCCGCTGCGTTAACACCTGAAGCACCACCACCAAAGGGAGGGCCAGCAGCACGCCCGGAAGCCCGAGCAGAGCGCCAAGGCTGAGCTGAGCCGTTAAAGCCACCGTTGGCAGCAGATTCACGGTTTTGCGCAGCAGCAGTGGTGTGAGCAGAAAGGCCTCCAGGTTCTGCAGCACCAGCCGGAACACCAGCACCGACAGCATCAATTGCGGCGACTGCAGCAGGGCCAATCCCGTGGGCAGCAGCGTTGCCGCCGTGGGCCCGATGGTCGGCACGAACGTGAGCAGCCCACACACCAGGGCGCTCAACAGGGCCAGGGGTGATTTCAGCAGCAACAGGCCGCCCCAGGTGAGCAGAAAAACGGTGGTGGCGGAGAGGGTCATGCCACTGAGCCAACCCCCCAACGCTTGCCTGCACTCGTCGAGCAGGTGCTCCATCCGCTCCCGGGCGGGTCGGGGCGTCATGGCCACCACCATGCGCCTGTGGGCGCTTGGATCCAAGGCCAGCAGGATCGCGAGCAGCACCATCAAGAACAGTTGAATCAGCGAGTTCGCTGCACCTCCTGCGAACCCCAGCAACGGCTGAAGTCCTTTCAGATTGAGGCCCTCCCCCAAAGCGTCATTCAGCTGCGCCAGGCGCGGCTCACTGCTCAGCAGGTCGGACACCTTGCTGACCAACTGCGGCAGATCCCGTCCCAGTTGTTGAAACTGGCTGATCAGTTCCGGCACCAGCAGTTGCCCCAGCAGCCCCCCGGCCAGGATCAAAATCCCCAGCACGGCCGCCAGGGCCTGGGGGCGCTCCAGTGGGGTTCGCTTCTGAACCTGAACAAGCAGCACATCCAGGGCTACGGCCACCACCACGGCGCCAAAGAGCACCAGCAGCACCCAGCGCAGGTGCCAGAGCAACAGCACCAGCACCACCAAGGTGAGTGCAATCAGAAAAGTGCCGGCGGTCATCGAACCGGCTCCAGGCGTTTCCAGCGATCCAACACATCGTGGATCACGACTTCACGGATGATCACCTGCAGCACCACCGCCAAAGGCAGCGCCATCAGCAGGCCGAGGGGGCCAAACAGGAGTGTGAACAGGAACTGAGCCGCCAGAGTCAATCCGGGCAGCAGCTTCACCTGGTGGTGCATCACCGATGGTGTGATCACGTAACTCTCGATGTTCTGGATCACCACGTAGGCACCCAGCACCGCAGCGGCCTTCCAGGGGGCATCCAACAGAGCCACCGCCATCGGGAAGATCGTGCTCATGGTTGGCCCCACATTGGGGATCACGTTCAACAGCCCTGCAAGAAGTGCATTGGCCAGAACGAGCTTCACGCCCAACAGCGTTAAGGCAATGCTGCAAAGCACAAACACGGCCAGGGAGCTGATCAGCACACCCACCATCCAGCTGCTCAAGGCAGCACCGCACTGATCCAGGATGCGACGCCCCCGGCGTCGGTAGAAGGAGGGAATCAACTGCAGGCCAACATTCCGATAGGCCTGGGGCTGAATGCTGATCATCAGAGCCACCGCCACCACGAACAACAGCCGCAGGACGCCGTTGCCGAGGTTGCCTGCCAAACCAAGCAGACCCAGCAAGCCACTGCCCACACCAGCGGCGAGGGATGAACTGTCGGGCACAAGTTGGCGTGGACCGTTCAGGCCCAGTTGATCCAGATCGGGGAATGCATCGGCCCCATAAATGGCCTCACTGATGCTGTCGATCCAACCGAGTCCCAGCCGCACCAGGGTCTGACCCGCTTCGGGCAGCTTCTGCAACAGCAGTGCGAATTCCTCGAGAAACGGGGGGACAACAACACCAGCCGCACCGGCGACCAACAACAACAACCCAACGATGCAGAGCAACAGGGCCAGGGGCCTTTGCATCGGCCGCCGCTCGCGAAGAATGCCCACCAAAGTGCACAGAGCCATGGCCAGAACCACTGCTGCGAAGATCAGCAGCAGCAGCTCACGCAGCGACAACAGCAGAACGATGGCTGCAATGAAGGCTGTCAGTAACAGCCACTGGGGCAGTCTCAAGCTTGTTGGTCGTCGGCCCCTTCAGTCTGATTGGAATCCTGGCTTTGTGAATAACCCAAGCCATTGGCATCGGCGTAGCGCTGGGCGAAGCGCATGAACCGCTCGAAGTCCTGCTCGGACTTCCATGAGTAAACGGCTTCAAGGGCACTGGCTGTGCCGTTCACGAATTTGCCATTCACTTCGCGGGTGACCATTTCGCCTTCTTCATCCACCATCCACATTCCGGTGATGTCACCCATGGTTTCGGGAGCAATCGCAGCAGGCTGCTCGAAACGGAAGGTGGCTTGACCGGTGCGGCCGTCACGGCTGCGGGTCAGCCGGATGTCGGGCACCACCGGCTCGTTGACTCCCCGAAAGAACTGAATCGCCGCTTTGCTCATGCCGTTCTCGAACCGTCGATGGGGGCGATCCTAATCGGGGATTTCAACAAACCCGCCGTCGATCAAGGTCTCGGCGGCTTGATCAGCGCTGAGCCCTGAGAGATCGATCGTGTCGCGTTTGGGCGATCGCGCCAGTTCATGGTCGTAACAGCGGTCGTAGTAATCGAGCATGGCGCGGCAGGCGTTGGACCAGTCTTCCCTGGCAATGGCTTCGAGGGCTTCCTTGGTGCGCTGGGGCCCCAGGCGTCGACTGATCCGATCGGTTGCCTCCGCTAGAGCGGCTCCCCCCTGGTGGCCGTACACCTGCACCAATTGGCTCACCCGTTCTCTCAGATCGCGCTGAATCTCCAGCACAGGGGCCTCTTGCATTTGATCGAACAGGGGCTTTGGTATGCGGCAGCGGCCCACCTGGATGCTTTCAGCTTCCAACCAGATCGCCGTGGCCCCACGGCGTTGGTGTTGATCCAGAGCTTCGGCCAGTTTGTTCTCGTAGTGCTCGGTGCTGGGTTGGTCCGGCAGGCCCAGGCCGCCGAAACTGCTGCCGCGGTGGTTGGCCAGCCCTTCCAGATCCACGACGGCTGCACCGCGCGCCGCCATGGCCAACAGCAGGTCGGTTTTGCCCGTTCCCGTGCGTCCGCCCATCACGCGAAGCGGCCAGGTCTGTTCAAATCGGCTCTGGGCCCAGCGCCGGTAACTCTTGTACCCCCCCTGAAGGAGCCTCGGCTTGAGATCGATCTGCTGGGCAAGCCAAGCCATGCTGGCCGAGCGCATTCCGCCTCGCCAGCAGTAGATCCGTGGATCCCCCTGGTGACGCAGGCTTTCCAGTTGGCGGGCCAAGTTGCTGAGCTTGGGGCCAGTGAGTTCAAGCCCCAGGTGAATCGCTGGCGTGCGCCCCTGCTGCTTGTAGGCGGTGCCAACTGCGGCGCGTTCCTCATCGTTGAACAGAGGCACGTTGATGGCCCCTGGCCAGTGGCCCTTCGCAAATTCGCTGGGGCTGCGCACGTCCACCAGCGGACCTTTCAGCTCGCGAAGCTCCTGGATCTCGATTGAACGTGTTTCGCCCATGCCTGACATAGTGGCCAACACCGAGCCAGTTGGGGCCGGTTGCGACTCATGCTCTCCGGTTCCACACCCGCCACCAAACTCAGCGTTGACCAGTTGCTGGATCGTTTCGCGCAGGGAACACCACGCCAGCGACGTCCTTTGATCAAGCAGATCGAAACCCGTGCCGAGGAGCTGGCTGCGGTTGGACCAGATCTGCTCTCTGGTTTCGACCCAGACGGTGATGACTGGGCTGCCGGTTGGATTCTTCAGGTGCTGCAACGCCACCAGCCACAGGCCCTTGCCGGTCTGATCAAATCCGCCACGACAGGCTGGCTCACCGCTGAATCCGCCGTTGGCCTGGATTACGGACCGCTGCAGCAGGAGCTGCTCGATCAGAACTTTGAAGAGGCGGATCGCGTCACCAGCCAGTGTCTGCGCGAGCTGGCCGGCGCTGCCGCTGTCAAGCGGGGCTATGTGTACTTCACGGAAGTGCCTCCGATGTCAGGCATTGATTTGGTCAGCCTCGATCGGCTCTGGATGGTCTATTCCCAAGGCCGCTTTGGCTTCACCGCCCAATCTCAGCTGTTGTTGGCCCTCGATGGCCGTTACGAACGTCTGTGGCCCCGGATCGGCTGGAAATGTGATGGTGTCTGGACCCGCTATCCCGGTGCTTTCACCTGGTCGATCGACGCCCCCGAGGGCCACATGCCGCTGATCAATCAGCTGCGGGGCGTGCGCCTGATGGATTCCCTGTTGAATCATCCGGCACTTGTTGCCCGCAGATCCTGACGGGACGTCCCATCAACGGTAAGTTCAATAGACCGACGTCAACGGTCCACTGTGCCGTCCAAGAGGTTTCGCTGGGCTGAGTTCACCTTGCCGTCGACCCTGCAGCTGGCTCCTTTGCTGGAGCTGCTGACCGAGCCAGTCGGTTGTGTTCTCACCAGTCAGCGGATTGAGCTGGGATTGCATGAAGCCCTGGTCAATGCCGTTCGCCATGGCAACGCTGAGAACCCCGCTAAGAAGCTCCGCGTTCGCCGCATCCTCACGCCCAATTGGTTGGTCTGGCAGGTGCAGGATGAGGGTTGCGGCCTTCCAAAGCAGTCACGTACAGCAACTCTGCCGACGGCGCTCGATGCCGCCAGCGGCCGTGGACTGTTCCTGATCCACCAATGTTTTGATGATGTGCGCTGGAGCCGGCGGGGCAATCGCCTGCAGCTGGCCTGCCGCCGGCCCGTCAGTGACGCGGACAGCCTGGATCCTTCAACTCTCCTTTGAACCACCCGAGCGCCTGTTGGGTCAGGTTCTCCACGTCGGAGCTGTTCCCTTGGCGGAGCAATTGCACCATCGCTGCAGCCAGTAACTCGGCTCCACGTCGTTGTCGGTTGCTCTTCAGCTGATGCCAGTCGCGATCGCCGATGCGGAGCAACTGATGCAGCTCTTCAGCCTTGGCTGTTGCGGAGTCGGGCCATGGGGCGTCGGTTGAAGTCATCCCTGAATCAGCAGATCCATCTAGTTTCGGGTGATGTGGGTGCAACGGCGTGGAACAGCGCAAAGGCAAACGACCCGGCCATGAACTGCGTTGGTTGCACCACGCCTCACACCTTCTGTTGCAAGGGCAATGTCAGGCCCATGCCCGCTCGGGTGTTGCGGCGCGGCGATGGGTTCAGCGCCGCAAACTTGCCGCCAACCTGATCAGTCAGCCGCTGGTTGGATGGCCCGTTTCACCAGCGTCTGGAGAGCGCTTCTGGAGGGCATTGCGCTTCGGTGGGGCAGGATTTGCTTTGGCCTGGCTGCTTGCGCAGCTTTGAACGCATCAGGAGATCAGGCCACCCGTTGGCGATGGGTCTAGCCAACTACCACCAGCGAATTGGAAGCAGGTGCATCATCTTTCGTGGGTGAACCCCCCTTGGGCTGCGCCATGTCCTGACCGCGAAGCCAGGCATTGTGCAGAGCTCGCCTGCGTCGATCTTCAGACAACACCAGACGATCGGCTGCTGCCTGGGGACTTTCCCCTGGCATTACGGCCGTGCGCAGGCAGATGCCGAAACCATGGGCTTCCACCTGCACATGGCCTTCCATCAGCACCACCTGAAATGTCCAGCCTTGAAGCCAACGCAGCCGGAAGGGATTGTTCATGAAGTTCCCTTCGGGATCGAGCACACCCTATGGCTCGCAGCCGTTCGTGCAAGGGACGCTGTCAGGGAATCACCTCAGGTGGACGGGGTGTCGGGTTTGCGTGCGGACCAGACTCGCGTCATGAAGTGGGTTTCCGCGGTGATGCCTTCGAACCCTGCAGCTGAGAGGCGGGCGTCAATGTCGTCGCCGATGTAGTCGCGGTAGTAGGGCTCATGGAAGACACGTCGGAAGTTCTCCATCACGGGGGCGAACTTGGCTGAATCGGCCATCTGCACAGAGTCGGCCAGCACGAACACACCACCGGGTTCGAGCACGCGCCAGGCTTCGTTCAACACGTTCTGGCGGGCTTCCGCTGGAAGTTCGTGCAGCAGAAACACACTGGTGACGGCCTGAACCGATCCATCCGCCAGCGGCAGGGATTCACCGTTGGCACGGATCAGCTGAACTAGTGATGCATCGCCGTCATTCAGCCAGCGGTTGGCTTGGCGCAGGTACGACTCGGAAAGATCGGTTCCGATCAGCTGTGCGTGGGGGACGGCAGCCCGGATCTGATGCAGGGTGCGACCGGTGCCGGTGGCCACATCGAGAATCTTCAGGGAGCCAGGAGCACGGTCTGCGAAGTGCTTTAAGCCGCGTTTCAGCGGAGCCAGAACGCGTCGCCGCATGGCGTCGGCGGTGCCGTTGAACAGGATCTCCACCTGCAGGTCGTAGAGACCGGCGGAGTGGTCACTCAGATAACCATCGGTTTGATGGTGAAAGTTTTGAAGGTAGTAATCGGGGTAGAGCTCTGCGTCGGTCTCCTTGGGCAGATCCCGCACGTTCCGTTCACGGCGTCGGTCCCAGGTGGAGGGAAGGTCCAACCACACCTGGGGATAGCGGCTGACCCAGTCGAGCCAAGGTGCGTCGAACAACAGCTGTTCGGGGTAGATCCCTTGTTCGGCGTCTTGCCAGTCCTGCTCCTGGAGTTTGGCCATGTCCAGGCGCAGTTCCCCAAGCACCTCGGCAGACACGGGTTCTGTTTTCGGAACGGCATCGGGCGCCACCAGTTCCATCAGCTTGGTGCTCAGCTCTTTGTGGGCCAGGCCCGCGATGCTTTTGCCTTGCTGAAGCGTTTGGTACGCAAGCTTGCTCAGGGGCGTTGACGCCATCGCGGATCCAGACAACATACCTATTCCAGCGAATGTGAGGCGCAACCGCGGCTCACGCAGTCCACAAAAAAACCCGCCTCTAGGGAGGCGGGTCGTCGGGGCAACGCGCGCTGATCAGGCGTCGTAGTACATGGTGAATTCGTGGGGGTGCGGGCGCTGGCGCAGCTGCTGCACCTCCTCGTACTTCAGGTCGATCCAGTTGTCGATGAAGTCGTCGCTGAACACGCCGCCAGCGGTGAGGAAGCCGCGATCGGCATTCAAGGCTTCCAGGGCACCGTTGAGTGATGCAGGAACCGTGGCGATCTTCGAGAGCTCCTCAGCCGGAAGTTCGAACAGGTCGCGATCTTCGCCATCGCCGGGATCGATCTGGTTCTTGATGCCGTCCAGACCGGCCATCATCATGGCGCTGAAAGCCAGATAGGGGTTGGCGAGGGCATCGCCGGAGCGGAACTCGAGGCGCTTGGCCTTCGGGCTCGGGCCGGTGAGCGGGATCCTCACGGCGGCCGAGCGGTTGCCCTCGGAGTAGACGAGGTTCACCGGAGCTTCGAAACCGGGCACCAGACGCTTGTAGCTGTTGGTGGTGGGGTTGGTGAAGGCCAGGAAGGCGGGAGCGTGCTTGAGGATGCCGCCGATGTACCAGCGGGCCGTCTGGGAGAGGTTGGCGTAGGTGCCTTCGCCGAAGAACAGGGGCTGACCCCCCTTCCAGAGGCTCTGGTGCACGTGCATCCCGGAGCCGTTGTCGTTGAAGACCGGCTTGGGCATGAATGTGGCCGTCTTGCCGTACTTCTTGGCCACGTTGCGGACGACGTACTTGTAAGTCATCACGTTGTCGGCGGCCTGGATCAGCTCAGCGAATTTCATGCCGAGTTCGTGCTGGCCCGCGCCGGCCACTTCGTGGTGGTGCTTCTCGGTGGGAATGCCCAGTTGACCCATCAGCAGGAGCATTTCGGAGCGGATGTCCTGAGCGGTGTCGTTGGGAGCGACAGGGAAATAACCCTCCTTCTCCTGGATCTTGTAAGCGAGGTTTCCACCTTCTTCGATGCGTCCGGTGTTCCAGCCCGCCTCGATCGTGTCAACGCTGTAGAAGGAACCGCCTTCGGCCGAGTTGTAGCGGACGTCGTCGAAGAGGAAGAATTCGGGCTCAGGACCGAAGAAGGCCATGTCGGCCAGACCGGTGCTGGACAGATGATTCAGAGCCCGCTGGGCCAGGGCACGGGGGCAGCGCTCATAGGGCTGGCCGGTGCGTGGCTCCTGAATCGAGCAGATCATGCTCAAGGTCTTGTGCCGGTAGAAGGGATCCACCCAGGCGGTGTTGGCGTCCGGCACCATGGCCATGTCGGAGGCCTGGATGCCTTTCCAGCCACGGATGGATGAGCCGTCAAAAGCGAGGCCCTCAGTGAAGGACTCCTCCTCCAGCAGATCGGTGCAGACCGTCAGGTGCTGCCACTTGCCGTGCAGATCGGTGAATTTGAGGTCGATCAGTTCGATGCCTTCGTCCTTGATCTGGCGCAGGACGTCCTGGGGGGATTTCGACATAAGAAGGGACTGCTCGACTGAATTGTGCAGTGATGTGACCGTATACAGCCACAAGACACCATTTTGTATCAAGGGGTACGTTTTATTCGCCAGAGGGCGACTGCGTAACCGTTTCTGTCAACTTGGCTGAAATGCAGGCCTGCCAAAGGATCTGCCCGCCTCAACGGTGTTAGCTTCCGCTGGGGATCCTCTGGAGATTCAGGGACATGCGCGATGCAATCAGCGGTCTGATCGGTCGTTATGACCAATTAGGTCGTTATTTCGATCGTTCGGCGATCGACAGCATCAACGCGTATCTGGATGAATCCACGCTGCGGATTCAGGCCGTTGAGCTGATCAACGGGTCTGCTGCTGAGATTGTGCGTGAGGCCAGCCAGCGTTTGTTTCGGGATGAGCCCGATCTGCTCTTGCCCGGCGGCAACGCTTACACCACCCGTCGTCTCGCTGCCTGCCTGCGGGATATGGACTATTTCCTCCGCTACGCCAGCTATGCCCTCGTGGCCGGTGACAGCACAATCCTCAACGAACGTGTGCTGAACGGACTCGACGACACTTATAAGAGCCTCGGCGTGCCCACGGGGCCTACGGTCCGCAGCATCGTTTTACTGGGCGAAGTTGTTGCCGAGATGCTTCTGGCCAACGGTGCTGCATCCGATCAGCTCGCCACCGTCCTTCAGCCGTTCGATCACCTGGCCAAGGGCCTTGGAGAAACCAACGTGCGCCAGCGCTAAGCCCAGACGCTCGGCGCGAGATTTGAACAGATTGCAATCGAGCTCTCCTCATCCCTTCCGCGCGGGGTGACTGCGTAGGCTCAACACCACGAACCAACGATCAAGGCTTTGGCGACGACGAATTCTCTTCTTTCCGTTGACGATCGTCACCGCAGAGCCTTTGCACCGATCGGCACTCCCGACCGTCTCCTGCTTGGACCCGGCCCTTCCAACGCCCATCCAACGGTTCTTAAGGCTCTCTCGAGAACGCCGATTGGTCACCTTGATCCGCTGTACGTGGAGCTCATGAGTGAGGTGCAGGAACTGCTGCGCTACGCCTGGCAGACCGACAATCGCCTCACGCTTCCAATGAGCGGCACCGGAAGTGCCGCCATGGAGGCAACGCTCGCGAACACGGTGGAGCCTGGAGACACCGTTTTGGTGGCGGTGAAGGGCTATTTCGGCCTGCGGCTGGCCGACATGGCGGGCCGTTACCGCGCTGACGTGAAAACCATTGAGAAGCCCTGGGGTGAGTGGTTTTACCTCGATGAGCTGGAAGCTGCCCTGATCGAGCACAAGCCCGCCATCTTGGCGATGGTTCATGCCGAAACCTCAACGGGTGTTTGTCAACCCATGGAGGGCATCGGCGACCTTTGCCGAAAGCATGACTGCCTTCTTCTGCTCGACACCGTCACTTCTCTGGGGGGTGTGCCGCTATACATCGATGAGTGGAAAGTCGATCTCGCCTACAGCTGCAGCCAGAAAGGCCTGAGCTGCCCTCCCGGTCTTGGACCCTTCACCATGGGTCCCCGCGCCGAGGCCAAGATGACAGCGCGTCAGGGCAAGGTTCCCAACTGGTACCTGGATGTATCCCTGCTGAACCAGTACTGGGGCAGCGACCGCGTCTACCACCACACCGCGCCGGTCAACATGAACTTCGGCATGCGTGAGGCCCTGCGTCTCCTGGCTGAAGAAGGACTCGACCAGGCCTGGGCACGCCATCGCAGCAATGCAGAGATGCTCTGGAATGGCTTGGAAAGTCTCGGCCTCTCGATGCATGTGCCGGCCGAGCGCCGACTTCCCACCCTCACCACGGTTCGGATTCCTGACGGTGTGGATGGCAAGGCGTTCAGTCAGCACCTGCTCAACAACCACGGCATTGAAGTAGGTGGTGGACTCGGCAGCCTTGCCGGCAAAATCTGGCGCATCGGCCTGATGGGTTACAACTCCACCCCTGAAAACGTGAACCGTCTGCTCAACCTGTTTGAGACAGAGCTGCCTCGCTTCAGCGGTTCCGTTGCCGCCGCTGCTTGAACCAGCGTTCCAGCTGCTCCCTCGCCTCAGGCTCGCGCACGCCCTGAATCACCTTCATGTGGTGATGGGCACTGGCATGGGTGGAGAGGTCAAGGCTTCCCCCCAGGCCACCGCGCTTGGGATCTGACGCCGCAAACACCACTCTTCCCATGCGGGCCTGCACCAAGGCCCCCGCACACATGGGGCAGGGTTCGAGGGTCACGATCAGGGTGCAGTTGTTGAATCTCCAGTCGTTCTGAACGATCGCTGCCTGTTGCAAGGCCACCAGTTCGGCATGCCCGAGGGGATCCCTGTCGTTCTGGCGCCGGTTCCGCCCATGGCCGAAGGCTCGGCCCTGTCCATCCAGGATCACTGCGGCCACCGGAACTTCTCCTTCCGCTCCAGCTTCCTCCGCGCGCTGGAGCAGAACATCCATCCAGCGAGTGAACTCATCCCGCTGATCCACTGCTGTTCCACGTTGTCCTTTGAGCACCATCCCACGAGACGCGAAGATCGGTGCAGTTCACGGGTCTCCGTTGCAAGCCTGTTCCGAGTCTCAGCACCCACCGGATCGGCTTGCTCCGTTCGCCATCCCCTCGGCCGAAGACCCGGTGCTGAGGAACTTCCTGCATCGCAGTTCGGATCTGCTCTGCCGTTGGATCGGCTCCGCTGATCGATCAAGCCCGGTCCCTGTCATGCGGCCCTTGCCTGACGTGGCACCAGGGCTTGATGGGGCCAGCGTTGAATCGCTGCTCAGTGATCTTCAGCAGGTGATGGATGGTGCGTATCAGCCGTCCCATCCCGGTGCTCTCGCCCATCTCGATCCGCCCCCGCTGACCGCGTCCATTGCAGCGGAATTGGTCTGTGCAGGTCTCAACAACAACCTCCTGGCCGAGGAGCTTTCGCCTGGTCTGACCGGCCTGGAACATGACCTCTGCCGCTGGTTCTGCCACAGGATTGGCTTGCCCGCCGGTTCCGGAGGGGTGCTGGCCAGCGGCGGGACCCTGAGCAATCTCATGGCCCTGGTGGCCGCACGGGCGGCGTTGGGGGCCACCCATCGGGATCCTGTACTGCTGTGCAGCCAAGACGCTCACGTCTCCATCAACAAGGCCGCAAAGGTGATGGGGCTGGCGGATGATGCCCTTCAGACGCTTCCTGTGGCCGCGGATGGTGGCCTTTGCCTCGAGGCTTTGGCCAAGCGTTTGAGAGCTCTGCATGCGAAGGGGCGGCCTTGTCTGGCGGTGGTGGCCACGGCCGGCACCACGGTGCGTGGAGCCATTGATCCTCTGTCGGATCTGGCAACCCTCTGCCGTGATGCTGGGGTCTGGTTGCACGTTGATGCGGCCATCGGCGGTGTGTTCGCCCTCACGGCCCGCCATGCCTCTCTGATGGATGGCATGGAATCTGCCGATTCGATCACGCTGAATCCCCAGAAATTGCTGGGCATCACCAAGGCGTCATCCCTGCTGTTGCTTCGGGATCGAACCCATCTCCGTAAGGCCTTTTCAACAGGATTGCCCTACATGGAGGCGCCCAAGGGGATGGATCACGGCGGGGAGATCGGCTTGCAGGGCACCCGACCTGCGGAGATCCTCAAGCTTTGGCTGGGCCTACGCCAGTTGGGCGAGGCGGGCATCGAAGCAACGCTTAGCGGAGCTTTGCAACGGCGAAACGCCTTCGCAGCCCAATTGGACCCGGAGAAGTTCACGTTGCTGCCGGGTGACCTGCACCTGCTGGCCTTTCATCCCAAACATGGAGATGCTGCTGCAGCCGGCTGTTGGAGTGAAGACACCCGGCAAATGCTGCTGTCTCACGGCTACATGCTGTCGCGACCCTTTTACGGCGACCGTTTCTGCCTCAAGGCGGTTTTTGGAAACCCCCACACCACGGCTCAGCACCTCAGCGACCTTTCGGGACGACTGAATCAATCGCTGGCTCCAGCCTGATCGTTCACAATCGCCATCGTTCGAGACGCTCCGATGCCGGAACAGCAGCAGGGTTCACGCTGGGTTGCCATCGTCACCGGGGCGATCTCAGTGGCGATTGGTGTGCTCTATCTGCTTCTGATCACCGTTCTGGATGCCCGGGGGCCGATGCTTCCCCCTCCTGCTGAGGCCCTGGCCGGGGGGGAAGACGTCCCGCCGCCGACTGCTGAAGCGGTTCAACCACTTGCCGCATGGCACTGGCCAGAAAGCGCTGCAGTGAGAGTTCCCGTCGGTTGAGCTCAAAGGCCTGTTGAACCACGGTCTGCATGCCACCGTCACCCCAGTCCTGGTCCTGTTCGAAGTAGCGCATGAAACTGCTTCCGGCGATTCGGGTGAGCCATGCGGTCACCACCCCCTGGAGCACCTGCCCCAGCACCAGAGTGGGCAAGCTCAGGCTCAGGCTGGTGCCCAGCAAGCTCATGGCCCCCTTGACGATGCCTAACTTGCCAAGGGTCTGTCCAAGGGACAGGGCCAGATCCTTGGCGCGATCACGTGACATCTCGACCCCATAGATCTTGGCCATCTCCAGGATCATCTGGGCATTTACAGCTGCGGTGCTCAACAGATCCACCCCGGGCAGCGGATTGGCAGCGACAATCCCCGCTCCCATCCAGCTGTAGCGATCAATGCAGCGTTTGGCTTCCCGAGACCGCTGGTCGTTCAACAGGGCACGCCCGCGGCTGTCGAGGGATCGGCACTGCAAAAGGATGTTGTCGGCAATCAATTCCTCGCCCTCTGCGTGCAGCACAACGGCGAGGCGCTGCAGCAGATCGCTGACGTCAGGCAGCGGCTGCAGCGGGCGACGGCCGGGTTGAGGAATCGATTGAGGAGAGGCGCTGCAGGCCACCACATCAGCAGCGTTGAGCTGTCCCTGGCAACGGGAGCGAAGCACCTGCAGGAGCCTTTTCTCCTCGTCAACTCCGCGTAAATCCCGCTTGTTCAGCACCAGGAGCAGCCGCTTGCCGAGCCCGGCGAGCGAGGTCACGACGGCGTATTCCGAGGCTCTGAGGTCCCCATCCACCACCACGATCAACAGATCGGCACGAACCGCCCGACGACGGGCTGTTTCCTCCCGGCTGAGTCCTTCGTCTCCGGCTTCAAGGATTCCTGGGGTGTCCACGAGCTGAAGACCACGCTCCAGGCCTTTCAAACGCAGCCGGTAGGCGCGGCTGGTTTTGGTCACGCCCATGGGCGCTCCCACATCGCCGACCATTTCATTGAGCAGGGCACGGATCAGCGATGTCTTGCCACTGGATCCAGTGCCGAACACCACAACCACCAGATCGCCTCGCTTCAGTTCCTCGGCGACCCGGTCGCGTTCGTTCTGAAGGCTGCGGCGACTGATGTCGTCCTGAATGCGTTCGATCAGACGATCCACATGGCCGAGGCTGGTGGTCGCGGCATCCCGCCGGTTCTGTGGAGCCGGGGTGGCTTGGCGTGGTTGTTGGCTTGGGCGTGATTTCAGGCGTTTCCACATCGGCCAACCCACCTGCACCGCCAGGGTGGCCACCAGCACGAGCCCCAGCAGCAGCACCGGCGTGAGCAACCAGGGAGGCAGGAAGTAACTCAGATCCCACAGCAGGCTGCGGATGGTCTGAACGGCAGCGCCGATCAGCACGAGTGCCACAAAGGCAACGGCGAGACCGATCAGCAACCGGGTTTGGCGTTTCATGCCTGCGTCACACCAGCCTCAGGGCAAGTTTGGGTCAGCCACGGCTGTTGTCACGAAGGCTGGTATCACCCCGGCGGGTCCAGAGGTCGATGGCAAAGCAGAGCACGGCGAGATTGATGGCGACATCCGCCCCGTTGAAGATCGGGAAATCGATCGGTTCGAGGGCCAGAAAATCCACCACGTGGCCGAGACGCCAACGGTCGATCCCATTACCCACCGTTCCGCCTAGAAGCGCTGCTGCGGCGAGGGCCTGCCAGAACGGCAGCACCCGTTCACGCCAGATCCACAGGATCAGCCCGATGCCCACCCCCAAGCTGAGCAGCCCAAGCAGGGCAGTGGAGCCCTGTAGAACACTGAAGGCCGCGCCGGTGTTGTGCACCAATTGCAGCGAGAGCAGATGTGGCAGCAGGGGTAGGGATTGACCCTCTCGCAAAGCGCTCGAGGCCGCCGCCTTGCTCAGCTGATCCACCACCACGATCACCAGGGCAATCAGCAGGGTTGAGCGACGTGGAAGTGGTCTCGTCATGGCTCGATGATCAGCAACCGACGCAGCACGATTGAAAGGAATCCTGCACCGATGCAGAGCAGCATCTGAGCCGGTAGCGGACCGATTGAAAACTGCATCAGCAGCTCGGGGAAACCAAGGCTCCATCGCCCCAGCAGTGCCCCGAGGGCGAGATTCAGCACCCCGCAGATCTGGAGAACGAGCAGCCCTGCCAGGGCACAGAGCGACTGTCTGGGCAGGTCATCCATGCGGTCCTGCTGCGCCAGTCGACCGGTGAGCCAGGCTGCGGGCACGAAGCCCGCGAGATAGCCGAAACCCGGTTTAAGCACGTAGTTCAGCCCTCCACCGCCATGGAACACCGGCAGACTGAACAATCCCAGGCTCAGATAGCCAACAGCGGCCATCACGCCGGCACGCGGGCCACTGACCATGGCGCAGAGAAGCAGCGCTGGCACCTGCCACGTGACCGGCAGGGGGAGAAGGATCGGCTCGGGAGCAGGCAGGAACAACGCGGCGGGCACAAGACCACCGATGAGGATGGCTAGCAGACCCGCCAGGGCACCACACCAGGAGGCGAGAGCCCTCACATCACTCACTCAACTGGGCCCATCCTGCTCGACAATGCAGATCCTGCCCAGTTCAGATGTCGGTATCGATTGGTGATCAGCTGCGCCTGTCGCAGCAGCTTCCGTACCTCAAGTCGGCGGATCCGATGCCGATGCTGCGACCGCCGGATCTGGTGGCCGCCGGTGAAGTGGGCGAGGTGGTTGCACTTCATCCGATGGACACGGTTGCTGTGCGATTTCGCCGGGGCACGTTTCTGATCCCCCTCGATCGGCTGGATCCGGTGGATGCAGCTGAGGTGGACTAAGCAGCGTCCCGCCGATCCCAGCGCCGTTCGAGCTGCTTCAGTGCAGCGGAGGTTCCGCACAGGCTGAGTCGTGGTTCCCTCAGCCAACGTTGGGCGGCATCGAGCACATCCGTCGGTGTCAGTTCCGCAAGAGCCCGCACACAGCGCTGGTCATGATCGTCAGGGAGCCCTTGGGCCTTCAGCTGAACCCGTCGCTCTGCCCGTTGGGAGCAGGTCTGCAGGCCCTGGGCGAGCTGACCGATGTACTTGGCCCGTGCGAGCTCGAGTGCGGCCTCACTGAGGGGTTGCTCACTCAGCTCGTCCCAGATCTTCAGCAGCAAGTCCAGCGCGAGCTCTGAGCGCTCCTCCACGCTCGAGGCCATCAGCACAAAGGGCGCCGGTCCTGCCAGGCCAGGGAAGTGCGCGGCCACGTCGTAGGCCACGCCATGGTCTTCCCGCAGGCGCTGGAACAGCAGGCTCGACATCCCCACGCCCAGATGGCACTGCAACAGACGCAACGCCAGTTCATCCGGGTGTCCATGCCCCAGCGTCGCCTGCCCAAGCATCAGAACCACCTGTTCGGTGTCCATCGCTTCGAGCTGGATCGTTTCGGTTCCCACCGCTTCGGCGTAGGGACGGCGGCCTGAGCGATCGTTGCCGCTCCCTTCTGGCCAGTCGCGAAAGTCCTCAAGGGAGCCAATCGTGTCGATGATTTGCGGTGGGACGCTGCCCGCCAGGGCGAGAACGCTCGATGCCCTCGGTAGCCGCTCGGCCAGGGGAAGAAGTGCCTCCCGATCCAGGTCATCCAGCTCTTCAGCGATGCCCATCGGGTCGTGGCCGTAGCCCCCGTTGCCATAGGTCAGCTGCCGCCATCCGGTCGTGGCGCAATGGAAGGGGTCCTCCCGCTGCCGTTGCAAGGCCTGAATCGTGAGCGAACGTTCAAGGGCCACCTGGCCAGGCTCAAGCCGGGGGGAACGAACCATCTGGGCCAGCAGGGGCAGGAGCTGCTCCGCGTCTTCCACCGTGCAGCGCAGGCTCAGCACGAGCGCATCCTCCTGGGCATCGCAGCGCAGACCTGCTCCGCATCCCTCAACAAGGTCCGCCAGGTCAACGTGGTTGTGTCCTCCACAGCCTCGGCTGAGCAGAGATGCCAGCAGGTCATGGGCACCCCGTGTTCCTGCAGGGTCGTCGGCGCTGCCGAAAGGAAGCAGCAGTTTCGCGGCCAGAATCCCCGGGCTTGAGACCGGTTCGATCAGCAGTTCGGGGTTGCTCATCCGTGTTTCATCTTGGCCTGGGCGGTCAGCACAAACGCCTGTTCGGGTTGAAGCCTTGGAAACAGGTCTGAGCGAAGCCGCTCGGCCGTCCATGGCGGCAGGAAAGCAAGAGGCTGGAGCAGATCCTGCTGCCGGTCCCAGAGGGTCTGGCTGGCGCTGAGCCCAGACACCTGGCCCGTTGATTCCAAGGCATAGCGCAGTCCGTTGCTCACCAGCTGCTGGCCCCGCTTCAGCTCCTGATCGCTGACGAGCTCTTCCGCCATGGCGCGCAGCTGCCGGTTCACCTCGTCTTCCACAGCCTCCAGATGCTCGTCCGGACAGATCACCTCCAGCGTGATCAGGCTTCCCTGCTCCAGAACCGAGAGGTCCATCGACACGCTTTCAACGATCTGCAGTTCCTCCCTCAAGCGGTTCACGAGACGACTGCGTCGTCCTTCCCCCAGAAGGGTTGTGGCGAGATCAGCGGCCATCACGCCTGTTTGATCCTGGGCCCGTGGAGCTTCCCAGAGCATCAGCAGTCGGGCGGATTCGAGCCGGTCCACAACAACGCTTTCGCGTCCAGGACGCACGCTCAGGGGCGATGACGTTGATGAGGGCTCAGGCGCATCCAGGAGGTCCGCCAGAGCCGAGGAACCCAGGGCACTGCGCAGCTCCGCTGACGAAGGCCCGGCCATCGCCAGGCAGCAGTTGGAACCGCGGTACTGCCGCTGATGAAACGCCCGCATGGCCTCGGGCGTCATGGCCTCCAGGCTGAGGGGGGTGCCCAGGATGGGTCGGCCATAGGGGTGCTGGTCACAGCCCTTGCTCAACAGCAGTTGCAGCACCTGCTCATTGGGTTGATCGGCGTATTGAGCGATCTCTTCAAGCACCACCCCCCGTTCCGTGTTGAACCCCTCAGGCTCGAGGCTTGGCTGCAACACCAGTTCCAACAACAGATCCAACGCTTCGCGGGCTCGATCCGGGGGTGTCAGCACGTGGAAGTGAACGTCATCAAAGCCTGTGGCGGCATTGCTGCTGCCCCCCAGAGCTTCGATGGCTTCATCGAATGCCCCTGCGGCCAGCCGCTCACTTCCCTTGAACACCATGTGCTCCAGGAAATGGGCCATGCCCTCTTCCCCTGGCTGCTCACTGGCACTGCCGGCACGGCACCAGAGATCGAGACAGGTCAGGGGTGCATCCGGCATCTCCGCCGTCACGCAGCGCACTCCGTTGTGGAGGGTCCAATGGTCCAGTTGGGGACCGGAGAACGGAAGGTTCAGAACTGCGTGGCAAAGTTCCATTCTGTGCCTGCCCCTTCGATGCAGCCCAAGCCGCTGGCGCCACCGCCAGGACAGCATCCCCTCGTGCAGGCCTTGGCGGCGTCGATCCGTAGTGCCTGGGCGGGATTGCCCGGATTGGAGATCCTCCCCTGCGATGAGGATTTGCGCTTCATCCAGGGGCAACTCGATGGCGAGGGCCTATCGATCGGCAACGAGCTTTTTCGCTGCATCGGCCTTCGCAAACTTCATCTGGAGGTTGCGCGACTCGGCAACGGCCTGCAGATCCTCCACAGCGTCTGGTTCCCCGATCCCCACTACGACTTGCCGATCTTCGGGGCCGACATCGTGGCCGGCCCTGCAGGCATCTCCGCCGCGATCGTCGATCTGTCCCCCACCTCCGATGCCTTGCCGGAGCTGCTGATCCAGCGGCTTGAGGCCAGGCCATGGCCGGCGTTCCGTCAGGTTCGGGAGCTGCCGGCCTGGGGATCAGCCATCTTCTCGAACAAGGTGTGCTTCATCCGCCCCGACGGTGCTGACGAGGAAGCAGCCTTTCAGGAACTGGTGAGCCATTACCTGCAGGTGATGGCCACCAGCGTGATCGAGGCGACTCCCGAACCGTCCACGGCTCTCACTACAGTCCGCCGGTACGAGGGTCAGTTGAACTATTGCCTTCAGCAGAAACGCAACGACAAGACCCGCCGCGTGCTCGAGAAGGCCTTCGATTCAGCCTGGGCCGATCGCTACATCGACATGCTTCTGTTCGACAACCCTCCGGGACTCTGATGACCCCCAAGCGCTGGTCTGTTCTGGCTGGAAGTTTGGTCATAGCGGTCATCGGCGGCTGGTTGCTGCGGCCGACGCCCGAACCCAAGCCGGTTGAACCGACGCCTGCACTCACGGTTCGTCCCGAAGCGGTCGCGGCCCTGGGGCAGCTGGAGCCCGCCGGGGACATCCGCAATCTGGCGGCTCCCAATGCGGGGATGGCGGGGACACCCCGGGTGGCAGCCCTCAATGTGAATGAGGGTGATCTGATCAAGACCGGCCAGGTGTTGGCGTCCTTCGATCACCGGGATGGACTGCTCGCTGATCTGGAGCGCGTCGATGCGCAGCTGCGCAGCCTCGATCAGGAGATACAGCTTCAGGCCCTTGAGGTAGAGCGCTTCAGCAGAGCCGCCGATTGGGGTGCGGCCGAATTGACTCTGGTGGACAACAAGCGTGAGGAGCTGGTGCGTCTTCAGGGACAGCGGGATCAGGCCCTGGCGGAGCGCAAAGGGCTTCAGGCCGACCTCGTGCTCAGTCAGCTGATCTCGCCCCTTGATGGTGTTGTGCTCAAGCTGCATGCCCGTGCAGGCGAGCGCCCTGGTGCAGAGGGGGTGATGGATGTGGGGGCCAATCAGGCGATGCAGGCCAGCATCGAGGTCTACGAATCCGACATCTCCCTGATCCGCCTCGACCAGTCCGTGCGCCTCATCAGCGAGAACGGTGGTTTCCGAGGTGAACTCGTCGGGCGCGTCCTGCGCATCAGCCCGCAGGTGGAACAACGGTCTGTTCTCTCCACCGATCCCACCGGCGATGCCGACGCCCGCGTTGTGATGGTTGATGTGGTGCTGAACCCTGAAGATGCCGCCAAGGTCAGCCGTCTGGCGGGTTTGAAGGTGATCGCCCGCTTCGATCCATGAACCGGTTCTGGCGGGGGCGTCGGATTCCCCTCTCCTGGCTGTTGCTGACGCGCCAGCCCGTTCGCTTGCTGGTGGCGCTTGCCGGCATCAGTTTCGCGGGAATTCTGATGTTCATGCAGCTTGGATTCCGTGATGGCCTCTTTGACGCCAGCGTCACAGCGCACCGGCTGTTCGATGCTGATGTTGTTCTGATCAGTCCCCGCTCTGCCAGCTCCGTGAGCATGGAGGCCTTTCCAAGACGGCGGCTGGTTCAGACCCTGGCTGATCCAGACGTCGATGGGGTGACACCGGTGCACTGGGGGCTGATGCTGTGGCGGAACCCGGAAACGCGGCGCAACCGGTCGATCCTGGCCTTGGGTTTCAATCCCGACGACCCCTTTTTTGTCGATCCCTCCCTGGCTGAGAAAACTGACGCTCTCAAGCAGAAGGGGCGGATCCTCTTCGATCAGCTGTCACGTCCTGAATTCGGACCCATTGCCGACTGGTATCGCGATGGCCGTGTGGTGGAAACCGAGATCGCTGGCAACCGCGTCCGGGTGGCGGGTCTGGTGAGCCTGGGCACCAGCTTCGGTGCCGACGGCAACCTGCTCACGAGCACGGAGACGTTCCTCGATCTGATGCCTCAGAAGCCGCCTGGGGCGATCGAAGTGGGTCTGGTGCGGTTGAAGCCCGGCGCGGATCCTGAACAGGTGGTGTCCCGATTGAGACAGCGACTGCCCAAGGATGTTTCGGTGCTGACCAAGCAGGGCTTCATCGATTTCGAGCAGAACTACTGGAAGAGCAGCACCTCCATCGGTTTCATCTTCACGCTCGGCGCAGCCATGGGCTTCGTGGTGGGCTGCGTGATCGTTTATCAGGTGCTGTACACCGATGTGAGTGATCACCTGCCGGAGTACGCCACTTTGATGGCCATGGGCTATCGCCTCAGCCATCTGTTGGGAGTGGTGGTTCGTGAGGGCTTCTATCTGGCGGCGATGGGGTACGTCCCCGCTTACATGGCCGGTCAGGGGCTGTACTGGTTCGTTCGTGACGCCACCAAGCTGCCCGTCGGCATGGATCTGTCCCGGGCGTTGACCGTTCTGGTGATGATCCTGGTGATGTGCATGTTGTCGTCGTTCCTGGCCATGCGTCGTCTCATCGATGCAGACCCTGCGGAGATCTTCTGATGGCAGCTGTTGTTGTCGACAACCTCTCCCACGCTTTCGGCCAAGGGGAGATGCGCCGCGCGGTTCTTCAAAACATCAGCTTCATCATCGAGCCGGGCGAAGTGGTGTTGTTGACCGGTCCTTCGGGCTGTGGCAAGACGACACTGCTCACCTTGATCGGCGCCTTGCGGACGGTTCAGCAAGGTGAGGTGTCGGTGCTTGGTGAGTCCCTGCATGGTGCAGGCCGTCGGCGCCGCCAGCAGGTGCGCCGGCGCATTGGAATGATTTTTCAGGGGCACAACCTTCTGCGCTGCCTCACGGCTGAGCAGAACGTGCAGATGGGAGCCGATCTTCTGCCTGATCTCAGTTACAGGGCGCGCCGGGATGAGGCTCGTCAGTGGCTCCGTGCCGTCGGCCTGGAGGACCACATGGCCAAAGTTCCCCATGACTTGTCCGGTGGACAGAAGCAGCGGGTCGCCATTGCCCGTGCCCTTGCCGCAAACCCCCGCCTTCTCCTGGCTGACGAACCCACCGCTGCCCTGGATAGCCGTACGGGCCGGGAGGTGGTGGAGCTGCTTCGCCGACTCGCCCGTGAACAATCCTGCGCGGTGCTGATGGTGACCCATGACCCGCGCATCGTTGATGTGGCCGATCGCCTGCTTCAGATGGAGGACGGGCGATTAAAGAATGCTGTTTAGTACGATGAAAGTTGACATCAGAGCCCGCAGTTCCGCATGGCCAAGCGCAGAAACCTGAAGAAAGAAAAGCAGGAGCGGAACCGCGCCTACGCCCGCAAGTTCAAGAAGCGCAAGATGCGGAACGATGGCCGCGGTGAAGGCGCTGGTAACGGTGTGACCGGAACCGCCAACAACGGTGGTGCCGCCGACTGATCAACGGATCAGACCATCCATAAAAAAGGGGGCCTGCGGGCCCCTTTTTTGTTGTTCGTAGGGTGGGTGGCCATTTGCATCGGCCGTCGCGATGTTCGTCAGCGTCGTTATTCCGACCTACAACCGACGCCCGATCCTCGAGAAATGCCTCTCGGCACTGGAAGACCAGCAGCTTGCTGGAGCTCTTCAGGACTACGAGGTTGTTGTGGTTGACGACGGTTCCACTGATGGAACGCCGTCATGGCTGATCGAGCAGTCTCAGCGTTTTCCCCATGTGCGCCTGATCGAGCAGGAGCACGGTGGTCCTGCCGAGGGCCGGAACCGCGGTGTGGATCACGCCCGTGGCGATGTGATCGTCTTCATCGACAGCGATCTGGTGGTCACAGAAACCTTTCTGGCCACCCATGCACGGGCGTTGCAGCAGTGCTGGCAACGGCGCGGTGATCGGCTCTGCTTCACCTACGGCGCTGTCATTAACACCGCCAACTTCGAAGCACCCTGCTCGGAGCGCCACAAATTACGAGACTTGTCCTGGGCTTATTTCGCCACTGGAAATGTGGCCATCGATCGGGAGGTGCTGGAGCGCTCAGGCCTGTTTGACACCGGTTTCCGCCTCTACGGCTGGGAGGACCTGGAACTGGGTGAGCGTCTGCGGCGGATGGGGGTTGAGTTGGTGAAGTGCCCGGACGCTGTCGGTTATCACTGGCACCCCGCCCTGAGTCTCGACCAGATTCCCCGACTTGTGGAAGTGGAGGGTGAACGGGCCCGTATGGGGCTTGTTTTTTACCGCAAACATCCCACCAGGCGGGTGCGCTTGATCATCCAGTTCACCTGGTTCCATCGCATCCTTTGGGAAGTGCTCACCCTCGGCGGGCTGATCAATCCCTCCAGCCTTCGCCCGCTGCTCCGTTGGCTGATCCGGCATGGCTATCCCGGAACGGCGATGGAGTTGCTTCGTTTGCCCCTCAATCGCATCGGTGTGCGTGCCCTGTTCCGTGAAGCCAGAGCGGCAGGGCTTCGCTGATCAACGTTTTGATACCTTCTATAGGTCCTTTCATTCCGCACACCTGCCCGTTTCGGGTGCACGTGAGACCAGCTCCTGCTGGTTGTTCAGGTCCCTGGCAGGTGGAGGCGAACCCGAAACCCTCAAACCATGGCTGTCGTCACCCTCGCCGAGATGATGGAGGCTGGTGCCCACTTTGGGCACCAGACCCGTCGTTGGAACCCCAAGATGTCGCGCTACATCTATTGCGCGCGCAACGGCGTTCACATCATCGACCTCGTGCAGACCGCCGTCTGCATGAACAACGCCTACAAGTGGACCCGTTCTGCGGCACGCAGCGGCAAGCGTTTCCTTTTCGTTGGCACCAAGAAGCAAGCCTCTGAAGTTGTGGCGCTGGAAGCCGCCCGCTGCGGAGCCTCCTACGTGAACCAGCGCTGGTTGGGCGGCATGCTCACCAACTGGACCACCATGAAGGCGCGGATCGACCGTCTCAAGGATCTTGAGCGGATGGAGTCCAGCGGCGCCATTGCCATGCGCCCCAAGAAAGAAGGTGCGGTGCTGCGTCGTGAACTCGAGCGTCTCCAGAAGTACCTGGGTGGCCTCAAGAACATGCGTCGCCTTCCCGATGTTGTGGTCCTGGTGGACCAGCGTCGTGAGTCGAATGCGGTGCTCGAAGCCCGCAAGCTCGACATCCCCCTGGTATCCATGCTGGACACCAACTGTGATCCGGACCTCTGTGAGGTGCCGATTCCCTGCAACGACGACGCCGTTCGTTCTGTGCAACTGATCCTCGGCCGTCTGGCCGATGCGATCAATGAGGGCCGCCACGGTTCCAACGATCAGCGTGGTGGCGACAGCGAAGGCTGATCTCCTCTCACCGCTAAGTTCACGCCGCTGATTCCAACCAGGGAATCGGCGGCGATTCAATTTCCCTTCTCACTGCTCCGACCGATGGCTGCTGCCGTATCCGCCAAGCTTGTCAAAGAACTGCGCGACAAGACCGGCGCGGGGATGATGGATTGCAAAAAGGCCCTGGCCGCCACGGAAGGCGATGCCAATAAGGCCGTTGAGTGGCTTCGCCAGAAAGGCATCGCCAGCGCTGAAAAGAAATCCGGCCGCACCGCCGCCGAGGGTGCCATCGGCAGCTACATCCACACCGGTGCCCGCGTGGGTGTGCTGGTTGAGGTGAACTGCGAAACCGACTTCGTGGCCCGGGGCGACATGTTCCAGTCGCTGCTGCGTGATGTCTCCATGCAGGTGGCGGCATGCCCCAACGTTGAGTACGTCACCACCGACGAGATTCCCGACGAGATCCGTGAGCGGGAAAAGGCGATCGAGATGGGTCGTGACGATCTCGAGGGCAAGCCTGAGCAGATGAAGGAAAAGATCGTTGAGGGCCGCATCGGCAAGCGCCTCAAGGAACTCGCCCTCATGGAACAGCCCTTCATCAAGGACAGCTCCATCACCGTTGCTGACCTCGTCAAGCAAACCGCTGGCAAGATCGGCGAGAACGTCAAAGTTCGTCGCTTCACCCGTTACACCCTGGGCGAGGGCATCGAGGTGGAAGAGAACGATTTCGCTGCTGAAGTGGCGTCCATGCAGAACGCCGGCTGATTCCCTTGTCCGACCCGGACGTCAGGCCTGCTTACGACCCGTCAGAACAGCTGGCACGCCTTCAACGGTTGTGCCGGCTGCGGGCCATCGCCCTTTACAGGGAGCAGGCTCTCTATCTTCAGGTGCTGCGGGAACTGCTGGAAGGAGCCACCCGTCAGGCCCTGTTCAATCTTCTCGGTGAGGTTGATCCCTCCCGTTTTGGTCGACTGCCGGAGTCGACCCGTCTGAATTTCCATGCAGCGGTCACAGACCTGATCGACCGCTGCAGCGTTCTGCTCACAGTTGAGCAGCTGATGCAGCTGGTGGGGCAGATGCAGCAGGAGCAACGGCGCCAGCAGGCCCATGCCAGCAGAAGCATGCTGCAGAAGCTCAGTCGCCAGTCCCAGGAGAGTGCGCCTGAACCCGAGCCACCCACCTCTGACCCACCCACCTCTGAGCTCCCACGGAACGAACCGAGCGGATCCATTCAGTTGAGCTTGGCTTCACCGCTTGAATCCCCCCCGAGGACCGCTTCCCCGGATCCCGTTAAAGAACCGGTCCCAGAACCCGCAGACAACAAATCCTCGGGCGATTTGGATGTGCTCCGCTCACTGTTCGAGCTGGTCGGTGATGCGATGCAGCAGGCCCAACAGCCCCTTGATCCCGGTGCTGTTCTTGATCCTTCGCTGGACGGCAACGACCACTTTCTCCCGAATGAACCGGATGCGCTGTTGCACTGGATCCAGGCCATGGATCAGGCGCTTGAGCGACGCCTTCGCAACCTGTCCCATGCGGTGAATGTGCAGATGCTGCGGTCAGGACTGGCCCAGACCCTTCTTCCCATCAGCCTCCTGGATGCTGTCCTGAAGGGGCAGGTCGAAACGCAGCCAACCGCCACGAATGTGCTTCGCCTGCGCCTCCCTCTGGCCGTCGGTGAGCTCGACCAGGGCATGGACGTGCTCTGTGTGCTGTTACGCAGCAACGATCTGGAGTTCGACAGCCCACGTCTGCGTCAGTGCCGCAAACGATTGCGCGCTCACCACCATGCTCTGCTCACAATGGTGCGGCAGCAGCGTCATTGGCAGCGTCGCTCCCTGGATCGTGAGGCCCGGACCCATTGGCAGACCCCATCGGATTCAACGCAGCAGCTGAGCGGGGACTGACCAGCGAGCAGCTGTCGCTGCTCCTCACCTGGATGCTTCCCCTTCAGCGCTCGCTGGGGTTGGAGGCCGACCGTGGTTTTCAGAATCTGCAGGGTCGCCAGCAGCGCTTTCACGCCTTTCTGCAGCAGCAACTCGCAGCGCCTCCGGCCGTTCCCTTCCCCCAGGGGGTCAGTGAACGCATGTCCAAGCTCAGCTCTGGCTTTGCCGACTATCCGGAGCTCGCTGATCCTGCCCGCCGTCGCTTGGTCACCGATGCCCGTCAGTGGCTGCATGAGCTGCGCCATCGCCTGGAACCCTCGGCTCCGATGGCACCGCCAAGCCTCAAGGTTCAGGCGTCTCCCCAGCAGCGTTCCAGCTCACCGCTGCAGCTCGATAGTCCCATCACCCAGATCCGTGGTGTGGGTCCGAAATTCGCGGCACGGCTGGCTTCGATCGGCCTGCTTCTGGTGCGTGACCTGCTCCGCTATTACCCCCGTGATCATGTCGATTACTCCGCGATGCGCCGCATTGAGGCGCTGGTGTCGGGGGAAACAGCCACGATCGTCGCCACGATTCGCCGTTGCAACGGATTCGTCAGCCCACGGAACACCAACCTCGCCATCATTGAGCTCCAGCTCCAGGACCCGACCGGTCGCCTGAAGGTGAGCCGTTTCCTGGCGGGCAAACGCTTCAGTTCTCCGGCTTACCTCAAAGGCCAGCAGCGTCTCTACCCCGTTGGTGCCACCGTGGCCGTCAGTGGTCTGGTGAAAGACGGCCCCTACGGCATCACCTTTCAGGATCCGTTGATCGAGGTGCTGGATAGCCCCTCGTCTCCGGTCAAATCCCCCAGCATCGGCCGGCTTCTACCGGTGTATCCCCTCACCGAAGGGGTTGGCGCGGATCGGTTCCGCAGCCTGATCGATCAGGTTCTGCCCCTAGCGGCATCGTGGCCTGATCCTCTCCCCGCCGCGATGCTGCGGCAATTCCAGCTGCCGGCACTGTCGGAGGCCCTGCAGGCCCTGCATGCGCCCAAGGACCGCGAGAGCCTCGATCGGGGACGGCGCCGGCTGGTGTTCGATGAGTTTCTGCTCCTGCAGCTCGGTCTGTTGCGACGACGCCAGGCGCTGCGCTCCCGGACGGGTCCGGACCTGGATCTCCAATCCAGTGCCAATGGGCTGGTGGGGGAGTTTATGGATCTTCTGCCCTTCCGCTTCACCGCAGCCCAACAACGGGTGTTTCAGGAGATCGAAGCCGATCTGGCGCGCAGCGAACCCATGGCCCGTCTGGTGCAGGGTGACGTGGGCTCGGGCAAAACGGTGGTTGCCATTGCAGCGTTGCTCAGCACCATTGCCTCGGGCTGGCAGGGGGCCCTGATGGCCCCAACGGAGGTGTTGGCCGAGCAGCATTACCGCAACCTCTGTCAGTGGCTGCCGCAGCTCCATGTGAGCGTCGCTTTGCTGACGGGATCCACGCCGCGGCCCCGCCGTCGGGATCTGCTGGATGACCTGGCCAACGGTTCGCTGAAGGTGCTGGTGGGCACCCATGCCTTGCTCGAGGATCCTGTGGTTTTCAACCGCCTGGGGCTGGTGGTGGTGGATGAACAGCACCGTTTCGGTGTGCATCAACGGGATCGCCTGCTCAACAAGGGCTTGCAGCCCCATCTGCTCACCATGACGGCAACGCCGATCCCTCGGACCCTGGCGCTCTCGATGCATGGGGATCTCGATGTCAGCCAGATCGATGAATTGCCGCCAGGGCGAACACCGATTCGCACCCGCATGCTCACGGCCGCAAAGCGCGAGAAGGCCTATGAGTTGATCCGTGAGGAGGTGCAGCTGGGCCAGCGGGCCTATGTCGTTCTGCCTCTGGTGGACGAGTCTGAAAAGCTCGAGCTTCGCTCAGCCGTTGAAGTTCACGCTGAATTGGCCTCGGAGGTGTTCCCAGATCTGGCCGTTGGTTTGCTGCATGGGCGTCTCTCCAGTGCTGAAAAGCAGGCAGTGCTGACCGATTTCGCTGCTGGCACGACTCAGGTGCTGGTCTCGACCACGGTGGTGGAAGTGGGCGTGGACGTGCCCGAAGCCAGCGTGATGGTGATCGACCATGCCGAACGTTTCGGCCTGGCGCAGCTGCATCAGTTGCGGGGGCGCGTTGGCCGTGGCGCCGCTGCCTCCCATTGCCTGTTGATCAATGGCAGCTCCAATCCCCTGGCCCGCCAGCGTCTCGATGTGCTGGTGCGCTCCACCGATGGTTTCGAGATCGCCGAGATGGATCTGCGCCTGCGCGGACCTGGACAGGTGCTGGGGACCCGTCAGTCGGGCCTGCCTGATCTGGCTCTGGCCAGCCTCGCCGATGATGGTGCTGTTCTGGAGGATGCACGAACAGCCGCCCAGGAGCTGTTGAAGACCGATCCTGAGCTCGAGCAGCACCCGTTGCTGCGCGAGACCCTGGATGCACAGCAGCGTCGTCTCAGCGGCGGCACCCCCTTGAACTGATCCCATCTGTTGCCGCCTCGATGCGTCCCTGGAGCCCGATTCCCATCGAAGATTGCGGCGAGCCGATGCAAGAGCTGCCTCCAGCTTTGTTGCGGATGGAGCCTCATCCGTACATGGCGCTTGGGGCGCCCTATGGGGCATCGGGGACTCCCTTCAAACTGCGCCTGGGGGTGGTTCAGCGCCTGCTTGACGCCCAGCAGCAGCTGGTTGAGCACGATCCCAGTCTGCGCCTGAGCATTTTTGATGCCTGGCGGCCCATCGCCGTGCAGGCCTTCATGGTGAAGCACAGCATCTCGGAGCTTTGCCGCGAGCGCGGCGTGGAAGCGCGCTCGGGGGACGCCTTCGATCGGGTGGTGGCCGATGTGGGGCGCTTCTGGGCCGACCCCAGTCGCGATCCCGCGACGCCGCCCCCCCACAGCACCGGTGCGGCGGTCGACCTCACCCTCAGCAGCTGTGATGGAACGCCGCTGGCCATGGGTGGAGAGATTGATGCCATTGGTGCGGTGTCTGAACCGCAGCACTACGCCGCTCGGGAGGATTTCGAGGCTCGCTGTTGGCATCAACGCCGGCAGTTGCTGGCTGATGTGATGGAAGCGGCCGGCTTCGCCCAGCATCCCAACGAGTGGTGGCACTACTCGTTCGGTGATCAGCTCTGGGCCTGGCGAAGGGGTGAAGTGGTGGCGCTCTATGCCGAGGCCGTCAGCAGCGCGCTCACTTCCTGATCCCCCAGCTTCTCGATGTGGTCCCCGAAGCTGCATCGGCCGCCGGCGGCTTTCCAGCTCAGGAGGAGCGGCTCAAGGGTTGTCTCCAGATCATCCAAGGGCAGCTTCTCCATGTAGGGGCGCGCCAGACGCTGGAGGTTGGGGGTGCCGCCGAGCCAGAGCTGGTATTGGTTAACCCCATTGCCCACCAAGCCCAGCTCGGCCATGTAGGGGCGGGCGCAGCCGTTGGGACAGCCGGTCATCCTCACCAGCAGGGACTTCTCAATCTCAAGCCGCCGCAGCTGGGCATCGAGGCGGTTCAGAACATCCGGGAGGATGCGCTCCGATTCAGTGATCGCCAGCCCGCAGGTGGGCAGAGCCGGGCAGGCAATGGCATGCCTGGCCAGGGGGGCTGGGGCTTCAGGCACCTCAAAACCGAGAGCTTCCAGCTGGGTTCGAATGCTGGCCCGCTGGGAGGTGCCGATGTTGCAGAGCAGCAGGTCCTGGTTGGCGGTGAGACGGATCTCCAGCTGATACGTCTCCACGAGCTGCCTGAGGCCGGCCTTGAGATCTCCATTCAGGCGACCGCAGAGCAGGGGCAGCCCCACGAACCACATCCCTGCCTTCTGGCGATGCCAGCCGAGGTAGTCCAAAAGTTTGGCCTTGGGCTCATTGCGCAGCCCCTTGAGGTTTCCTTTGAAGTAGGTCGCGCACAGGGTGTCGCGGAACCATTGGATTCCCTTGTCGTGCAGCAGGTACTTCATGCGGGCGTGCTTGCGCACCTCCCGATCACCGTGGTCCCGTTGCAGCGCCAGGATCGCCTGAACCACATCCAGAACGTCGGCGGCATCGACGTAACCCAATGGATCCGCCGTGCGGGCGAAGGTCTCCTCCTTGTTGTGGGTGCGGCCCATGCCACCGCCCACGTAAACGTTGCAGCCCCGCAGACCGCCGGAGGGGTCGGTGAAGGCCACCAGGCCGATGTCTTGGGTAAGCAGGTCAACAGAGTTGTCCCCGGGCACGGTGACGGCCACCTTGAATTTCCGGGGCAGGTAGGTGTCTCCGTAGAGAGGCTCCTCAGTGCTTCCGGAAAACACGCCGTCTTCGCTCTGCCGCTTCCTGGCCTTCTGCACAGCGCGACTGGGCTTGAAGCGATAACTCAGGTCACCATCCACCCAGAGGTCGAGATAGGCCCCTTCGGCCGCCTCGGGGCTGAGCAGATCGGCAATTTCATCGGCCAGACGCCGTGCCACGGGATAGCCGCCTTTCTCAAAGGGAGCTGGTGGTGCCATCACATTGCGGTTGATGTCCCCGCAGGCCGCCAGGGTCGAGCCCATGTTGCGAACGATGGTGCCAATCACCTCTTTCAAGTCGGCCTTGGCGATGCCGTGCATCTGGAAGGCCTGACGGGTGGTAGCCCGCAGGGTTCCGTCCCCAAGGCGGTTGGAGAGGTCATCGAGGGCGAGGAACAGCCGGGCAGGGATGCGTCCGCCCGGACTGCGCAGCCGCAGCATCATTTGCCAGCTGCGGACCTTGTCTGTCTTGCGCAGTTCGCGGTGGTGCTGTTGGTAGCTGCCGTGAAACTTCAGCAGTTGAACGGCATCTTCCGTGAAGCGCACATCGTCGTTGCTGAGCTCGCTCAACAACGGGTCGCGCAGATGGTCGCTGTCCAGCTTGCGCTGCTCCGCCTTGGACAGCGATTGAGTTCCTGTTTCCGCCACTGCCAAGGAGCCTTCCCCCACCCCGAAAAGGATTTCTTGATTTGAACGTAGCGAAACGGCTTCCAATACAGTCGCTTCCGGCTTTGACCTTGGCGTGACGGCAACCTTTCTTCTGGAAATCGGCACCGAGGAGCTTCCTGCTGATTTCGTCCGGCAAGCGCTTGACCAGCTGCAGCAACGGGTGAGCCGTGACCTGCGTGAGGCAAGGCTGGGCCATGGAGCGGTGTCGGTGTTCGGCACCCCCCGGCGATTGGTGGTCTCCGTCGCTGAGCTGGAAGACCGCCAACCCGATCTTGAGGAAGACCGCAAGGGCCCTCCCGTGGCTCAGGCTTTCAAGGACGGCGTCCCAGGGCCAGCGGCGATCGGTTTCGCCAAGCGCTGCGGTGTTGACCCCTCAGATCTTGAGCAGCGTGACACTCCCAAGGGGCCTTGCGTCTTCGCCACCGTTCTCACTCCGGGGCAAGCCAGTGTTGAACTGCTCCAAGGGCTGATTCCTCAATGGATTGATGCTCTTCAGGGTCGGCGGTTCATGCGCTGGGGCACTGGAGCCCAGCGCTTCAGCCGCCCCATCCGCTGGCTGCTGGCGCTGAAGGGTTCAGAGGTGATCCCGGTGGTGCTGGGCGGCGCTGACCCTGAGGTCCGCAGCGACCGTTTCAGCCGTGCCCACCGTCTCCATGGTGACGAGCCCCTCTCCATCGCATCAGCGGAGCAGTTTGGAGAGACCCTTGCCGCCGCCGGTGTTGTTGTTGATCGTGCGGATCGGGCCAAACGAATTCGCACCAGCCTGGACCAGTCGGCACAGGCCGCCAACGGAACTCCCGACTGTCCGGAGCAGCTGTTTGAGGAACTGGTGGACCTGGTTGAAGACCCCAGGATTCTCGAGGGAACCATTGCTGAGCGGTTCCTCCAGCTTCCTCCGGAGGTGATCAGCACGGTGATGCAGGCCCACCAGCGTTATGTGCCGTTGCAGGTGCCTGGTCTGGAGGCTGATCCGCTCCGACTCACCGCTGATGCTGTGCTTCGGCCCCAGTTCCTTTTGGTGGGTAATGGCCTGGCCCCGGCGTCGTCCTTGATTGTTCGCGGCAATGAACGCGTGCTTGGAGCTCGCCTGGCGGATGCCGAATTTTTCCTCGATGTTGACCGGCGTCAGTCCAGCGAATCCCGGCGTGAAGCCCTCGACCGTGTCACCTTCGCCGAAGGCCTGGGAAGTCTTCTGGACCGCTCCGAGCGAATCGAGCGGCTCACGGGCCTGCTGTTGAAGCAACTCGGTCTGGATCAGAGCGTGGTGGATGCGGCCCAGCGTGCCGCTCATTTCTGCAAGAACGATCTGGTCAGCCAGATGGTGGGTGAGTTCCCTGAACTTCAGGGCCTGATGGGGGGCAAATACCTCCTGGAGGAGGGAGAACCCCGCGATGTTGCTCTTGCTGTGGTGGAGCACTATCTGCCCCGAGGAGCCGGTGATGCTCTGCCCGCAACCCCCGCGGGAGCCGTTGTGGCCTTGGCGGAACGGCTCGAGCTGCTGCTCAGCATCTTTGCCAAGGGAGAGCGACCAACCGGATCCTCCGACCCCTATGCCCTGCGGCGGGCCGGCAATGGTGTTGTGCAGATTCTCTGGGGCATGGCCTGGCGCCTAGACTTCATGGCCTTCCTCAGCAACGCCGTGGAGGAGTGGGCTGCTCTGTTCCCGGCCTTTGCGGTGGATGCCAGCCAACTGCACAACGACCTCTGTCAGCTGATGCGGCAGCGGATCGTGTCTCAACTGGAAGACGACGGCTTTGCGCCTGATCTGGTGCAGGCTGTGGCTGGCGATGCCGTCTCCAGTCAGCGTCTGCTCAGTGATCCCCTGGATGCGAAACAGCGGATTCAACTGTTGCGTGACCTTCGGGACAGCGGTCAGCTGGATGCCGTCCAGGCGGTGGTCCAGCGGGCAGCGAAGCTTGCCGAAAAAGGTGATCTGGCACGCGATCAGCTTGTGGTCGGCGAAGTGGTTGAGCCCGAACGGTTCGAGTCCGCCAGTGAGAAGGATCTGTTCGCAGCTCTGGAGCAGCTGCAGCCATTGGCTCAGCAGCGGTCGTATCAAGCCCTTGCCGATGCCCTCGTCGCGGCAACCCCGGCGCTCCAGGCCTTCTTTGATGGTGACACCAGCGTGATGGTGATGGTCGACGATGCCGCGCTGAGGCTCAATCGCCTCAACCTGTTGGCGGTCCTGCGCAATCAGGCTTCGGTCTTGGCCGAATTTGAATCGATTCAATCCAAATGAAGGCAGCCCTGGCCTCTGCGGCTAAGCAGGGGCCAGTCCAAGCAGCCTCAATGTCTGATCAACAGACGAACACCACCCAGCAGCCTGTGGTGATCCGCCAGGGAGGAAATGGTCTGGGCAGCGTGATTGCGGCGCTGATCTTGGCTGCTGCCGCCGTTTACGCCGTCAACGTCTGGTCGACGATCAAGAAAGAAACATCCCCCGCCAAGAACATTGAGCAAGGGATTGAGCGGATCAAGGATGCCGCTGGCAAGGCGATCGAGTCGCGCAACTGACCAGCAGCATTGTTGATGGTGTTGGAGTGATGTTGAGGGCCGGCCTCCGTCAGGAGACGGCGGCCTTTTCCTTCGACTCGGAACCTTTGGAGTTCCCCTCCTTGGATTCGCCAGCCTGTGCCTTGATCTGCTGGGCCGCTTCCTCCGCCAGGAAATCGCCGTCGGAACGGCCAACGGCCGAAGGAACAGGGTTGTAATCGGACGGAGCTAGGGCCTCGCCTCGAATCAGGCTGCCCAGGGTGCGGAGGGTGAGCTTGATCTGCTGCCAGGGGTTCATCATCACCACCCGCTTGTACAGATAGCTGTCGAAGGTCAGCTTCTGCACGTCCTTGTCGTCGCACATTTCGACGAAGGCTTCCCGGGCAGCGTCGTTGCGGTAGAAGATTCGCTGCAGGATGTCGAGCACCGCATAAGTGGCGCCGTATTTGCGGTCCCAGCGTTTGAGATAGGTCGACTTGATCTGCTTCTCAGTGGGGATGGAAGCACCGTTGTTGGAGATTTCCACAATCGCTTCGGCACACATCCGGCCGCTCTTGGCTGCGAAGTAGATGCCTTCACCGGAGCTCTTGGTGACGTAGCCGGCGGCATCGCCCACCAGCGCCATGCGGCCCACAACGCGTCGGGGACGGGGGTGCTCAGGAATCGGGTGGGCTTCCACCTTGATCACTTCACCCTGGAACAGACGCTTGTTGGCCCGCTCCCGGATGCCCCTTTGCAGACCCTTGATCAGGCTCTGGTTTTGCTGCATGGTTCCCGTTCCAACGGCCACGTGGTCGTATTTGGGGAACACCCAGGCGTAGAAGTCAGGTGAGACGTCAGTTCCGACGTACATCTCAGCCAGATCTTCGTAGTAAGTCATCTCCTCAGCAGGAAGCTTGATCCGCTCCTGGAAGGCGATGGCCACGTTGTAATCCCCGGCGTCCATGGCTTTCGCCACCCGGGAGTTGGCGCCATCGGCACCAATGATCAGATCCACAGCCAGGGTCTTCTGCTCACCGGTTGGGCCACCGCCGCTGTAGTCGGCGTAATGGATGGTGTATGGGCCCTGACGGTCTGCGCCGGTGTCGATCTTTTGCACCAGGCCATTGATCAGGGTTGTGCCCAGATCGGCAGCCCGGTTGCGCAGGAAGGCATCGAACACCTCACGACGGCACATGCCGATGTAGGCGTTTTCGTCGTAGCCGAGGGGATCGAGCTTGATGTCCACCTCCCTGTTGGAAGGGGAAATCATCTTCATGTTGCGGACCTTGCGGTCGATGATTTCGTCGGGCAGGTCGAACTCCTCGACCATGCAGAGCGGAATGGCCCCACCACAGGGTTTGGCGTTGTCGAGTTTGCGCTCGAACAGCCAAGTCTCAATTCCCGCCTTGGCCAAAATTTCGGCAGCGCAGGAGCCACTGGGGCCACCACCGATCACCGCAACTCGCAACATCTCAGCCCGTCTCCGCTGGATTGTTTTTTGAAGCTATCACTGTCACAACAACCATTGCGGGCTGACCTGGCTGCTGCCTTTACGATCGAAACAACACGCATCAGCGCCTTGGTTCGGGCCTCCTCTGCGCGACGCACCGAGCGGGAGGACATTCCGGTCGCCCGTCGAACACGACAGCCGCGCCAACGCAAGGGAAACAGCGCGGCTGGTCTGCTGTTCGGGCTTGTTCTTGTCTGTGCCGGAAGCCTTGCTGTTGTGGTGCTGGTTCCCACCCTGCTGTCCCGTCGTCAGCCCACGCAGAGCCTCGAGATTTCAGGCTTTCGCGAACGTCCCGACGCCGATGGCCGTCTCCTGGGTCACTTTCCCTATGACGAAGCGGATGCTGATCAACTCATCGTGTTTGAGCCAGGGATTGAGCTGAATGTGGAGGCCGCCGATGCCCTCGACACGATGATGCGATCCGCCTCGGCAGACGGGGTTGATCTGCGTCTGCTCAGCGGATTTCGCTCCCTGGCCCTCCAGGAATCGATCTTTTTTGACGTGGCCTCCGAACGGAACCAAACCGCCGAAGAACGAGCTCAGGTTTCGGCTCCACCCGGCTACTCCGAGCACAGCACCGGTTATGCCGTGGATCTCGGTGATGGCCGTTTTCCTGAGACCAACCTCTCCCAGAGCTTTCAAGACACCGCGGCCTTTCGCTGGTTGCAGGACCATGCGGCCCGGTATCACTTCGTGTTGTCCTTCCCCGAAGGCAACAAACAGGGTGTGATGTATGAACCCTGGCATTGGCGCTACCAGGGCAATGCGGATGCACTGCGTTTGTTCGAGCCGGCCAGTCGGTTCTCCAGGCGCGACCCTTGACCGTGCCCGAACTGCTGTCACCTGCCGGCGACTGGGCTGCGATGAAGGCGGCCGCTGCCTCCGGTGCCGATGCGGTGTATTTCGGCGTTGATGCCTTCAACGCCCGCCAGCGGGCTGAGAATTTCCGACTGCAAGACCTTCCTGAAGTGATGCAGTGGCTGCATCAGCGGGGGGTGAAGGGATTCCTCACCTTCAACGTGTTGGTGTTCAGCGATGAATTGGAGGCAGCGGCTCAGTTGCTGATCGCTGCAGATCGAGCCGGTGTGGATGCGGTGATTGTCCAGGACGTGGGGCTCTGTCGCCTGGCCCAGCGGCTGGTGCCGAACCTCTGTGTGCACGGCTCAACCCAGATGTCGATCACCAGTGCCGCGGGTATTGCCCAGGCTGCGGCGCTCGGTTGCGAGCGGGTGGTGCTGGCCCGTGAGCTGGCCCTGCGTGATCTCGAGCGCCTGCAGACACAACTGATCCAGCGGAACCTTGCGATGCCGTTGGAGGTGTTTGTGCACGGCGCCCTTTGCGTCGCCTATTCCGGTCAATGTCTGACCAGTGAATCCCTCGGGCAGCGCAGTGCCAATCGAGGTGAGTGTGCCCAGGCCTGTCGCCTGCCCTACGAAATGGTGGTGGATGGTCAACCCCACCCCCTTGAAGACCAGCGCTACCTCCTCTCGCCCCAGGATCTGGCGGCATGGGAGCTGCTGCCGGAGTTGCAGCGCATCGGCGTGGCCAGCCTCAAGATCGAAGGGCGTCTGAAGGACGCTGCCTACGTGGCTGCCGTCACCGACGCCTATCGCCAGCGCCTGGATCAAACCCCCGCTTCGGCGCCGCAGGTGCAACGCCAGCTTGAGCTGGCCTTTTCCCGAGGCCTGTCCACCGGTTGGCTTGAAGGGGTGAACCATCGCCGTCTGGTGCATGGCCGCTGGAGCAAGAAGCGGGGCCCGCTGCTGGGGCAGTTGCTGCGGGTGGAACGGGGTGGTTGGTTGCATCTGCGCAGCCGGGAACAGCTGCATCCCGGGCAGGGCCTTGTGCTGGAACAACTGTCGTCCGACCCGCTGCAGCCGCCTCGGGAGATCGGTGGCCGGATCATGGTGTGCGAGCGGATGGGCGACGAACGCTGGAAGCTGCGCCTGGGGCCCGATCGTGTGGATGGCTCTGGCTTGAGAGCTGGCGCCTCGGTCTGGCTCACCAGTGATCCCGATTGGCAGTCCCGTTGGCAGCGTGCCGCCCGTCGCACGGTGGAGGCTCGGTCCAGGGATCTGGCGCTGCGGGTGTCCGGTCGGCTGGATGCCCCGCTGGAGTTGCAGGTGCTGGAGCCCCAGGGATTTGAGCTGAAGCTCTGCAGCACCATGCCGCTGCAGAGAGCTTCGCAGCGCCCCCTTGACCGGGTACGGCTTGAGCAGCAATTGGGACGCCTTGGGGGAACCGGTTGGTCGCTTCAGCATCTGGAGATCGAACTGGAGGGCGATCTTTTTCTGCCCGTGGCGGAACTGAACCGCATGCGCAGGGCTCTGCTTGAGCAGTTGGAGGCCACAGGGGATTGCAGCACCGATTCAGGCCCTGTCCCTGCAGCCACCAAAACGGCAGACCCAACGGAGCTGCTGGCTCAGATGTGCCCACCAGCTGTCGCTCCCCTCAGCGCGACCAAGCCAGGCTTGGTGGTGCTGGTGCGCAGCCTGGAGCAGCTGCAGGCCTTGGTGGATCTCTCCGGCACGGACCTGCCGATTCGCTCGGTGGTGGCGGATCTCGAGCAGCCTCGGGAGCTGCGGGAAGCGGTGGCGATCGGTCTAGGCTGCTGGCCTGAGGGTGTATGGCTGGCCGGTGCACGGATCACACGGCCTGATGAACGCTGGTCGCTTGAGCCACTGATTAGGGCCCGCCCTGACGGTTTCCTGGTGCGAAATGCCGATCAGCTGGAGGTGCTCACGCCGCTGGCCCCCTGCATTGGTGACTTTTCCCTCAACACCTCCAACCCCCTCAGTTTCCAATGGTATCGCGACCACTGGAATCTGCAGCGGCTCACGGCCAGTTACGACCTCAACCTTCAGCAACTGCTGGATCTGGCCGCCGCCGTTGATCCAGCGTTGCTGGAGGTCACCCTTCATCAGCACATGCCGTTGTTCCACATGGAGCATTGCCTGTTCTGTGCGTTTCTCTCCGATGGCAAAGACCACACCGATTGCGGTCGCCCCTGTGAGAAGCACCACGTCACTCTGCGGGACCGCAGTGGCGTTGAACATCCCCTGCGGGCTGATCTGGGTTGTCGCAACACGCTCTTCAATGGAACGGCACAATCCGGCGTGGAGGCGCTTCCATCGCTGCTTCGGGCTGGCGTGCGCAGGATCCGGCTTGAACTTCTCGATGAGGATGCCGCTGCGACGCACCGGCGCGTCAGCCTTTATGCCGAGGCTCTGGCGGGTCGGATGGCCACCCAGGAGGTCTGGGCCCAGGAGCAGATCCACCACCAGCTGGGCGTCACCCGCGGCAGCCTGCGCAGCAAGGGTCCGGAGCGCACCAGCCGATTCTCACGTTGAGATAACCTGTCGCACTGCGCCTTTGGCGTTCTTCACAAATACTTACGGTCAGCCCGCATGAGCGCCAACAACAAGGCGATCCGCAACATCGCGATCATCGCCCACGTTGACCACGGCAAGACGACTCTGGTCGATTCGCTGTTGGCGCAGTCAGGAATTTTCCGCGACAACGAGGCCGTCCCCACCTGTGTGATGGACTCCAACGACCTGGAGCGTGAGCGGGGCATCACGATCCTGTCGAAAAACACGGCGGTCACCTACAACGACACCCGGATCAACATCGTTGACACCCCTGGTCACGCCGATTTCGGTGGAGAAGTGGAGCGGGTGCTGGGCATGGTTGACGGTTGCCTGCTGATCGTGGATGCCAACGAGGGGCCGATGCCCCAGACCCGTTTTGTGCTGAAGAAGGCCCTCGAGCAGGGTCTTCGTCCGATCGTCTTCGTCAACAAGATCGACCGGGCCCGGGTGGATCCCGAGACCGCCGTCGACAAGGTGCTCGACCTCTTCCTCGAACTCGGCGCTGACGATGATCAGTGCGATTTCCCCTACCTGTTCGGCAGCGGTCTCGGAGGCTTCGCCAAGCCCGACATGAAGACCGACAGCGACAACATGCGTCCGCTGTTCGATGCCATCCTGCGCCACGTTCCGCCCCCGGTTGGTGATCCGGAGAAGCCCCTCCAGCTGCAAATCACTACCCTTGACTATTCCGACTTCCTCGGCCGGATCATCATTGGCCGCGTTCACAACGGAAAAATCAAGCAGGGTCAGAACGCTGCGCTGATCAAGGACGACGGCAGCATCAAGAAGGGCCGCATCAGCAAGCTGCTGGGCTTCGAGGGTCTGCAGCGCGTCGAGATCGAAGAGGCGTCTGCCGGTGATCTGGTGGCCGTGGCTGGCTTTGACGACGTCAACATCGGCGAAACCATCGCCTGCCCCGATGAGCCCACCGCTCTGCCGCTGATCAAGGTGGATGAGCCCACCCTGCAGATGACCTTCGTCGTCAACGATTCACCCTTCGCGGGCAAGGAAGGCAAGTTCGTCACCAGCCGTCAGGTGCGTGACCGCCTGCAGCGTGAGTTGCTCACCAACGTTGCCCTGCGTGTGGAAGACACCGATTCACCGGACCGTTTTGCGGTGAGTGGTCGCGGTGAGCTGCACCTCGGCATCCTGATCGAGACCATGCGCCGTGAGGGCTATGAGTTCCAGGTGTCCCAGCCGCAGGTGATTTACCGCACCATCGATGGCACCCCCTGCGAGCCGGTGGAAACCCTGGTGATGGATGTGCCTGAACCAGCGGTGGGCAGCTGCATCGAAAAACTGGGCACCCGCAAGGGAGAGATGCAGAACATGGAAACCAGCGCTGATGGCCGCACCCAGCTGGAGTTCATCGTTCCCTCCCGCGGTCTGATCGGTTTCCGCGGTGAATTCATCCGGGCCACCCGCGGCGAAGGAATCATGAGCCATTCCTTCTATGAATACCGGCCGATGATGGGTGAATTCGACACCCGCCGGAACGGTGTGCTGATCGCCTTCGAAGAGGGAACAGCAACGTTCTATGCCCTTAAGAACGCCGAGGACCGCGGCCAGTTCTTCATCAGCCCGGGCACCAAGGTCTACAAGGGAATGATCATCGGGGAATACAACCGGCCTCAGGACCTCGAGATCAACGTCTGCAAGACCAAGCAGCTCACCAACATGCGTTCCGCGGGCGCTGAGGAACTGGACACGCTGCAAGCACCGGTGCAGATGACGCTGGAGCGCGCGCTGGAATACATCGGTCCCGATGAGATGCTCGAAGTCACGCCCGAGTCGATCCGTCTGCGCAAACTTCCCGGCAAGAAGCCTGCCAAGTCCAAGCGCTGATGCCTCAGGCGGACCCTCGCTTTCAGCAGGGTGTGGAGCTCTTCAATGCGGGTGAGTGGTACGCCGCTCATGATCTGTTTGAGGAGCTCTGGCATGAAACAGCTGATCCGGAACGGCGCAGCCTTCAGGGGATCCTGCAGGTGGCGGTAGCGCAGTTGCATCTGCAACGGGGCAACCGGCGCGGTGCCACGATTCTTTTCGGTGAAGCTCTGGGTCGTCTCAAACGTCCTGGAACCCCGGATCTTGGCTTGGATCTTGCGTCTCTGTGCCGTGCTGTGCAACAGCGGCTTGAGGAGCTTCAGCAGGATGGGGATCCCGAGTCATGCACTGTCCCTGTTCTTGAGTTCATGCGCTGAAGCGCCGGTAATCTCGGCGAACTTAGGCAGGTGGTGTGGCAGTGAAAGCAATGCTCCGTTCTCGGGGGCTTCTATTAGCTCTGCACCTTCTGGCCACCCTGTGGCCCCTGTTGTCGGCCCAGGCTCAGCAAACAGCTGACGCAGGCGTCATCACGATTGAGTCTGATCTTCAATCGGCCGACAACGCTAACGGTGTGATCACCGCCAGCGGCAATGTTCGCTTGGTGCATGCCGGTCGCGGTTTGGTGGCCACCAGCCGACAGGCCCAGTACTTCACGGAAGAAGACCGGATTGTGCTGAGTGGTGATGTGGATGTGATCCAGGCTGATGGCAACCAGCTGCGCGCTGATCGCTTCACCTATTTGCTGGACGAAGGTCGTGCGATTGCTAGCCCTGTTCCCGGCCAGCAGGTGTTCAGTCAGTGGTCGCTCACTACCGGTCAACCCGTGCTCGACGTTCAGGCCGAGACAAACCCGGTGACTCCATGACCCTGGAACTGTCGAATGTCTCCATCACCCTTGGGGGCCGCCAGTTGGTGAAGGGCTTGGATCTGAAGCTTGCCCCCGGCGAGGTGGTCGGCCTTCTCGGTCCCAATGGAGCTGGAAAAACCACCACCTTCAATCTGGTGATTGGTTTGCTCTCCCCTGATCAGGGCGAGGTGACCGTGAACGGTGAGCGGGTCACCCATCTGTCCATGCCGGAGCGAGCCCGGCTTGGTGTGGGTTACCTACCCCAGGAAGCGAGTGTGTTTCGCAATCTCACGGTGCGTGAAAATCTGGATATCGCTCTTGAACAGACCGATCTCAGCTCCGAGCAGCGTCGCGATCGGCGCCAGCAGCTAATCGAGGACTTTCACCTCAGCGCGTTCATCAACCGTCTTGGCTTCCAACTCTCCGGGGGTGAACGTCGCCGTTGCGAAGTGGCCAGGGCACTTGCCTCGGGTGCCAACGGACCGACGTATCTGCTTTTGGATGAACCCTTTGCCGGCGTCGACCCCCTTGCGGTGGCGGATTTGCAGCAATTGATCGAGGGGTTGCGCTCCCGGGGCATGGGGATTCTGATCACCGATCACAACGTGCGCGAAACACTGGCCACCACCGATCGGGCTTACATCCTCAACGACGGTGCAGTGTTGGCCGCAGGACGTTCCGAGGAGGTGGCAGCTGATCCACAGGTGCGTCGTTATTACCTCGGGGAGGGATTCCAACTGTGATTTTGGATCGTCTCAAACGGGCAACCTGGATGCGGCTGGATCTTCTGGATCGTTGGTTGCTCAAGGAGCTTCTTGGTCCGCTTCTGTTCTTCATTGCCCTGTTCACTCTGCTGCTGCTCACGGGTGGCGTGATGTTTGAACTGGTGCGGCAGATGGTCGACAAGAACCTGCCGATCACGATCGCGGTTCAGGTGCTGCTGTTCAGCATTCCGCGTTGGCTGGCCTTCTCAGTGCCGATCGGAACGCTGATGGCATCCCTGTTCGTGTTCACCCGTCTTTCTGCAAACAACGAACTCACCGCCCTGAGAAGCCTCGGCATCACCACGAAGCGGATAATCAGTGCCGCTCTCGCCCTCTCGATGGCGATGACCCTGTTCACCTTCGTTCTCAACGACGTGGTGGTGCCCCGCAGCCAACGCTATGCAGAGGTGAGCTTGAAGCGCGCCTTGGGGCGTTCTCTCGCCAGTGAGACTGGACGCGACGTCATTTATCCCCGCTTCGGCAGACGCATTGGTTCAGATGGTGAGAAGGGTGACAAGGGCCTGCTTCAACTGTTTTATTCCCGCAAATTCCAGAACGGCCAAATGCTGGATGTGACGGTTCTGGATTTCACCAGACCCGGTCTTACCCAGATGTTGCGTGCTGATCGAGCCATCTGGAATGAGGCCCAAGCCAGCTGGGATTTCATGGGTGGCCAGATTCTGACTTTGGCGGCGAATGGCAGTTCAACCAAGGCCGATTTCGATCGTTACGTCTATCCCCTGGGATCTGGGCCGCTGCGTTTGGCGGGGATTGAGAACGATGCCGTGAACATGACCGTTGCTGAAGCACTGCAGGCCCAAAGGGTGTACGAAGAGGCCGGCAGCATCAAGGAAGCCCGCAAAATCCGTGTGCGGATCCAGGAGAAGTTCACGGTTCCGATGGCCTGTCTGGTGTTTGGCTTGTTTGGAGCCACCCTCGGCGCTCAGCCCAGCTACCGAAGCAGCCGAAGCTTCTCGTTTGTGCTCACCCTCGGCATCATCGCTGTCTATTACGTGATTGGTTTCAGCTTCAGTTCCCTCGGGGTGAAGGGAACCCTGCCGCCGATCCTGGCGGCCTGGCTGCCTGTGATGTTGTTTCTCGGGGCGGGTGGTCTGTTGCTGAAACAGGCCAGTCGCTGATTGGCCGGGGCAGAATCGACGTGTCTTCAGGAAATGGTGTGCTGAACACGCCCTTTGAGCTAGTCACCAGTCTTGGTTTCGCTGGCTTTGTGTTGCTGCTGCTGGCCATGCCCCTGGCTTTCTGGGCGGTGTCCAGCCAGTCCCGGGCGGGCTTGGTGCGGCTGCTGGTGGCCGTCGCCAACCTTCTGTTCACGGCTCAGCTCATTTTGCGTTGGTGGCAATCCGGCCACTTCCCGATCAGCAACCTGTACGAATCCCTGTGCTTTCTCGCCTGGGCTTGCACCCTCACCCAGCTGCTGGTGGAACGGGCCTGGCCTTCTCCCGTCGTTGCGGCTGCGGCCACCCCCATGGGCCTTGGTTGCATTGCCTTCGCCAGCTTTGCCTTGCCCGATCAATTGCAGTCAGCGGCTCCTCTGGTTCCCGCCCTGCGCTCAAGCTGGTTGGTCATGCATGTGAGCGTGATCATGGTGAGTTACGCCGCACTGCTGGTGGGATCCCTGCTCTCTTTGGCGGTGTTGGTCACCCATCGCGACCAATCCCTGGAACTGCGGAGCAGTTCCATTGGCAGTGGTGGATATCGTCAGGCGGCCTCGATCGCGAATGGTGGTTCTGTTCAGCTGCAATCGGTTCAGCTGAGCACCAATGAGCAACTCGATAGCCTCAGTTATCGCACGATCACGGTTGGGTTCTTGATGCTCACAGTGGGTATCGTGAGTGGTGCTGTTTGGGCGAATGAAGCCTGGGGCAGCTACTGGAGCTGGGATCCCAAGGAAACCTGGGCCTTGATCTGCTGGCTGGTGTATGCCGCTTATCTGCACACCCGCCTCAGTCGCGGTTGGCAGGGCCGACGCCCAGCTCTTGTGGCTGTGGTTGGTCTTGTGGTGATCGCTGTTTGTTACATCGGGGTGAATCTGCTGGGCATCGGTTTGCATAGCTACGGATGGTTTTTTTAGCGAGCCGTAGCTGTCTGAACTCAATAGAGGCTCAACCGCCATCCACCTGACATCCAACAAGGGCACCGCCAACAGCCCCGGCAGGAATCGACCAGATCCAGTTGTCTTTCGTGGCTAGTACACCACCTAAGGCTCCACCAAGTACACCGCCAGCGAGAGTTCCTTCTAGACAGGAATTGTCGTCTTTGGTTGAAGGATGCTCAACAATGGTTTGGTTACCCGAGTTCCCCGGTGAATGAACATGATGGTCATGAGCAAGTTGACCTTTCTGGTGTTTATGGCTTTTTCGTCCATGGAAGTGAAAATTCTTTGGGCAAGGGCGCTCAACTTTTTCCTCGCGACTGCTGACGTATCCAGGCTTATCTCGAGTGCCAGGGTGGTAAGTCTCAACGTAATGGCTTTTGTAGCAAGTTTTCGCTTGAGAATATGTTTTGTGAGCTAATGCCGGTTCACTTATGGCTGTTGCTAATGCTGCAACTGCCATAAGTACGGGCAAATGATTATTCATGATCAATAGAATAAATCGCTCAAATTATTCTAGATCCTCTAGTTGCATCAGACATCTCAGCTTCAGTTGGATCTGTTGCAGGATGCATCCATTTGCGAATTTATTGGTTCTTGCTGTACGTTTTTAATGTGAATTTTGCCTTTAATCAATCCCTGGGATGCGGGATTGATCCTTTGGCCTAGATCCCTTATTCCAGGGATGTTTCGCCCGGGCTCATCCGTGAAGACCGCGCAACAACAGTGGAAGAGATTCTTGAGCTGTAAGCCTGAAGCTGTGGATGGAGAGCATGGTGGAGATGTGGGCCTGGCAGCGCAAGCGGCCGCCACAAGGGGATCGAGGCCTTACGGACTCTCCCCACCACTCAGGGGGGATCGAGGTCCACTTGGACTCTCCCCCCACATCAATCAACTCTGGGTTGTGATTACAACCCTCTCCTGTGCAGTAGGAACGAACAAAGCAGCGCCTGCAGGGACATTCCTCACTGAGACGAGCGATGCCGGGTCGTTTGTTGGGAGGTGTCGCTCTCTTCTGCTTCTGAACGCAGATAACGCTTCCGCTGCGCCGATTCCAGGCCAGACAGCAAGACAGCGCGTCTTGAAGGTGCGACCCGCTGGGGCCGATCAAGACCCCGAAGCAGTGGATGAATGCCTCGCCTGCTCATGCTGTTCTCCCGGTTATGCGTGAATCTCGCGCCGTGACCTGTGGTCCATCGCGTGACTCAATCATTCCATGATCTTCAGTCTTGTTTTGTGATCCACGTCACTGATTGGCGTGATGCCCTTCCAAGCTGTTGTTGGCTTCTCAGGACATGCATCAAGCCAACGTGCAATAAGGAAGGCCACCCCTGCAAAGGGATGGCCTAAACCTTGTTGGCGTTCTTTGAAGCTGAACGAAGCGTCTGGCTGTATGGCTTGTCAGACCAGTCAGGCAGCTTCTAGATCTTGCTCAGTTGGACCGTCGTCACGCATTGGACGCCTCCCACTTCGACTCTTCCAGTCTCCTCCAGAGGAGATGCTTTCATCATCCGTATTTCAACTCAGTGCCAGGTAGGGGAGCCTGGCACTGCCCGCTGCGCAAAGTCATCGGAATTATTGAGCCAGATGTTGAAGGACTGCACCGATATTCATGCTCCCTTTGAGATATCCGGCAAAAGCCAATGCGATTACACCAGCATTCAGCGCCAGGAAGGCGGCAACCAGTTTGACGTCATCATTCATCCGTTGATTATCGGAGGCCTGTTCGCATCACTGTGGCCATCAAATCTTTGGAGATGTTGAAACTGCTCAAGCGCTGGGCTCTTTCTTGAAGTGCGCATAAAAAAAGCCCGGCATCGGCTGCCGGGCTTGTGGCGGTCAGTTGACGGTCTGCTGATCAGGCAAGAACAGCTTCCTTGCTGCTGCTGTTGCGGATGCCCTTGATTGCTTCAGCGTAATCAGGCTGGTTGAACACACCGGAGCCGGACACAATCGCGTTGGCACCTGCTTCGATCACCTTCCAGGCATTGCCGGCTTTGATGCCGCCATCCACTTCGATCCAGGGATCGAGACCCTTCTCATCGCACATGCGGCGCAGGTCGCGAATTTTCTGAACCTGGTTCTCGATGAAGCTCTGGCCCCCGAAACCGGGGTTCACGCTCATGATCAGCACCAGATCGCAGAGTTCGAGGCAGTACTCGAGGGTGTCGATCGGTGTTGATGGGTTCAGGACTGCACCTGCTTTTTTGCCCAGGTCCTTGATCTGAGCCAGGTTGCGGTGCAGATGAGGGCAGGCTTCAACCTGCACGGAAATGATGTCGGCACCGGCTTTGGCGAAGTCGGGGACGTACTTCTCTGGCTCAACGATCATCAGGTGAACGTCCAGGGGCTTCTGGGTCACCGGCCGCAGCGCCTCAACAATCAGCGGTCCAATGGTGATGTTCGGAACAAAGCGGCCGTCCATCACATCCACATGGATCCAATCCGCACCGGCTTCGTCCACGGCTTTCACTTCTTCGCCGAGGCGTGCGAAGTCAGCCGACAGGATTGACGGCGAGATCACCAGGGGCTTGGTGCTCATGGATGAGGAGCGCGAAGTGCCGGGAGATTTTAGGGACTCCTGCAACCACTGATACACTGAGCCGCGCTCATACGTCGAGATCCACTGCGGCGACGGCCAACTGCCCGTCCAGGAGATCTCGCCAACCCGTCCCACCTCATCCGGAGTCCCGTGGATCAGACCCTCATTCAGGAAATTCTCGAGATCGTCGAGCAGGCCGCCATCGCTTCCGCCTCGCTCTCCGGCAAAGGCCTGAAGGATGAAGCCGATGCACTGGCCGTTGATGCCATGCGCAAGCGCATGAATCAGATCCAGATGCAGGGCCGCATCGTGATCGGCGAGGGGGAACGTGATGAAGCCCCGATGCTCTACATCGGAGAAGAGGTCGGCACCGGCACCGGCCCCGGCGTTGACTTTGCTGTTGACCCTTGCGAAGGCACCAACCTCTGCGCCTTCAACCAGCGCGGCTCCATGGCTGTTCTCGCCGCTTCCGACCGTGGCGGTCTGTTCAACGCCCCCGACTTCTACATGAAGAAGCTGGCTGCTCCTCCGGCAGCCAAGGGCAAGGTGGACATCCGCAAATCAGCCACTGAAAACATCAAGATCCTCAGCGAGTGCCTGGGTCTCCCCGTCGACGAACTGAACATCGTGGTGATGGATCGCGCCCGTCACAAGGACCTGATCGCTGAGATCCGTGCCACCGGCGCTCGCATCCAGCCCATCTCTGACGGAGACGTTCAGGCCGCCATTGCCTGCGGTTTCGCTGGTACCGGAACCCACTGCCTGATGGGCATCGGTGCCGCCCCTGAAGGTGTGATCTCCGCCGCTGCCATGCGCGCTCTTGGTGGTCACTTCCAGGGCCAACTGGTGTATGACCCTGCGATTGCTCAGACCTCCGAGTGGGCTGACATGACCAAAGAGGGCAACCTGGCGCGTCTCGCTGAGATGGGCATCGCCGATCCCGACAAGGTCTATGAAGCTGAGGAGCTGGCCTGCGGCGAGCATGTTTGTTTCGCTGGCAGCGGCATCACGGATGGTCTGCTCTTCGATGGCGTTAAGTTCGAAAAGGATTGCACCCGCACAAGCAGCCTGGTGATCAGCAACTTGGACAACACCTGCCGCTTCACCAACACCGTGCACATCAAAGACGGCGCCCAGAGCATCGCTCTGAGCTGATCGTCATCAACTGGTTGAGAGGAACGTCTTCATGCATATCTCCGTCGTCGGCCTCAGTCATCGGACGGCACCGGTGGAGATCCGGGAACGGCTCAGCATCCCTGAGCAGACCATGGAGACGTCCCTTCAATCCCTCCGCGGTAATGAGCAGGTGCTCGAAGCATCGATCCTCAGCACCTGCAACCGCCTTGAGATTTACACCCTGGTCCGCAATCCGGACCTCGGAGTGTCTGCTGTCAGCGACTTCCTCAGCAGCCACTCCGGTCTTGAGACAGGGGAGCTGACGCCCCACCTGTTCAGTTACCACCACGAAGACGCTGTCGACCACCTGATGAGGGTGGCAGCTGGTCTCGACAGCCTTGTGCTGGGGGAAGGTCAAATCCTCTCCCAGGTGAAAAAAATGATGCGGCTCGGCCAGGAGCACAAATCCCTGGGTCCGATCCTGAACCGCTTGCTCACCCAGGCTGTTTCCACCGGCAAACGGGTGCGCAGTGAAACCAACCTCGGAACGGGTGCTGTTTCGATCAGCTCAGCTGCCGTTGAGCTCGCCCAGCTCAAGCTCGGTCAATCACGAGGTCTGGATCAATTGGTCACCCTGGAAAGCGAGCAGATCGCCGTTGTTGGTGCAGGGCGCATGAGCCGTCTGTTGCTCCAGCACCTTCAGGCCAAAGGTGCCTCGGGTGTTGTTCTGCTCAACCGCACCGTTGAACGGGCCGAGCAGCTGTCGGCTGATTTCCCTGATCTTCCTGTTCAGTGCAGGCCGCTTACGGATCTGGATCAGTACCTGAGCACCTGCTCGCTGATGTTCACCAGCACCGCCGCCGATGATCCGATCATTGATGCCGCACGTCTGGCTCCTCTGAACCGGCGCAGCAAGCTGCGCTTGATTGATATCGGTGTGCCGCGCAACATCGCTGCGGATGCTGCCGATGTGGACGGCGTTGAATCCCACGATGTGGACGACCTGCAAGAGGTCGTTGCCCGTAACCAGGAAGCCCGTCAGGCCATGGCCCGCGAGGCTGAGCAGTTGCTTCAGCAAGAAGCGCAGCAGTTCCTTGAGTGGTGGGACAGCCTTGAGGCTGTGCCGACCATCAACCAGCTGCGCTCTTCGATGGAGTCGATCCGTTCGGAGGAACTCCAGAAAGCCCTCAGCCGAATGGGCCCTGATTTCTCAGCCCGGGAACGCAAGGTTGTCGAAGCGTTGAGCAAGGGAATCATCAACAAAATCCTCCACACGCCGGTGACCCAGCTGCGGGCTCCCCAGACCCGTCAGGATCGCCAACAGGCCCTCCGAATTGTCGAACGACTGTTCGATTTGGAAGCTTCTTGAGCTCTCGATCGATTCAGTCGCGATCTGAATCCCAGTAATCTCGACTGATTCTTCCGAAAGACGGTTGCGAAGCCAAAAACTCCGGTAAGTTCTTGCGGCAACGCCGATTTGGGACAGCGGCATGAAGCGGGTCTTGGCCATCATTCTGGGCGGCGGAGCAGGCACGCGCCTGTATCCGCTCACAAAAATGCGCGCCAAGCCGGCCGTCCCTCTGGCAGGCAAATATCGACTGATTGATATTCCAATTAGCAACTGCATCAACTCCGACATCAACAAGATGTACGTGATGACGCAGTTCAACAGTGCGTCACTGAACCGTCACCTCAGTCAGACCTACAACCTCAGCAATTCCTTTGGTGGCGGTTTTGTTGAGGTGCTCGCAGCTCAGCAAACCCCCGACAGTCCCACTTGGTTTGAAGGCACTGCAGACGCTGTACGCAAATACCAGTGGTTGTTCCAGGAATGGGATGTTGATGAATACCTGATCCTTTCCGGCGACCAGCTCTACCGGATGGATTACAGCCTCTTCATCGAGCACCACCGCCGCTCAGGTGCTGATCTCACCGTTGCTGCCCTTCCCGTTGATCCCAAGCAGGCAGAGGCTTTCGGTCTGATGCGGACCGATGAAAACGGCTCGATCAAGGAGTTCCGCGAGAAGCCCAAGGGTGATTCGCTGCTGGAGATGGCTGTCGACACCTCTCGCTTCGGCCTCAGTGCCGATTCAGCCAAGAAAAGGCCCTATCTGGCCTCGATGGGCATTTACGTCTTCAGCCGTCAGACCCTCTTTGATCTGCTCGACAAGCATCCCGCGCACAAGGATTTCGGCAAGGAGATCATTCCCGAGGCTCTCGCGCGGGGGGACAAGCTTCAGAGCTATGTGTTCGACGACTACTGGGAAGACATCGGCACCATCGGTGCGTTCTATGAAGCAAACCTCGCGCTGACCCAACAACCCACGCCCCCCTTCAGCTTCTACGACGAGAAATTCCCCATCTACACCCGTCCTCGCTATCTGCCCCCCAGCAAGCTGGTTGACGCCCAGATCACCAACTCGATTGTTGGCGAAGGCTCGATCCTGAAGTCCTGCAGCATCCACCACTGTGTTCTCGGTGTGCGCAGTCGCATTGAAAGTGACTGCGTGCTTCAGGACACGCTGGTGATGGGGGCCGACTTCTTCGAATCTTCAGACGAACGCGCTGTCTTGAAAGAGCGCGGAGGCACTCCTCTTGGCGTGGGCAAGGGCACCACGGTGAAACGCGCCATTCTCGACAAGAACACCCGCATTGGTTCGGGTGTCTCGATCATCAACAAGGACAACGTGGAAGAAGCCGACCGTTCCGATCAGGGCTTTTACATCCGCAACGGCATTGTGGTGGTTCAGAAAAACGCCACCATCGCTGATGGAACGGTGATCTGAGCGCTGGGTGCGTTCCCAGGAATGAGCCGACGTCTTTCCGCTGATGGCTCATTCCTGACTTTTATTGGTTGATTTGCGGTCGAGACCAGGCGAGATCAACACACTGAGATCAGTCCTCAGTGGTCCTTCAGGCCATGTCCAAGTCTCACTTCGGCCTCATCGGTCTTGGCGTGATGGGCGAGAACCTCGTCCTGAATGCTGAACGCAACGGTTTCTCCAGCGTTGTCTACAACCGCACCTACGCCAAAACCGAAGACTTCCTCCAGGGGCGTGGCAAGGACAAGAACATTCAGGGCGCCACTGACCTCGAAGATTTCGTTGGCAAGTTGGAACGCCCCCGCCGGATTTTGATGATGGTGAAGGCTGGGCCTGCCGTGGATGCTGTTGTTGATCAGCTCTCCCCCTATCTCGAAGAAGGCGATCTGCTGATTGATGGAGGCAACTCCGATTACCACGACACCGAACGTCGGGTGAAGCAACTCGAGAGCAAGAGCTTCGGTTTCATCGGTATGGGTGTGTCCGGTGGCGCCAAAGGTGCCCTGGAGGGGCCGAGCATGATGCCCGGAGGAACCAAGACCTCCTACGAGGCCATCGAGGGCCTTGTGAACAAGATGGCGGCTCAGGTCGAAGACGGACCTTGCGTGACCTACATCGGTCCCGGCGGGTCAGGACACCTGGTTAAGACCGTCCACAACGGGATTGAATACGGCATTGAGCAGATCCTTGCCGAGGGCTACGACCTGATGAAGCGGGTCAAAGGAATGACCGGTGTGCAGATGGCCGACGTTCTCGGTCAATGGAACGCCACAGAAGAGTTGTCGTCGTATCTGGTGGAAATCACCGAGGTGTGTCTCCGCACCAAGGATCCCGTCGATGGCACTGATCTGGTGGAAAAAATCACCGATCAGGCTGGCCAGAAGGGCACGGGCCTCTGGACCGTGGTGACGGCGCTGCAGATGGGTGCTTCTGTTCCCACCATCTATGCCTCTCTCAATGCAAGGGTGATGAGCTCGATGAAGCCCCAACGCGTGGCGGCCGAATCGATCCTCAAAGGACCAACCATCAAGGACTTTGACCTGGGAACGCCTGACGATGCCATGGCTCCGCTGATGGATGCCACGGTGCTGAGCTGCATCGCCAGTTATGCCCAGGGCATGGAGCTTCTGCGAATCGCCTCCCAGGACCTCGACTATGAACTCCACATGCCGTCGATCGCTCAGATCTGGAAGGGTGGCTGCATCATTCGGGCCCGTCTGCTGAAGCGCATTCAGGATGCTTTCCACGCGGATCCCCAGCTGCCCAACCTGATGGTTGATCCCTGGTTCGCTGAACAGATCAACCGACGGCTTCCCGGACTGGCTCAAGTGGTGGCCGGTGCCGCCGAGGCCGGCATTCCCGTTCCCTGCTTCAGCAGCACCCTCGACTACATCAACAGCTACCGCTCCGGTCGCCTTCCTCAGAACCTGGTTCAGGCGATGCGCGATTGCTTCGGCTCCCACACCTACCAAAGGGTCGACAAGGAGGGCACGTTCCACACCGAATGGCTCAGCTGAGTGGTTGAGCGATGACCAACTACCGCATCGAGCGGGCCAAGGATCCTCAGGACCTCGCCCGTCAGGCCTGTGAAACTGTTGCCGCCCAAATTGATCTAGCCTTGGATCAACGGGACCGCTGCCAGATCGCTCTCTCCGGTGGGAGCACCCCCGCCAGTGCCTACTCCCTGCTCGGTCAGGAACGGTTGCCCTGGGACCGGGTGGACGTTGTGCTGGGTGACGAGCGCTGGGTGGCTGCCGACGATGCGTCCAGCAACGCCGGCATGCTGCGCCGCACCCTTCTCGCCCCCGGGCCTGGAGCTTCAGCTGCTTTTCATCCCGTGCCCACCGTGGAACTGGAGAGCCCTGAGGCCAGTGCCCAGGCTTTTGCTGACCAGCTTTCTCAGCTGTGCTCAGGAGCCCCACCGGTGTTCGATGTGATGCTGCTGGGCCTGGGGGATGACGGCCACACCGCATCCCTGTTCCCCGGCACCGAGGCTCCATCGGTGCTGGATCGCTGGACGACCATCGGGCGCGGCAAGGGGTTGGATCGCATCACCATGACGGCTCCTGTGCTCAGTGCCGCCCGTCAGGTGATCTTCCTCGTCAGTGGGGCCGGTAAACAGGAGGCCCTCCGGAGACTGGTCGATCCCTCCGAATCCTCCGATCGCACTCCTGCTCGGCTGGTTCAACCTGCTAGTGATGTGCTGATCCTTGCTGATCAGGATGCAGCCGCCGGCCTCTGAACAGATCCTTTTCCAGGGCAGCGATTTTGCTGACTGGGCCAGCCTGAACGACACGATCATGGGCGGCCGATCCCGTGCCGGTTGCCGCGTGACCTCCGATGGACTCGTGCTGGACGGGGAACTGGTGGAGACCGGCGGTGGTTTCGTGAGCTGCCGATCCCCTCGCCTGCAGCCCCCGCTCGATCTGTCCCCTTATTCAGCACTTCAGCTGGATGTTGAGGGTGAGGGACGCACCCTGAAGATTGCCCTTGGTTGCCGGGATGGAGCCATGGGACTCACGGAACTGATTCCCGGTGGTCTCCGCTGGGTGGTGGATGTTGCGACCAAACCGTCCGGTTTGACCCCTGTTGTGGTGCCATTCGCCGACCTCAGACCCACGGTGCGTGCCAAGCCCGTTGGCTTACCGCTGCGCTTCGATCCCAGTGGCATCACACGCATTCAGGTGCTGCACTCCAAATTCAGTGATGCTGGGGATCTCAATCCGGGGTTTCGCTCCGGCGCCATCCGGCTGCTGATCCGCTCAATCCGCGCCTTGCCTTGAGTCCATGGACCTTCTGGTGTTGATTGCCAAGGCGGCTGACGTCTGCCTCAAGCCCTGGAGCCATGCTGTTGTTCTGATCGATCCTTCGGCTCCAGAACAGATCGACGATCTGCACGTGCGGATTGAATGCCGTGATGGCGACGGCCAGCGTTGCTCTGCTCAGGATCTTGAACTGGAGATCTACCGGAGTGGCAATGAGATCAACCTGATGCTGAGCTGGTGGGACCAACCGGAACGCCCAATGCTCTGGCACGGGCGCCATCCGGTCTGGATGGATGGCGCTTCGGGTCAGCGTTGCTCTGCTCCGCAGGATGCCGCTCCGCTGGAAGCATTAGGTCGGCGCCTACGGGCTCTGGTGCAACCGGCGTCTTGATGCCACCGAATTCAGTCGGCGTGGTCGGTGGTTGCACCCCGGCTTGAGCTGGAGACGAGCCGTGCGTACTTGCCGAGAATTCCGTTGCGGTAACGCGGTTCAGGCTTGCTCCATCCCGCCCGGCGGCGTTCCAGTTCCGCCTCATCCACGTTGAGTTGCAGCAGCAGCTGATCAGCATCAACCGTGATGCTGTCGCCTTCTTGAACCAGCCCGATCGTTCCGCCAACAGCGGCTTCAGGAGCCACGTGACCCACCACCAGGCCGTAGGTGCCGCCGCTGAAGCGGCCATCGGTGATCAGGGCGACCTTGTCCCCCAGGCCCTGACCAACAATCGCTGAGGTGGGAGCAAGCATCTCCCGCATGCCCGGTCCACCGACGGGCCCCTCGTTGCGGACCACCACCACATCCCCGGCCTTGATCTTTTTGTCGAGGATGGCGGCAAGGCAGTCTTCCTCGCTTTCGAACACCCGCGCAGGGCCCGTGAGCACAGGGGTTTTCACGCCGCTGATCTTGGCCACGCTGCCCTCGCTGGCGAGGTTGCCCTTGAGGATGGCGAGGTGCCCTTTGGTGTACAGCGGATTGCTGAGGGAGCGGATCACGTCCTGCCCGGCGGGGGGCTCCGACGGCACATCGGCCAGCAACTGCTTCAGGCTTTTGCCCTCAACGGTTCGGCAGTCGCCGTGCAGCAAGCCGGCATCCAGCAGCAGCTTCATCACCTGGGGAATGCCCCCGGCGTTGTGGAGATCAACGGTCACGTAGCGGCCGCTGGGCTTGAGATCACAGATCACCGGCACCCGCTGACGGATCCGTTCGAAGTCATTGATACTCAGGTCGACGCCGGCGGTGCGGGCAATGGCCAACAGGTGCAGCACCGCATTGGTGGAGCCACCCACCGCCATGATCACGCTGATGGCGTTCTCAAAGGCTTCCTTGGTGAGCAGATCCAGGGGACGGATGTTGGCATTCACTGCCTCCACCAGCACCTCAGCGGAGCGAGCGGCACTGTCGGCCTTTTCCTCATCCTCGGCAGCCATTGTGGAGCTGTAGGGGAGGCTGAGGCCCATCGTTTCGATGGCGGCACTCATGGTGTTGGCGGTGAACATGCCGCCGCAACTGCCAGCCCCAGGGCAGGCATTTTTCTCAACTGCGGTGAGCTGCTCTTCGTCGATCTTGCCGCTGGTGAGTTGGCCCACGGCCTCAAAAGCGCTCACCACCGTGAGATCACAGCCGCCAAGCTTGCCCGGCTTGATCGTGCCGCCGTAGACGAACACCGAAGGAATGTTCATCCGTGCCATCGCAAGCATGGCGCCGGGCATGTTCTTGTCGCAGCCGCCAACGGCCAGCACCCCATCCATGCTCTGGCCATTGCAGGCCGTTTCGATGGCGTCAGCAATCACTTCACGGCTCACAAGGGAGTACTTCATCCCTTCGGTGCCCATGGAGATTCCATCACTCACGGTGATGGTTCCGAACATCTGTGGCATGCCTCCGGCCTGCCGGGCCGCTTCCTCAGCTCGTTTGGCCAGGTCGTTGAGCCCCACATTGCAAGGGGTGATGGTGCTGTAGCCGTTGGCGATGCCCAGGATGGGCTTGCCGAAATCGCTGTCTCCAAAGCCCACGGCCCGCAACATGGCACGGTTGGGAGACCGCTGAATCCCCTTGGTGACGGCGTCGGAGCGAAGCATGGAACGGAGCGGACCAGTGGCAATCAAGCCAACCTACCGAGCGCTCATCCTTCGCTACCGAGTCCCTCGAGTTGGGCGCGAACGCGGGCGATCTCCGCGTTGAGTTTTTCCACCCGCTCCTCGAGGTGTCCGTTGCCTGCGCTATCCAGCACTTCGGAACCGTCCTGCATCCGCGGTGCGTGCAACATCGACTTCTGCGCGCCGTAACGCCTGCGCCTGTCGGCTTCGTTGAGGAGCCACCAGGCCAGGCCTGCAGCACCGAGCACTGCTCCGGTGACCAGAGTTGCCAGGGTGCCTGAGCCCGTGTCGTGCTGCTGGGCCATGGGTGCGTTCAACCTGCCTGAAGGTTAGTCATGCCTTCAAGATCTGAGGTTCAGCCGTCGCACAGGGTCACCGATTCCCGGACGAATCTCACCCTGCTCCCCCACGCCTTCGTCAATGCAGGCGGTGTGCAGCGTTAGGTCTGGAATCGCTTCACCCAACAGCTTCAGTCCAGGACTGGCGCACAGGGCAGTGATCAGCCGCAGCCGCCGACCATCCACACCCTTGCTCTGGAGCTCCTGCAGAAGTTTGAGGGTGGCCTCACCATCACTGATCTGATCAACAAACAGAATCACCCCGGCGTTGGCTTCGATCTCCTGTGGGCACGACCCCAGGCAGAGGCAGGAATCGGGTAGGACGGATCGTCCTCCCTGCCAAAGCTCGAGGCCTGCTGGCAGCACTGGAATGGCGATCAGCGGTACCGATGCTTCAACGAGGGTGCCTTCGGTGTCCCCATGGAGTCCGGGCACCATCTCCCGGCGATGGGGCAGCCAGTCCCGCAGGGCTTCGTAGGTGAGCCACCGGCCCAGTTCCTGCAGGGCTGTGGCGTAGAGGGCCGCAGGGGTTTCCCGATGCCGAAGCATGGTCAGCCAATGGCCGATCAGGGGATGGGGTGGAACCACCACCCGCAAGCTCATGGCCATATCGACTCGCTCCGCGGACAGTTGCCATAACGTGATTGCTCAAATTACCGGTCTCATGGGCGCCCTTCGACGTATGGCCTCGCTGCTGGCGGTGATCACGCTGGCGTTCAGCACTGTTGTTTGGGCTGAATCAGTGCAGGCCATCACCGCTCCCGAGCTGCGTGGTCAGTTCGCAGTTCAGGAGATCAGCGCTGATATGCACGGTCTTGACCTCAAGGAAAAAGAGTTCCTCAAGGCCGATTTGCGCGAGGTGAATCTCAGCGGCACAGACCTGCGCGGCGCTGTGATCAACACCTCTCAATTGCAGGGGGCCGATCTCCGGGATGCTGATCTTTCCGATGTTGTGGGCTTTGCCAGCCACTTCGAGGGCGCCGATCTCCGGGGGGCCAATTTCACCAACGCGATGATGATGCAGAGCCGTTTCACGGACGCGCAGATCGACGGTGCTGATTTCACCAACGCCGTGATCGACCTTCCCCAACAGCGGGCCCTCTGTGCTCGGGCGGATGGATCCAATCCGATCAGTGGAGTCTCCACCCGTGAGAGCCTGGGCTGCCGCCCTTAATCGTCATGGCTAAGCGTCTGCCGGTGACCGTGATCACCGGGTTTCTTGGGGCCGGCAAGACCACGGTGCTCCGCCATCTGCTCACCCGTGGCGGTCAGCGATTGGCCGTGATGGTCAACGAATTTGGCAGCGTTGGGCTTGATGGTGATCTGATTCGCAGCTGCGGCTTTTGTCCTGAGGAGGAGGTGGACGGCCGTTTGGTTGAGCTGAACAACGGCTGCCTCTGCTGCACGGTGCAGGACGACTTCCTGCCGACCATGGAGACGTTGCTGGAACGGGCGGATCAATTGGATGGGATCGTTGTTGAAACGAGCGGTCTCGCTTTGCCAAGGCCTTTGCTTCAGGCCCTGGATTGGCCGGCCATCCGCAGCCGTGTGCATGTGAATGGTGTTGTGACGCTGGTGGATGGCGAAGCTTTGGCTGCAGGCAGCCCAGTGGCTGATGCTGAAGCGCTGGAGCGGCAACGGGCCGAGGATCCCAGCCTCGATCACCTCACAGCGATCGACGACTTGTTTGAGGATCAACTCCAGGCCGCTGACCTGGTCTTGATCAGCCGGGCTGATTGCCTGGACGCATCAGCGATGGCTGAGGTGCAGGGGCGGATCAAAGACAAAGTGCGCCCGGGTACCGCTCTGCTTCCTGTGTCTCAGGGAAAGTTGGAGACATCCGTTGTGTTGGGCCTCGAGCACAAGCCCACCCCCCAGGAGGCCCACACTCATCACGACCACCACGAACACGACCATCACGACCACAGCCATCACGACCACAGCCATGTCGACATGGTCGGCAGCAATGTGCGCGTTGAAGGGGCATTCGACCGTCACGCCCTCGAGCAGCTGTTGCCAAGCCTCGTGAGCAATCTCCAGGTGGTTCGACTCAAGGGGCGTGTCTGGCTGCCCAGCAAAACGCTTCCGCTTCAGATCCAGATGGTGGGTCCGCGGTTGAACAGCTGGTTCGAAGCAGCTCCCAGCCATGCCTGGCGTCCCGATCAGGGCTGTGGTGCTGATCTGGTGGTGCTGGCTTTGAATGAGGCTGCAGCTTCTGATCTGGAATCCGGCCTTCAGAGGCTGGTGCAGGCCACACCGGCCAAGGCCAGCCCCGCGGCAGCCACGCCGGAGAGCTGAATCGGGTCTCCTTCTATTCGGCTCACAAAAAGAGCCATCACTGGTGCCGTAGCCATCAGGGTCACCCCTTCTCCAACGGGCATCGTTTGCAGCACCACCTGTTGCAACAGGATTCCCCCGTTGGTCCCGACCACGGTGGCGATCACAAGCTTCCATTGCTCCCGTTGCTTCAGCTTGGTCTGTCTCCAGATCCCTTTGAGGAAGGGAAGAAGACCAAGCCATCCGCCCAGCAGCCGGATCGATGCCGTCTGCAATGGGGTGAGGTCGCTGCTGATCAGCACGTGACGGGCCAGAAAGGCTCCGCTCAGGCCACAAACCACGGCGGTGAGTGCCAACAGCAGCCCGATGCCGAAGTCAGCAGCGCTGCCCCCCCGCTCCCCTTGGCTCGTCTCTTTCGCCTGCATGGCAATGAGAACCACTGCGCTTGAAACCAAAAGCGCGCCGAGACCGTTCTTCACGGCCAGGCTGTCCCCCATCACCAGAACCCCAGCGATGCTGGCCAGCACCGGACCGCTGGCTTCCACGGTGAGGGTTCGTCGGGTGCCAAGTCGCCGCAACGCCCCGAGATAGAAGCTGTCGCCGGCCGCAATGCCGATCAAGCCGCTGATCAACAGCAGCAGAACAGCATGCACTTCGGTGTTGTGCGTAAGTGTGAGCAGAACCGGCAGAAACAGCAGGCTGGCCAAGCCGTTCTTCATGGCGTTGAGCCGGATCGCCGTGACTCGCCCTGATAGCGATCGCCAGAGTGCACTGGCTCCCGTCCAGGCCATGGCTGCTCCAAGGGCCGCCAATACACCCGTCATGGTCTGGTGTTGATCGTTGTGCAGTCTGCTGCGCAGACCTCGTTGAATCAGCGCAGCCAGTCTCTGCCGAGCAATAACAGTCCTTCCCTGGCAAACCTTTTTGCAGGGTCAATCTTTTGCCGCCATTGCGGGTCACCAATGATCCTCAGGCCAGTGGTGGAGTCCCGCACAAATATCTTCGTTGCCGGAACGACTACAGCGTCTGCACCCACCGCGGTCATCAGTACCGAGAGGATTTCCTCCTTGGACATCTGGCCCAGTACCGGTGGGAAGCATTTTTCAATGCTGGTGTTCAGGAAGCAGCGTTGACGTCAGCAAGGTCATCGCTCATCGAAGCGGAGAAAGCTTTGAGGTCGGTCGATGAGGCCATTGGCAGAGTCAGCGCCAACATGAGCGAATTCATCACCAGTGACGACCCATCAGCCAAAACAGTGCTGTTGAAGGCTGCTCAAAAGATGGAAGATCTGATGGCAGACCGCAACCTGGCTCAGCTTGAAGTCGATAACTGGAAGGCTGAGGTCAGCAAGTTGACGCACCAGCAAACCGGACGTGAGGCAGAACGTGCATTGAAGCGTCAGATCGATGGCTTCCTCAGCGGTCAGGACAACAGCCTTGAGCAGCGTGTGACTTTCAATAATTGGCTGAGGGACCAAGACCTTGTGCTCTGCATTGAGGATGCACATGATCTTGTTGCTGCCAGTGGCGAGCCATATCCATCTAATGAGATGCAAGCCCTGATCCACATGGGACAGCCAGTCTTCGAACAGGGCAGGTTGGTGATGGTTAATTGTTTGCTGGAGACGATGAAGTCCGAGCCAGACTTCGAAGGCATGTCAAACGGCTTTATGCAGGAGGTGCATGACCGTTATCAATTTGAATCCAATCGGTCAGACCCAGCAGAATTCGACAAGTTCTGGGAACAGACCGTAGATAGAGGCTGGCCAGCGGTTGATCTGATTGGCGTCAGAACGTATGAGGAGCACCGCTTCTGGAAGGACTTTGTCGATGCTGGCGGTGATGACCCATCAGCCACCTTTGATGGCGGTATTGGCCTCATCCACCATCCGTTGACATACGACACTGAGATTGTTGGGAAATGGACGTCGCGTGAAAAGCGCAAACGTGGCCGACCGGCCAAACGCAAGAGGTCGAGCTGATGGCAAGGTCAACAGGGAAATCCGAAAAACCAGAACGAGCAGACGAAGAATTTTTTGATCTATCAAAAACCCCCGAAAGCTGGGCACAACTACCGAAAACTCGAGCAGAAGCAAAGAGCCAAGACAAAAAGTATTACTTCACTCAAAAACCATGCACAAAAGGCCATTACAGCCCAAAGCTAACTTCAAGCTACGGATGCTGCGCATGCAACTATATCAAGGCAAATTCACCTGAATACAAGAAAAAACAAAGTGAATATGTAAGAGCAAATAGAGAGAAAATAAATGCACGGGCTCGAGAGCGAAGAGCTGACCCAAATGATTCGTTTTCCCAAGAAGAAGCTGCTAGATCAAAGAGGAGTAGAAACAAAGATATTGAATTTACTCGAGCAAGAGCCAGGGCTTACCAGCGAAGGTACAACGCAGAAGACCCAGAAGCAGCACGGGCTTACGCAAGGCGCCAAGCTCAGAAGGCAGAGGCCAAGGCTCAGCGGAATAAACGACTCGGTGAAAGAAGGAAAGAGGACCCAGCATTCCTTGTTGAACAAAGATGCCGGTCACGAATTGGTGGCGTCTTCAGAAGGGCGTCAATCCCCAAACAAGGCGAAACAAAAGAGCTAATTGGCACCGACGACTGGAGCCATGTAGAAGCACATATAGCCTCAATGTTTGAAGATTCAATGACCTGGGAGAACAGAGATCAATGGCATGTCGACCATGTACGGCCTTGCGAATCTTTCAATCTGTTAATAAAATAGCAGTGCTTAGTAGCTTTTAATTGGAGAAATTTAAGACCAATGTGGGGACCAGAGAATGTATATAAGAACGATGAATACGAACCTCATCATGAGGTCGAATGGGCACGACGAATGAGAGAGCAGGGATACGACGGCGAATTGTTCATTCTGTTTGAGGAAGGACTCGGAGGGTTATAGGGACAGGAGGCGGCTAGCGATGTCCCAGAGTACGTTTATTAACTTCTCAGCTTCTGCTAAGCCACACCCTTCAATCCAGGAAGTAGAATCAAAGAAGTTGAGTTATAAAATTGAAAAACTTTATAGCAATGGGGCTCATCTTTTTTTCGTCATCATTGGCTTCAACTGCTGTTAATGCAGGGCCTCAGTGGGCATACAACATGGCTTCATACGAATGCAAGTTGTACCGTCAGGGTATGTCTACCGCAGAAGTTACCAGGAAATCAGGCGAGAGATTTCCTGAATACAAACAATATGTTGACGAGTATGGGCTGGGTCCGATGGTGACAGAGTTATTTAATCAATGCCCTGAGTCTTTGCCAGAAAGTAGTTCATTGCCTAGTGGCAGTGGTGGTTCAGGTGGATGCACACCCAGTCATCAACAGATCTACAACCTGGCAAACAGAGGCGGAAGTATCAGTCTTCAAGGAGAGAACTGCTACTTCTATCTCTCAGTCAACTGACGATAAGAAGAAACTTCAGATGGTTTATACGTCGATCACGTTGGGCGTTCCACTGCAATGGACGCTGGTTGGTGAACGGTTTGGCGATCAGCGGGATGGCGTCAAAAAAGAGTTGATCAGCTTGTTCGACAACATCCAGAGCATCGTCGCTGTGTCGCTGTTCTTCGCTTCCTCGGAGGGTTCCGTTGGTTTGAATTGATGCCGGCCAGGGCCCAACAGGGCATTGCTCCAGTACCTGAATCCCGGTTGATCAAGTTGTTCATCGATGAGCTGCACCAGCAGTGCCCCTGCCCGCTCAACGCTTTCCGTCAATCGCAAGAGATCCCGAGCGACCAACCCAAACAAGGCCTGCCCAAGTGGATTGGCTTGGCGACTGTTTCTGAAAAACCCTTCTGACGTGCGGGGAATCACCAGTCCCGGACTCCAGGCCACGACAGGCAAATCCTGACGCTGCTGGTGGATCTGCAGGGCCATCAGCAGATTGCACAGCTTGCTGTCTTTGTAGGCCTTGTCTGCATTGAACGGACTGTCTCCATCCACCATCGGCGCCCCGGGGCCCTGGCGCAGTCCCTGTAGCGAGCCCAGCCCTGCAGGCTGGCCAACCCGTCCTCCGCCGGTGGCTGGATTGTGCACCTCAGAGGCGGTGATCACGATGGCTTGGGTTTGCTCCTTCAATCCTTCAGCCAGAAGTTGATGGGCCAGGTGGTTCACCGCAAAGGTGAGTTCAATGCCCTGTGCACTCCAGCGGGGGGAATCATGGCCGGCGTATTGCAACCCTGCATTCAGCACCAGTGCATCGAATGGCGTCCCGTCACGGCGAAGTTCTTCGATCGCCTTGGCCACAGACGCAAGGTCCGCCAGATCGGCGATACACGTTTCCACGGAATCCGACAGAGCCGTGCGGGTTCGTTCGGCCCGTTCTGCATTGCGGCAAACAACGGTGAGTGCATCACCACGGGCCAGCAGGATTTTTGCCGCTTCAAGGCCAATGCCGCTGCTCGCACCGGTGATCAGAACGCGGCGCTGTTCAGCAGTCGTCATGGAGTTTGAACACGTAGAGATCAGCGTCTCGATCGCTCACCGCGTACAACCTTTTTCGCCCGGGATCGAAGGCAACACCCTCCGGTTTGCGGATCCGTTGTGGCTTGTCTCCCGTGCTGATGGTGAGATCGAGGCGCTGGAGAACAGTTTCGCCTGCCCAGTCGTACTGGAACAGGCACCGCCCCTTGTCGCTGACGATCCAGAGGGTATCGCTGCTGCTGTCGTAGCTCAGGCCCGAGAAATCCAGCTTCTCGGACTTCAAGTCGGGATGCATGAACCCCTGGCTGGCTTGCAGCATTCGTGTGGAGAGGATTGTGGTGAGTGTGGAATCCAGTTCGATCAGCAAACCGGGCTGGCGCTCTTTCACCACAACCACATGGTTGTTTCTGGTGTTCACAGTGATGCCCTCCAATCCGTTGTTGTCCGGAGGGTTGGGGAAGTGGTGCGCGATCGTGCCGTAGTTGGTCATGACTGACAGCGGTCGCCGAGACCGTTCGCTCCGGCTGTTCAGATCCACCACCACCACAGAATTGCTCCGCTCCTGCACCACGAGCAGCTCGCTGTCATCGCCACGGAGTGCAATGCCTTCCAAGTCGTCGAGGCCGATGAAGAACGAGTCGCTCACCGACACCCTGCCTTTGAGATCCAAACGAAAAATCGCCTTGGTGTCATCACTGACGGTGTATAGCGCTGATCCATCCGCGTTCAGCGTCAGTCCGGATGGTTCATTCAGGCCGAGGCCTGGGTCTCGAATCCTGTGACGGCTCAGCAGCTCAAGGCGCATCGAGGTCATCCTCATCGGGACCCGTTTCTGGTGATTCTCGAGGCTTGGCTCGTTTTTGCCAGCCATCGCAGGTGAGGATGAAGGCATCACGGCCAGGCGCCATGAATCGAATCGCTGTGTATTGCGGCTCCTCGAGCGGCGACTCGAGCCTGTTCAAGCTTGCTGCCACTGAGCTGGGTGCACTGATCGCCACTCGGGACATGGCCCTGGTTTACGGCGGCGCTCGCATTGGTTTGATGGGCGCTGTTGCTGATGCCGCTCTGGCGGCTGGAGGGGAGGTGATCGGGGTGATCCCCGAGGCGTTAACGCAGGATGAAGTGGTGCACTCCGGTTTGACCCATCTCGAGGTTGTGGGATCGATGCACGAGCGCAAGGAGCGAATGCTCGATCTGGCCGATGCAGCCGTTGCCATGCCCGGAGGCCTGGGAACCCTCGACGAGTTGTTTGAGGCCTTGACCTGGGCTCAGCTTCGTTTTCATGCCAAGCCGATCGGCATGCTCAATATCGATGGCTACTTCGATGCGTTGCTGGGCTTTTTGGATCAAAGCGTTTCGACGGGCTTTCTCTCGCAGCGAAATCGCCAGCTCCTCCTGGATGCAACAACGCCAGAATTGCTGATGGATCGATTCCTCAACGCGTCCTGATGCAACGCACGGTTTTGCTTACCGGAGCCAGTCGTGGCATCGGACGTTCCATTGCCAGACGGTTGCTCAAGGATGGTCACCGCCTCAGCCTTGGTCTGCGGGATCCGCAGGCTCTAAGGGGAACAGAGCTGGACGTTGAGACGGTGTTGCATCACGCCTACGACGCCAACGATCCAGCCAGTGTTGAAGCCTGGATCGACAGCACCGTTCGTCACTGGGGTGCCATCGACACCGTGATCCACTGCGCGGGGATTTTGCATCGAACCCCGTTGTTGTTTGCGGATGGCGAAGAGCAGCAGCTTGATGAACTGTGGGCGATCAACGTGAAGGGGCCCTGGTGGCTGACCCGTGCGGCCTGGCCGTATCTGGCGACCAGTGGCCATGGACGAATCCAGGTTTTGGTGTCGATGAGTGGCAAACGCGTCAAAGGTCGAATGGCGGGTTATCCCGTGAGCAAATTCGCCTTGATGGGGCTCTGTCAGAGCATGCGCAATGAAGGGTGGGACAAGGGAATTCGGGTGACCGCCATCTGTCCCAGTTGGGTCAACACCGATATGGCTCGTGCGGTGACGGCCGTTGAACCTGCCGCGATGACCCAACCCGAGGATCTTGCGTCTCTCTCGAGCAGCCTGTTGTCGATCCCCAACGCCGCCGTTCCGTTCGAGTTGGCGATGAATTGCTCGCTCGAAACCTGAATCTTCCGGTGAGGACGAGGTCGCCTTCAGAAGACGTCGCTATGGATGACCCAGCGTCCCAGCCTTGCGATGTGTCTTCTGGCGGCGATTGGCCTGCTGGCTCCACGCCTGGTTTTGGTGTTGATGTGGTTGATCAACAGCAGTTTCGTGCTGCAGCCCTTCAGTGGCACCAGTGTTCCTAACCCGGTGCTGCCGGTTCTTGGACTCCTGTTTCTCCCCACCACAACCCTCGGCTATTGCTGGTCTGTGTCCTCGTTCGGAGGTGTGTCGTCGTTCAGTGGCCTGTTGGTGGTGTTGATCGGACTGATCATTGACTTCGGCTTGATCGGTAATGGCCGTGGTGCTGTTCGTCGTTGAAGATCAACCCCGTGGATAACTGTGCCATCTGTCAGCTGCATCTCGATCCACAAGCGCAAGAGCGGTATGAGATTCAGCGCTCCGAACTCTGGGTTTTGCGCCATCACCCCGACCCGGCACCTCTGCCTGGCTGGCTTCTGTTGGATTCAATTAGGCACTGTCCAGGGCCCGTGGATTTCACGGTGGCTGAGGCTTCCGATTGGGGGAGAGCAGTTCGCGATGCCAGTGATCTCGTGAACCAGATCACCGGATGCGATCGCGTTTATGCCATTGCCTTTGGTGAGGGAGCCCAGCACCTTCATCTGCATCTCATTCCTCGCCATTTGAATGAGCCGGCCTCCAAGGCCTGGGCGGTTGCTGACCTGTACCGGGCGATGGATCGTGGGGATCGCGCCGCTGCTGAACCTGCTGCTGTGGCTTCAATGGTTCAACGCTGTCGCGCGTTGATCAGCGTTCCGGATTGAAGCGTTTGAGTGTCTTTGAGCTGTTGGCGCCTCGCTTGAGGTTGCCCAAGGGCCAGCCGAGGTGCATGAGATGGTTCACCGTGTTAGGCGATGCGGTGAAGCAGTTCTCGCTGTAACTGCTGACAATTCCAATCTCTTTGAGGGTGAGCAGCAGCAACCTCTGCTCCCGCCGTGTGCCCCGCCGGCTCGCGAGCAGCACGAAGTCGCGTTCGCGAAGTTGTTCGGTGGCCGCATCGATGCTGTCGGAATAACCCAAGGACAGGGTCTGATCAATGGCGCGATAGGCGGTGTAGATCCGTCCCTCAGGATTGTTTTCAAGGGTTTGAACCCGTTCGCTCAGGGCAATCACGGCGTCCATCACCGACGCCTGGAGCGCCTGCTCGATCTGTTCAAGTTGCACGTTCACAACCCTCCCACGGCCAAACGTTCATCACAGGCAGCCTCATAGGCGCGGATGGCTGCGCTGGGAATGGAGCCATTGCTCTTGAGTTGGCGCACCGACAGCTCCACGCACTGAAGCACAACGCTGGTGAGCTCGCGTCCTTCGCACAGGGCCCAGCCGCGAAGCAGCACATGAAGGCTCGGGGGAACGGAGACCGTGAGCTTGACCTGGGTCTCGCGGGTTGAGGTTTTGATCATGGCCCGTTTGCTGCCAGAGCACTCTCAAGGTAGCTCCATGACACCTGTAAAGCAACTGCTGGGTAGCTGCTGGGTGTCTTATGGGTTGCTTCGTGGTTGCTTGGAAGTGCTCCTGCGCTTGCTGAGTGCTGGATCATGGGTCCCTGTTGATTCGGCCGCGCTTGTTATGTCTTTGTGTCGTCATTCAGCCATTCCTGGAATGTCACTCTTGCTCTCTGGGTGATTTGAGGTAATAAATATTTTCGAATCGATGAAGAGCCTTTGATGCAGATATTGCATGAATATGGATAAAATGGACTCTTAGAAACATTGGCTCGATGGGCGCTGCTTCTGTTCAGGCTGACAAGGTTGTCAACGTCAGAATGTCTGAATCAGAGCACACTCTGTTGAAGGCCTATTGCACTTCGTTGAACCGCAGCATGCAAGATGTGCTCCGTGATTTCGCGTTGATGCAAATCCAGAAGCAACGCTTCTGTTGCCGCCTTGTGCGCTCCTTGATGGAAGTGCATGGGATCGAACAAGACCCCAGAGTTGATAAGCCTTGTTTTGGCTATTCCTGTTATTACTGCCGTCATGCAGAGGCATGCACGGCTGGAGCAACAGATCTGCTTTATATCCCCCGCCAGGAGATCCGCGAACTGGTTGCTGAGGAGGCGTCTTACATTTTCGACTTTGACGGTAGCAGCATCGAGCCCCCGCCCCATGCCTTTTAGGCAGGAGTCACTGCAAGTCTTGTTCGCAAGTTGTGGATGTTGAGAAATCCGCGCACAACCCCTTCAACAATCCGGACGATTCGACGCATCGTCACTCTGGCCAGTCGCTCATCGGGCTTGGAATCCAGACAGCGCGATTTTTCAGGCGTTGGTGTTTGAGTTTGACCCCTGCTTCGGCGGGGGCGAATCCGTTTCATTCTTAAGAAATCTGGTTGTGTATCCCTGCGTACGGATCAGTCCGTCAGTCTGATCACGTGGTCGAATCGCTCCGGTGGTGCATCACCGTCGGCCACACAACATTCCCAGATTGATATCAAGAAGATCGGTCATCGGGATCGACGTTTGATCTTGTTCGAAACGGAGAGGGTGGGATTCGAACCCACGGTGCCCGTGAAGACACGCTGGTTTTCAAGACCAGAGCCATAAACCACTCGACCACCTCTCCAGAGGGTGTCAGGTGTCCCGCGGGACACCTGACAACTGTATCGGGGCGTGACCCCAGCTCAGTTTTCGGGCTTGGCCAGTGGCAGCAGGCACTTGTCGGAATCACAACCAGCGGGGCCGGCTTCCGTCAGCTCACCCTGGTCGTAACGCTGCAGTGCTTCGAAGAAATCACTGCTGACGCGACGCTTCACCACAGCCGATTGCAGCTCCTCGTAGGTGGCTGCATCGATCGGCTCAAAGGGCAGGCGGGGGAAGGTGGCATTGGCATCGAAGCGGGCCAGAAGTGCTGCTGAGATGTAGCCCTCGCCCTTCTCCATGGCTTGATGCAGAGCATCAGCCAAGGGTTCGATTTCGTGCTCGCGGAATTCGATGGTGGCGGAGGTGTTGTGGGCGGTGTAATGCCGCTGCACTTGCATGTAGAAATCGAATTGCGCCATGGCACTGAAGCCGTTGATGTCAACAGCATCAGCACCGGGCAGGTTGGCCCAGCTCACCTCGGTGGGAATCTCCACCAGCCATTCGGTGCAGCGGGGATCGAAGGGGTCATTCAGCAGACGGCCTTCCTCATCCTTGTCGGACTGGGAGGGAACGATGGTGTAGCCGTAGTCCATGCAGGCCATGGCCACGGGGTCGTTCTTGCGGAAGGTGATCCGGCGGATGAAGCGCTGGGCTTTGGGGGGATGCCAGCCGGGGGCGGCACCGGTGAGCAGGCTCTTGGTGCCTGCAGGCTGAACGGTGGTGCAGCGGTTGGGGCGACGCAAACCATGGCGGTCGCAGTAGTCCCAGACCGTTTGATTGACGATCTCTTTCCAGCGGCTCAGGTAAGCGGCTTCCTGCTCCTTGAAGCGCAGACCCTCCTTGGTATCAGGCCGGCCAGCCTCCCACCAGCGCAGCCATTCCGTGCCGAAGGCATGGACGAAGAAGTCGAACAGGCCGGTGAAGCTGACGCCCACGATCGGATCCCACTCACGGCTCTGGCGGTAGCGCTCCACTTCAAAACGATGGTTGAGCAGACAAGCAACCGACAGGGCACCCGCACGGAAGGCATCGGCCTGGCCTTCCTCGTCGCTGGGGTCGATCTGGTTGAGGTGCACCTCGGCCAGATTGCAGTGGAAGTCGGCACCCAGGATCTCGCCGCAGGGATTCAAGCCGTAACGACTGAGGCGGTGCTCCAGCTCGTCAGCTCCGATAGGGCCATGGTTGTCGGACAGCCAACGTCCCGCTTCCTCACGCCCCTGATCACAGTAGATCTCAATGAACTCGCTGCGCAGTTCAGGGGTTGTGAGCAGATCAGCATTGGAGCGAGCGATCGCCTCGGGTGCGAACTGGATGGCACCTTCACCGGAGTGGAACTGCTTGGTCACCGCTGCGTGCACAACGTCCTTGCTGGGACGGGTGTGATAAACGCGGGTGTGGTTGGCCATCCGCAGCGCATCACGCTCGGGATCGATCCTCCAGTTGCCCTCCTCGTCCTGCTGCCAGAGGTTGTCCTTGGAGGACGCAGCAGCCTGGTCGTCGGAGGCGAACTGGCGCATGCCGGCGCTGCGACGGATGTTTCCGGCCACGATCGTGACGGCGGCTTCGTCGATCAGCAGGCAGCACTCCACGGAGGTGAGCCGACGGCCCTGGGCCTTGTTGAGCAGACGAGCAACGCGCCCGTAAAGATCCTTCAGTTTGACGGGGTTGGCCATGCCACCGAACCCCTTCAGCGTTTCCCCAACAGGGCGCACATCGCTGAGGTCCACTTCGATCTGAATGGGACCGCCGTTGAACCGCTCATCGCTGCTGAGCTCGAGCATCAGCTGATAGCTGTCCACCCAGCCACGGCGGGTGTCGCCCACCTTGATGGTCACCTTGTTGCCATCAATGCTGTGGGTGCAGTCGTCCTGGCGCTCAGCCGCAGGAGTGATGCCGATTTCGCTGACGCTGGGGACTTCAAAGCTGTTGCGCACCACCGGAAGCCGGTCGATCAGGTGCGGCTCGATGATGGCGCCGGTGCCGCAGCCCATCATCGCCAGGTCCATCATCAGACCGAAGGCCTGCCAATCCACCAGATTGGTGGAGGTGCAGTTGTAGGAGCCCGAGAAGTTTTCGGGCTGTTCGATCCAGCGGGTGCCACCGATCCAGAGCCAGCGGCCTGAGGGAAGAGCTTTTTTCTCGGCCTGCATGCGAGCCAGCAGGGCCACTTCCGCATCGCTCAGGTTGCCCAGCTGACGAAGGCCTTCCAGGTTTCGCGCGCCCACCTGACTCCAGCTCTCACGGCCGCTGGGGGTTTTGCGGCTGTAGGTGCGATAGAAGACCGGGTTGGCAGCAGGAGCGGTTGCAGGGAAGTCGCCGAACCCGGCGATAGCTCCCGCAGAGGTCTCCACACGATTTGGAGTGAGGGTCACGTGCGGTGCTGGGGCGAAGGACAAGTATCGAAACCCTAACGCCACAGATGGGGGTAGCAAGGTCTCCTTACCACCATCAACAGTGTCCTGTTCAAACTGAGCGCTAAATCGACAGCAAATCATGCAGCGGCGGCTCGAGCCTGAGTTGATGAACGGCATTGCACAGGTGCAGGCCTATGCCGCTGCCGACTTCAGTTCCGGCGATCAAGCCACCATCGAAGCGATTCAGCGTCTCCTCTCACGCACATCGCCTTTGCCGCCAGATCCACTGGTGGTGGATCTGGGTTGTGGGCCGGGAAACATCACGCTTCGCTTGGCTGGCCTCTTCCCCAAGGCTCGAATCATCGGCATCGACGGTGCCGAATCGATGCTGGCTCTGGCCCGGGAGCGGGCGCAGCATCAGCAACTGGAGATCTCATTCCTCTGTCAGACCCTTCAGGAGGTTCTTGAAGGTCCTCTGCTTGGGCAGGCTGATCTGATCGTCAGCAACAGCCTTTTGCATCACCTGCATCAACCCGATCTGCTCTGGACGGTCAGTCGAGCCCTGGCAGCACCTGGGTGTCGTGCCTTGCATCGGGATCTGCGGCGTCCGGCCTCCGACGCTGAGATTCAACAGCTGCTGCTGAAACACCTGCCATCGGCGCCAGAGGTGTTGCAGCACGATTTCGCTGCCTCGCTGGCGGCGGCCTTTGAGCCTGATGAGGTGATTGCCGAGCTCCACCGGCTGGGACTCAACCAGTTGACGGTGTCGGCAGAGGACGACCGTTATCTGGTGGTGTCAGGCTTGGTGAAGTCCTGAAATCCGATGAGCGGCAGTCAAGCGACCACTGATGGTGATCTGGCCCAGGTTCTGGCCTCGGCGGTGGATCGCCGTCGCAACTTTGCGATCATTTCCCACCCGGACGCGGGAAAAACAACTCTCACTGAGAAGTTGCTGCTCTACGGCGGTGCCATTCAGCAGGCCGGTGCGGTGAAAGCCCGGGGCGAGCAGCGCAAGGTGACCTCCGACTGGATGGAGCTTGAAAAGCAGCGGGGGATTTCGATCACCTCAACGGTGCTGCAGTTCGATTACGACGCCACCACGATCAACCTCCTGGACACACCAGGTCACCAGGATTTTTCCGAAGACACCTATCGAACGCTGGCAGCGGCTGACAACGCCGTGATGCTGGAAGATGCCGCCAAGGGCCTGGAGCCTCAGACGCGGAAGCTGTTCGAGGTCTGCCGCATGAGGCAGATCCCGATCTTCACCTTCATCAACAAGATGGACCGCCCGGGGCGGGAACCGCTCACCCTGCTCGATGAAATCGAGTCGGAACTCGGCCTCACCCCCTGGGCAGTGAACTGGCCGATCGGCAGTGGCGAGCAATTCCGTGGTGTGATCGATCGCCGCAGCAAGGAGGTGGTTCTGTTCAGCCGTGCTGAACGCGGCAAGCAGGCCAGTGAGCAACGCCTCTCGCTGGACGACCCTGCCCTGCGCGAATTGGTGGAAGAGGACCTGCTGGATCTGGCCATTGAAGAAATGGAGTTCCTGGAGGCGGCTGGCGCCGAGCTGGACATTGAGATGGTCCATGCCGGTGAGCTCACCCCGGTGTTCTTCGGCTCGGCCATGACCAACTTCGGGGTCCGTCCGTTCCTCGATGCCTTCCTTGAGATGGCACAACGGCCGATCGCCCGATCCAGCAGCGAAGGTCTGGTGGACCCGTTGCGTGAAGGGTTCAGCGGCTTCGTGTTCAAGCTTCAGGCCAACATGGACCCCAGGCACCGCGACCGGGTTGCCTTCGTCCGTGTCTGCAGCGGCCGCTTCGAAAAAGACATGACGGTGAAGCACGCCCGCACGGGCAAAGCGATCCGTCTCTCACGTCCTCAAAAGCTGTTCGGTCAGGACCGAGCCGTGGTGGAAGACGCCTATCCGGGTGATGTGATCGGTCTCAACAACCCCGGCATGTTTTCCATTGGCGACACCCTTTATGTGGGTTCGAAAGTGGAATACGAAGGCATTCCCTGTTTCAGCCCGGAAATTTTCAGTTGGCTGCGCAACCCCAACCCTTCAGCCTTCAAGAACTTCCGCAAAGGGGTGAACGAGCTGCGGGAAGAGGGGGCTGTGCAGATCCTTTATGACACCGACGAGAGCAAGCGGGATCCAATTCTGGCGGCCGTTGGACAACTCCAGCTTGAGGTGGTGCAGCACCGCCTTGAAAACGAATATGGCGTGGAAACCCGCCTTGAGCCCATGGGTTTCCAGGTTGCCCGTTGGATCAACGGCGGTTGGGCTGAACTCGAAAAGGTGGGCCGGATTTTCAATTGCAAGACCGTGCGTGATACCTGGAATCGGCCTGTGCTGTTGTTCAAGAACGAGTGGAATCTCAACCAGCTTCGGGAAGACCACCCCGACCTTGAACTCAGCAGTGTTGCCCCGGTGGTGAGTGGAGTGGAGCCGATCAGTCTCTGAACCGCGCCGATCACCCCATCCACACCTCCACGGCTCTCTCGCCAGAATTGTGCCGCGCTTTCAACTTCCGTGAGTACGTTCTGGCTGCTGAGGAATAGCGCTGACGGCGGCACCGAATACGTGTGTTTCCGTGGTGATGACGAATCGGTGGAAATGCTGGAGGGCTACCACCTTCCTCCGCAGATGCCGTTGATCAAGCGCCGCTCCTGGATGAACCGGGTGGATGCCCTCAGCTGCCGGAGCAGGCTGGAACGCAGCGAGGGTTTTCGTCACGGTGCGCCCCTCTTCTGAACAGGCCCCGATACGCTCATCAAAAGGAACCCGATCGACGCAATGGCAGCCCTGGGTGAATCTGGTCCCGATGCAAACGCAGATGATCCATTCGCCCGTCTCGGCCTGAGCCGTGATGCGGGCTTTGATCAGGTTCAGGCGGCCAAAGCACGCTGTCTCGCCGAGGTTTCCGGTGATGATCAGGCCCGAGCCAAGATTGAAGCGGCCTACGACGCCGTCCTGATGGCGCGTCTTCGGGACCGGCAACAGGGTCAGGTGAGTGCGGCTGCAGCGACGGCATCGGAGCGGGAGGCCATGGCGGGATCCATGCCTTCTCCGCCAGCTCAGGCACCGATGGGCAACGTGTTGGCGAATCTCCGCAACAGGCTGCCCGATCCCTCCCCGACCCTCTCCGGCCTCAAGCCCGACTGGGCCCTGGTGGAAGGGCAGGGGCGTTCCGTTCGCCTGATTGCAGGGATCGTCGGCGTTGCTCTGTTGCTGATCTCGGCCGGGAGCATTCAGTTGGTGCTGGCCCTGGCAACCATCGGCGTTTTTCTCAGTCAGGTTCGCCGTGGTCGCCGCCCACTGGCATCCCTGGGCTGGACGTTGCTGGTGCTCATTCTGGGCTTGGCGGCAGGCTCTTTGCTGAACCTGGCGCTCTCTCCCACTGCTGTTGAACAGCTGGCTCTCAGTCCTCTGCAGATCCAGGCTCTGCCTGCAGCTCTGCTGCTGTGGGCTGCAGCCCTGTTCCTGGCTTGAGCATCAGGCCGCCGTCGGTAGGCCGTCAATCAGCTCCTGCAGCTCCGCAGCGGTCACGTCATAACGGTCGTTGCAGAAGTGGCACGTCAGTTCCGCGCCACCGTCCTTGTCACGCATGTCGGTGAGTTCGTCCCTGCCCAGCAGGAGCAGGGCTGCTTTGCTGCGTTCACGGCTGCAAGGACAGAAAAAACGAAGCTCCTGGCTGGCCTCGGCATCGTCGAGGGGTTTGGGATCAAGGTCGGGGAAGACGTCCCGAAGCAGATCCTCCAGCTGGTCGCCACTTGCCGCCAGCCGCTGACTGAATCCAGTGATCTCGCGGCAACGCTGTTCAATCAGCTCCACCAGGGCCGGCTCTTCCGCCGCTTTGGGAAGGATTTGAACCAGGAGCCCACCGCTGGCATGGATGCCGGCGCTGTTCACTTGCTCACCCACAAACACGGCTGAAGGGGTCTGTTCGGAGTGGAGCAGATAGGAGGCCACATCCTCACCAATGCCTCCACTGACGAGCTCAACGGTGCTGTTGAAGGGCTCACCCTTGCCGTCATCACGCATCACATGGAGGTACCCGGTGCCAGCGGCCTCCTTGAAGTTGAAGCTGAAATGCCCAGCTTCATCCTGAATGGGATCGAGTTCGAGGGCCGGCTCGCCGACGTAGCCACGGACGGTTCCGTTGCGTCCGGCATCCACCATCAAGTTCTTGATTGGTCCGTCGGAACCGAGACGCAGGTTCACCCGGCCGTGGCGAACCTTCATCGAACTGGCGAGCATCAATCCAGCGGCCATGGCTCGTCCAAGCATCACGCTGGTGAGGAACGACAGACCATGGCGCTCCCTCGCCTCACGCACGATGTTGGTTGTCGATACCGCCACCAACCGGATGCCGCCCTCAGCGGCTGTTGCGCGAACCAGCCGGTCGGCCATATCCCATCGGAAGCTCAGGGCAATGTAGTCATCGGTTCGAGCCGCCCGCCCTGCAAGCGCAGTCTTTGGCAGTCCCAGTCCTGAAACAGCTCGGGTTCATGGGTGACCACGATCAACACCTGTTCACGGGCGAGGCCAGCGAGCAGATCAAGCACGTCCCGTCGCACCGACCAATCCAAACCTGCGGTGGGTTCATCCAGGAGGAGAACTTCAGCGCCGCGGAGCATTTGCACGGCGAGGGCAAGCCGCCGTTGCTGCCCGCCGCTCAGCCGTTCTGGTGCCGTTGTGGAGGCGATGCTGTCGAGGCCAACCCGTTCGAGCACGCTCTGTTCGCGCTCATGACCGAGCCGCCGATGCCCCAGCCGCAGTTCCTGAGCCACGCTCAGCCCGAGGAAATGGCGCTCGGGAAACTGGAAAACGATGCCGCAAAGCCAGCGCAGCTGCCGTCGTTTCATCGTGCTCCCGTTCCAGCGGATGCTGCCGGATGTGGGTGATGCCAAGCCGCTGATGATTTCCAGCAGCGATGTCTTTCCGGATCCACTGGCGCCAGCAATCAGCAGCGGCCGTCCCTTCTGCGTCTGAAAACCGACGCCGTCGAGGATGGGGGCACCAGCAGTCGCAGGTGCATAGGTGATTCCTGAGAGCTCGAGCATGCGTTCAGCTTGAACGATGATGACGGAGTCGCGATGGCCCCATGGACATTCGTTTTCGTGAAGTCGATCCCTTCAATTGCTGGTTATGGATCCGTTTCTCGGAACCCCCCAGTCAGGGGGAACGGAATTACGTCGATGGTGTCTTCGACAGCTGGTATGTGATCGGGCGTTTGGGCGGTTTCAACGCAGAAAACCTGCAGGTGAATGACGCGGGCTCCGATCTCAGTTGGATGGGCTACGACAACGATGGGGCTGAGTCGGCGATGCCGGCCCTGATGCACAACATGGGGCAACTGGAATATCAGAACGAATGGGGACGTTGCTGGGTGGATCTCGGCACGTCGGATGGAGTTGCCATCGATGTTCTGATCAATGCCCTGCGTCAACTGGACTCTGACGTCGTTCAGATCGAAGAGCTCGTCGTTGGTGGGGTCAATGAAAATTGGCCGGTTGAAGACCATCCCGACAGCGTTTTCCCTGCCGGTGGCTGAACGCCGGCGCTTGCTTCTGTCGCCGGATCGCCTGCAGCAGGGTGGATCGGTTCTGCTCAACACCGAAGAGCAGCACTACCTGCGGCGAGTGTTGCGTCTGCGCTGTGGCGAGCAGGTGGATCTGATCGATGGTTGCGGCCGGCTCACGACAGCAACCCTGGTGGAGCCGCAGTTGCTTGGGCTCGACAGGTCAGCGCAGCACGTTGAACCTTCGCCCAAACCCCAGCTGGGCCTGGCCGTTGCCTTGATGCGGAGGGGGATGGATGAGGTGGTGCGAATGGCCTGTGAGCTTGGGATTGATCGGATCCAGCCCCTGCGCTGCCAACGCTGTGTTCCCCAGGCCGACCATCGACCGCAGCGCTGGGCCACGATCATTCGTGAGGCGGTGGAGCAGTGCGAGCGGTTGTGGATACCGCAGCTGCATGAGGTGAACGGTTTATCCGAATGGATAGGACAACAGGACGGTCTGCGTCTTGCAGGGGTCACACGCGAGTCGGCCGCTCCATCGTTGGGTCAATGTCTGCGCCAACAGGGGAATGCAAGTCAGCTCACTTGGGTGGTAATCGGTCCTGAAGGGGGATGGACCTCAGCAGAGCAGATTCTCTTTGACGAAGCGGGGGTCCGGCCTGTGCGGATGGGGGCGACCATCCTGCGCAGTTCGACTGCCGCGGTGTCTGGTGCCGTTGAACTGGTTCGTTGGCGTGATGGGCTGATCAGCTCTTGAAGAGATCCTGAGCGATCCCCCGGAAGGATTTCAGAGCTGCTCCAGGCCGGCGGCTACGCTGGCGTAGTCCGCCACCAGGCATGAGGTTGCTGGGGGCAAAGGTGGAATAGGTCACTTCTGGGCGGGCTGCCTCTGCTGCAGCCAGTTCAGCAGCGATCGCTTCTGCTGTGGTGAGTGAGGCTGCGGGCTGAGCGCTGGATGCAGCGCTGGCTTCTGCAACGGTCTCTTCAACAGCTTCTGCTGTTGAAGGCTGGGCAATCACCGAAGGCTCTGAGGCTGCGACGACGGCTGCCTCGACCGGTGCATCTTCGGTGGCTGCAGTCTCTTGTTGAGGCAGCTCGAGGGTGGCCGGAGCGGCGGCGTCATCCAGGGTGAGGAAAAAGCCCTTGTTGCGGTTGAACACCATCCGGTCGACCAGAGAACGAACGCACCCGATTCTCCCTCTGCAATGGCTGCAGGCAGGAGATGCTTAGAGCACTGCAACACGGTGTGATGTCCGCACTCTGGATTCAGGCCCTGCTGGTGAACACGGTTTTGATTGCCCTGGCGCAGCGCACAACCGTGCTCACCCGTAGTGGTTGGGTCCACGCAGCTGCCTTGGGCACGATCCTGTGGGGTTGTTTGGGGTGGTCGGGCTGGTTGGCCGTGGTCGTCTATCTCTGTTTGGGGAGTCTGGTCACCAAGATCGGCTTTCAAAACAAGCAAAGCCGGGGTCTTGCCGAAGCCCGCGGCGGTCAGCGCGGCCCTGAAAACGTCTGGGGTTCTGCGGCCGTGGGAACCTTCCTGGCACTGCTTATCGGTGCCGGTGTCGAACCCCGTGAGCTGTTGTTGGTTGGCTTTGCGGCGAGTTTTGCCGCCAAGTTGGCCGACACCTTCGGCAGTGAGATCGGCAAACGATTCGGGCGCACCACGGTGTTGATCACCAGCCTTCGGGTGGTTCCACCAGGAACCGAAGGAGCCATCAGCCTTGAGGGAACCCTGGCCAGCGCCGCCGGCAGCATCGCCATGACCCTGGTGATGCTGGCCCTGCAGCTGGTTCCTTCATGGCCTGTGGCAGTGCTGGTGATGCTGGTTGGCCTGGTGGCAACCCTCGGCGAAAGCCTGCTCGGTGCTCTGGTGCAGGATCGCGTGGCCTGGTTGAGCAATGAGCTGGTCAATGCTCTCCAGACCCTCCTGGCCGCAGTTCTGGCGATGCTGCTAATGGCGCTCTGATCAGCGGGTTTGGATGGGCATCAGACCATCGCGCTGGGCCCATTGCCTTAGCAGTCGAACGCCCTCATGGAGATGAAGGCGCAGGGATGAGCGGCTGCAATTCAGGGCCTGAGCCAGATCCTTGAGGGTCTGGCCTTCGATCAAGTGGGCTTTCAGCACCGTGCCGGCCAGGCCATCCACCTGGTGCAGCACGCTTTTCAGCCAGTCCAGGTGTTCATCATCCGCCCTCGAGCTTGCTGGCTCTCCAGGGCTGGCAGACAAGTCGACGACCTGGCTGGCCTCATGGCTCAGAACGGCGGCTGCCCAGCGCTCCGGGTGAACCGAGAGTGCGTCGGCCAGCTCCTGATCGCTGAGAAGCGGTTGCCGGTTCTGTTCGCGTTCCCGCTGGATCTTCATTCCGGCTGCGTAAAGATCACGCAGTCGCCAGGGAATCCGAATGGTGCGTGATCGATCCCGGCGGTAGTGGAGGATTTGGCCGGTGGCCCGCGAGAGCAGATAGCTGCTGGGGCGGAGGCCTCGTTGTTGATCAAACCGTTCAAGGCCACGGATCAATCCAACCCGGGACTCCTGCAGCAGGTCGTCGAACTCTTCAGGCCCGCGTTGCTGTTGGCGACGGGCCGCGCAGTGGGCCAGGCCCAGGTGCTTGAGAGCCTGCTGATTGCGTCGTGCAATGCAGGGCGGCAGTCCACGCCGGGACTCCTGGTGCAGGTGACGTTGAGAAATCAAGGGATCAGTGCAACTGATCCAACGGTTCAACGATCAGCCCCGAAGCGGTTGGCCCTTTGGTGCCGCAGATCGGCACTTTCGTGCCGGATCATGGATGCAACGGTTTTGGATGGATGGACTGGCAACCAGAAGCACTGGCAGCACTCAAGAAAGATGTTCCGTTCTTCGTACGGCCTGCTGTTCGTAAACGGGTTGAGGCGATGGCGGATTCAGACGGACGTTCCGACATCGATCTGGATTTCTACAAATCCGCCAAGCAGGCCATGGCCCCGAGCTGATCCTCAGGAGGGGTCGAGATCGCAGCGCTGCAGTTCCGGCTGGGTCAAGCGGTCAACGATGCGTGCCATATCCAGGGCTGTGAGTTCACCGTTTTCATCCCACTTGAGCGTGGTTTTGCGCTGGGCAGGGGGGTGGCCGGCAGCGCGTCGTGCAGAGCGGTCAGGTCCCAAGTCCGATCACCAATGTCAGGAGATCCACACATTAGTCGCCGCTGCGGGTCTCGTTTACATGCTGATTGGTGTTGATGTGTTGAAGGCAGCGAGTCCGGCCCACTCCTGCAGAGGCGCCCACTGACCCAAGCGCTGGTCGAGCCAGCGGTGGCCATCGGCATTGAGGTGGATCCCATCGGGTTCCATCCAGGTCAACCAGTCGGGCTCCTCCTGCATCTCCTGATGCATGGACAGGAAGGGCACATCAGCCTCACGGCACTGTTCGGCCATCACGGCCTCCGTGGCCGCGATCTGGCTGTTGCTGTACCAGAGGCAGCCGGCAAAGGGCATCACGTGTTCATCCACCGCAGTGAGGCCCAGCACAAACACCTGCACCTCCTGGGTCATCTCATTGAGAAGTTGTCCCAGGCCAAACGAAAAGGCCTCCACATCCAGTTGGGGTCTGCCGTCGATCCGACCAACGCGGGCGGTGTCATTCAGCCCGACACTGAGCAGAAGTCCTCCCGGTGTTTGGCGCCGCAGTTCGCCGCGGCAGCTCCACTCGCTGCGCCAGCGGGCGGCCACGCGTTCCAGACCATCCCCGCGGATGCCAAGGGGGTACACCACTGGAGCGCTGGGCAGGTTCATCCAGCGCAGGCGCAGCCGCTGGCACCAGCCACCCGATTCACGATCACCCCAACCATGCACGCCACTGTCCCCGAGCACGATCAGCTGACGGGGGGCGTCGTTCGCACCGCTCATAAGGCCATGGCCCGGCTGTTCCAGCTCCCCTGAAGTCTTTCCCCCAGGCTCTCACCCAGCAGTGTGAGCACTGCGGAAATGAGCACGATCCAGAGCACCAACCACCAATGAAACGAGCTGAGGGCCTCCATCAGCTGCCAGCCCAGACCAGCTCCCCCCACCATGCCGATGATCGCGGTGTCGCGCAGGATCACATCCAATCGGTAGGTCGCATAGGTGAGGTAAGCGCGACTCACATCCGCCAGGGGGCCGTAAAGCCAGCTCACCCGGTTGGGGGCGCCGCAGGCCTTCATGGTCTGGGCGGAACCCAATCCCGTGCTGCGGATGTCGTCGATCAACACCCGACCCATCACACCGCCGTGGTGCAGCCCCAGGGCTAGCCCCGCCAGGCTCAAACTTGGTTTGGCCAGCATCAGCAGCAGCAGTGCGGTGAGAGGGGCCGGGATCAGTCGCAACGCCCCCCACACCACTCCCTGCAAATGAAGGCTGGCCTGGCTGGGCCAAACCAGCAGCAACAGCGGTGGAAGGCCGGTGGCAACACAACCGGCGATCAGGGTGATCCACACCGTGGCACGAATCACCCCGGGCCAGGAGATCTCAAGGGCAGCATTGAATCCCTGGGATCCGTCGATGAGGTTGCCGACAACCATCGACCACTCAGCCACTGGCCAGGCCAGCTGCAGATCCAGCTGTGTTCCCCAGCCGAGGGCAACCCAGGGGCTGGCCATGGCCACGGGAAGAATCAGCATGCGTGACCAGCTGCGCAGCGTTCGCAGCAGTCGGTCGAGCACCACCATGGCGATGGCCAGCATCCAAAGCCCACTCCACAGCTCCTGAAATTGGAGCGAGCGCAGGCTGAGGCTGAGGTCTGTCCCCAGTCCTCCGAGGCCGAAAACACCCAGAATCAAGGCTGAACGAACTGCGCAATCGAGGCGGTGGCCGATGTGGTCGCTGATCGGCTCCGCCAGCGGTGGGACCAGCCCGGTGAGCATCACGGCCCATGGCGTGGCGCCGGCTCCCTTGAGGACGGGAATGGCCGGTGAAACGTGGCAATCCACCTGATCGGCGATCACCCGCGCCATCAGAACCGTGAAGGGAATCGCGATGGCGCAGATCGCAACCCAGCCATTCAGCCCGAACACCTGCAGCAGCAACAGCCCCCAGATCAGTTCATGCACAGCGCGCAGGGGCGCCAGCCAACGGCGCAAGATCACGGCAGGCCAACGCACGCCCGCTTGGATTTCCCAGAAGGTGCTTGAGCTCAGGAGTCCGAGACCCACGCCGAGAACACTGCTGATGCCCCAGGACATCACGGCGATCACCAGGGTGATCTGGAGCCCCTTGAGCAAGCTGCCCAAAACGATGGGGTCGATGGAGGGCTGCACGGCCCCAGCCGCGAACTGTTGAAGAACTGAAATTCCGCCGCCGTGACCATCGCGCAACAGCACCCCAAGAACGCCGAGCAGGCTGAGGCCCGGCAGCAATGGGATCAGCGGCAGGGCTGGCTTCAGGCTGATGCGTAGAGCCATTCCAGCTGATCCCGGTGAATGGTGTTTGGAGCCGCATCGATCACCAGGGCACCACCACGGAGCCCCAGAACCCGATCAAACCGATGAATCAGATCCGGCCGATGCAGGCTGATCAGACAGCCCGGCAAGAGAAGCAGGGTGTTGAGAACGTCTTCGGCGAGGCTGGGATCAAGGGCGGAGAGGGGTTCGTCCGCCAGCACGAGTTCAGGCCGCTGATGCAACAGACGGCCCAAAGCCACCCGTTGGCGCTGCCCTCCGGAGAGCTCACGCACGGGCTGTTCAAGCAGATCGGCCTCCAGTTTCACCTGGTGCATCAGCTCCAGGCAGGTGTTTGGGTCCAGCGGACCCAACAGGTTTCGAATCGCCCAGAGCAGCCCATGGCGTCCCAGGGCACCGCTGTTGATGTTCTGGATCACACTCAGTTCCTCCACCAGGCGCAGGTCCTGCCAGAGCGTGCCGATCTGGCGCCGTTGCCGGCGGGACAACTGCTGATGGGGGCGACCGCACCAGTGCACGGATCCTGCATCGGGGCTTAAGGCCCCGTTGCAGAGCTTCAGCAACGTGGTTTTGCCGGCGCCACTGGCACCGAGCAAAACCACACGCTGGTCCGCACGAAGGGTGAGGGTGATCGGTTGGAGCCGTTGCCCCAGGCAGGCCTGGTGCAGCTCCAGCAGCGCCGTCAACGGATCTTTCCGAGTTGGCGACCCACCGTTTCGATCATCACGTAGTCCTCGTCCTTGGCGGGGATGAAGCGTTCGGCACCGAACAACTCGAGAATCGTGGCGCCGTTCTCTGTGTCTGCCGACAGGTCCAGCAACGCGCTCTGCAGCTTGTCGGTGAAACCATCGCCAAAGCGATCATCCAGACCGGGTCGTACAACCCAGTGGTAATCCACGTAGGGCGGTGTCCTCCAGATCACCGACACCTTGCCGGGATCCACGCGGCCGTCCGCCACATTGCTGCGCCAGACCTGCTCGTTCAAGGCGCCCACCTCGTAGGCACCGCTCTGCACCACAGCAACGGTGGCGTCGTGGCTTCCGCTGAAGCCAGGGCCGCCCCCCGCCATATCCTCAGGTTTCACGCCGTTTTCCCCCATGAAGAACTGGGGCATCAGGCGGCCGGAGGTGGAACTCTCCGAACCGAAGGCCAGTCGGCGTCCCTTCAGCTCAACCAGTTGGTCGGCACTGGTGAAGGGGCGCAAACCACTGGCGCCATTGGCGATGAACACACTGGTGAACTCTGCATCGATGTCCCGTTGCGCCAGCACCCGGGCTCCAGGCGTCTGCAGCCGGGCCTGCACACCGGTGAGTCCACCGAACCAGACCAGATCAAGGCTGCCGGTGCGGAAGGCACTCACCGCCGCCGCGTAATTGCTCACCGGCGCATACCGCACGGGAACATCCAGCTTTTCGCTGAGTTCCGTAGTGAGCGTGCCGTAGAGACGATTGAGTTTCTCGGGGTTCTGGTCGGGGATGGCACCGATCTGCAGAACGGCCTGTTTGGCGTCGTTCTGGGGTGCGCCGCAACTGGAAACACTGGCCGTGAGTGCGAGTCCGGCAATCAAACCGGTGGCCAACACGGCCCTGCGTTCTCGTGCAGACATTCAGAAAAGGAAGTGATCAGATCGGATCAGAAGGAGCGAAGCAGCCGCTTCAGTCGCATCAGTCCATCGTTGATCGTCTCATCCGCTACGGCACAGGAGAGTCGAATGCAGCGGTCATCGCCGAAGGCCAGGCCCGGAACCACGGCCAGGCCTTCCTGTTCCAAGGCTTGCCGGCAGAACTCCATCGAATCGGGCACGCCGTCCGGCAGGCGGGGGAAGGCGTAGAAGGCCCCTTGAGGGGGCGTCAGGGTGATGCCCTCCAGAGCCTGCAGCCCTTCAGTGAGCAGAGTTCGGCGGCGGTTGTAGCTGATGGCCATCTCGCGGACGCAATCTCGGGGCGCTTCGATCGCCGCCAGTGCGCCCCGTTGAGCAAAGCTGCACACATTGCTGGTGCTCTGGCTCTGAAGGGCTGAAGCAGCTTTGATCACGGCAGCATCTCCAGCCAGATAACCGAGGCGCCAGCCGGTCATCGCCCAGCCTTTGGCAAAGCCGTTCACGGTGAAGCAGCGCGAACGGATTTCTTCGGCAATGGCCGCAAAGCTGCAGTGCTCCTGACAATCGGCCAGGAGATATTCATAGATCTCATCGCTCATCACCATCAGCTGGGGGTGACGGGCCACCAGCGCGGCCAGGGCCTCCATTTCGGCCCGTGTCATCACCTGGCCGCTGGGGTTGCCAGGGGAATTGATTACCAGCAGTCGGCTGCGGGGGCTGATCTGCTGCTCCAGCAGATCGAGGTCGAGACGGAAGCCTTCCTCCGCTTTGGTGGGGATGATCCTGGTGCTCGCCCCGGCCAAGGCCGCCATCTCGGGATAGCTCAACCAGTAGGGCGCCGGCACCAGAACTTCGTCGCCGGGATTGAGCAGCACCTGGAACAGGTTGTAGATGGCTTGCTTGCCACCGTTGGTCACCAGCACCTGCTCCGGCTGGGTTGGAATCCCGTTTTCGACGCTCAGTTTGTGGGCCAGAGCAGCACGAAGATCGGGGTCCCCCGCGGCGGGGCCGTAGCGGGTGAAGCCGGATCCCAGAGCATGCTGGGCCGCTTCAACGATGAATGCAGGCGTCGCAAAGTCCGGCTCACCTGCACTGAGGCTGCAGATGTCCTTACCGCTGTCGCGCAGTGCTTTGGCCTTGGCGCTGATCTCCAGCGTCAGCGACGGTTTGAGGGCGACAGCCCGGTCGGAAAGTTCTGGCGGGCGCGGCATCGGTAACGCACCTCCCCGCGGTGCGTTTAAAACGTCATCATCCTGCCGCAGATGGTGTCGCACACAACCTTGATTTCTCAGCGCCCATGAATGCGATACAGATCAGCTGGGTCTTGGCCGCAGAAGACAGCGCCAGATTGGCGACGTTCTACAGCGAGCTGTTTCAAGCCACGTTGAAGCCTGGGCTGGCGGAGCACCACTGCATCGTTCAGTTCAGCGATGGCACCCAGCTGGAGATCTACAGGCCCTCACGCCGGCGCTCTTTTCCAGCCCGAGGGCGAGCGCTGGCGCCCTGCTTGCGGCTCTCCCCATCGCAGCAACCCCTGCCTGAACTGCAACGGCTGCTCAGCAACGCCCTGCAGCTTGGTGGATCGCTCCTCGAGGAGGCGCGGCTTGAGCCCTTTGGTGCAGAGGCCTGGATCCACGATCCGGAGGGCAACCCCGTGTTGCTCCTGGCTCCACTGGCTTCTGTTGCTCCGATGTCATGACTCTCTCCAGCCTCGAGGCCTGCAGTTCTTGCACAACCTGCGACTTGGCCAGCACGCGCCACACCGTCGTGATCAGCCGCGGCAATCCCAAGGCGGATCTGATGCTGATCGGTGAAGCACCCGGAGCTCAGGAAGATGCTCAGGGCGTTCCCTTTGTCGGGCGTTCAGGACGTGCCCTCGATCAGCTGCTGCGGGATGTGGATCTGGATCCCGAGCAAGACCTCTACATCTGCAACGCGATCAAATGCCGGCCGCCCAACAACCGACGGCCGAAAAAAGCTGAGTTGGCCGCCTGCCGGCCCTGGCTAGACCTGCAACTTGAGACCGTTGATCCCACGGTGATCGTGCTCACGGGAGCCACCGCTGTGGAGGCCATCCTTGGCATCAAGGGGGGCATGACCCAGCTTCGCGGTCAGTGGCAGAGCTGGAATGGACGGGCGGTGATGCCGATTTTTCACCCCTCCTATCTGCTGCGCAATCCTTCCAAAGCAGCCGGCGCGCCTCTGGATCTGACACGGCAGGATCTCGACGCGGTTCGGCGCAGGCTGTGCGAACGTTGACGCGCTTCACCACCGGCCCCATGACTGCCCTGGATCGGCGCTACGACACCCAGATCCACCGCCGTGTGACCCGCACTGTGATGGTGGGTGATGTGCCCGTGGGCAGCGAGCACCCGATCGTGGTGCAGTCGATGATCAACGAGGACACCCTCGATATCGAGGCTGCTGTAGCCGGCATCATCCGCCTGGCGGAAGCGGGCAGTGAGATCGTGCGGGTGACGACCCCCTCGATGGCCCACGCCAAGGCGATGGGACAGATCCGTCAGGAGCTTCGTCAGCGCGGCTGCACCGTTCCCCTGGTGGCCGATGTTCACCACAACGGCGTCAAGATCGCCCTGGAGGTCGCCCAGCACGTCGACAAAGTCCGGATCAATCCCGGCCTGTTCATTTTTGATAAGCCAGATCCCAACCGCCAAGAGTTCAGCCCCGAGGAATTTTCCGCCATCGGTCAGCGCATCCGTGAGACGTTCGAGCCCTTGGTGACCCTGCTGCGGGATCAGAACAAGGCGCTTCGAATCGGTGTGAACCATGGCTCCCTGGCGGAGCGGATGCTGTTCACCTACGGCGACACCCCTGAGGGGATGGTCGAGTCAGCGATGGAATTCGTGCGCATCTGCCATGAGCTTGATTTCCACAACATCGTGATTTCGATGAAGGCCTCGCGGGCTCCGGTGATGCTCGCGGCCTACCGCCTGATGGCGGACACCATGGACAAGGAGGGATTCAATTACCCACTCCACCTGGGCGTGACCGAAGCCGGTGATGGTGATTACGGTCGGATCAAGAGCACCGCAGGCATCGCCACTCTGCTGGCCGATGGATTGGGAGACACCCTCCGGGTCTCACTGACGGAGGCCCCTGAAAAGGAAATCCCCGTCTGCTACTCGATTCTTCAATCCCTGGGTCTGCGCAAGACCATGGTCGAGTACGTCGCCTGCCCCAGCTGCGGTCGCACCCTGTTCAATCTCGAGGAGGTGTTGCATAAGGTGCGCAACGCCACATCCCACCTCACGGGTCTGGACATTGCCGTGATGGGGTGCATCGTCAATGGTCCCGGCGAGATGGCTGACGCCGATTACGGCTACGTCGGTAAAACCCCGGGAGTGATTTCGCTGTATCGCGGCCGCGATGAAATCCGCAAGGTGCCTGAAGCTGAGGGTGTTGAAGCCCTGATCCAGTTGATCAAAGAGGACGGTCGCTGGGTAGAGCCCGCCTGATCTCGTTAATCTGAAGAATCAGTCATGAAGGGCCATGGTTCGGAGTCAGCGCCTGCGTTCTTTGGTTCGGTCGACTCCGTTGCTGTTGATGCTGGGGGTTGGTGGTGTGGTCACCGCCCTGGGTATCAGCTCGCCAGGTCTTTCCCTGCCATCGGCCTCCGGCGGATCGATTCACGACAGCCCCAAGGAGGTGATTGATCAGGTCTGGCAGATCGTTTATCGCGATTACCTGGATTCCACGGGCTCCTACGACGAAAGAACGTGGCGCCAGTTGCGGAGCAATCTGCTGCGCAAGTCCTACGGGGGCAGCGCCGAGTCCTACGAGGCGATCCGGGGCATGCTGGCCAGCCTAGATGACCCCTACACGCGTTTCCTTGATCCGAAGGAGTTCAAGGAGATGCAGATCGACACCTCCGGGGAGTTGATGGGCGTGGGGATCCAGCTCAGTCTCGACAAAGACACGAAAGAGCTGATTGTTGTCTCTCCGATTGAGGGCACCCCTGCATCCCGTGCAGGCGTTCAGCCCAAGGATGTGATCGTGTCCATCGATGGTGCCTCCACCAAAGGCATGACCACCGAGGACGCCGTCAAGTTGATCCGTGGTCCGGAAGGCACCGATGTCGTACTGGGACTCAGGCGCCAGGGTCAGGTGCTGGATGTGCCCTTGAAACGGGCGCGCATAGAGATTCATGCCGTGAAGGCGATGCTCAACACGGCGCCCAATGGCCGCAAGGTGGGCTACATCCGTCTCAAGCAATTCAATGCCAACGCCACGCGTGAAATGCGTGCAGCCATCAAGGATCTGGAATCTCAGGCTGCTGAGGGCTATGTGCTGGACCTGCGCAGCAATCCCGGCGGCCTGCTCGAGGCCAGCGTGGACATCGCCCGCCAATGGCTCAATGAAGGCACCATCGTCAGCACCCGAACCCGCGAGGGCATTCGCGATGTGAGGCGCGCCACAGGCAGTGCGATCACCGACAAACCCCTGGTGGTATTGATTGACCAGGGATCTGCCAGTGCCAGCGAAATTCTTTCAGGGGCACTCCAGGACAATTCCCGTGCCCAACTCGTTGGACAGAAGACCTTCGGCAAAGGGCTTGTCCAGGCCGTTCGCGGATTGGCCGATGGATCCGGTCTGACGGTCACGATTGCTAAATACCTCACACCCAAGGGAACCGATATTCATAAGAACGGAATCCAACCGGACATCGAAGCGGCGATGTCGAAGCAGGAGATCAAGAACTTCTCGGTTGAAGACCTGGGAACCCAGAAAGACAGTCAGTACCGAAAAGCTGAGGGGACACTGATGAACCAATTGAAGAAAATTCAGGCGGGCACGACCTATCAACCTGGCCGAGCCAACCTCAGCTACGCGCTGCAGTAGCTCAGGAGATTGGCTGCATCAATCCGCCGCCGCCACCACCGTTGGAGTCATCATCGTCTGAAGCGCCGGGCTGGAACAGGGCATACACACCAAGCGCGGTAGCACAGAAAACGCCGCTAATCAGTTCCAGAGAGACGCCACCTGCACCGATCTCGACGAATTCACCCATGTCCAACGGATTTCGCTGGAACTAATGTAACGAAGAATTGCGTGGTTGGTAACGTTTTTCTCAGAATTGGGTTCAGGCTTCAGACCTGAACCACCTCTGCATTCTTGGCACGCAGCTCCTCCTGCCGCTGTGCCTCCGTTTTGCCATCGGCATCGGGAATCTGGGCTGCCATCAGACGCAGCCATTCCATCAGCTGTTCCAGTTGCTTCTCCATGGGGAGAACACCAAGACCACGGGCCATCACCTTGTGCTGGATGCCGCTGCCGGCCTGATAGACCAAACGACCATGCAGATGCTGGGGCAATCCCTGGCGCAGCAAACGGAACGCCGGTTCCTCCATGGGAGTTTCGAGCACGATGTTGGGCTTCTCAGGTTTGATCCTGGAGAAGCCACACCGCTTTGCCAGAAGTTTGAGTTCCATCAGCTGCAGAAGCGACACCACGGCAGCGGGCAGCGCTCCGTAGCGATCGGCCCATCCCGCAGCCAGCTCCACCAGGGCCTCGGCGGTGAGGCAGTCTGCTGCAGCTCTGTAGGCCGCGATCTTCTCATCAGGATCAGTGATCCAGTCCGCAGGCACAAAGGCCGTGACGGGGAGGTCCACCTGGGTGTCTTCAACGCTGGGGATGTCTTGACCCTGAATTTCAGCCAGGGATTCCTGCAGCATTTCCATATAGAGGTCAAAGCCGATGGTTTCCATCTGGCCGCTCTGCTGCACGCCGAGGAGATTGCCGACCCCACGGATCTCCATATCCCGCATGGCGAGCTGATAACCACTGCCCAATTGGGCGAACTCCTGGATGGCGCGGAGCCGCTGACGGGCGGTGTCGCTCAGTGATGCGTTGCCGGGATAGAACAACCAGGCATGGGCCTGAATCCCACTGCGGCCGACCCGTCCCCGCAATTGGTACAGCTGGGCCAGGCCAAAACGGTGGGCGTCCTCAATCAGGATCGTGTTGACGCGCGGGATGTCCAGGCCGCTTTCCACAATCGTGGTGCAGAGCATCACGTCGGCTTCGCCGGCATTGAACGCCACCATGGCATTCTCCAGTTCGCCCTCGGCCATTTGACCGTGAGCCACCAAAAGCTTCAGGCCTGGCAGCATCTCCCGTAGGCCTGCAGCCACCTCCTCGATTCCTTCCACCCGGGGAACCACGTAGAACACCTGGCCCCCACGATCCAGTTCCTGGCGGATGGCGCTCCGCACCGCCTCCGGATCCAACGAAGCCAGGTGCGTCTTGATCGGACGGCGCAGTGGCGGTGGTGTGGTGATCAGGCTCATCTCCCGCACCCCCGAAAGGCTCATGTAGAGCGTTCTGGGAATCGGCGTTGCCGACAGGGTGAGGACGTCCACGTCCTTCCGCAGCACTTTGATCTTTTCCTTCTGGTTCACACCGAAACGCTGTTCTTCATCCACCACCAACAGACCAAGCTCTTGGAACGACGCTCCTTTGCTGAGCAACTGGTGGGTTCCCACCACGGCGTCGATGGTTCCCTGCTTCAGGCCATCGAGAATGGATTTGCGTTCCGACGCTGTTCGGAACCGATTCAGCAGAGCCACCTTGATCGGATACGGCGCGAAGCGTTCCGAGAGCGTGCGCCAGTGCTGCTGAGCCAACACGGTTGTAGGAGCCAGCATCGCCACCTGCTTCCCAGCGGTGATGGCTTTGAAGATGGCGCGGATCGCAACTTCGGTCTTGCCGAAGCCAACATCGCCGCACACCAGTCGGTCCATCGGCTCCTGCCGTTCCATGTCCCGTTTCACGTCGGCCGTGGCCTTCAGTTGATCTGGCGTCGGGTCATAGGGGAACGACTCCTCCATTTCCACCTGCCAGGGGCCGTCGGTGGGGAAGGCAAAGCCAGCAGCCTGTTGCCGTTCCGCATAAAGCTTCACCAGATCAAGGGCAACCTTGCGAACCGCCTTCTTGGCCCTGTCCTTGGCCTTGTTCCAGGCCGTGCCACCCATGCGGTTGAGCTGCGGAGGTGTTTCACTCGTGGCGCGGTAACGGCCCAGGCTGCCGAGTTGATCGGCGGCAACCCGAAGGATTCCATCGGCGTACTGCACCACGAGGTAGTCGCGGATGTCGCCTGACATCGCGAGTTTTTCCATGGCTTTGAAGCGTCCGATGCCATGGTTCCGATGCACCACGAAATCGCCCGGGCGCATCTTGTTGGGATCAACCGTGCGGCTGGCGGCCTTGCGGCGACGGCGCACATAACCACTGGAGCTCAGGCTCTGCTGGCCAAAGAATTCACGGTCGGTGACCAGAGCAATCCGCCAGGCCGGAAGCTGCAAACCCTCAAGTTCGGCCGTGCCCCTCACCTTCAGGGCGACGGGGGTGTTCTGCTCAATCAGACGGGAGATGGCATTGCTGTCTCCCGCGTTCGGCACAAACCGACTGATGCAGTCGTGCTCTTCCAGCAGAGCAACCGCTCGGCTGGGTTGTGCAGACACCAACCAAACCGCCGTGCGCTCGCTTTGAAATCCCTTGATCAGTTCCCCGAGTTTTCCGAATTGGTTGGGGTAGGCCGCAACAGGGCGGCTGGCGAGATCAAAGCTGTTGGGGTGCTGGTCAACTTCCAGCAGTTCTGCCATGTCAAAGCCATGGAAGACCTCCGTCAGGGCGTAGGCGGCTTCAATCTCACGGTGCAGAACCGCTGGCCAGAGCCGATCACGATCGCCCTCGTCCAGACCCGCCTCAGCAGCCATGTCCTGGTGATGTTCCTCCACATGGCTGAGCCACTGTTGTCCGTGGGCCAAGCCCTGGCGTCGCTCATCGATCACCACTGTTGTGGTGTCCGGCAGGTAGTCGAGAAGCGAGGCGGGTTGCTCCCAGGCGAGCCCCATCAGCCGGCGCATGCCTTCCGGGGTCCCGCCGTTCAAAAGCTGCTCTGTGCCCTCAGCACCGAGCATTTGCTCCAGTCCATCGGGCATCGTCTCCCTGAGCTGGTCTGCAATCAGAGGCCCAAACCCTGTTGGTGTGAGTCGAAGCGCATCGACGGGGTCCAGTGAGCGTTGGCTGGCGGGATCGAATTCCCGCAGCTTGTCGAGCTCCTCTCCGAAGAATTCGAGTCGAACAGGCAGCTCACTGCTCACCGGGAAGATGTCGACGATGTCGCCGCGACGGCTCCAGCTCCCCTCCTGCTCAATGGTGGTGACCCGCTCGTAGCCAAGTTGGGCCAGCGTCTCGCCCAGTGCCTCCAGATCAACCTCATCCCCTTTGCGCAAGGTGCGCGTTTTCGTTTTCAGAACATCCGGGGGGGGGAGATGGGGCTGCAGACAACGTTCCGTGGCCACGATGGCCCAGGACGCCGCGTTGGGTTCCCCCAGCAGGTCACTCAGAACCTGAAGTTGCCCCCAGGTGATTTCACTTGTGGGATCAAAGGGTTCATAGGGAGAGCCTTCGCTGGTGGGGTACAGGCTGGCCTGGCTCCACCCCATTAATTCCAAAAGCGCAGTCCAGCGTCCCGCTTCCTCAAGCGTTGGCACCACCACGAGCAGAGGTGCGCCCCGCCGCTGTGAGAGCGCGCTGGCCACCAGAGCTCGGCTGCAACGACCTGCCCCGCGCATCAACAAACGTTCGCGGCGGCTTGAGCGCTCATCAAGCTCACCGGTGAGTGCAGTTTCCTGCAACTTGGTCACCAGGGAACGGAGCGGCATGGAGCAGGCCTCGGCAATCCATGATCTTCGCAATAAGGTGCCAGCAGCTGCGTTTCACCGGTCGATGCCGCGCTACCGCTGCCCCTCCTGCTGTTGCGGCCCGGCCTTGGTGTTGCATCCACCCAAGGGGGTTGTTCCGCTCTGCTCCAGCTGCGCGACACCGTTGCAGCGTCAGCCCCTGGTCCGGCCCATTCCGCTGCTGGTGTTGCTGACTGTGGGCGGCGTGCTGCTTGCTTCCTCGGTCCCTATCCTGTTCACCCCCGAACCAGCCCCCAGCTCAAGGCGCGAAAAACTGGCCTAAGGCGGGGTTTTCGGTTCAATACGTCGGTATTGGTGCCTTCATGACCCTCGGCCGTTTTCTGATTTTCTTCGTGATCGGGCTTGTGCTCGCTCTCACCATTCCTCAGTTGACCTGGTTGCTTTGGCCACTGGCAGCTTCAGCGCTTTTTGTTGTTGTTCAACTGATCCGCTCCTGAATTCCGGTGCGTTTAAGGCCGAACCGGCGCTCAAGACAACCAGCAGGCATCCACAGAAAAGGTGAGCACGTCGTGGGCATCACGATGATCTCCCGACGTAATGGCAACACAGGCCAGCTGACCATCGTCAAAACAAGTTTTCGACTTGAGCACAAATTTGGCGGCGTCACTGTGGGACCAGACCGCTAGACCCTGCTGTTGGGCTTCGTCGTTGTAGATGTCCCAGAGCTCTGAGAAACGTTCTGCCTCCGGACCCTGCAGAAATTCATTGAGGGCTTCATCAGCACCAACTTCACGGAAGCGACCCAGAAACGACCGCATCAAGGGATCATCGATCACGTTGCTGGTGGCGATGGCACCAGTGATGCCGCGCACTGAGGTTCGAACAACCCGGTTGGGTTCTCTTCGGGCATCAATGATGACGACGGGGCATTGGAGATCCCAAGTGCTGCGATTTCTGAGTTCACGGCCCGCTTCGGACATGTCATCCCGAAGCTCATTGATCAGCTGCCGTACAACAAGGGTTGGGTCATCCATACCTGACCCTATCGCAAGTGCAGCTGATGAATTTGGCAGGTTAAAGGTTCAAAACGTTGAGATGGCCGGTAACACTCAGACCAAAAGTGGTCGCTAGGTGTTGTGTCTCACCACGTTGATCAGCAGAGCA
>CAJXPL010000003.1 GCA_913057985.1 uncultured Synechococcus sp.
AAATCCGCCCGGCTGGGCCCCCTGCGGTTTCACTTCTCCAAAAACGGGCTGAGTTCGATCTCCGTGGGTGGACAGGGTGCTGCCATCCAGAGAGCGTGCCAGAGACATCGGGATTAACGTTGGTGCACTGCCCATGCGGTCGGTGAATGCCGCTGCCCTCATGACCCCAGCCGATCGAGCGATTCAGGAGCCTGATGCTCCTTTCTCTGTCCGTCGCCGGCAACGTGGCGGCAGACGGGTTGTGGCGGTGAGCAGTTCTGTGAGCGCCGTGGATGCCCTGCGCTCCCGCATCCGGGCCCAAAGCAAAACGGTCGCTGATCACATCGCCACTGATGTTGAGGCCAAAGCCTTCATCGACGACTGGGCTACCCCTGAGCCCATCACGCGCTGAAAACCGGGGTGGAGCTCAAGGCCGGGCAGATTGTTGCCGTTGACTGGCGCAAGGAACCAGCCGACCCAGCCCAAAATCCTCAGCCTCCAGAGCCGAACAAGCTCCGGCCGGCTGTTGTGGTTCAGGACACTGAGCTGTTCGATCCGGCGTACCCCACGGTGCTGTTTGTTCCGATGACAGGCGACTCAGCCTTGGCCATTCCCGATTTGACGGTGGTGCTGCAGCCATGCAGCCAATGGCTGCAAAAAGCTGAGCTACTTGCTTCCGCAGCACCTGACCTGTGTGGCCAAGACAGGCATCACGTCTGTTAACCAGTCAGAGATCACCCCAGCGGAACTGCAGCAGCTGCGCCAGTTGGTGGTGCTGACCATCGGCGGCCTCAGCTGAAATTCCATGGCCTTTCGTTTTCGTAAATCCGCCCGGCTGGGCCCCCTGCGGTTTCACTTCTCCAAAAACGGGCTGAGTTCGATCTCCGTGGGTGGCCGGGGTGCTTCCTTCAACATCCCGGTGAACCGCAGTGGCGGCAATCGCAGCACGGTGGGTTTGCCGGGAACCGGCCTGAGTTGGAGCATCGAGCATGAGGCCGGAGTGGCTGAGGGCCTGCCCAACAGCCGCCGGCTCAAGCCAGGCCAGTTGGACTTGCTCAAGCAGCAGTGCCTGCAGATCCTGCATCAGGAGCTGTTTGCGCCTGGCAACGATGCCCACCGGCTCTGGAGCGAAGGCCTGATCAGCCGCCTGTTGGCGGATCCCAGCATGAGTGGACGCAATGCTGGCTTGCTGGCGGTGATCGAAACCCCGGAAGCGATGGCGGCCTACATCCAGCGTGCACGCAGTCAGGATGACGTCAAACGCCGCAGTCAGCGCTGCATCGAGGCCGCCGAGTTGGCGGCTCGATGGCTGAATCGATGATTTCAAACACCGCCGGCACAGGAGTGCTGCGCCATAAAGGTTGCAAGGGCGAGCCAAGCCCTTTGAACACGGACAACGGCAGGCGTGAGACCCCTGCCGTTTTTGCTGTCTGGGTCTTCTGCCACAGCAGGTTGTTCCGCCGCCAACAAGAGATCACAGGTATGAGGTCGCTACCGGCTGCGATTGGTTTCCGGCCACCTGAACAATCATCGGCCTCTGGCAGACCTGGTTGCAGAAGCAGGACTTTCCCTGCGCTTTGCATTCAAGTGTCTGGCCCGCTACCGCGCAGGTGGTTTTCGCTTTGCTGGCGAGCTTGCACTCGATCGGGATGGTGCTCCACTCCCCCTGCAGTGATGGTCGATCAATGCGCTTGAGCAGGTCAGCACTGCCGCGCATCTCCCCATTGAAAAGCGAGGCCTGGTGGATGAACTCCACCCCCTTTGCCATTGCCTGGCGGGTGGCGGCGTAATCGGCGTCGGTTTGTTTGCCAGGCAGCCGGGCCATGCTGCGGCCTTCTTTTTCCAGCTTGGTGAGCAGCACCTGCTCGTGGCGCAGGCCATCGGCAAACAGTTGCTGATCCAGCTCAGACACTGCTGGCTTGCTGCCGTCAAACAGCTTCTGCGCCTGCAGCTCCTCCCACCAGGCCCCGATCCCTGGGCTGATGCTGAACAGCGACAGCTGGCTCGGTGTGATCAGGCGGGAGGGCATGGAAAGCGTTGAGCCTCCTCACGATGCCTCTGCCCCACGATGTTGTGCATCCCTTGATTGAGGGAGATGCGCCTAAGCCAACCACGCACTTGAGGGGTCAGTCGCTGACGCTGCCAAGGAGGGCGTTGGCGGTTGTCTTTGGCAGGTTTGAGCTCTGCTCCAATCTGACGACTCAGAACTAAGCTAAGACTTAGTTTAATGCGGTCGCTGATGAAGCCTGTGAACATCCATCAGGCCAAAACCCAGCTCTCCCAGTTGCTGCAGCTTGTGGAGCAGGGGGAGGAGGTGGTGATCGCCCGGGCCGGGGTCCCGATTGCGCGTCTGGTCAGCTGGCAGGACCAAGACCGGACCGTGTCAGCGCCAGGCGCGATGCGCGGCCGGATCCAGATGGCGGACGACTTTGATGCACCGCTGGATGCGCTATTCGAGGCGTTGCCGTGACACGCCTGTTGCTGGACACCCATCTGGTGTTGTGGTGGCTGAATGGAGATTCACGGCTGCCCCAGGCGGTGGTGGAGCGCGTGCAGATGCCCGAGACGGAAGTCTTTGTCAGTCAGGCTTCCCTCTGGGAGATGGCGATCAAGGTGTCGCTTGGTCGTCTACAGGTCGACCTGGCGGAACTGGAGCGCCAGGTGCCGCTCCAGGGGTTTCGCTGGTTGTCGATTCGCCGGGCTCATCTGTTGGCGGTGGCAGAGCTGGATTGTGATGGCGAACATCGCGATCCGTTTGACCGGCTTCTGGTGTGCCAGAGCCGAACGGAACCGATGCTCCTGCTCACGGTTGATCGGCAGCTGAGCCGCTATGGCACCACCGTTCAATGGGTGGGATAACGACACCCCTCACTGTCACGCCAACCCCGATGCCCACGGGAGTGTCAGCACTAAGGGCTGCCCTGGCGTTGGGGATAGGTGTTGGCCCAGCTCTCGGTGGTGGATCCCGCGGGAATCAGCTGCTGATAGGCGTGGCTGCTGAGGATGGCGTCCACGGCTTCCCCCAGGAGCTCGACTGAGCGGCTCTCGGGTAGGCGATCCAGCAGCTCTTGGTGCATCCGCAGCAGATACCAGGCACTGCCCTCAAGGCCGGCATTGAACTTGCGCCACATGCCTGGATCGCGCCTGGCGTCAAGCACCATGTCGCCGGCGTTGTGGGCCTTGTCGGCGGCGGTCACCAGCAGTGAGCTCAGTGGTTTGCCGGCGAGGGAGTTGAGATAGCGGGTTTTGCGCAGCAGCCAGGGTTCCTTCTCGCCCGGCTTGGCCTCGGGTGAGGTGTCGGTGCAGTCGCGCACGATGTCGGCCACAGCCACCCCAAAGCGTTCGGCGATCGATGCATGGGTCTGGCCTGCGTCTTCGATGGCGTCGTGCAGAAGAGCTGCAATCGCCTGATCTTCAGTGCCGCCGTCTTCCCACACCAAAGCGCTGACGCTGATCAGGTGTGAGATGTAGGGCACCGGTTTGCCTTTGCGGCGCTGCGCGCGATGCAGTTCTTCGGCCCACTGCAGGGCTTCTCCGTAGCGGGGGGTGGTCATCGTGTGGCTCCTGCGCACTGCGCCTCAATCAATGGTTTCAACTCTGTGAAGGGCACCGGATCTCCAAACAGTTCTTTCAAAGGGTTGAGGCTGATGCTGTGTTGATTTGGCAGTGCCTCAGTCGGCACCACCCAAAAATCCCAGTGATCGAGATCTTCTGGAGACTTCCCTCGCATCAGACAAAACACATTCACATCGGACACCTTCTGCCGCATGGAAAACACGATTGAGGAAGGACGCTCTTGCGGCCAGCTCTGCTCATAGGCCGCTGATTTGATTTCGATGGTGATCCCCTTGTATGTGGCATCAACGGGGGCCCATTCCTCTCGGAATTCACTGCTGATGTTCAGTGCACGATGCACGAGCCATTCGGCAAAGTCTCCTCGCGTTCTGTTCTCCAACAGATGGCCACTGTTCCAGCGATAGAAGGCATTGAAGCCGCTGATCTGCATGTCTCCTGTGCTCGTCCTTTCACCTTCCTTCGATTGCTCTGGCCTCACATCCCGCATTCCAGGGATGAATTCATCGCGATGTCTCCCCCAACTGAGGGATGGCAAAGGGGTTGGCTGCGGCAAGCCTGAAGCAGGCCCTAGCGGCTTTCGTTGTCTGGATGGTGGCCATGCGCGAGATTTCAAACCAAGAGCTCATTGCTGATCGCATCCCGGCGAATGATGGTCATCATCAGGGCTTGATCCGCTTCGCGCACACGTTCAACGGCTACACCTTTCTCGATGGTGCGGATCCCTCAGAACAGTTCCGAGCCACCTGGGCCGACCTCTCGTTGAGCGAGCTGCGCTGTCTGCTGTTTCTCTACGTGCGCGCTGATCGCTGGGATGGAGGCATGAGCACCGATTGGTCACTGATGTGGGATCTGGTGGCAGCCATTCGTGGACGCGTTGAGGCCGGGGAGCTGGATTGAGCTGGAGGGGTTTAACCCCGAAACTCAGAGCAAGGGATGGCCGGCCGGTGAAGGGGGGATCAACATCAGGCCATGGCTGATTCTTCGCTCCCCCGCGCCGTCTTCCTCGATGCCCTCAGCCTCGGGCCGGTGGATCTGGCGCCGCTTGAGCAGTGGTGTGCACTGACGGCCTGGCCTTCCACCGCCATCGGCGAGCGTTTGGAGCGGTTACGCGATGCCGAAATCGCCATCACCAACAAGATCCCTCTGGATGGGGAGTTGTTGCGCCAACTCCCCAAGTTGCGCCTGATCTGTGTGGCTGCCACCGGCACCGATCAGATCGACCATGCCGCTTGCCAGGAGCTCGGCATCCGCGTGCACAACGCCGGTCGCTACAGCCGTGCGTCGGTGGTTCAGATCACCTGGGCCCTGATCCTTGAACTCTGCTGCGCCATGGATCAGCGGCGGCGGGATCTCGCTGCAGGCAGCTGGCAGCGCAGCCCGGTGTTCTCGGTGATCGAACCGGAGTTCGATGAACTGGAGGGCCAGACCCTGGTGGTGCTCGGTGCCGGCGACATCGGCCGCGGGGTGCTCGCCATTGGTGAGGCCTTTGGCATGCACTGCATCGGCCTCACCAGCCGCAGCAGCAGCGCTGAACTGGAAGCGGCCCTGCGTCAGGCCGATGTGCTTAGCCTCCATGCCCCGCTCACACCGCAGACCCAGCACCTGATCAATGCCCAGCGGCTCAGCTGGATGAAGCCGACCGCCCGGCTGGTGAACATGGCCCGCGGCGCATTGGTGCAGCTCGAGGATCTCTGTGCGGCCCTGCGCAGCGGGCAACTCGCTGGTGCCGCTTTGGATGTGCTGCCGGTGGAACCTCCCGGTTCGGAACTGGATGCGTTGTTGATCACCCCCAATCTGTTGATCAGCCCCCACATGGGCTGGAGTTCCCGCCAGGCCCGCAGCCGTTTGGTGCAGACCATGGCGGGGCATCTGCAGGCCTACGTCTCCGCTGAAGCGGCTTCGGCCTGACCCTCAGCGCGGCACAGCCAGAGACGGATGAACAATCCCTGATACAGCTGCAGGGGTGCCCTCCAGCCGGCTTGCTCGAGCGCCACCGCGAGTCGGCTGGCATCCAGGGAAAACACCACCTTGTTGCGGCTGTCTCTGATCTTTTCCAGCCTGTCGTCTGGCACGCCCCGGTCGATCAGCCGTTGCCAGGCCACCTGGAACACCTCCCGTTGGCTCTCGCTGTTCTCCGCTTCGCTGTACGCGCTCAGCAACAGCACGCCACCATCAGCCGTGCACTGGGTGAGTTCGCGCAACATGGCGTTCTGCTCCGCGTTGGGCAGCAGATGCAGCACGTTGTGGCACACCACCAGATCAAAGCGGGCGCCCTTCAGTTCGTCGTTGAGGGCCTCATTCAGGGTGGAGAGGTGCAATCGGCAGCGGCCGCTGCCGGGGTGATCTGCAACGGTTTTGCGGCATTGCTCCAGCATCAGCTCACTGGGCTCGAGCACCGTCAGCGCAGCATCTCCGCAGGCGTTGAGCAGCTCTGGAAGTTCATCGCCGGGGCCGGGGCCCACCACCAGCACCTGTTGGGCATCGCTTGATGTGCTGCGGATCGCTGCTCTGGCGATCTCGTGCAGAACGTCATGGCCGGGGATGGAGTCCTGAATGCTCTTGCGATAGCTGCGCCCGTAGTCGCCGTCGAAATCAAGGGAGGGCATCGGGCACCGCCATGGAGCTGCCTCAATGATGGTCGCCATGGCTGACGCAGCGACATTCCATTTCTAATTTTCATGCGTGCTTCTCTGCGGATTGGGATGAACTCTCTTGTCACGGTTGCCGGTGTCGCTGCCCTGCTGCTGAGTCCGCTGGCGGCCCAGGCCAACAGTGATGCCATCACTTATCCCCGTGCGGGTGAGGTCTGCGATCAGGTGGGCCAGGTTTGTTACGACAGCTTTGGGCCTTCGATCGGCATCACCAAGATCTACTTCGGCCAGTTCGCCGCGGATCGCCTGTCGCAGAACCTCAGCCGCTCCAGCAGCCGCGACTTCCGGCTCAGCTCAGGTCAGGCCTGCAGCATTTCCATGCGCACCTGTTGGAACGATGGCTGGAATGCGCAGAACAAAGACAAACGGCTCACCAGGCAGTTGTTCGCCTCCGCCCCGGCCCACAAGCAGGTGGCCAAGCAGAACGGGTTCTGCAGCCTCAGCGAGGCTGGCCGACCCATGTTCGATGGACCCTGCGATCTCAAGCAGGTGGTGAAGGGCAACACCAGCCGTTTTCGCATTCACCTCAGCAACGGCAACACCTACGTCTTCTCCAACAAAGGTGGCCACAGCTACACCATCAATGATTCCTTCGGGGGCAGCTGGCCGGTGACCTTCGTGGACCACGGCAACACAGGTGTGTTCCGCTTTGCCAACTACAAGCTGGTGGCTACGCAGAGCAACGGCAACCCGCAACCCACCACAGGGGAAGTGGCTGGAGCGGCCATCGGCGCGATGCTTGAGAACCTGTTCCGCTGATCGCTTGCGACCCATCGGCCGCGTCGCACCGGAGGTAGCACCGGTGATCTGTCTCAGGGGCTGCTCACCGTGATCCGGTTGCCGTTGCCGCCGATCTCCTCGAGTTCAAAGGAGTGGTGGCCGCTCATCGCCCAGCGCTGGCCTGAGCCATCCACCATCTCCCGGCGATCGGTGGTCGGCACGCCGACGGGCGTGAAGCCGTCGTTTGCTGCGGGCTCGGTTCGGCAGGTGGAGTCGATGCCATTGAGCGTGCAGGCGAGCGGCCACGCCGCTTTGTTTGGAATCGGGGGCAGTTCCGTGAGATCGGGAAAGTTGCCGCGGATGGAGCCCTTGGCGTCGTAGGTCACCACCTGGAGGGAACCGGATCCATCCAAGGGCTTCGCCAGCTGGACCATGGCAACGCCGCTGTCGCATGGCCGTGGTTGAAGGGTGAGCCGGACGACGCCGTACACCAGGTCTGTCGGCTCCGTGGGAGGAATCAGCTGATCGGGAAAGCGGCCGTTGTGTCCCCAGGGGAGTTGTTCAACGCTGTAATCGCTGTCGCAGATCCCATTGGCGGCGTTACCCCACCGCACCCGGTTCGGTTCGACGCTGAGCACATCGAGTACAGCGCGCCCGGCTGTGCTGTTGCCCTGCCAGCGTCCCAGAAAAAAATTGTCGCTGTCCCAGCCCTTGGGTTTTTCAGGGTTCGCGGCGGGTTGTTCAGCCTCCGGTGCCGGTGCCGCCTTTTTGGCCTGGGGTTCACTGCAGGCCCCGAGCAGAAGGGTGGCTGTAAACAAAGCAGTGCAGCCGCTGCAGATCCTGATCATCGTGCCCATGCGCCGGAGGGCGCCCAATTGCTGATGGTCACGTCATAAACCCTGATGCGAACCATCCCTCATCTGAGGGGGGGCCGCGTTTTGCTGTCTCCCTCAACTGAGGGATGTTCAATTCATTGATGTGTTGCTGAATAAGGAAGCGCGCCGCCGGTTGTGATGTCTCCTTTTTATGACCTGATTCTTCAGCGCAAGGGCGAGCTGCACACCGAGACGGTTCAGGTGGCGGATGCCGCCCAGGCCTGGCGCCTCGGGCGTGAGCGCTATCCCCACTGCATCCGTGGCGTTGTCCGTAGGGATGCTGGGCGTGATGGCTCTGCAGCTGAGCCATCCACACGCCGCTAAAACAAAGGCATCCGAACGGTCTGGGATGGAGCTGCGGCTTGAGTCGAGCGCGTTGCGTGATGGCATCGACGCGACGGCGCAGTTTTTCAAGACCCAGCGGATGGTGGCTTGCTGCGGTGATCGCTTCACCCTGGCTTGCCTCTGCTTGGCGGAGCCGATTCGCCGTGCCGTGGTTGGTGCCGCCACCACTGAAGAGGAGGGTTTTGAGCTGGTGCTGCGCCATAAGCCGAGCCTGCTGATCTGCACGTCGGATCTGGAGACCGGCTACGGCATGAACCTGCTGCGGCGGGTGAAGGCGGAGCTGCCCGCCTGTCAGCTGTTGATCGTGCTGGTGCGCGAAACCCAGTCCGTGGTGCAGGAGGCGATGCAGGCCTACACCGATGCGGTGATCTTCAAATCAAGTCTCGGCACCGGCAAGGGTGATTTCGTTCAAGCCCTCCAGACCCTCTCTGAAGGTGGCGTGTATCTCCCCGAGGAGATTCGCCAGCTCGGCGCAGCCCAGGCGCCGAACCCAAACCTGCCGCCGTTGATTGAAGAGCTCACCGAGCGGGAACTGGAGGTGGTGGCTGGCGTCGCCCGCGGCCTCACCAACCAGGGCATCGGCAGCAGCCTCGGCATCTCAGTGGAAACGGTGAAGACCCATGTGGTCAACGCCAAAGACAAGCTTGGTGCTGCTGATCGCACCCAGTTGGCGGTGATGGCGTTGCTTTACGGATTGATCGATCCCCTCGGCTGAGTCCTGGTGGGCCTTTTTGCTGATCGCCTTTTCGGTGATCAGCTGTTCGGTGATCACGGTCGTGATCGCGCTTCGGTGGCCAACGCTCGATCCACAGGGTCTCGGAGTTGCTTTGCTGTGATGTCCGAAGAAACCACCAACCAGCAGTCCTGTGGCGGCAAGAAGCGGGCGATGCTCGCCTATGGCCTGGTTCAGATCTCCGCCACCGTGGTGTCGGCTGTGTCGTTGGCGGCCATTGCCGTGGGTCTCTGCGCCGTGAAGCAGGAGAGCCGCCTGTTCAACGGCTGCGTGGAAACCGTTGTGGCCGAGGGTCGCTCCCAGGCGGAAGCTGTTCGCTACTGCAACGGCGGCTGAGATTCAAGACCAACCCTTCCCGAGGGTTGTGGCCAACACCCTTGGATGAGCCCGCGTTCTGGCCGGGATCAGGCTTTCGTTTTGGGCTGAAGCAATGAATGCCTATTGCTGCTGTAACGCAGCTTTTAACTATTACTAAGTTCATCTCCATAGATGAAGCGATCGCCATATCTTTGATCTGATTTCACTGTTTTCTCGGATGCCAGCCCTGAAGTACAAGCGGGATTTCACCCACGAACAGCGGGTGTCGTTCGCCTTTGCGAACTCCGTGGATGCAGCCAAAAGTGCCAGCTCCAACAAGGGCAAGGCGGCATCTACACCTGCTGAGTACAAGCAAAACCAGTGCGCCGCTATGGGCATTGGTATGGGCCCCCGGATCCATGAGGAGTGCCCCTACTCGGCGATCAACCACTCCTATGCCTCCACGGGCAGCCAGGCTCTGGAAGCTGCCATCACCGCTGGCTACAAGCAGGTTTTTGGCAACATCGGCATCTCCGACAACCAGCGTCTTGTCTCACTTGAAGCCTTCCTCTGTGACGGCCGCATCAACGTGCAGGGCTTCATGGCAGGCTTGGTGAAATCTGAGCTGTACAAGAACAAGTTTTTCCACGCCGTGTCTCCCATGCGCGGCATCGAGCTCACCACAAAGCACCTGCTGGGGCGCCCTCCGATCAATCAGAAGGAAGTGAGTGCTGGCATTCAGCTGATCGCTGAAGAGGGTTTCGACGCTTTCGTTGACAGCCTCGTTCGTTCGGAGGAGTACCTCGAGACCTTCGGAACCGACACAGTTCCCTATCTGCGTGGTTTCAAGTCGGAAGCACGGGCTTCCTGCTCCACCTTTGTTGGCATGGCCGAAATCACTCCGGCCAATGCCAGCTCTGAAAACGCCATGTACACCGGCCCTTCCCTGGTGAAGCGTTTCAGCATGGATCTCAATTCCTTCGCTGCTGCTGCTGTCTATTCAGACGACAGCGATCGTGGTGGTTTCTCCTACACGAACGCCGTCAGCAACCCCCGCAACGCTGCTTACCGCCGCATGTATGGCGGCAAGTTCAACTACGGCCGCTTCTGATTCATTGCTGCCTGCAGCGATGAAGCGATGAGTTGAGTAGTTAGGGCAGGAGGGGCAACCCTCCTGCTTTTTTCGTGGGTATTACTACTCATTGAGAATCATCCTCGTTTACGTAAAGTCCCCGGGTTCTTTGGCTTGTGGATGTATTACTTCGGGCTATTGGTGCACGAAAGCGGCCAGGTGAAGCCTCTCTTTGGCACTGAAGTTCTCGAAGTCGCTGTCTCCAAATTCTTTGAGTGCTGTCTGAGAACGGGATACAAGCCGATTGATGTTCACTTGCGGCTGATCAAATCGGCGTCGCCACAATTTCCAGCTGAGATCTGTCTGGATAAAAATCTGTTGGTGTCGGCTTACAACCTTCAGGTGGAAAATTATCAATAACCTGCTGATTGCTTCAGCTGCGGCTGGCTTTCGGGGATGACATCTTGGGGACTGCCCCCGCCAAATGCCTCGTGGCCAGCCCCGCCGATGCCGACTCCAACCTCAAGCGGGCCCTCGAGCAGCTCAACGAGAACGAGGCGGCTGTTGCTGAGGCGATCAATGAGGCCCGCGCTGAGCACGCCCGAAGTGAACCGCCCCTCACCGGACAGGCCCTGCTGGAGCGCATTGATCAGCTGGCCAGCCAGAGCTCTCTCGACAGTCAGGACGCCGCGATCCTCTGCCACTGGCCCGATGCAGCTTCCATCGGCCAGGCCTGGTTCGAGCTCAAACACCCCGGCAGGAGCGTGCCCAGCCCGATGCTGGTGCTCGACGCCTATCTCGTTGGCGCCCCGCCGTTTCTGAGTAAGGCCCAGCGGGATCAGGTGGGCGATTGGTACCGCAGCAAGGTGAGTGCCAACCCCGAGTACACCGATGCCGTCACCGGCGCGGCCAAGGCCTTCGTGCTGATCGGTGATCTCAATGCCAGTGCCGCCGGCATGGCCTGGCAGACGATCATTCCCGATCTGCTCGAGCAGGGGCATGATCTCGAGTTCAACGTCACCAAGGAGCAGGTGACGGCGGCGGCGGCCCGCTGGATTGTTGCGGTGGCCGACACCTTCACGCCACCATCGCTGGATTGACGCGAGCGATTGATGGGTCTGCAGCTGGTTTCCGCCGACTACCTCCACGAGGACGGCATCACCTACCGGATCCGCCGCGACAGCCTCGAGCAGGACTTCACGATTGAGGAGCAGCGCGATGGTGCCTGGGTGGATTGCGGCCTGGATCAGGCGGTGAAGGATGTGAACTTCGCCGAGTTCAAGCGCCTTGGACTGCTGATCAAGAAGGTGATGGACGCTGATCAATGGCTGGCCTGAGGGGCCACGAATCGCAGCTGCCGGCCAGCCGCGCCAGGATGTAACGAATTCGTTACACCGCTCTCATGACCGTCGGAGAAATCTTCCTGGAGAGCCTCTCCACCGGGGTGATCACTGAGCACGAGGTGAACTGGCTGGCCTCCCACCAGACCAGCTTTGATCGGCCCGAGGAGGCCGCCGCCATCCGTCTTGGCCGCCTGATGGATCAAGGCCAGATCAACCTCGGCTGCCGCCTGCCCGAGCCGATGCTGCGCCACCAGGAGGTGCTGGTGGACTGGATTGAACCCCTCGGCCGTCGCCGTCACCGTCAGAGTCAGCGCGCGGTGGCCTGAACCAGCAGTCCGGCCTTGGGTGTGGGGCTGGGAATCAGCTGCAGCGCCAGGTCTTGATCAGGCTGCAGCTGCAGCTCCACCGCCTGCAGCAGTCCCAACGCCATCAGGCGGATCTCCAGTTCCGCCAGTGCCTTGCCCAGGCAGACCCGCTCGCCACCACCGAAGGGCAGCAGCGTCTGTTTGAACGAGCCATCCAGGTGGCGTTGCGGCCTGAATGCCGCCAGATCCTCGTCATTACCGGCCGACGTCGGGCTCAGCACCACCTGAATCACGCTGCCTTCGGGAACGGCCACCCCCGCCAACTCGATCGGTGCCAGGCTGCGCCGGAAAAAGCCTCCCACCGGCGGCGTCAGCCGCATCACCTCAAGAACCGTTGCGTCCAACCGTGGTGATGCGGTCTCGCTCGCTAATCCATCGCGCAACCAGCTCTCCACCTCGGGGTTGAGCAGCAGCGCACGGAACAGGCAGCTCAGCGATGAGGCCGTTGTCTCGTAGCCGGCGAACAGCAACAGCAGCAGCTGTTCGGCCAGGTCGTCATCGTCCAGGGGAATGCCGGCTTCATCCAAACCGCCGCTCAGCAGATCCAGGCCGCCTTGGTTGGTGCCCGCCTGGAGCACGCCCTTGATCCGCTTCAGCAGCCGTTGGCGCGCCGCCATCGCCTTGGCGAAGGGGGTGCCGGGAATCGCCAGGGGAATTGAGAACAGGGCCCGGGTCCAGATCTCGAAGTCGGCGAACAGGGCATCACGGTTGGCGCCATCCAGCCCCAGCACCGTGGTGGCGATCACGGCAAATGCGAAGCGCCGCATCCGTGCCGCCAGCGGCAGCGCTGTGGTGCTGGTGATCAGCTCCTGGCAGAGCTCCTCCACCATCTGCTCGATCGACGGGGTGTAGCGCGCCAGTGCTGCGCTGGAGAACAGTTGCCCCACCACCCGACGGCGGGCTTTGTGGCCGGGGCCGTTGCGGTTGGCCAGCGATTGGCTGCCCAGCAGTTGCCGCACGCTCTCGGGCCACCAGCCCTCCAGGGATTCGCCCTGGCCAAGCAGATCACCGATGGCCCGTTCGCCGCGGATGAACACCATTCGCTGGGCCAGCAGCTTGGTTTCGAACACATCGCCGTGGGCCTCAAAGCGCCGCTGGGCGAAATCCGCCTGGGTGAAGAAGGCCAGGGTTTCCCCCAGTCCGCTCACGGCGCCCGTGCTGGGGAGGGGGGTGGTGGCCATCGCGGCTTGGTGTGAGCTGCCGTTCTAGGTCTGACAGTGCTGCAGGCGCTGGCTATCCCAAGGGGTGTGCAGCGCGATCTTTGTGGAACTCAAGTCTCTGGTCGTGGTGCTGGTCGCTCATCTGGTCAGCGCCGGCCTGTCGAAAACCGTTGCCGCCCAGAAGGCACGCAACAGCAACCGCTGGGCTGTTGCGGGTTTTCTCTTTCGGCCGTTGGGTCTGATCGCCGCCGTGGGCATGCCGGACCGGCATCAGATCGTTTATCTGCGCTACCTGGCCGAGCAGCAGGGTTACCAACCCCGCCATGCCTGCGGTGGCCAGAAGGGCGAAACCTGAATTCAGCGGCAGCGCTGAAAACGAACAATGCTGCGGGTGAGCCCTTTCTCGGGCCAGTTGGGCATCACCCGCCAGGGGGTGTGCACCGTGAGCACGTCGCCCTCGATCGCAAAAAAGCGGGTCTGCTCCGTGCCCACCCATTCCGGATTCCAGGCCACATCCACCTGGGTGATCCAACGGTCACCCTCGAGCCGGTAGGTGCCGGTGTAGGCGATCATGCTGCTCAGCAGGCTCGATCGCTCCTCCGCGTTGGTCCCCGGTTGACGTCCCTCTGCTGAGAGCATGAAGGAGAGACGACCCTCCGGCGTGAAGATCACATAGCCCGTGGGGTGCTCGCCCATCGGCGCGAAGCTCTCGCCATTGGACTGCTGTTCAACGTCGTAGCTCAACAGCTGCCAAGCGCCATGAACGGTGGGGGTCGTGATGGCTTGGGCGGGTTGAACCGAACTGACGCTCACAACGAAATCTGTTTCTGCGCGGCAACCTATCGATCGTGATCCGGCTTCGACAGCCCGAATCAGCACATTGCTGCGCGATTGATGCCATTGGATGCCGATCCAGTAACAACAACAACGAAACTGATCAGCGGGCCGGAGCGTGGCGGTGGCTGGAGGGGGCAGTTGGCTGAGCCGGGTAGGAGTGATCGGTCCTGATTGAGACCGAGCCCGTGCTTCCAGAGCCTGGATCCGCTTGGAAATGTGCGATGTGCTGTCGGCTCGTGCGCACCAACAATTCGAACTCATGCGACTCATTTCTGGAGGCAACTGTTTGCTGCTGATGGCTGTCTCAAACCATCCACACATGCTGAATCTTTGAGTTCACAGCAAATCACCAGAATTCAGCTCTTGTTTCCCTTGAAATTTGCAAAACATGGGCTCTAATAGAGATGTCACGTCTTTATAGACCCATGCTTACCGGAGCTGATTTGCTCAACCGCGTTAAGGAACTTGGCGATTGTGCCAAGACAGACCTGGCGAGAGGCTGTGGATACGTCGTCACCAAAAAAGACGGTTCTGAGCAGGTGAAATTCACCGCGTTCTATGAGGCTCTGCTTGAAGCCAAGGGCCTGTCATTCTCCACGGGTGGATCCGGCGTTGGTAAAGGCGGCCGCAAGCTGTCCTACAAAGCTGTGGTTCAGGGCAACGGCAATCTTTTGATCGGAAAGGCCTACACCGCTCTGCTGGAACTGCAGCCCGGTGATGAATATGAGATCAAGCTTGGACGCAAGCAGATCCGTCTGGTTCCCGTTGGCGGCTCCGAAGAAGAGGATTGATCGCCGGTTCGGCTGCAACACCATTCTCCCCGTGGTTCCCTTAGGTTCCACAGGGATTTTTTTTTGACTCCGATGCCCTATCAACCCACAAAGGAGCATCTGGACCATCAGATTCCAGACGCGTTCAAGAGCATCAACAGCTTGATGCGTCAGCTGAAGCAGGACATCGGCATGGATGACCGCTACATCGCCCTCATGCTTGATGCGCTCTCGCGGGAGTATTCCGCCAAGCAGCCGATCCGAGAAGGTTTCGGCTTTCGCTGAACATCAAGCGGCGAGTTGAGCACCTGTTGCTTTCAAGCTGTTGCTATCAACCGGTGGAATGGCGTCTCCTCCACCCATGAAACGACTCCTGCTCGTTCACAACCTGGTGCAAGGTCAGAGCGTTGTGCATGAACTGGACGACATGGACTTCGCTGTGGAGTTGGTGGAGGGCGATCCGGAGACCGACGATCAAGGCGAGATGGATGTGGAGAGTCGCTTTTTTATCCGCGTTGACAACGATTGAGCTGTTGTAAGCAGCTCAGCACAGAAAGGATTGATCGGGTCGGATCAGCGCTATCTCGAAGGAACCCGTGGGTGGAAGGTGATGGCAACGCGCTACGTGCTTCGGACGGGGGAGGTGGTCCACTCCAACCGCAACCCCGAAGAGCTCGACGTCTACTGCTACCGAACCGGTGCCAACGACCACACCTGTCTCTTGCTCTCCGATCAATCCGAAGCAGATTTCCTGCTCCGCTACGGATCAGACGAGTTGAACATCGCTTATTGACGTCGCTCGGATCGTGGCCTGAATGGGTGGGCACCTAGGCAACGCCATGGACGACGTCAGGCTGCAACAGCTGCTTCAGGAGGCAGAAGAGCATCTCCGTGCCCGCAGCTGCCGCCAGCGCTATGAGCGCGCCGTGGTCCGTCTGCCCGACAGCCGCCGGGGCATCTGGTTCGGTGATGACAAGCGTGCGGCCTAAGGCGTGCCGTTGACGAGAAGGGCTGGCTCCAGGGGGGCGTGCAGCAACTCAAAAACCGAATCGATGCGCTCAGCCTCCACCTGAGATATCGAGAGCATCAAGGCCAGCAGATCGAGCCGCCGCCGCTCTTCGGCGGAATAGGGCCCATCCGAGCGCATCAGTTCTGAGGCCATGGCGTAGGCCGTGAGCGCTTGATCGGCCGTGAGCGCCTTGGCGGCCTCAAGCATCAGCGCCTTGGTGCCCTTCTCCAGGCGCATGGCCAGCACCGCATCCATCAGCAGCACCACTTCGTTCTCACTCATCCGGCAGTAGGGCTCGCGGTAATCGAGGGCATGCCGGAATGCCCTGGCCCCAGCCCGGCTGAGGGTGTCGTCCCACGACACCGCGGTGAGGCCAACAGCTGCAAAAGCAGTGACGACATTCATTGGGAATGGCGCAAGCGTTGCTCAACTGTCAACGAATGGTCGCGATCCCTGTTGTTAAAAGCGCAACAGCTCTATGCAGATGAGTCGTTGCACTTAGTCGGCCTCTCGCATCATTCCGGCAGGCGCTCCACGGCCACATGCATGAACCGCTTCACCATGGCGATCGGCCAGCCCTCTCGCTGCAGGTCTTCAGCGATCTGATCGATCTGGAAGCCGATTTCTTCGGCAACCAGCTCTTCCAGCAGCTGGTTCGAATGTTGCGTGGTGGTCATGGGCCGGTGCTCAAGCTCAGCAGCACTGCATCGGGCCTAACCCACCTCGGCTGTGTTTCGCCACCTTGATTTGGTCGCGTTCGGTTGCAGGCTTGCGGCGCCGTTGCCAGCTTGAAGGCATGAAACAGGCTTCTCTGCTCCGGCGCATCGGCACCTACCTGCTCGGCTTGGTGGATGAGTACTGGGCCATGCGTCGTCCCTGGCAGTACGGCGCCAAGGAGCCCCAATGCGGGCTGCAGTGCGATGGCGATCACTGCGAACCCGTCGACTGAGTCAGCCCTGCGCACAATGCGCGTTTACACGGGTTGCGGCTCCTCCATGTCCCCACAAGAGTGAGGTCAGCCAAGGAGATGAGATGGAGTTCAAAAGCCGCATTTTTGCCACCTCGCGTGGGTCCACCATCGACGCCATCGGCGAGGGCAAGTACCTGGTGTGCAATCCGGCCTATTGCTTCATGGTGCATGGCCTGCGCCAGGCCCATGAGGCCGTGCAACGTCAGGAAAAGCCCGCGCTCTGAGCCATGGCTGAATACCGGATTCACTGCAAGCACTGCGGCTATGAAGGGCAGGCCAACTCCCGTTGGATCCCCTTCGTGCAGGTGCAGAAGCGGGGGCAGGATTGCCCCCATTGCGGCCGCCCCACCCTGCTGGAGCCCTGGTGCAGGCTGCGGGCTGAAGCGTCCATGCCTGATTACTGAAAGGTCTGCCAGCTGCTGGTGAGCCACTGGGGAGCCACGCTCCACCAGATGGCCGTGGCCACAAAAATGGCGGTGAGGCCGATCAGGCTGGTGATCAGCTCCTCCTGCCGGTTGTTGGAGCGAAGTTTCCTGGCTTTGCCCACGGTTGTCCTTGGATGCTTCCCTCGGTGTAAGGCCTCGTCTCGGCCTTGGCCATCGGTCAAAACACCCGGCCGCAGCTCTGGCGATGATGTGTTCAGCCTCAGGGTCCGATGAGCACCGCCACGTTTGCTGAGTTCGCCGAACGGGCCGACTACTCCCTGCTGGAAGCGCTCACGCCTGACCCGGAGTCCACGGCGGATGGGGAGGACCACCGTCCCCGCCAGGTGCTCTCCGGCCATTACGTGCCGGTGACGCCCACCCCGATCCCCGAGCCCCAATACCTGGCGCACAGCCGCAGCTTGTTCAGCGAGCTGGGTCTCAGCGATGACCTCGCCCAGGACGATCAGTTCCGCCGCATGTTTTCCGGCGATCTCGGTGTGGCCACCGGTCCGATGCGGCCCTGGGGCTGGGCCACCGGCTACGCCCTCTCGATCTACGGCACCGAATACACCCAGCAGTGCCCCTTTGGAAATGGCAACGGCTACGGCGATGGCCGAGCCATGTCGGTGTTTGAGGGGGTGTTTGAAGGGCGCCGCTGGGAGATGCAGCTCAAAGGTGGTGGTCCGACCCCCTACTGCCGCGGTGCCGATGGTCGCGCTGTGCTCCGCTCCAGCGTCCGTGAATTTCTGGTGCAGGAGTTCATGCATGCCCTCGGTGTGCCCACCTCCCGTTCGTTGACGCTCTACGTCTCCCATGCCGAGACGGTGCGTCGCCCCTGGTATTCCGAGAACTCACGCTCTATGGACCCGGACGTGATGGTCGACAACCCTGCCGCCATCAGCACCCGGGTGGCGCCCTCATTTCTGCGGGTGGGTCAGCTGGAGTTGTTCGCCCGCCGTGCCCGCAGTGAGGCCCACCCTCGGGCGCATCAGGAATTGCACCAGATCGTGGTGCACCTGATCGAACGCAATTACCGCCAGGAGATCGACCCTGGCCTGCCCTTCAGCGACCAGGTTGTGCTGTTGGCGCGCTTGTTCCGTGATCGCCTCACGACCCTCGTGGCCAACTGGATCCGTGTGGGCTATTGCCAGGGCAACTTCAACAGCGACAACTGCGCCGCCGGTGGCTTCACCCTCGACTACGGCCCGTTCGGCTTCTGTGAGCTGTTCGATCCGCGCTTTCAGCCCTGGACCGGGGGCGGCGCCCACTTCTGCTTCTTTAACCAGCCGGTGGCCGCGGAGGCCAACTACCGCATGTTCTGGAAATCTCTGCGCACGCTGATGGAGGGCCAGGCGGAGGTTCAGGCCCAACTGGATCAGTTGCTGGAGGAGTTCCCCGCTGCCATGCAGGAGGCCATGCAACGGATGTGGAGCAGCAAACTCGGTTTGCCCAGGGCCGACGATGCCTTGGTGCAAGAGCTGTTGAAGCTCCTGGTGGAGTCCAGTGCCGATTACTCGATGTTCTTCCGCCGCTTGTCGGATCTGCCCGAGCAGATTGATCCGCTGCGGGACTGTTTCTATCTGCCCCTTTCGGCAGCCCTCGAATCCCAATGGAACGACTGGTTGCTGCGCTGGCGTTCCCAGTGGCCCAGTGGTGTTGATCCGTTGGTGATCTCCGCTGGCATGCGGCGGGTCAATCCGGCCATCACCTGGCGCGAATGGTTGATCGCTCCGGCCTACCAGCAGGCCGCCGGAGGCGTCACCTCCTTGATGGCTGAACTGCAGCAGCTTTTCAGCACCCCCTACAACACCCCTTCCGCTGAATTGGCGGCCCGCTACGACCGCTTGAAACCGCGGGAGTTCTTCAGTGCCGGTGGGGTGTCCCACTACAGCTGTTCGTCTTGAGCGCCGACGACGTTCTGGAGTTCTGGTTCCAGCAGTGCCGTCCCTGGCAGTGGTTTCGTCGCCGCGACAGCTTCGATGCCCTGGTGCGAGAGCGATTCGGCGAGGCCGTTGAGCGTGCCCTCGCCGGAGAGCTGGACCACTGGAGCTGTGAGCCCAGCAGCGGTCTGGCCCTGGTGCTGCTGCTGGATCAGTTCACCCGTCAGATCTGGCGTGGTGAGGCCAAGGCTTTTGCCGGAGATCCCCAGGCTCTGAAGCTGAGCCTGGCAGCGCTGGAGCGGGGATGGATCGCAGCGGAATCGCAACGACCGCGGCGGCAGTTCTGGCTGATGCCTCTTTTGCACAGCGAAGACATCAGCGTGGTGGCCCAGGCCATCCCTTTGCTCGAGCACTTCGTGGACGCTGCCACCGCCGATGTGGCCCGCCGCCATCTCCTCCAGCTGCAGCGCTTTGGCCGCTATCCCCACCGCAATGCTGCTCTTGGACGGGTGAGTTCACCGGAGGAAATGGTTTTTACGCAGCAATCACAACGTTGAGGGTTCCTCCCCTTCGTCCTTCATCAGGCGCAGCGCTGCATTCATCACGGCAGCTTTCACCGCCCGGCGCTCCAGCCCCTGGCGTTCGAAGTGCCGAACGATGCGCGACAGGTCCCACCAGACGGCCACTTCGACTTCATCCATCTCATTGGCGACGTGGAGAGTCATGGTTGCGCTGGGTCTTAATTCAGCTGTAGCCCCGTGCCAGCACCGCCTGAGGCGTCTGCGGAATGACTGCTGAATTCAGTTAATACTGCTGCACTGCATGCCGTTGTTTGGCCTTGACGCTTGCCCTGCTTGAGCTCCTGCTGTTTCTTGCTGCGGCTGGTTCAGCTGCAGCGGGATTGCTGATCCTTCAGTTGGGGCTGCAACGGGTGTTTTCAGTGGCACCGCGCTTGAAACCGGGCCAGGACGTTGTTGCTGCGGATACGTCGCTGACTGTGGTGATCCCGGCCTTCAACGAGGCCTACAACATCGAGGCCTGTGTCGCCAGCGTTCTGGCCAATCAGCCCCCTTGCCGGGACTGGTCGGTGCTGGTGGTGGATGACGAGTCCAGCGATGCAACGGTGGACAACGCCCTCCGGGCTGGCTCAGCAGCGCCCCACTTCCGGCTGATTCAGGCCGGCCCCAGGCCCGACAACGAACGCTGGGTGGGCAAGAACTGGGCCTGCAGCAGGGCCGTTGACCAGGTCTCCAGCGAGTGGCTGTTGTTCATCGATGCCGATGTTCGGCTCAAGCCCGATGCCCTGAAACGATCCCTGGCTCAGGCCCTTGATGAGCAGGCCGATCTGCTGAGCCTGGCGCCACGGTTGAGTTGCGGATGCCTGGCGGAATGGATGGTGCAGCCGATCATGGCCAGCCTGCTGGGCCTCGGCTTTCCCATCCTCGAAACCAACGACCCGGCATCGCCGGTGGCGTTTGCAGCGGGGCCGTTCATGTTGTTCAAGGCCTCCACCTATGCCCAGATCGGTGGTCACCGAGCCCTGGCTGGCGAGGTGGTGGAAGATCTGGCCCTCGCCCGCGCCATCAAGGGAGGAGGCCATCGGCTGTGTTATCTCCTGGGGCTTGATGCGGTCGATCTGCGGATGTACAGCGACCTCGCGGCGCTCTGGGAGGGCTGGACCAAGAACTGGTATCTGGGATTGGACAGGGATCCCGTCAAAGCCCTCGGCGCCGCCTTGGTGGTGGTGTTGATGTTTAGCGTGCCCTGGCTGTTGCTGCCGGCGTCGCTCGTACTGCTCTGGCTCCAACCCCTGCTGGCTTCGGCTTGGTGGTGGGTGTTGGCCCTGGCGAGCTTGGCCATCCTTCAACAGCTGCTGCTGCGGCTGTGGACGCGCAGCAACTTTGATGTGCCCCTCAGCTACTGGTGGCTGATGGGAGCCGGTGGGTTGCTGGTGGGTGCGATTGGCCCCGTCTCGATCTGGCGCACCCGCACGGGACGCGGTTGGACCTGGAAAGGCAGGGCTTTGAATTAGGCGTGGTGTCCCTTTTTGCGGGCATCTTCAGCCCGCCGCCGGATTGCCGCATGCTGGAATGCTTTTTCCAGCTTGGTCAATTTGGGTTGTTTGTCTTGCAGGGCAGCTTCGCCGCGGGCTTTGGCTGCGTTGATGAAATCGTCCGATTTGGTACCGCTGAGTCCACCCATTTCCATGCCTCAACTGAATCAAGCCTGGTTCCGTTGCGGCTTCATTGGGCTCGAAGCAAAGGCTTTCTATCGAATTCAGGTTTGAACGGAATTGTTTGGTAGTCCTTGATCCCATCGATGAGCCATCCCTTCTGAAGCCTCGGCATCTGGCCGCTGTGTGCGATGGTAAGCAGTCTTGATCAATTTCTTTTTTTGACGATCTTTATCGGAAATCTCTCCTGGGACGCTGAGCGGGAGGATCTCATTCATCTGTTCGGTCAGTACGGCGAAGTGAGCAAGTGTTCCTTGCCCCTCGACCGGGAGACGGGCCGCAAGCGTGGTTTCGCTTTTGTGGACCTCAGCAGCGAAGCCGATGAGCAGTCGGCAATCGACGACCTGCAGAACGTTGAGTGGATGGGTCGCGCCATCTCCGTTCGCAAGGCCGAACCCCGCCGCTGAGCTTCACAACAGCTTCGCTTCACCTCACTGTCCAAAACCGCGGTCGGTTGTGGATGGTGAGGTTTTGTCGTGCGTTGTGTTGGGCTGTGGCTGTTGAGAGGCCTGCTGTTGAGTGGCCTGGTTGAACCGACTGTCGAGCCAACGCGAGATGATGTAGATCCCAATGAACATCGGGATGTAGATCTGATAAGCACTCTGTTGTTCAATCTCGAGTTGATTGACGACGGTGACAGCAGCGGTACTGAGAACGAGGTAGATCCCGACGCGCCGAAACAGGGGAGATTTGAACAACGTTGTGAGAGCTCAAGCGTTTGATCATGTTCACCTGCCGTTGAACTCCCTCAACTGTGGGATGTGCCAGACGCGCTTTGCCTGCTGAATGGGGAGGCAATGCAACGCCCCGATGCCACCCGCCTATGACCTGATCATTGAGCGCGGGGGCTCGATCGTGGTGGAGACCATCGAGGCCTGTGACGAAGACGCTGCCTGGCGCATTGGTCTGATGTTGCACATCGAGGCGCTGATGGCCGTGGTCTGCAGGGATGAACACGACCCCGAATCGACGCGGGCTTAGGGTTTTCTTAAGAGTTGGAGCGATGTTGTGATCGGTTTGATCACCTCAGGCTTGTTCCTGGTGTTTCCCTCAATTCCCGGAGCGGATCTGTCCCTGTTCCAGCAGCTGAACAGGGAACTCGGTGCCCTCTGTCAGGAGCCACCCGCTCAGGCCATTAGGGTCTGTCGCCTACATGCCCGCCTGGTGAACGGCTGAGTCAGCGCTCGTCAAGCACCACACCACAGGCAACCCGTGCTCCACCTCCACCCAGGGGGGGCTCGTCCCTGTAGGTGTCGCCACCTGCGTGAACAATCAGTGCTTTCCCCTTCAGATCAGCTGTGCTGAGCCGTGGCGCCACCACGCTGGTGTTGGTCTTGCCGTCGTCATCCACCACCAGCCTGCTGAGATCGCCCCGGTGACCGTTTCCGAAGGGGCCGAGATGTTGACCCGTTTCGTCAGGGTCCCAGTGACCTCCGGCGGCCAAGCCGGCAACAGGAGTGCCCTCGGCGGTTTCGCCCACGTCGCAGCTTCCCGTGCTGTGGAGATGGAAGCCGTGTTCCCCAGGGCTCAGCCCGGCCAGATCGGGATAAATCACCAGGCCCTGGTCGGTGTCTTGCGCTGTGACGCTGCCGATCGATTCGCCAATGCCGTTGGCAGCAATGCGTTGCATGGTCACCTCCAGGGCTCCGCACCAGCCCGGTGTGAGCGTGAGCAGGCCGATGAGCAGAACGAGCTGGGCGAGCAGGCGGCGCATCACAGAACAGCGGGTTCTTGAATTGTCGCCCCCGGTTGGTGCCGTCTGCGGTGAAGATGGTGCGTCGTTCAGTTGATGCTTGGTGATGCGTTGGGAGTACACCCAGTTGCGCTTCGTGCCCCGGGGGAAGTCGTGGACCGGGGAAATCGAGGAGCTCTGGCTGGATGATCGCCAGCTGATCTCCAGAAGCCATCCGCAGCGTGACATCACCCTGGTGGGCTTGATGAATGAATTAGGAGAGCAGGGTTGGGAATTGGTGACCTACGCCCAACCCTTCACGGGCTACCACGGTGGTTGCTACACCTTCAAACGTCAGAAGTGAGCAGCTGCTTCAGAGCGGGCTGGTGCTGATGTGCTGGGCCATGTGCTGGGCCATTCCCATAAAACCGATCACGAGAAGAGCAACAGCGACGGTTGAGGCAATGGATGCCAAGCCCATTTGTGTTTGATGGCTCAGGCTTTTCATGCATCAACCTCGTTTTTCAGATGCACGAGAATGCATTGCTCGTAGCAACTGCCATCATCAAGATTGCAGAGGGTCAGGCATTCAAAATAGGCATTTACTTGTGATTCAGTGACGCAAGCTTGGCCAGCATTTGGTGGCTCCAGGTTTGTATTCAGCACGTCTTTCTCAATTCGCAGAGCGACGCTATGCCGATTTTCTTTTTTGGGCAATGAAATTATTGCGGCGGGTAAATACCTAGATAAAATTACCCATATCAGATCGATTGTGATGGTCGGTCTTTTTTTTGGGTTGATCCCTTGCTTCTTATGGTGAGCCGATGAGCAAGGGCACCCCCGCTGAACGGCTCGAGGACGAGCTCGATCGTGCCAAGGCTCGTGGCCGTTGGCTCAGTGACGATGAGCAGGCTGCGCTTGATCGTGAAGCGGATGCCGAAGCCCTTCTGGTGGAGGCCAAGCAACAGCGTGATCGCAAGCTGATCATCCTCACCGGAGTCTGCCTGTTGATTCCTCCGTTGTGGCCTGTGGCCCTGGGGCTGACCATGTTTCTTCTCTATCCAGACACCATGACCAGGATCGGGCTGGCTGCGGCGATCACTTTCCTGTTGGGCGGATTGCTGTTGGCCGGCGTGCTTGGTTTGGCGATGGTCTGGCTGATTCAGTGGCTGTTCTGATCAGGTGCTGTTCTGATCAGCTCTGCTGAGATCAGTTGCGAGATTTCACCACCGTCATGCCGACGGGGGCCAGGGCAATCAACGCCAGCTTGATGTGCTGAATGCCGAAGGGAATGCCGATGATCGTGACAAAACACGCCAGGGCGCTGCTGAGGTGACCAAGGGCCAACCACCAGCCGGCCACAAGAAACCAGATCACATTGCCGAGTGCACCCAGGGGGCCCGTTCCCAGGTCACCGCGTCCCCTGAGCTGACGCCGGTTCATGGCCTCGGAGCCGAAGGGCCAGAGCGAGAAACAACCGACCACCCAGCACGACCGTGCCCATGGCAGGCCAACGATGCTGATCGCGCAGATCAACGCGGCCAGCCACCAGGCCAGAGCCATGGGCAGTCCGCCGAGAACAACCCAGAGGAGGTTGAGGAGCATCGAAAGCATGTCTCCATTGTCACGGCATGCCCGATGTTCGTTCGTTAAATTCTGTAAAAGGTGTTTGACCAGGTATGCCGGGCTGTTTCGGGATTGTTGGTTGTGGGTATGTCGGTTCTGCTGTTGCAGCTCATCTCAGGCGCCAGGGCCATGAAGTTGTCGGCACCACCACCAGCCCCGGACGTCTGGCTGAACTCTGTGATCTGGTTGACCACCCCCGTCTTTACAGCGCGGGCGACCCGATGGCAGACACCAGCTTCCTGGATCGGCTCGATGGCGTTCTGATTGCGATGGCCCCCACCACCGCCACCTTTGAAGAGGATCAATACGAGAAGGTTTATGGCCAGGCGGTGCCGGCCCTGGTGGATGCCATTCGTCAACGGCAGGGGCGCAAGCCGCTGCATGTGGCGTATCTGAGCAGTGCAGGCGTCTATGGCAATCAGTCCGGTGCGATCTGCAATGAGCTGACGCCCCCTGATTGTTCCAACAATGCAAACGCTCTTCTGGCCAGCGCCGAGACCTCCGTTCTTTCCTTGAACGACCCCTCAATCCAGGCCTGTGTGCTGCGGCTTGGTGGTATTTACGGTCCCGGTAAGGACATTCCGTCGTACATCCGCAGCGCTGCTGGACAGTCGGTTCGCAAGAACGGCAATCACATCAACGCCTGGGTTCATCTGCACGACATCATCCGCGGCGTGGATTTCGCCTTCGGCCGGCGGCTCCACGGCATTTACAACCTTGTGGATGATCTCCAGTTCACCCGGCGTCAGCTCTCCAATGCCCTCTGTGATGACTTCGGATTGCCTCCCGTGATCTGGGACAACCATGATCGACCCGGCGCCCGTGTCTTCAATGCCCGTGTCAGCAACGCCCGGTTGCGTCAGATCGGATTTCGGCCCAGCGTCAGCTCCATGCTTGAACCTGTGGTGGCCTGAGCTTCGCTGCATCAGCATCAGCTAGCGGCGCAGGATGTCGTCTGCGGCTGAATTCATTTTTCGATACAGATTGCCTGAATTTCTCTCATATTGTGTTGTTCATGTAAAGCAGGATTGCGGGATCCACAGTCAACTTGTTGTGTTGATTAGAACCTTTTCATTCATCGCGGTGGTGCTGTGATAGACGAGTCGTTCTGCATCGAATTTGCATCCTCCCTGGCCTTGATCCTGCTTGAGCTCAATGCAGAGCTCCTCGAGCTCGCTGAAGAAGCCTCCAACGTCACAGCCGAGCTTTCTGTTGTTGAGCTTGAGCGTGCCTGCTGATGTTGGCTCGCATTCGTGCCGTCTTTGCTGATGCTCAAACGCAAGGTTTGGATCAGCTGTACGACGTCATCAATGCGGCACGTGATCTTGCACCGGATTCAGATTTTCAAGCCTGCTACGACCTGGTGATGGCATCCAGTGGCACTGAAGTGGAGACCTGGATCAACTTCACAGTGACCACGGCCACCCGGTTCGATCTTGATGATCAACCGGAGCCGGAACAGTTTCTTTCCGTTCTCGAGGAATGTTGTGATGCCCGTCGGGAGCAGCAGAGGGCTCAGCCCTCGGAATAGCGCAGGGCTTTGAGGCCCATCACCAGATGGGTGCGAAAACTTCCCAGCGCCATCACCTGCTTCGGTGATCGCGTGTCGCTAACGGCATCACCCTGGCCTTCAATCCAACGCAGCAGCTCCTGGGTTTGGTCGGCCCATGCACTCAGTGCAGCGCGCAGCAGTTCGTCATCGCTGAGTTGCCCTTCAGGAGCGGCGGATGGATCCATCGCCGCTTTCAGCAAGGCGTTGAGTTGCTGATGGCTCAGCGCGTCAGGAACAAAGGGATCAGGATCGATGCTTAAGGAAATCTTTAGACGTGACTCGACGGTAGTTCATGGGTATCGGTTGCGACCACCCGTGTTTTGGCTCATTGCCTCAGCGTGATGGAATTTGATCCGGGTCAACGCTCAGGCCGCGTGTGGCAAGGGCCAGACGCCGGGCTGCCAACAGAGCGGGATACGCCAGTGCTGAGCGTTGGTTGTCAGCAAACACCCTGGCCAGCAGCCTCAGCAGCGGATCACTGGGCTTCATGCGCCGGCTCAGTTCAGCAATGGCTTCACTGCCATGCCACGTCTGCTCTCCTTCGATCAGAACGGCGCCATTGCGCAGAGGCAGGCCGAGCGTATTGAGTTCTCGACGGATCATGTGATCGGCGCGCCCGTCAACAATGCGCAGGTTGGGAACACCCGCCTGCAGCTCACTGCGGAGGGCGAACTCTCGACAGAATGGGCATCCGCCGTCGTAGATGAGGGTTACCAGCATTGCTGAATTCTGTCGCGAAAGGCTTGGGTCTGGCGTTGTTGTTGCTCTGCTGGTTGTTGGTGGCGCCCCAGCCCTCGTGGGCGGAGTGGGTCTGTGATGGGGATCGGCTCAGTGTTGAGATCACGCGAGGAGCCGTTGATCTCACCGGTCTGGCGGAGGGCATTCCGAACACGTTGGAGGGAACCCTGCCGGGGGACGGCGTTCTGCTGCACTGGCGCGATCTTGACTTGCAACTTCCGCGCACCAACAATGCAGGTGCTCCCAGTTACACCGATGGCCGTTGGTGGTGGCGCGTTGTTGATGAATCAGCGCCGGAATTCTGGGAGCGCCGCGGCACGGTGATCCGTCACCAATGTGAACTGATCTGAACCTTCATCCTTCTACCGCCGTTTTCGCATGCGGCGGTTGGCCTTGCGGGTACCTCCATAGCGATAACCAGCTTGTTCGCGAAAGTTTGGCCAGCAGGTTTCGCACACCAGGATCCAGTCCGCGAGTCGGGCGGTGCTCACCCGGAAATGCACGTCCCCCGGCTGTCTGCAGGCATCACAACAGAATCTTTTGTTTTTCCACAGTTTTTCAACCGACTCCTCTGGCGGATCGGTGCCCTGAAGCTTCTCCTGAGGATTGCTTGCTTCGGTCACAGCAAGGAGCGCTTCGTTTCTACTTGAGGCGTCTTCGAAATCACTGATGCATTTATTGCTTGAAATCAATTGCCAGCACAGCATTCTTCACATTGAGCGGCTGGATCTGCCGGGGACTGCTGAGCATCTGAGGCTTGTTTTCCACGCCGATGGCCAAAACCACTTTGCTCGCCAGGATCAGTTGTTTTGGCCCTGTGGAAAAGCTGTGTATAACTCTACGAATCGCTTGGAACTTGGGCGTTGATGGAGGCTTTTAGGGCGGCCATCTCGTGGGCGGTGAGGTGAGCTTCGACGGCCTCAGGGGTGTTGTTCAGATAGTGGATCCATGCCTTGTAGCACTGTTCCTGCGTTGCTGATGGGTTCTGACCTTCACCACCTCCTGCGTTGAGCAGAAGCTCTTCAATCCTGGCCAGCCGAGCTTCGATCCGGCTCAAGCGGCTGGCGATGGCCTCGTTCTCTTGCGACACCTGCGGGTGGGCGGTTGTTGACGTGATTGTTGCCGAGGGCGCCCGGGTTGACGCTGTAGTACATGCGCACTAAAACAGATGTACTGCTCCATGGCTCATGTCTGCCAGTTCCCCCTACGCCCCCTTCCGCGCTGACGAGTGGATGCGCCATTCCTTGATTCGGCCGCGCAAGGTGTTTCCGGCAACGGCTTCGACCGCGGTTTTTCCAACGGTTTCTGCAACGACGAAACCTCGCGCCAGGCCATCCGGTTCTGCTCGCGTTTGTGAGGCTGTGCAGGGTGAGCTCTTCCTCTTCCCCGTTGTGATCTGCTGAGCCTTGGTCTCTGCGACAAACGTTTGCGGGAGTCGCTGTTTGATCCCTGCTCTGGCAGGGTATCCAATGGTTTTTGTTGCAACACCATGCTGTTGTTCGCTTCACAGACAGCTCCAGGCGGTCCGACTGTCATTCTTCCGGCCCTGCTGATCACCGGACTTCTCGTTGCAGCATCCCAGGCGTTCGTTCCCAAGGGCGGCGACAAGAACTGAGCCCTGCCGTTCGCCTTATCGAAGGGCTGAGAGAACATCAGCCCCGAAAGCATTGGCATCAAATCCCGGCTTTTTGGGTGTCTGTCCCAGTCGCACGATCACCGCGCGCTGGGATGGAGCCACCAGAAGAAGTTGTCCCTGATAGCCCTCAGCTGAATAGCTGTCATTGGGCAGATCCGGCCTTGATTTGCGGCGGCCGAGCCACCAGTGCGCGCCATAGGCCTGTTTGGAGCCTCGCGACGCCGTCTGTGCCTGCCGAACCCAGGCTGCGGGCAGAAGTTGCTTACCGTTCCAGCGGCCCTGATCCAGGTACAACTGGCCAAACCGGGCCCAATCGCGGCCGCTGGCCCACGCCAGGGATGAGCCCACCAAGGTTCCACTGTTGTCGTTTTCGAGAACGGCAGTTGCCATCCCGAGAGGCCCGAACAATGCCTGCTTGGGAAAGCCCCAGTAGCGCTGATCGTCATCGATGGTGTTTCTCAGGATCCGGCTGAGGATGTTGGTGGTTCCGGATGAATAGCTCCACTTTTTTCCCGGTTTTTTGCTGAGGGGTTGGCTGGCGGCGAACCCGGCCATGTCGGCTTCCTGGGTCAGCATCCGTACCAGGTCCGAGTTCAGTGTTCCCGTCGATTCCTCGAACGCCAGGCCGCTGTTCATGCGCAGCAGCTGATCCAGGCTGATCCTTTGGCGTGGATCCTGCGGATCACTCCATTCGGGCACCTTCGGTGGCTTGCCTGGATCCAGAAGCCCTTCTTGGATGGCCCGTCCGATCAGGGCATGGGTGATGCTTTTGCTCATCGACCAGCCAATCAGTGGCATGTCGGGCTGGATGCCTTGGGCGTAGCGCTCGGCGATCACCCAGCCGTTCTGCACCACCACAACGGCGCGGGTGCGTTTGGGTGTGAGCGGCTCGTTCTCTTCAAAGGCGCGATCGAGAGCCTCCTTCAGTGCCTGCTCATCAATCTCCGGCGGTTCTGCGGCGGCTGTGGCGATCAGGGGCCAGGCGGTGCCAATGGGCTGGTACGTCGCGGAGCCAGGCTGGTTTGGCTTGGGCAGCCGGGGTTTTGGATGCCCATTGATCCGCCAGGTGCAGCCCCGTTCACCGTTCTGAATCGCTTCAGCACGAATCAGCCCGAACAGGGCGCTGGCCTCAACGCGTCCAGCGTTTGGTTTGATCCGGGTGTGGATCATCCCCTGGCCGGCGGCCAGATCTTCGTTGAGCACCTGCTCTGGATCCATTCCAGCCATCAGCACGCTGCTGCAGAGCTGCTTGGCGCTGAAACTCGCCCCCGCCCTGGCGAATGTGATCAGGTTCCGCAGCGGAGGCTCCAGGCCTGCTGTGGCGCTGAAGGCCACGGCCGCCACGGAGATCACCACAGTGCGCCACTGCTGCTTTGTCACCCTTGCTTTGTCACCCTCAATGGCCATGAAAAAAGCGGGGTTGTCCCCGCTTCAATCATGGATGGAACGCTGGCTTCAGTACACGTCGTAGCTGACGCCGCGGTAACGCAGTTCCCGTCCGCCGCTTGGGTGCTGTTGTTGGTCGATCGATTCGTAGGCGACGCCGCGATAGCGCAGCACTTTGGTTTTGCTTCCAACCGGGGTGTGGACCCGGTCGGTGTGGCCCTTGTGGCGGAAGGCCCGTGCCATCTGTGTTCTGGCCGATTCGATGGCCTGATTGCGCACAGTCCGTGCCTTGATCAGTTGAAGGGTGTTCATCTCTCTCTTGCGCGGTGCCCACGCCCCCGTTGCCTGGCGTGGATCTGACTGCGGCCTGTTGATGAGGCTCAACGTGTCCACACCCTAACCCCAATTAGTATCAACGGCTACTGTTTTTTCTGCTTCTTTTGGAGCGGCGTTGTCAGCATGGTTCTGTATGAAGACAGCGCTTGTCTGGGGCAGTTCCTCTGGTGTGCATCTGCGGGCCGTCTGCGGCCGGCAAAACAACCCTGGCCGCCCGTCTGGCCGAGCAGCTGCGGTCCAGGGGGCGTCATCCCCTGCTGATCGCCTGCGACGACTACTACCGCTCTGGTTGGTCTCCCAGCTCGCGCTATGGCTTCGACACGGTGGATGCCATTGATGCGGATCAGCTGAGGTTGCAACTCAGCGCTGTTCGCTACCGCCAGTTGAACGCGCTGCGCAGCTACGACATGCGCAGCCGCAGGGTGAGCTCCAGGTTGTTGCAGCAGCCCTATGACATGGTTCTGGTGGAAGGCTCCTACGGGCCACAGCACCTGTTGGAGGATGTGCCCATTTCGCTGGTTGTGTACGTCGAAACCCCACTGCTTCAGAGGTTGATCAAGCGTCTCTGGCGTGATGTTCGCGACAGGCAGAGGCCGGCTTCCTATGTGATTCGCCAGATGCTGCGCGAAATGCTCCCGGGTGAGCGTCGCTTCATTCACCCTTTGAAGCGCCGCGCAGATCTTGTAGTTCGGGGCTACAACTTCGATCTGGAGCCGATTCTCAGCAGAATTGGATAGCTGCTTAAGCCTTGATCAGTCACAGTGCTGGTTTCTGCGTAGGCCTGTGCGTCTGGAGACTGATTGATTGATGGTTTCGATGGTTTGCCCTGGCTGATTCGATCAGCGGGTCTGCTTTTTAGGGCGAGACATCTTCTTTTTAGGGCGAGAGAGCAGGCGCGAGATTTTGGTCATCCATCGATCCGGTGCAGCTTGTTGCGTCGAAACAACCGCTGCTCTTTGCTTAGCTGACGCAGGGTTTGGGCCTGAAGGCTCTGATAGCGCCCAGCGGAAATCCATCAAGGATCGGGGCTTGCCGGCCGGGGACTGAGCCAGCACCTGCTGACGATGCTGATGTTGAGTGCGCAACAGCCTTAAAAGGCACCTTTGTGCACCATGGCTCAAGCAGGTCCTGTTCCGCCAGCAGGGGTCTCTCGTTCATCGCAGGCGTCAGACAGTGCCCGCCCAGGGGGACAGGCTCAGACCTTGTTTCCTTCGTCGTCCCAGTACTCGATTCTGTTCACTTCAAGATCGTCTTGTTTGAGTTTGGCGGCGATCTCCTTGGCCCTCGCCCTCAGATACAGCTCATCGGTCACCAGGCTTTGGTAAACGATCTCTTCCAGGGTTTCTGCGGGAGCTTCTGAGACGATCTGCTTTACGTCGTCCTTGCTCAGCTTCACGTCAGTTCGAATGCTGACGGTCTGCTCGAAGTTGAACTCGATTTCGTTGATGACCGATTCCATGGGCTCCCTGGCAGACAAAAAGAAACCCCCGCCAAAGGCAGGGGTTCCAAAACGGCTCGCAGGAGTGTGTCCTTGTTTCCACCCTGTGAGGCGTTTTTCCTCACAAAACCAACATGCCAATCCGATGCGTCCGCTGGGATTTCTGATGGACAGCCTTGCAGTTGGCCCCAGCGACCTGTCTCAAAGTTCAACCGCGTCGCCCCAGGCCGGAGATGCAAGGCGCTTCCAGCCCTGGGTCTGCAAGGACGCCCAGAGTTGTTCTGCTTCGGCCTTTCGCAGGTGTCGGCGTTCCTTCAGCAGGGGAGGGCCGTCAGGCAGGCGCCGGCCTCTGTCGATGAAGACCTTCGGCTCATGAATCCATCCCTTCTGGTCGCGATGGAATCGCCAGATCCAGCGGTCGTCGCTGTCAATCAGCCAGCCCTCTCCCATGACCATGCTGCAAGTACATTAGTACTAGCAATGGTGGGTTTGGCTGGTCAAGTGGTCTTCTGGTTCAGGTCCAGGCCAAAAAAAAAGGAGCAGGCCCCTCAGCCCACCCCTCCTCTTGACGCATGGAAAGCACCACTGCTTTCGTGATGCACTGTCCAAGACGATGGCGCTTTGGCGGGTATCGATGCGCACGTTTTTAGGTATTACTGCTTAGTAAGAACTGTTTTCATTCGCGTGATGATTCCGAAGGCGCGAGCATCACTGCCAACGCTTCGGGGAGTTGAACGAGCGCAGGTTCCCTCGCCTGCGCCTCCCCCAAACGTTCATGGGAGCAGGGTGCGGATCCAGCTGCCTTGGCGCTGATGGGGTGATCCAGCTACCAACCCTTCAGGATCTTCCGCGTCATGGCCTCTTTCAACATCAGCATCGAGGGTGGTGCCAGCTTTTCGTGCCCTGATGACGCGTTCATCCTTGATGCAGCCGAGGAGGCCGGAGTTGATCTGCCCTATTCCTGCCGGGCAGCGCCTGTTCCACCTGCGCCGGCCGTTTGGTGAGTGGTTCGGTGGATCAGACCGATCAGAGCTTTCTCGATGATGATCAGATCGGCCAGGGGTTTGCCCTCCTTTGTGTGAGCTACCCGACCGCTGATTGCGTGATTAAGGCCAATGCTGAAGAGCTGCTGTCTTGATCAGGGCTTGCGGGTGATCACAGGACGGCGCCGTTTCGGATAAAGCTCACGGCACATGGGGCAGACGGTTCCGTCGCAGCCCCGTGCTGTGCAGAACTCACGGCCCCAGAAGATGATCTGCAGGTGCAGGCGGTTCCAGTGCTCCTTGGGGAAGAGGCACTTGAGGTCCTGTTCCGTGCGCGCCACACTGCTGCCGTCGCTCAATCCCCAGCGTTGGGCCAGCCGGTGGATGTGGGTGTCGACGGGGAAGGCGGGCACGCCGAAGGCTTGGGCCATCACCACGCTGGCTGTTTTGTGCCCCACGCCGGGTAACGCCTCGAGTTCCTCAAAGCTCTGGGGTACGTCGCCGTCGTAGGCCGTCACCAGAATCTGAGCGAGGCGGCGCACGTTTCTGGCCTTGGTTTTGGCCAACCCGAGCTGCCGGATGAACGCCAGGATCTGCTCCTCCTCGAGTGCTGCCATGGCGGCGGGTGTCGGTCCGGCGGCAAACAGCGCCGGTGTCACCTCATTCACCTTCTTGTCTGTGCACTGGGCACTCAACAGAACAGCGATCAGCAGGGTGAACGGATCACTGTGATCCAGGGGGACAGGTGTTTCCGGGTACTGCTCGTGGAGGCGCTGCAGGATCACCTCCACTCGCTCAGACCTGCGCACGGGTGTTCAGTGAGTCAGGTGATCTTGGCGCTTCGGCGATTGCATCGCTTCGTTGCAGCGTTTCCCTGCCGTTGTCGCAGTTGTTTTAGGACCGGCAGGTGCGATCCTTGATCAGGCCAAATTTGTCTTCATTGCACCTGTTGAGCTGGAAACGTTCGGCGGCCGTGCTGCTGGTTGTGATGGGTGTGTTGCTGGCCTCTTGCCGCAGCCGAGACCAGAACATCGCCGCGGATTCCCGCCCCCAGGTGCTCACCACCTTCACGGTCTTGGCCGATCTCGCCCGCAATGTGGCGGGTGATCGGATCCAGGTGGCTTCGATCGTCAAGCCAGGGGCCGAGATCCACGGTTATCAACCCACCCCCAGTGACATCGAGCGCGCCAGCAAGGCGGACCTGATTGTTGAGAACGGGTTGGGGCTGGAGTTGTGGGCCCAGCGTTTCACGGCTGCAGCGGGGGACGTGCCCACCATCACCCTTTCGGAGGGGATGGAGCCTCTGCTGATCACGGAGGACGCCTATTCCGGTAAGCCCAATCCCCATGCCTGGATGTCCCCCCAGCGCACGATGGGCTACGTGGACCATCTGGAGCGAGCCTTCAGCCAACTCGATCCGGCCGGAGCCGAGGTCTTTGCCTCTAATGCGTCGGTCTACAAAGCCAAGCTCCAGGCCCTGGATCAGGAGCTGCGCATGGCGATCGCCGCGCTGCCGGCCCAGCAAAGGCTGCTGGTGAGTTGTGAGGGGGCCTTCACCTATCTGGCAGCGGATTACGGACTCGAAGAGGCCTATCTCTGGCCGGTGAATGCCGAAAGCGAGATCACACCCAAACGCATGGCACGGTTGATCGACAAGGTGCGCGAGCGGCAGGTTCCGGCCATTTTCTGTGAAAGCACCGTGAGCGATAAAGCCCAACGGGAGGTGGCAGCGGCGGCCGGAGCACGATTCGGTGGAACTTTCTTCGTGGATTCCCTCTCGTCTCCGGACGGGCCTGCACCCACCCTGCTGGAACTGCAGCGGCACAATGTGGGTCTGATCCGCAAGGGCTTGGACTTGTCCGAGAGCAACCGCTGATGCGCATTCAGGCCGACCAGCTCTGTGTGGACTACAACGGCACGGTTGCCCTGTACGACGCCAGCCTGCACCTGCCAGCCGGTTGCATCTGCGGTCTGGTGGGCATGAACGGTGCCGGAAAATCGACGTTTTTCAAGGCCCTTACTGGGTTTGTGCGACCCTCGCGCGGCAGAATCCGCATCAACGGCAGCAGCGTTGCTGAAGCCCAGCGTCATCAAGCGGTGGCCTATGTGCCCCAGAGCGAAGGGGTGGATGCCCAGTTCCCCGTGTCGGTGTGGGATGTGGTGATGATGGGCCGCTACGGCGCGATGAATGCGTTGCGGATTCCCCGCAGCTCCGATCGTGTGGCTGTGCGGGACGCCTTGACGCGGGTTGATCTGCTGGAGCTGGCCGATCGTCCCCTTGGCACCCTCTCCGGTGGTCAGCGCAAGCGCACGTTCCTGGCTCGAGCCATCGCCCAGCGCGCTGACGTGCTGCTGCTGGATGAGCCCTTCAATGGGGTTGATGTGCGCACGGAGCAGCTGATGGCTCAGCTGTTTCTTCAGTTCCGCGACGAGGGCCGCACCATCCTGATCTCCACCCACGACCTGGGCCATGTTCGTGATTTTTGCGATCTGGTGGTTCTGATCAACAAGACCGTGCTCGCCTACGGGGAAACCTCAGAGGTGTTCACGCCCGAGAACCTCGCCATGACTTTCGGTGGCGTGCCGCCCGATCTGCTGACGGGCAACAGCTCCCCTGAGGAGACGTTCTAAATCAGAGCTCTCCCGCGTCCTTTGTCATTGCCCGAGAGGCGTCGGGCATCAGGGCAATGAGAGCCTGCTCCAGGTCTTGCATGAACACCTGCATCGCCTCGCGACGGTTGCTGCGGTACTGATTCAGGCGAGGCCGCACGGGCAAGGCTCGTCCGAGCTGCACCTCCACCCGTTGTGGGCCGAGGCTGGGCTGACCCTTCCAGGGCTTGTCTTCGATCCAGCCGATCGCTTCCTCCACCAGCAGCAACATCTCGGCAAAGCGGTCAAAGTCGGGTCGATCACTGATGTAATGACCACTCACGCTGGTGAAATGCTCCACCAGTCGCATGCGGGTGAGTTCGAGGTCGGCTTCCCGTGCCTCCCAGTCCGCCAGGCTTCGCTCCAGCGGCGGGAGCTGATCAACACCCTCCCGGTAGATCCGATCCCAGGCGGCCTGCTCGATCCGGCGGCAGCGCTCCTGAAGATTGCCGACGGCACGCAGGCCGAAATGCGTCTCGGCTTTGGCCAGGCCATGCCGGCGGTAGGCATCAATCCTCTCGCTGAAGGTCTGTGCTGGGTCGGGCTTCAGCCGTTCGAGCTGCTCAAGGGCTTTGAGCAGCTTCATGCCGATCTGGATCAGCCGGTCGCGGCTAGTGGTCTCGGGATTGTCCGGTCCGGCATCGGGGTAGGGGATGCCGAGATGGCATTCGAGGGATGCCAACCGCGCTTGGAGGGCGATCCAGTTGGGGTGTCTCCAGCTGTAGTGAATGCCGATGGGCAACACCTCCAGCGGCCGCTCGTCGTTGGCTCTTTCCAGATCCTCAGCGGCCCAAAATGCCAGCTGGGCCACCCCCGGCTCCAAGGGAGCCATCTCGCCGGAGAGGTTGTTGGTGGCTCCTTCTGGTGCCACCACCAGCGGATAGCGCCCTCGGCTCAGAGCCGCACGGGCCTGGGCGAGGGCCGGCCGGTCCAATCGACCGCGGTGGATGGCGATGCCGCCACTGCGTTGCAACAGCCAACCAATGACCTGACCAGCCCAAATCGGAATGCCACGGTCGTAGAGAAACCGCAGCTGGATGGGTCGTGGCAACGGCAGCTTGAGCCGCCGTGCCGCCTTGGGAACACGGCTCCAGAACAGATCCGCCAGAACCACCGGATCGCGGGTGCTGGGGTGGCGAAAGGCGATCAGCAAATTGCAGCCGCCCGACTGCTGCGCTGCAAAGGCTTTCGCCAAGTCTTCTGCCGCATTGCCCTGGTGGATTTCGAGCCCCTGACTGCGGAAGAGCAGCGGAAGCAGGCGGCTGACCACGGCCTGAACCATCCGGTTGGGGCGGGTGGGTAGCCGGCGCAGCGCGGGACGTGCGTTCTGGGTGGAGGCGCGGGGCATCGAACCGGCTGCAGCGCGCCCATACTGAACCGATGGAGCTATTGCTGGAACCCCTCAGTCACGCCTTCATGGTCAAGGCGTTGTTGATCAGCGCCCTCGTCGGTGGTGTTTGCGGGCTGTTGTCCTGCTTCATGACGCTGAAGGGATGGGCGTTGATGGGTGACGCTGTCTCCCATGCCGTTCTACCCGGCGTAGTTGTCGCTTATGCGCTGGGCCTGCCCTTCTCCTTGGGGGCGTTCGTCTTCGGTGTCGGATCCGTTGCCGCCATCGGCTTTGTGAAGCAGAAGTCGAGGGTGAAGGAAGACACCGTCATTGGGCTTGTCTTCACCGGCTTCTTCGCTCTGGGGCTCGTGCTCGTCTCCAAGACGCGCAGCAACATCGATCTCACCCACATCCTGTTTGGCAATGTGCTGGGGATCTCAACGGGGGATGTGCAGCAGACCCTGGTGATTTCGGTGCTGGTGCTGGTGCTGCTGCTGCTGTTCCGGCGGGACCTGATGCTCTTCTGCTTCGATCCCACCCACGCCCGATCGATCGGGATCAACACCGGACTCCTGCACTACATGCTGTTGGGACTCCTCTCCCTGGCCGCCGTTGCCGGTCTGCAGACCGTGGGAATCATCCTGGTGGTGTCGATGCTCGTCACCCCCGGGGCCACGGCCTATCTGCTCACCGATCGGTTCGACCGGATGACGCTGCTGGCCGTCACCAGCAGCGTGCTCTCCAGTGTGCTGGGAGTGTTCATCAGCTACTGGACCGACAGCTCCACCGCCGGTTGCATTGTGCTGGCGCAAACCGCGCAATTCGTGCTCGCCTTCCTTCTTGCACCTGGGCAGGGGGTGCTGCGGCGTCTCTGATCAGTTGATGCGTGGATCAGTGGATCAGCGCTCGTCGTCGTCCCAGTCGTAGGTGTCGTTGAAGCGCTGAACGCCGGCTTCTCGAAAGTGAAAGTCCTTGGCGGAACGACCCTGATCCGATGCCGTTTGCTTGGAACCGTCCTGGTCCCACGGCTCGCGGTAATCAAGATCGTCCCGCATGTTCTGGAACGGCTCAGGAGGCTTCGCTGTCATCCCACTTGGCTTTGCCATCCAGCAGTTCGATCAGCTCCTGGAGCTTGCCCATGGTGACGCGCACATCGGCACCGTCGGGCAGAACACCATCGGCCACCACGTTGTAGTGGTCACGGCACTGGTTGCGCAGCTCCTGCAGGCGCTTCTTGGTGATGGTCTTTTTCTGTTCTGCCGTTGCCATGGCGATTGCGTGGTCTGGCCCTCATCCCTAGCAGAGCAGGGTGCTGCCTACCGATCTACCCCGGAAGAACCTGGCGAAAGCCGTGGGCTTCCACCACGTTGAGCGGGGTGTTGAACAGTTCACTCAGTTCGGCGGGCCGCAGCATCTCCCGTGGGCTTCCATCCCCAACAAGACGTCCCTCTGCCAGAAACAGCACCCGTTCCATCTCCGGAACGATCGTGTCCACCCGATGGGTGACCTGCACCACGGTGGTTCCCGCTTGGATCAAGCGCCGCAGGATCGCCAGCAACTGATGGCAGGCCTGGAGGTCGAGGGCACGGCTCGGCTCATCCAGCACCAGCACCTCGGGTTCGTGAACAAGGGCGCGAGCGATCAACAGGCGCCGCCGCTGTCCGTCCGACAGCTCTCCGCAGCAGCGTTCACGGATGCTGTGGAGGTGCAGTTGATCGAGCAGATCCCGCGCCTGCTCCCATTGCCGCGCAGTGGGCTTCTGATCCCGACCCAGCCGGGTGGCCCCATAAAAATTGCTCACCACCGCCTCTTCAACAGCTGTTTTGGGGTGAAGCCGCTGTTCCATGTCGCTCGACACAACCCCCAGGCGGCTGCGCAGCGCCCAGAGGTTCACCGTCTCGCTGCCAAACAACCGCAAATGAGCGTCAGGGCGAACGATGGGATACAGGCTGCGGTCGATCAGTTTCACCAGGCTGCTTTTGCCTGCGCCATTGGGCCCCAACACCGTTGTGGACTGCCGCAGTTTCAGTTGCAGGTTGAGCTTGTGCAGCACCGGGCGATTGCCCAGCCATGCCTCCACATTGCGGAGATCCAGCCAGGTTTCAGTGGTCATGGCCCTCCTGCAGCAACCGATCGATCACGATCGACAGGCGCGGAGCGACGGGCCGGAGCTCCTGCTGCCGCTCACTCCAGATGGCGTCACGCACCAGATCACTGAGGGGCACCAACTTCATCTCCTGGCCCTCCTTCAACTGCAGTTGGCTCACGGGCACGCTGAGCGTTCCGCGGAACACGTGGGCCACTCGGTTGCCGCTGTCGTCGCTGAACCATGGTTCGAGCGGCACGCTGGGTGACCAAGCGATCTCTTCCTGCAATTCGCGGTGCACGGCTTCGCTGGCTGTTTCTCCCGGATCGAGATGGCCGCCAAACAACCCCCAGTGGCCCGGATAGATGATCGAGTCGATGTCGTCGCGCAGTTGGAGCAGCCATCGGCCTTCTCTCTCGAGCATGGCCAGTGCGACAGCGGGTTTCATGACGCCTCCGGTGTCTTGCGGGACCACTGGGCCAGTCCACCGCCCCGACCCCGCGCTGTGAGTGTTCCCTGCTGCTCGTTCAGTTCGATCAGGGCAAAGAAGGGCAAGCGTTGGGGTTCCGGTGACGGCAGGCTTCGCTGCAGCAGCACCTGATCGAACCAGCTCAGCTCCAACGACGTGAAGCGGAACATCAGCAGTGGTCTGGAACCCTTCAGCTGGGCCTGGCCGCTGAACCGGAACCGGAAACCGGCCAGGCAGACCTGATTCACGATGCTCAGGCCCTGGTCGCTGTGGCTCAAGCTCAGGCTGGCCTGCAGCCAGCGCAGCAGCGTTGCGGTGCCAGGAGCCGGTGCATCCCCGCTGCGGGTCCAGGTTTGCTGCAACATCCAGCAGCCCGGCAGCTGCTCGATCTGAATGCCGCTGCCCTCACGGCGGCTCTGGTCTTCCCTCGCCAGAAGAGCTGCGGCAGGAGAACCAGGCAAGGCTGAGATCATGGGGCTCTGCAACATCCCCATCTTTTCGGAGTCGGCCCATGCAGCGCGACAAGCGCCGGACACCTCCCATAACGGACCTGCTTCTACGGGGACTGCGCATCGGGGCCAGCACCGTTGCCCTGGTTGAACTGCTGCGCAGCGATTGGATCGGAGGGGGGCTCGCCAGCTTGGCCTGGCTGGTCTTCGTTCAGGTGGAGCGTCGCCGGGCGCCGCTCAAGCCTCCGTCCTGAGGATCGAATCGATGCAATTCGGGTGTTGCCGGATATAAGCGTTGAACTCCATGGCCAGCAGACGGGCCTCAAAGGCATCGGTGGCGTAGAAGCAGGATTCCAGCTTTTCTCCGTTGGATGTCTTGTGGCGGACGGTGTAGGCAGCCCGTCCCTGAGCAATGCTGGCCATGGACTGATGAAGCAGTGGTTTCAAGCTGGCACTCCTGCCGGGTGGAATTCCATAACCATTCATTCATGTTTGCGTTTCAACGCTTCGTAAAGCTGTTTGAAGCGACCAACAGTCCGTCTCACCTCTCTTCCCGCATCCCGCTGCCCATGGCCTCCCCTGCTTTGGCCTTCAACGTTGCTCTCGCGTCATTCCTGTCCCTCATCGCAGGGCCTGTTCAGGCGGAATGGCAGCCGATGCAGGAGCCTGCGGTTTGGCAATCCCGTCGCGGCGATCTGCTGCCGGGCGACGGCTGGATCTTCATGGAAGCCCTCGACACCCCCGCGATCAAGGCGGCTGAATACATCCGGGCCCCCAAGAGCGTGGACGGTTCCGTTGAGGTGGAAGCAGGCCTGCTGATTCAGCGCGCTGGCCAGGACCAGTGGACGCAACGGGTTCTGCCGATGCGTGCCAACTGTGCCAAAGGTCAGCTGGAGCAACGCCAGGCCAATGGTGCCTGGACCATATACCCCGGTCGCGATGGAACCGTGGTTAAGGTCCGCTGGATCTGCGCATTGCGATGAGTCGGCCTGCTTTTCGTTACGAGGAACCGGAACGCTTCGGCGAGTCGCTCACCACAGCACGCCCCTGGAACCGGTCTGCCCTGACCGATGTGGAGCGGCTCAATGGCCGGGTGGCCATGCTCGGTTTCTTGGCTGCCGTGGTGCTTGAAAAGGCCACGGGCTTGGGAATCGCGGGTCAGCTTGGTGCAGCTCTGCGTTGGTACCTGCAGTTGGGTTGATCGATGACGGTTGTTCCTGTTCTGAAGGACTCCCAACGCTTCAAGTTGGATGCCACCGACGACGCGATCTTCTACAGCGAGCCGCGTTTCGTTCACCATCTGGATGCGGGTTTTCGTGCTCGGCTGACGACCCTCTACCGCGAGCGCATTCCTCCCTGTGCCAAGGTGTTGGATCTGATGAGCAGTTGGGTGAGCCACCTGCCGGAGGACGTCAGTTACGACAACGTCATCGGCCATGGTCTCAATGTTGAGGAGCTGAGTGCCAACCCCCGATTGGATCGGCACTGGGTTCAGAACCTCAACCGCGACCAAACCCTTCCGGTTGAGGATGCATCGATCGATGCCACCTTGATCGTGGCCGGTTGGCAGTACCTGCAACAGCCCGAGCCGATCGCCGCTGAGCTGTGGCGGATCACCCGCCCTCGGGGTCAGGTGATCGTGGCGTTTTCCAATCGAATGTTCTTTACCAAGGCTCCCCAGGTCTGGACCGACGGTGATGACGGTGATCACCTGCGTTACGTCGCCGAGGTGTTGATGGCCCAGGGTTGGCCCCAGCCGGAGATCGTTGCCGAAGACACCCGCGCCGAGGGTGTGATGGGCTTGTTCGGCGGCAAGGGAGATCCTTTCTTCGCCGTTGTGGCCGAGAAACCTCTCTACTGATTCCTCGACTTTCCTTTGCCTTGCAGGGATGGACGTTGTTCTGAATTGCGGCAGCGTGAGGCGAGAACCAGGATCTCCATGAGCTTCACCCTTCCGGGTCTTCTCCCTTGGCGCTTCAGGATCGTGTTGATCGGTCAGCAGGTGGTTCTTGAGGCTTCGTCTGAGGATCAGCAGCTGAGCACGGTTCTTGAACCTGGTGGAAGCCGCATTCGGCGTGGCTACGACCTGATCAAGGCTCCGCAATGTGCGTTGATCCGGTGAGCAGCACGTCTCGCCTCACTCAGCCCGTCGTCATCTTCGGTGGTTTTCTGAATGCCGAAGTCCGCCAGTAAATGCAAGGGATCTCATGCCCACCCGGCAGTGATGGGCCTAGTTTGGGCCTACCTCCGGCATGCCGTGGCGATGCCGGCGATCGCCGTTATCCTCTGGTTACGACGCAGGCTCGCCCACTAGGGCACCCCTGCACTGGGAGAAGTCGAAATCCCAGAGTGGACGCCTTCCCGGCTCCGGTCACCCACCCCCTGATGAGCCATCAGCTCGGATGAAGGATCGGATCACCAGAAATCGGAAGGGCGTCCTGCACGTCAACGGCACGCCTGTGCGGGTGCCGAAGAGTGCTGACTACACCGACACCGAGGCCCTGCAGTACGTCGAGAAATGTGCTGAGTGGGCCCCAGGTGCCCGGTGGGACTTCTCGATGCTGGAGATCGGAGCACTGAATCGGATAGCTGAGGCCAAGGGGATTAACGACTAAGCCCCATGCCTTTTACGGCCAACAACAACGGAGCTGCTCCGCTGGCGCAGCCCCCTGTCCGCACGCATGTCGTGCCGGATTCCAAGTCTCCACGTATCAACGCGAAGCCTGAGGTTGTCGAACGCGCCTACGACAACAGCGTTCAGGAACCTCTGACGGCCAGCGAGCAGGGGTGCGACTGACATGACAACCCTCGAGCTTCAGCTCGAGCAGACCAGGGCGGAGCTGAGGCGACTCAGCTCTGCTGTGGAGCAGCTCGTAGCCACCACCCCCCAGCGCAACAAGCAGTGGCTGGAACCTCGAGAGCTCGCCCAGCTGTTGGGCATCTCGACTCGCACCCTCTGCCAGTGGCGCGTCGACGGACGGTTCCGTCCCATCTCGGTCCGTAGGCACGGGCGGGGTCATCAGTTCCATGCCGATTGGGCTCTAGCTGATGCCCAGGAGGTGTCCCGTTGATGGAGACGTTCCTGCCGCCGCTGGGCAGTCGCAACACCGTGCCCGCCGAGGACTGCGAAAGCGCAGCTCGGTGGGAAGCGTTGCGGGCCCACTACTACCGCCAGGTAGAGGTCCATCCCGAGTTCGCCGACTACTGCCTGGCGCTGGCTGCGTATTACGCCCAGCGGGATGCAGATCGGCCTACGGCCTGACCAAGAAAAACCCGGCTGAAGGGAAGCCGGGCCGTTCACTAAGCCTTCCTAATTATGCCCAAGAATCCTGTCCAGAAGGGCGGTCTGCCATTGGTGGACTGGCCCCAGGTAGATGCCTACCTAAAGCTCACAGAAGCCCCCGGCGAGCGGTTGCTCGTGCTGTTCCCACCCAAGAAGGGTGGTGGCGGCGGCATCCACTTCGACATCACCGATGGGGTGATTCCGAAGGATGAGGTGGAGACCGGCCTGCGGAATAACCGCCACCACAGCCTCGGCATCGTGGTGAACCCAGCCCTGCCGAAACCGGCTGACTGGGGGACCAAGCCTGAGCACTTCACCAAGAACGCACGGCTCAAGGTTTGGGGTGCCAGCAATGACCACATCAACTGCAGCCGGGTGATCTTCATCGAGGGCGATGGAGGCCTGACCGATCAGGAACAGATGCAGGTCGTTCATGACGCCCTGCCGGTTACTCCAACATTTGTGCTGCGGACCGGCGGCCAGTCGCTGCACTTCTATTTCCGGGTTGACGAGGAGTTGACCCCAGCCAAGTTCACGGAGCTGCAGAAGCGTCTGAATCTGGCCTGCTCCAAGGTGAGCGAGGCGTATGGGGCGGATGACTCCATCAGTAGCCCATGCCAGGTCATGCGACTGCCGGGTGGTGTGCACGGCGGTGTCTACAAGGACCACGGCAGGAAAGAACACGCCCGCATGGTCCTTGTGAGCGGACGTGTCTACGGCCTCCAGTTGCTGGAGAAATTCCTGCCGCCGCTGGAGGACAGCCGGCCTCGGTCATCACCTCGGAAGGGCTTCTTCAGTGAGGACAGCCACTGGTTGAAGGAGGAGGGATGGTTCTCCCGTCGCTCCCGCGAAGAACAGCACCGCCTGGCCGTTGAGATGGCTCAATGTCTGCCCAAGCGTGAGCAGACCGGGCAGGGCGATTACGCCATCTGCATCTCCGCGCTTTATGCCCTGGTGGGTCACTTCGGGGCTGAAGAGGCCGGCGCCATTTGCCTGGAGGCCGGCTGGGAGTCCGAGAACTGGGATCCCATCGAGCGCATCACCACGATCAACAGCACCCCCACCAACACCATCGGAACCTTCATCGAGAAGGCCCGGCAGGGCGGGTGGCGGTTACAGGAGGAGCTGCTCGAGGCCGCGGCTAAGCCGATGCCGGTGGAGCGGCCCATCACCTTGGAGGAGATGTTTCCCGCCTCGGTGGCTGCAGACCTGCGGCGGATCACCCGCTACATGCCGTGGCCAGACACGCTGATCATCACCAGCTTCCTGACCACGGTGTCGGCGGCGGTACGGCTCGGCTGCACCATCGAGTTGATCGCGGAGACCGACTTCGAGGTGCCGCTGAACCTCTACCACTGCGTTGTGGGTGACACCGGCACGAGGAAAACCCCGGCAGAGCGGGCGCTCATCAAGAAGCCGCTGGCCCCTCTGAAGAAGGAGCTGCGGCGTCAGTACCGGGAGAAGTTGCTGGCCTACAAGGCCCAGCTCGCTGCAGCTGAAGACGGTGATCCGCCAACTCCCCCGATGAATCCCTGCCTGGACATCAGTGATGCCACGCAGGAAGCGATGGAGGAGCAGCTAATGGCTCAGGAGCAGTGGCGATTGGGTTTGCTGGTGCTGAAGGACGAGCTCGCCGGTTGGTTTGCTGCGCTCGATCAGTACAAGCCGGGCGGCAAGTCCAAGGCCGGAAGCGCCCAGGCCAAGCAGATGCTCGAGTTCTTCGACGGCAGGGGGTTTTTCTCCAAGCGTGTTGGGGAGAGCCGTTACTGCGACGACACCAAGATCACCATCTCTGGAGCGATTCAGCCAGACGTGCTGCGGGGCATGCAGGACGACAAGGATGCCGATGGCCAGTGGGCTCGGTTCTTGTTCTCCCCATTGCCAGCCAAGGTCGTGCGGTTGCCGGACACCAGGAAAGCAGAGGAGCTCAAGGCCATCGCAATCGCTGAGGAAGCCCTGAGCGTGATACCGCTGAGGGTTCACCGGATGCCCTCGGTGTTCCTGACCCTCGACGCCGAAGCGTTGAAGGTGTTCTGCGATTACGACTACCGGGTGTCGGAGGCGGCGCAGAAGGCAATGCTTCCGAGCCATGCAGCTCTGCTGAACAAGTCACCCGGAAAGGTCGGACGAATTGCCGGCCTGCTGTGGGTGCTCGATTACGTCACCGATAAGACCGGTGATGGTGAGGTGGGTGTCGAGTTCGTCCAGCGAGCCATACGGCTTGTTGAACACCTCGACCGGTACGCCATGCAGTTCAACGTGGAGGCCAATCAGACCGCCAAGGAGAAGTGCATGTGGCGCCTCCACCGCAATGCGGGGAAAACCAAGGACTGGATCCCACAGCGGACACTCCGCAACAACTGCAGCCCCGCCGAGAAGGAGCGGTTCGATGCCGCCGAGATGCAGGAGATGCTCCAGGAGCTAGCCAAAGCCGGTTATGGCGAGGTCCGCTCTGGTCCCCGCGGTGGCATGGACTATCGATTCCTCCTCCCCAAAGAGGGAACGCGGGAGGTGTGAGGGAAGGTGGGGTTCCCGCGTGAGAACCGCTGGGCCCCGTGCCTTCTCAGGTAATGAGGGAAGGAGGGAACTAACCCTTCTTCTTCCATTGCTGAGGAAACAGACCGAGGCCCGGCAGCTCATAGAGATACCCCCCTTCCCGCCTTCCCGCATAAGCCCCACTCCGACTGCGCCGGAACGGTTCTTACGAGGGAAGAAGGGCTCCCGCCTAGGGGAAATTGGCCCTCTTAAAAAGCCGATTCACCCCAGGAAAATGGGTGTGATGGCGTGATCGTGGCCATGAATCACCTGATAGCGCTGCAGCAACTCCAGGCCCGGCTGGACCGTGTTGCTCCTGCAGTGGTGCCGCCCACGATGCGGTGTTTCACCATTCACGACGGCGAGGACGATCAGTTGCCTGATGACCTTGGTCGTTGGGATCTGGTTGTCCGCATTGAGGGGCCGCGGCCCTTTCATAACGATGCGGCCATTCAGAAGTTCTGATTCGGCCCTTAATAGGGCCAGTTAGCCGAAGGCTTCGACCACGGCGACCTTGTGTTCTTCGCGGACGGCCAAATAACGCTCCAATGCCGCCAGCGACGTATGGCCGCTGATGCTTTGGAGGTGTCGCAGGCTGATGCCCTTGTCATTGGCCGCCGTTAAGCAGCTCCGCCGGAACGAGTGGGTGCTGACGCCTGAGAGGCCCAGCTGTTCACACGTTGCCCGCAGCTGTTTATCGAACGCTTGTCGGCTCATTGGCCTGCCAACCACTCCACCCGGGACGATGAAGTCCGATGGGCTTGGGTTGGTCTCAGCCTTCCACCGTTTGAGTACATCAAGCAGCTGAGGGGCCAAGGGCACCTCCCTCGATGTTTTCGTTTTGGTGGTGGCTGCAGTGAAGAGGATGTGTGTATCAGAAATTGCTGCCCACGTGAGCAACCGAGCCTCGCTGATCCTCGCGGCTGTGTAGCGGAGGATTGTGGCGAGGACTCGATGAGGCCCAGCAGGCAGCGCATCGATCAAGTTGTCCAGGTGCTGAGGACTCAAGACCGACGCCTGGCCGAAGCGGTTTTGCTTCATTGATCAGGAGTGGTGCAAGTGAGCAGAGCAACGTTTGCAGAACGGGTCTGAATCGGTTGCTCTTCCTTACAGAAAAGCACCTGGTGCTCACTTTCGGGTGGTTTTTATTGCAATCAGGAGCACAAGATATCTAATTGCCAATCATTAGACCTAGACGGATTATTGATATCACTGATGCGAATGTTATTCTATTCGTTGATTGTGATTAGTGATATCACTATCTGTAATCGGTGGGGGTAGGATTGCGATTTCTGCTTTTCTCTTCGAAGCGCGGGTAGTTCTCACAAACAATATGCCAGCGATGGAGGTTATTTGTCAACATCTGGCGTAGAATTGCAGTGTTGCACTGCTTTTGATGGATTCCGATTGGAACCTGTCTAAAGAAGATTGGTTGCTGCTTGCTAGGTGCAATAAATGCGCCCGGCAGTTGTTCCCACAGAGCCAGCGCATGGCCGACCAGTGGTCTGAGCATGCTTTCCAACGTTTCAAGACCGAGGGGGTATCCCCCGAGTCTTTGAGGGACCGGAGAGCACCAGGCATCACGCAGTTGATCGCCAATCGCAGGGCAAATCCAACCCTTCGTCGGCTGTATCGCCTCCCATGACTAACCAAGCCCAGCGGTTCATTGAGCTCCACAGCCGGATGTTCCCGGAGCAGCCAATTCCACCCCTGCCTCGCCACCCCGAAGAGCTGGGGCTGAGTGTTCAGCTGGCTCTACGAGATGCCGACGCTGCTTGGTGGCAAAACCAGTTCGGTGGTCGCGATGACCGCGGAGAGCAGGCCCGGCTGCCAGCAGATGTTGAGCAACGGATGCTGGCTGGCACTCCTAATCCCGAGGACGAGGGCCCTCTGCGTAGAGCCAACATGGACTACTACGCCAACGCTGCAGCTGCACAGCGGGAGCAGGTGATAGAGCGGGCTCGGGAGGCCACGAGAGCTCGTGAGAAAGCGATCTTTCAACACCAAGCTCAGAAATCGGCTGAGTTCCGGAGCATGGGAATCCTTGGCCGGATGGCCGCTTCTCCTCTCAGTGCGAATGCGATCGCTCAAGCCCGTGCCCAATGGGGCATCACAGGCGAATGACGGCGCTGGCTCGTCACACCGGGAGACCCACCCGGGAGGAATCCGGTGAGATTCCCCCCAAGGTGCGGGCTGCCCTAACCCTCAGGGCCGCAGGCCACAGCTGGAAGCAGTGCTCCGACATGACCGGGGCCAGCTACCGGAACCTCCTGAAGTGGAAGGATCTGCCGATAGCTGAGGCCTACGTCGAGGAGAAGGTGAAGGAGGCCCTGTCGGGCACCTACAACAAGCTCATCAGCGCGGGCCCAGCTGTTGCCGATCGGCTGCTGTCGATTGCGCTGGACCCAACGGTGAAGAGCTATGCCGCGGTGAGCGCTTGTGAGGCGGTGATCCGCAGCATCGAGCGAGGGGTGCTGGACCGCGAGATGCGGGAGCACATCACCAAGCTGCGTGAGCAGATGGCCCAGCTGGAGCAGGGACGACCGATTGATGTTTGAGCCGCGGCGGCTGACCGAGGAGGAAGCGCAATGGCGTGCCTCCTGCGGTTGGTTCGTGCCTAGCGACTTCGTTCAGGTCGTGGTAGAAAACCAGCACGGGAGTCCAGCTCCCCCTACCTGCGGTCCTGCCGCTGAATCACATGGAAACCATCGACTTCAACGTCCGGTGCTGGACCTATGCGGGTCCAACAGCACTAGAGGACATGAATCTCGGCATTGCTGCCGGTGCCGTCAAGGACGGGAGAAACAAGCCCTCCGAGGCTGAGTTCGGCGAGTGCATCGCCATTGTTTTGTGCAATGCAGCCCCGCGAGGAGAGGAGCCTCGGTACTTCGCACATCTCGGTGAGATCACCGGGTTGTTCGTGGGTGATGCGGATCTCCTCTGGGCTAATTCAGGCAATAAACCAAACGGCATTGCCTATTCGATGAAGCCTGTCACCAGGGTTGTTCCACTGCCACGAGATGTGGCTGGTGAGGTATTCCAGGCAGGCATCAACCAGGCGAACCGATCGCGTGTCGTTCACTACCTGCTCATGCATGGCTGAGCAGATGAAAGACCCCAAGCAGCCTGTGCGCTACTCAGTAGCGATAACCCCTCAGCTGAAGTCAGAACTTGACCGTCGCCGGAAGGAGTGGGGCCTGAGCAGTCGGGGTGAGGTGCTTGAGCGCCTTCTCGGCTGGATGGTTCAGGAGCCTTAAGCGTTCGATTGTCTAGGTGCGCGGCTAGGTGTCGACCTCGCCAGCCGCTCCCTGTCCGTATAACCCTCCACGTCCTTCCTCAAACAGCAGGAACAACTCGCCGTCGTATCCCAGCTCTCGCATCATGTATGCCCATTCGACCTCGTCAGCTGGTTCGTAGTTATCGCTTTTGCTGATGTTCTTGGCAGCCCAAAGGGGTTGATAATTCCTCCAGTTGAAACCTACATAGCATTGCTCTGAGGGCTGGCCATTTTCACTCAACTGAAAGCTCTCAAGTGGTCGGACGTGATCGAGATGCCACTCTCCATAGTTATCTAGTGTCATACCTTCTTCGAACTGACTCGATATCCACTCAACAAACTCATCCCAAGTGCAGTCCAAAAGGGCGAGAGTTTCCTCTGGTTTTCGTGCATTGTTTTCTCTAAGAGAATGAGCGATGCGGGAGCTTAGATTGCGTCTCATCGCAAACTCTGGATCAGCTGCATAACGAGCTTTCACATAAATAGCACCTTTATCGCGTTGTTCTTGTTGTTGGCGGAATCTTTTTCTCCAGGCAAGAAGCTCGGGAGTTCCTTGTCTGCGCCTGACGTCTTCACGCTTGCAACCTCGACATTGTCCGCTGTTTGCGTATCGAAGTTCTATGTGATTATTTTTGCAGGCTTTTCCATTAAAGTAAAACTGCAGCCCTTCTTCTTTGGCTATCCGTTGTGATCCTGGATAGCTAAACCATCCTTCGGGCACCTTGCCGCGATGTACTTCTCTTTCTTCTCGATTCTGTCGGTCAAACTTAATCGCTGCACCCTTATTGCCATCGGTTTGAAGCCCCCTTCTTCTGACTGCTGAGGTCACAGCCCGTTTTGTTTTTCCTAGATGGTCAGCGATCTCTTGCTGGGTGAGACGGCTGACATTTTTAATAAGAAAATCGACCTCTTGGTCTGTCCATTCCGAAGGTTTTTCAGCTCTTCTGATCCCTTTTCTTTTCATCCTGTTAGCTACTGATGCTGAGGTTACTCCCAGCGATTCAGCCATTTCTTTGTTCGACATCCGCATGACGTTGTCGGCCAAAAATTGATCTTCTTCTTCTGTCCATTGCTTCGGCATCAGCTCGCCTCCGCCAGCCTTGCCATGGCAGCTCTTAGGTCAGTAGCTGTCATCCAGCGCTGGTAACGCTGCTCGTGCATCTGCAGGGAGTGCCCCATGCTCTGGGCGCACAGGCTTTGGTTCACGTTGGCTTCGATTGACCGCACGGCCCAGCGGTGCCGCATGTCATAGATATCGAATCGATAGTCGGCTCCGAAGACCTCGGCGATGGTCTCTTTGTAGATCTGCGCCTGACGGGCACCGCGCCATGCAGCCACCCACCTCTCGCTGTCAGCGGAGTCGAACTGGTTGGGCTTGATCCACCTGGCCTCCTCGAGCGGCCCCGTTGGGATCTCCACCTCGTGAAGGGCCCAGCGGTCGATCCATTCCTTCGGGTACGCGAAGCAGGTTCGTGGTGCTGGCAGGCGCAACTTCTCCTTGATTGAGAGGCAATCGGCGGTGCCGTCCTTATGAAGCTGAAGGCTGGGCACCTCACCGGGTCTGCACCCGAATGTCGCCATCGCTGCGAGGCACCATCCCCACTTCGTGGGCCTGATGACATCGATGAGTTGCACCAGCTGCTCATCGGTCGGGAGCTCTCGCTCCTGGGGCTTGTAGTTGCCCCGCAGCATGCGGAGCTGTTCGCTGCCCTCCACCCCTGACTTCTTCAGCAGCCGCTCGAACTGCATGCAGGTCATCTGCCTAGTCCTGCTGTCTGGTTCCGTTGTTTCCAGCAGGGTTCGCTGCAGAAGACCAAGGCTCAGGACACCGTTGGCAGGCAAGCGGTTGAGGATGTGCTGATAGCGCTGCCAGGTGAGCTCGGTGTTGGGCAGTCGCTTCCGGGTCTGCCAGTAGTCCTTCTCATATGTGGCGATCGCTTCGGCGACGGTGATCGGCTTCTCAGGGATGACCTGGCCCGGCTGATGCTTTGCCCGCAGCACCACCGTGGTGGGATCGATCCCTTCGCTGATCGCTTGGTGCATCGCTGTGGCGATCTGCTCCGCTTCGATCAATCCGCCCGGCGTTGCAGGACAACCGAGGCCAGCCTTCCGCTGTTTCCTCACCCCAGCTGCATCGGTCCAGGTGCCTCTGACACCGATGGTCCCCCTGCCGGGCACGACATACAGAGTCAGCTTTGCCCCGCGATTGCGCAGGGCTTGGTTAGTAGTGGTGAGGTCCAGGTCCAACCGGGCTGACTCTTGGTGGTTTATTTGGGGATTTGGCGCGAAATGGGCCTGATTTGGGCCTAATTTCTTGCCGGCATCATCCCGCATAATCCGGAAGGAGGCCACCACCTCATCCCTACTCAATCCCCCAGAACCGTTGTCAGAGCAGAAGAAATTAGATCCTAGAACGGTTTCGCTGGATCAGCCCGTAGTGATCCTCGGTGGCTTTCTGATCACGCAGGAGGCCTATCTCCCCCTCGCTGATTGGATTGATCAGGCCACCGGTGCTGCGGTGCGCATCGTGCCTGCGTCCAAATTGGATTGGCTGGCCACCAGCTGGGCCTTTGGTTGGCGTCGCCTGCTTGATCGCGTTGATGCCGCTGTGCGCGAGCTTCAGGGCCTGTCATCGACCGGGCGGGTCACCTTGATCGGCCACAGTTCCGGTGGGGTGATGTTGCGGCCCTATCTGGCGGATCAGACCTTTCTGGGCCGCCGTTTCAACGGTGCAGCCCGATGCAATCGCCTGATCACCCTGGGCAGTCCCCATCAGGCCCTGCGTGCCACACCGCTGCGGGCTCGCGTGGATCGTGAGTTTCCGGGTTGCCCTGAAGCCGATCGGGTGGATTACGTCGCGGTTGCGGGTCGGCTTGATCCGCTGGGAGCGAATGCATCCAATTTTTCGCGCCGCAGCGCTGCCCGCAGCTATCGCCAGATCATGGGCGACCCGGATCTGCAGGGGGACGGTCTGGTTCCCCTTCCATCAGCCCTGCTGCGGGATGCCCGTTCGATTGAGCTGGCTGATACGGCCCACGGCGGATTGTTCGGCCAAAGCTGGTACGGCTCCACCGATCGCATCGAGCGCTGGTGGTCGCAGCTCGGCGACTGAACCAGGCGATCAGGCATTGTGGCCTGCTTCGGCGATCAGCTTGTGCAGGAAACGAAAGGGTTTGGGGGGGGTCAGGCCAAGTCGGCCAAACGCAAATCCAGCAAGAAGCGCAAGCCGGGAACGTCAAACCATCGCCGTGATCAATGCCCAATGGGGCGCGACCCCGGCCTCGAGGCGATTCAGGCCAGGCAGTGCCTTGGCCTGCCGCTCACTGGGCGGTTAACCGTTGCCCAGGTGAAGCGGGCTCACAAGCTTCTTGCTGTTCAACACCATCCCGATAAAGGGGGCGACCCTGAGGTGATGACACGGTTCAACACCGCCCGCGATGTGCTTCTTGAGCCCGAGATGGAGATGCTTGCTGCCTGACTCCCGGATGTGCGGCCAAGTGGGTCAGCTGCCGCTGCTGCGCCCCAGCACCAGCCAGGTGATCAGCATCAAGCCACTCAGGCTGACCACGGTGTAGATCCAATCGGCGTATGGCGTCCAGAACAGTCCCGCAACCGGAGCTGTCATCGGTCCCAGACCAGCAGGAGCACCACAAACAAGGCCCCGAACACGAGGAAGGGCGTGAGCAGCGTCAGCAGAGACTGTGTTTCGATCGTTCCGGTTGCAGCAAGCGGATCATCCGGTGGCCTGTTTTGATCTGTCAAATCTCCGTTATTCACTGAGATTGAGGCCAGAGCTCGCGGCCAATCAACCTTCATCGGGATCGAGCAGTGGGATGAACTACCGTCTGCGTCAAATTCTTGTTGCTTTTGCGGCCTCGATGGGGCTTGGCTTGCTTGGCGGGTTGGCGTTCAACGTCACGTCCCAACTGATCCGGCCCGGCAAGAGTGACTTGGGCCCGGCATCGCCGGGAGGGCCTGGCCGAGCTCCTGCGTTGCCTGAGCAGAACACAGGCTCATCCGATCCAAACTGTGTTGTTCCTCCTGGAGGTGGCCCGCCTGTCACGACGAATTTCCAGCCCTGTTGATTGCATCGCGAGGACGGGTTTTTGGGACAAGGTTTCAAAAGAAAAGATAAAAAAGTGCTCTTGCGATACCCAGATTTGTTTCGTTTGTTCGCTTCGATACCGAAATTGAAGGCTGGCTGAGGTGATTGTTTGGTTCTCTACCAGCCCATGCATGAACAGCGATCAGCGTCTCAGTTATCTGCACTTGATGAACAAAGCTGCTGAATCGGAAGACAGACAGAGCTATTTCTATTACCTCAAGCTGGCTGAACAGACACTCCAACGCCAGGATCCCGAGGTGCTCTGGAAGCCTGCAGGTTGATTCAGCGAATCATGTTGGCCTTGAAAAAACCAAATCCAAGGCCAAAGGATGAGGATTGATCGCGATGCAGCGTCACTGAAACATCGAAATCGAGTAGATTGGATTGTTCGATGTCTTCACGCTTCAAGTTGTGAGCGTTCTCCGATTCGAAGCCGTCGATGATGGCATCGCGATTGGTTTCCAGGTAACCCACCACCTGCTTCAGCACATGGTCGCGCCAGGCCTCGCTTGCGTCTTTGCTGATTCGATCAGACATGGTGGCTTCATCCGTATCTACAGGTTGAACCCGAGACCAACGTTGACACGCGTTCCGTAGTTGTAGGGACGAACCGGTCCAAACCATGGGGGTGGGGCGACGACGACAGGTCTCCGATTGGGTGCGTAGTACACCGGGGCGTAGGTGCGGTAGTAGGGGCGATAGCTGTGCTTCACAGCGTTTTTGTAGCCCTTCCGGTACCCCTTGTTGTAGGCCTTCTGTTTCTTGTGGGAGTGGTGATGGCGATCGTTGTGGGCCTGGGCAGCGGGACTAACACTGATTCCGGTGACAGCAATCAGAAGCGCAGCAATGCTGAGACGTTGAGCAAGCGACATAGCCAATCGTTTGACTGAATCGACCCTATCCTGCGTCTGCGGGGAAATCGTGTCGGCTTCCCGCTCAAATGTGACTGGATGCATCTCGCTGATGGATCAACGTTCGATGTCTGTGCGTTGTTCGAGCACGAAACGCAGGGCCCACAGTCCGGCGTAGGAGCCCGTCAGCACGAGGAGGACCAAGATCAGCACGACACATCCTCAGCGTGGTGGTTTGTTGTAGCTGAGCCGTGTTGGTTCTGTGGTCAGATCTTCCAGTAGCCGTACCAATCAGGATGGGCTGGGTTGTCGTCAACTTGGCCATCCGCGATCAGTTTCAAGTGCCACTGGCCATTGCCGTGAATCGGCAGCAGATCATCGAGCGCGCTGTCCATTTCGACAGGGTGAAGATCGTCCTTGTGCACCTGCTCCTGTCCCTTGAGCCAACGCTGCCGTGCCCGCGCCTTGGCGGAGGCTGAAGAACGGGCCACGATCACCCCGAAGGCATGCTGTTCTGCCATCGAGGCGGGGTCATAGGCGCCGAGGTTGACGAACCACAGCTGCGGACCGTCAACACTGGATGGATCCTGCGCTTGCTCAACAACCTCAACGCGATAGCCATCGACATGGTCGATGCAGCGGTAGCTGTCGATGTGCAAGCCGCGGCGGAGGCCGATCCATTCCTGCCGCAGCGCCGGCAGTGTTGCGTCGATGGTCTCGCCCACGACCCAGCGCACATCGTGCTGCTCCACATGGCAGCCCTTGCAACGGCCCCCCAGCGCCACCAGGAACAGCTTCATGGCGCTGCTCATCGCTGGGCCGTTGATGACGCGTCGGCATGGGCGACGACGGCACGGCAGTGGGCGATGAACTCCTCGCCGTTCCTCTCCCCTTTGGCTTGCTTGGTCTGCAGGCTGAGAATCTCAAAGGTCGCGGTGGTGCTGCTGCTCACCGAGGAGACGGTCGGACTGCGGCTGCCATCATGAAGGCGATTGTCCAGCGGCAGTCCGTCGTAGGGATCGGTGCCGTCACAACGAAGGAAGGCTGCATGGATGGCATCGATGGCCTCCCTCACCTGATACGTCGCCCCTCGCTTCCTGGCACGCTTGGTGATCGTCACCGCCGTGCGGTTCAGCAGCCGCTTGTAGCTGTCGGGGTCGATGTCCAGCCAGCTGGGGGGCGTGACCGACAACGGATTGCGTTCCATGCACCCCTTTGGTGGCTCCAGGTGTTCAGACTTTTTCGAGCCAGGCCACAAACAACCGGCGGATTTCCTCTTCGTTGGTCACCCGTTCGCTCAGAGATGCCGTGACTGCGCCGGGGTGCTCGCGCTGCACGATCTGCTCAGCCTCGTAGGCATCAGCCGCTTCGACAGGCTTGAAGCCAGCGTCAACGGCCGCTGGAGCGCAATAGAAGACGGGGTAACGGCTCATCGGGTTGCTGCAACCTCCAACCGATAGCAACGATTCTGCGATCGAGTGAATGGCTGTGGGGAGCTTGCACCCACATCTGTTGAGTTCAGGCATCTTTCTTAAGTCCTGAGCCTCAACAGGTGCTGATCCATACCTTTGGTGGTTCTTGCTGAGGAACCGTGGCTTTTGATTCTGGAGATAAAACAGATCGCTTCATTGCCGCAGCCAAGACACGGGCGGAAGCTGCATTGAACGAGCCGGCACCAAAGCTGACGGCCTTGGAAAAGGGAATGTTGGAGTCGCTGCGACGGGGTGGAAGGCCCGTGCGTCATTGCTGAGCTCAGCGCATGAGCAGCCAAACGGCCAAAGCACCGCAACCAAACCCCTTGATGAACTGGGCCCAGGTGAGGCCGTAGGTATCGAGGGAAAGCGTTCTCATCATCAGATTCAGAACCTCTTTGTGTTTCCGAATCAAGGGTGAGCTGTTGGCCGTGTTCAGTTGCGGAATCTGTTTGAGCTTGATCTCCCCGAGCTTGGCCAACGTTGCTGGTCGCGTGTGCTGCTGGAGCATAAGGCGCGCCTGTTGGTCCGAAACGAACAAACCTTTCTTGGGTTGCTGTTCATCGGATGACACGTTGCTAGGCAGTGGAAGCCCCTCCAATTGATTCATCTTGAAAAGAGTCGTCAGTCTGTCGACGGGATTCCTGGTGAGTGCACTGCTGGTGTCCCCCGCTTTTGCCCAAAAGGTTTCGAAAGAAAACGTCCGTGCGCTGAACACCGCCAGGATGCAAGCTGAGTCCATCAACGGTGGCCTCAACAACTACAGAGCTTCGAAATGCATGTACGCCACCGGTAAGGGAGGTGGCAACTGCTTGAAGAATGCAAGCGATGGCTACCTGTTCGTGTTTGATGGTGGCTCTCCAGGCTGGCAAGAGGCTGGTGGTCAACCCACTGTTGAAACTGAAATTCTTGTCTCTCGAGACGGAGCTTCGATTGTTGATGTTGTCTACAACGGTTCACCGCGTTAATTGAAGGATTCTTCCAAGAATGTGGTTTGAATGGCCCCGCTGCTCAGGCGGGGCTTTTTTGTGGCTTGATTGAGCTCCATATCATTCGGGCATTCGAAGAACTGCAATCGATCTAAATAATGAATTGACTGGAAGATGTGAATCTCGGCAGTGCGCAAGATGCTGTGAATACCGGGTTTCAACTCATCAAACTCGGAAAAAAAACTCATGCAAACGATAAATATCGGATCTGAGTGCCTCGTTCTCCATCCGCTCCCAGCTGTTGTTGAGCTGTTCCTGCAGAGAGGATGGGGTCCAGCAGCTTCAACGGCCCTTGTCTTCCGGCTCAGCCCTGCCGCCCCTGCGCTTGGCCGTTGTGGGTCATGTCGAATGGGTGGAATTTCTGGCGGTGGATCAGTTGCCCCGTCCGGGGGCCATTGGTCACGCCTTGCGGTCTCTGCAGGAACCTGCCGGTGGTGGAGCCGTTGTTGCGGTTCAGATGGCACGGTTACAGCAGCAACCCGTCCAGTTCTTTACAGTTCTGGGTCGTGATTCGGTTGGAGAAGCCTGCGTCAAGCGACTCGAGGATCTGGGCCTTGAGGTTCATGTCGCCTGGAGGGAGGCGCCAACCCGTCGTGGCGTGAGCATGGTTGATGGTGATGGTGATCGTGCGATCACGGTGATCGGCGAGCGGCTGACCCCATCCCTGGATGACGACCTTCCCTGGGAGGCCCTCGGCCAATGCGATGGACTGTTCGTCACGGCAGCTGATGCTCCTTTGTTGAAAGCCTGCCGTTCTGCTGCAGTTTTGGCGGCGACCCCGCGCGTTCGTTTGACCGTTCTTCAGCAGGCCGGGGTGTCCCTCGACGCCCTGATTGGCAGTGGCCTTGATCCGGGTGAACGGGTCGAGTCGGGGCTGTTGAACCCAGCTCCCCACACAGTGATTCGCACGGAAGGTGCCGCAGGTGGTTTCAGTCTTCCGGGCGGTCGCTACGACCCTTCGCCCCTTCCGGGGCCCTTGGTCGAGAGTTATGGCTGTGGTGACAGCTTTGCGGCGGGAGTGGTTACGGGTCTTGCGGCGCGCTGGCCCCTGCCGGAAGCCATCGCTTTGGGTGCCCAGTGTGGTGCCGCCTGTGCGACGCGATTTGGGCCCTATGGATGAGTACTCTCCACGCGCGGTGGCTCGCGATATCGACAAAAATGCACTGAAACATCAGTTGTTATGGCGCCCACCAAAAGAGAGATCCTTGCCGCATCGGCAGGCTGGGTCGCTGTCACGTTGAACGTGATTCCGGGCTTGGGTGCCGGCTACCTGTACCAGCGCCGCTGGAAGGCGTACTGGATCACGTCTGCTTTGGCGACGACGTGGTTTGTACTGGGTGGAGTGCTGGGACAGGGAGCTGAGGCCGCTGAAGAAATCCAAAACCAATGGATTGGCTTGCTTGGGCTCGTTGCTCTCGCGGCTGGAACAGCAGTTGAAGCCGGGCTCGCAGCGAAGAAATCTCGTGAACAGAACTGAGACGGGTTGCGGCCAGACCACTCAGCTTCGGACCAGATCGACTTCAGGGTTTCCGGTCTCCTCGCCTGGGTATCTATGGCCTCAGTGCCAAGCGCTCTTGTTGGGGTTTGTCTTGGTGGGGCTTGCAGTGATCGCTACCCCTCGCGTCTGATCGCCTCGTCCTTCATCCGTTGAACCCGCTCCAAAACGGATTCATTGCTCATCCTGTTGTTCAGCCGCTCCACCAACAGTGGGAAGGCCAATGGGCTGGGCCGCGGAGTTTCAACGTGCAGCCATTCCTGGCTTGCGGCGCGTTCCAAGGCCGCCTCCAGGCGTGAGATCTCCAACTGGTCATCGAGCACCTCCTGCTGCGCCTGCAGCAGCAAGCGGTTGTTCGGCTCATGGCGGCTGAACACATCGAACAGCAGCGATGCACTGATCTGAAGCTGACCGGTGCTTTTGCTCGATCCCGGGAATCCCCGGTTCATCAGGCCTGCGATCTGGGCAATGGCGCGGAAGCGTCGCCGTTGCAGCTCGGAAAGATTCAGTGCGTTCTTGAGATCCCGCTCCAGCTTTTGGCGGTCGAGCAGCAGGTCGATGTGGTCCTCCAGCAACTCCGCCATGGGGTAGCTCTTCGGCGCCAACAGCTCAAAGCCGTAGTCGTTCACCGACACCGTGATTGTGCCCCGCTCCAGACGGGTCAGTCGCGACGCCCAGAGGAAGCCGATGCCCTCATGCACGAACCTCCCTTCAAAGGGGTAAGCAAACAGGTGTGTGCCTTCCCGGGTGCGACAGGTCTCAATCAACAGTTGCCCCACCGTCGGCAACACCGAGATGTCCTGTTGCCGATCAAACAGGGGCTTCAGAGCCTGCAGTTCAGCGTTGTCGAGATCACCACGGCTGGCGCGGTCCACCTCAAGACGCAGGTGATGGGTCAGCAGATCGGAGAGGGCCATCTGCCCCCCAGCCCAGGCAGGCACCGTGCGCGTTTTCTTGGTGCTCACCTTCACGTAGGCGGTCATGTCGCGCAGCCGCACGAATTCCAGCTGGCGGCCGGAGAAGAAGAACACATCCTTCGGCTTCAGCTGGCTGATGAAGGTTTCTTCCACATGGCCGAGCACGGCACCACGAACAAAGCGCACGGTGATCGCCGGTGCGGCCGTGATCGTTCCAACGTTGAGACGGTGCAGCCGGGCGATGGCCTTTTCGCGAACCCGGTAGCGCTGGCTTGTCTCCTCCCACTCGAGCTTGCGGTAGCGGGGATAGGCACCGAGGCACTCTCCGCCCTGCTCCAGAAACAGCATGCACCAGTCCCAATCCTCCTGGCTCAGCTCGGCGTAGGCCGCACAGCTGCGCACGGCCTGCAAGGTCTGCTCCGGATGGAAGCCAGGGCCGCAGGCCAACCCTGTGAGGTGCTGCAGCAGCACATCCAAAGGGGCTTTCGGCGGCTTGCGTTGTTCCACCAGCCCCTCCGCCAGTCCCCGACGCACAGCACTGAGTTCGAGCAGCTCGAGCGCATTGGTGGGCATGAACAGCACCTGGGATGTTCCGCCGGGCAAGTGCGCTGACCGCCCCGCCCGCTGCAGCAGCCGCGCCAGATTTTTCGGACTGCCGATCTGCACCACCTGTTCCACGGGTTGGAAGTCCACCCCGAGGTCCAGGGAGCTGGTGCAGACCACCCAACGAATGCCGCCGGCCTTCACGGAGGCTTCGATCGCTTCCCGCTCGCTGCGATCAATGGCGCTGTGGTGCAGGGCCAATCCCTCTTCCATTTCCGGGCAGGCGAAGCGCAGACACTGGTGCCAACGTTCCGACTGATTGCGGGTGTTGGTGAACAGCAAGGTGCTGATGCCGGGATTGAGACGGGCCACCAGCTCCTCGTACATCCGCAACCCGAGGTGTCCGGCCCAGGGGAAGCCATCGATTGTCTCCGGAAGGATGCTCTGAATCTCCGTGCTGCGGGCAGGAGCGCCCCCGATCAGCTGTGGCTCACTTGCCGTTCCCAGGGCATGGCGCGCTGCCTGCTCGAGGTTGCCGATGGTGGCACTGATGGCCCAGGTCTGGAGCTGGGGGCGCAGCTGGCGCAACCAGCTCAGGCACAGCTCCGTCTGGCTGCCCCGTTTGCTGCCCATCAACTCGTGCCATTCATCGAGGATCACCGTTTCGAGTTGGCCAAACAGCTCTTCGGCCTTGGCGTTGCTCAGCAGCAGGGCGAGGGACTCCGGTGTCGTCACCAGAATCTGTGGTGGTGCCTTGAGCTGTTTGCTGCGTTCGCTGCTGCTGCTGTCGCCATTGCGGATGCCCACCCGAATCGGCCAGCCCATCGCCTCGATCGGTTCGCGGATCGCCAGCGACAAGTCGCGGCTGAGGGCCCGCAAGGGCGTGATGTAGAGCAGTCGTATTCCCTTCAACGGCTGCTCCTCCGCCAACATCCGCGCGATCGGTCCCATCACGGCGGCGAAGGTTTTGCCGGACCCTGTGGGCACTTGGATCAAGCCATTCCGCCCCGCCAGATAGGCGCTCCAGGTCTCCTGCTGAAACGGCAGCGATGTCCAGTTCCTTTGCGCGAACCAGTCATGAATCGGGTTCAAGCGAGGGTCGTCGGTTGATGGTTTGGCCTTGGCCTTCGCTTTTGCCTTCTTTTCTGAAGCTGCCATCAGCGGTTCTCGATCAATGTCATCGCGGTCTGGAGTGAATCCGCTTCATCGGCGGGTTTGTCGCGTCGCCAGCGCAGGATCCGCGGGAAACGCACGGCGATGCCGGATTTATGGCGTTTTGAGGGGTGGATGCCCTCAAAGCCGATTTCAAACACCAGCTCGGTTTTCAGGGACCGTGCCGGCCCGAAGCGCTGCAGGGTGTTGCGTCGGATCCAGCGGTCCAGCTCGAGGATTTCGGCATCGTTGAGGCCGGAATAGGCCTTGGCGAAGGTCACCAACTGCGGCTCTTCAGCGTTGGTCCAGAGGCCGAAGGTGTAATCGGTGAACAGGTTGGCGCGACGCCCACTGCCGGCCTGGGCATAGAGGAGCACCGCATCGAGGGTCATCGGCTCCAGCTTGTGTTTCCACCAGTTGCCCCGTTTGCGGCCGCTCAGGTAGGGCGATTCCGCCTGTTTGATCATCAGCCCTTCGGCGTTGTGCTGACGGGCCTGGTTGCGCTGTGTCTCCAGTTCCTCCCAGGAGTCGATCGACCAGGACGGGCTCTGCTTCAGCCGCCACGACTCGGGATGTTCGATGCTGCCCAGCAGCGCAGCCAGCTGCTGCTGGCGCTGCCGTAATCCCTGCTGGCGGATGTCCACGCCCTGATGTTCCAGCAGGTCGTAGGCGATGAACCGCATCGGGCAATCCCGTTTCAACGTTGCTCCAACGGTTTTGCGGCCCAGCCGTCGTTGCAGCTGATCAAAGCCAAGCGGCGCGGTGGCGTCCTGTTGCCAGCAGATCAGCTCGCCGTCTAGAACGCTGCCGGATGGCAAGGCCTTGGCCACCTCCACAAGCTCAGGGAAGCTCTCGTTGACCAGCTCTTCTCCACGGCTCCAGAGGTAGACGCCGGAGCCGCGATGAATCAGCTGACCGCGGATTCCATCCCATTTCCACTCCAGTTGCCAATCCCTCGCCGATGTCTCCAGCAGTCGGTCGGGTTCCAGGGGACTGGCGAGATAGAAGGGGTAGGGGGTGCCGCTGGAACGGTGTTCATCCGCCGTCGCGCAGGCGGTGAGTTGCCTGAAGCGCTCTGCGGAGGGCTCAAAGCCGCCCATCAGCCGTTGCACCACAAGGCTTTCTTCGAGATCAAATGCTTCGGCGATGGCCCGGCTGATCAGGCCTGTCGACACGCCGACACGGAATCCCCCCGTGAGCAACTTATTAACGATGAAGTGCTGGTCGAGCGGGGTTCGGTGCCATAGCCAGATCACAGCATTGGCCTGATCGTCGTCGCTTCTGGTGCTGATGGCCGGCAGCAGGGTGTCCATCCACCAGCTCAGGGGCATGTCTCCATCACCGCTGGGCAGATCCGGATCGCTTGCTTTGACGCATTCCTGCACGGCGGGCCAGAGCAGGCTGATGGTTTCGGCTGAGTCGCCCACCTGGCCGTAGCAGTCGTCGATCAGCCAATCCGGAAGACCACCGCGGTCCCGCAGGATGTCGCGGAGTCGGCGACCGGTGATCAGGCGCCTGCGGCGCTTGCCCAGCAGCAGCGTCAACGCCCAGGCCGCCTCCCCTGCTTCGACCCCCTGAAAGTGATCCACCAGCGCTTGCACCTTGGCCTTGGTGCCCGTGACCTGATCCAGCTGATTGAACAGGTTCTGAAAGGCACGCATGCGCGCTGGAAAGGGATGGATGGAAAGCCCCGCCATCCTGACAAGACATTTTGTGAGCAGTGCTGGAAATCCGGCGGAGACCTGTGTTGATCTGAGCGACAGCTTCCTGAAACAGCCGGATGGCACTCCTCTGGGACAACCTCTCGCAACAACTCAGCAGCGTGCGCGCTACCGCCTCAGCCACGGCCGTCGTCACCCCCGTGGCTGGCTCCGGCACATCGGATGATCCATCCGACCGTCGTCGTCGTCTTCAGAAGGCGCTTGAGGCCGTGAAAGACAGCGGCAACGCCATGATGATCGAATCGCTCACAGCCGCGATCGAAGGTCGCGAAGCAAACCTCAACCTCCCCGAGCTGCCGGACGGCATCGCCAAGTTTTAGTCCGACTCCCCTTCGAACAGGGTGTCCAGCGGTTCTGCATCCACACCCTCCACCTCCCGCAGGTAACGGGCCAGAACGTCACTCTGTCCATGGGTGACGTACACCTTGCGGGCGCCGCTGTCGCGAACGGTCTGGATCAGTCCAGGCCAGTCGGCATGATCACTGAGCACGAATCCCCGCTCGTAGCCCCGCCGTCGACGGGCTCCGCGCACGGCCATCCAGCCGGAGGCAAAGGCGGTTTGGGGTGACTTGAAGCGGCGCATCCAGCTGGAGCGATGGGCCGACGGCGGCGCCAGGATCAACCGCCCTTCGAGCGGATCCTTTCGGGGCAGTTCGCTGACGGGACGACTGGGGGTCATCGGAACCCCTGCCTCGCGGTAGTGGCGGGTCACGGTTTCAACGGCGCCGTGCAGCAGCACCTCCTCCTCCACGCCGATGGCCTTCAGTTCAGCCAGCAAGCGTTGGGCTTTGCCGAAGGCGTAGCAGAACAGCAGGGATGGTCTGCTGCGATCACGGCTCCACCAGGCATGGATCTCCTTGGCCACCTGCTCACCGCTTTGCCAGCGATAGATCGGCATTCCGAAGGTGGCTTCGGTGATCAACACATCGCAGCGCACCGGTTCGAAGGGGTCACAGCTGGGGTCGTCATCCCGTTTGTAATCCCCACTGACCACCCACACCTCACCCTCTGATTCCAGACGGATCTGCGCCGAACCAAGCACGTGTCCGGCGCTGTGAAACGACACCTTGCATTGCCCCAGCCAGTGTTCTTCGCCGTAGGCCACTGGGTGAAGGGTGATGTCCTTTCCGAGCCTCTGGCGCAGCACCCCTTCACTGGAGGCCACAGCCCAGTACTCCCCGCATCCGGGGCGGGCGTGGTCGGCATGGGCGTGGGTGATCAGGGCCCGGGGAACCGGACGCCATGGGTCGACCCAGGCCTTCGCGGCACGGCAATACAACCCCTCCGGTGTGCGTTCGATCAAGCTCCGCCGCCGATCGCTGCAAACAGTCTGAAAGGCCCATACCTTGAGCGCGTTCGACCCGCTTGCCATGAAGCTGCTCGCTGCCGCTCTGTTTGTTTCAGCCCTGGCTGTGCCCAGTTCCGCTTTGGCTCAGAAAAAGATTCCCAAGGCCCAAGGCCACAACCAATGCCCCCTGGGTTATGTCAACACCCTGGGCACCACCTGTGTGTCTCCGATCTATTACGAGATGAAGCCCACCAACGGTGAAGCCTGCCCCTCCGGCTGGATGAATGTTGGCGCTGGCTATTGCCGTAAGAAGTAATCAATTCAGTGGCTGAGGCCTTAGGCCACTCCAGCGCTCCAGGGTGTTGATCGATTGAACACCCTGGAGTCGCGTTGATCCCGGCCGTGTCCAGGTGGGGATGGATCGAATGTTTTCATCCCTGCACTGCCTGAGCTGGTCGGGGTACTTGTCGGGCAGACCGCATTCCACGTAGTTCAGGATGGCTCCGGCCTGTTTGCCAAAGAGCTTCATCTGCTCTTTGCAGGCAGGGCACCAATGGGCTCCAAAAAAGCTGGCGCCCACCGTGTTGAGTTGCTCGGCCAACTTGATTGTTTGTTCTGTGGACTCCGTTGCGGGTTCAGGAATCGGTTGGTTCCACGGTTGTGCAGCCGCTGCGGTGCACAACGTCCCCGCCATCGCTGCCATCAAGGTCAGAACCCTGATGCCCTTGGGCTGGATGACGGGGGCCATGAATCGCAGGGGTTGGATTGTCGAAAATTTATTCGCGTACCGCGTCGTTCTTTGATCTGTTGGCGCGTCACCTGCTCATTTCGAGCATGCGCTGCATGGGTTTCATGGCCTTCAGACGCATCGATTCATCCATCTCGATCGCAGGCGTGAGGGTCTCCAGGCATGCCTTCAGTTTTTCAAGGGTGTTGAGCCGCATGTAGGGGCAGGCATTGCAGCTGCATCCATCGATCCCTGGAACGTCGAGCAGGGTTTTTTCAGGAACCCGCTGCTGCATCTGATGCAGGATCCCCGGTTCCGTCAGAACGATGAAGCTGTTGCAGGAGCTTTGTTCGGCGTAATTCAACAGCTTGCTGGTGGATCCAATGAAATCCGCCAGGTCCAGCAGATTCTGCTGGCACTCGGGGTGGGCGATCACTTCAGCCCCGGGATGTTCGTGCTTGAGGGCCAGCACGGCTTCTTCGCTGAAGGTCTCATGAACAATGCAGCGTCCCGGCCAGAGGGTCAGCTCGCGACCGCTCTGTTGCTGAACCCAGCGCCCCAGGTTCTGATCGGGGGCGAACAGAACGGGCTGGTCGGCAGGCAGCTGATTCACCAGATCAACGGCATTGCTGCTCGTGCAGATCAGATCGCTTTGCGCCTTCACTGCGGCCGTGCAGTTGATGTAGCTCACCACGAAGTGGTCGGGGTGTTCTGCCCGAAAGCGGGCGAACTCATCGGCGGGGCAGTCGTCCGCCAGAGAGCATCCGGCTTCTAGATCCGGCAGCACCACTGTCTTTTCCGGGCTGAGAATCTTGGCGGTCTCCGCCATGAAGTGCACGCCGCAGAACACGATCACGTCTGCATCGGTGCTGGCGGCCTTGCGCGACAGCTCCAGGGAGTCACCAACGAAATCGGCGATGTCCTGAATCTCCGGCTCCTGGTAGTAGTGCGCCAGGATCACGGCATTGCGGTCCTGGCGAAGCCGGTTGATCGCCGCAACAAGGGCGGTGTCAGCGCTCATCAGGACCGGTTCGGGGCAGGATGGCCACAGCCTAGGCATTCGCTCTGAAGCACCTGCGACTTGCCATTGCCGGTGATCTCCATGGCGCCTGGGGCGACGCGGATGAGCAGCTGCTGCAGCGGCTCAAGCCCGACGCTGTTCTTTTCGTTGGTGATCTTGCTGATGGGGATCTGCGTCTGACGCGCCGGATCACGCGGCTTCCCTTCCCCGTGGCCGTGATCCTGGGGAACCACGACCGCGGGCGTGATCACACTGGCGGCATCCTCGAGCAACAACGCGCTGTGCTCGGCGATCTCCATTGCGCTTGGCGCTCAATTCAATGGCCGGAGCTCCCATTGACGGTTGTGGGTGCGCGTCCCTGCAGTGCTGGTGGAGGTTTTCACCTGTCAAAAGCGGTGGAGGCGGTGTACGGCCCGGTGTCGCTTGAGGCTTCAGCCGAGCGGATTGTGCAGGCCGCAGCTGATGTACCCGCTGATCAGCCCCTGATCGTCATGGCCCACTGCGGTCCCTCAGGCTTGGGATCCGAGGCCGCCAGTCCCTGCGGACGCGACTGGAAGACGCCGGCGTTGGACTGGGGGGATCAGGATCTGGCCCTTGCCCTGGACCGCATGGCCAAAGACCGACCTGCCAATCTGGTGATCTTTGGGCACATGCACCATGCCCTCAAGCGCGGCTCTGGTTTCCGCCAGACCCTGTTGCGGCATCGCCATGGAACCGCGCTGATCAATGCCGCCTGTGTGCCCCGTTCAGGTGTGGATGGGCAAGGTCGAACGTTGCTGCATCTCTCCTGGGCTGAATTCCAGGGGGCCAGCCTCACGCAGCTCGCCCATCGCTGGTACACCCCCGATGCTGAGTTGATCCATCAGGAGCAGTTGCCGATCGATCCTCCGTTGCCGTGCTGATTTATTTCTGCAGCAGCAGCCATGGCTTCGGCCATGCGGCTCGCGATGCTGCGGTGCTCCAGCAACTGCGCCGCCTGCGTCCTGAATGGACCTTGGTGATGAGCTCGGGTCTGCCCTCCCCCGTACTCAACCTGCTGTTGGGGGATGCAGCGATTGAGCAGCGGTCCTGTCAATGGGATGTGGGCATGGTGCAGGCCGACGCGCTCGGTGTGGATTGCGCCACCACCCTCAGGGCCCTGGATGAGCTGGAGCAACGGCTGCCGGCCCTGATCGAGGCTGAGGCTCTCTGGATTGCGTCGCAGGGGCAGCCGGTGTTGATCATCGGGGACATTCCCCCGGCCGCAGCCGCCCTGGCCCAGCGCCTCGATGCACCTCTGGTGTGGATGAGCAATTTCGGGTGGGATGACATCTATCGCCCCTTGGGCTCTGCCTTCCAACGCTGGGCCGATGCTGCCGCTGAGGCCTACCGCTGCGGTGATCTGTTGCTGCGCTGCCCCTTTGACCTCGCCATGCATTGGGGGTTGCCTGAACAGAGGCTCGGTTTGGTTTGCGCCAGCCCGCGGCCCATTCCGGCGGATCTTGAGGCTTGCCTTGATGCCCAGGATGCTCCCCTGGTGTTGGTGGGGTTTGGAGGCCTGGGCTTGTCCCTTTCGCGGGATCTGTTTCAGCTCTGGCCCAACCACCATTTCCTGCTTCCGGCTTCAGCAGATGCCTCGCAAGCGCCTGAGTTGGCGGCGCTCCCCAACCTCAAGTTTCTGCCGGATGGGCTACGCCCCGTCGATGTGCTGGGCCGTTGCTCCCGTTTTTTGGGCAAGCCGGGTTTCAGCAGCTTCTGCGAGGCGATGGCCCAAGGGGTTGGGATGCACGTCGTGGAGCGCAGCGGATTTGCCGAAGCTTCGGCGCTGATGGATGGTTTGCGTCGCCACGGCCAGCACCGCTGCCTCAGCCGTCAGGAGCTGGACACCGGCGCATGGCAGCTGGACCAGCCGTTGCTGGCGTCAAGCGAAGCCCCTCTTTCTGCATCAGGGGCTGAAGAAGCCGCTCTGGCACTGGTGGGTTGGGTTGCAAGTCGTTTTTAATTTTTGGTCTTTTTCATCACCTCTTTGAGCTGATTTGCCTGCTTGATAGTGGTCTGGCCGATTATTTGACTGGCATATATACCTATTGATTTGAGCCTCCAATTCGAGAAAGTCACGTCGTGTGGAAATTTTTTCCGCTCGAGCATTTCATCCGCTTCTGATTTGCTCATCGTCCTCTTTCGAGGGCATGCTCCTTGAACGCTCTTTATGGCTATCTCTGCATTCATCGGTCGTCAGACGCTTCATGCGGCCGTGATCGTCGGAGTACTGCCTGCTGTCAGTTCCCTTCTTCCTGCCCAGGCGAGCCTGCTCCCCTCCGCCTCTCGGGCGCAGCTGATCCATACCTCTGACTTCCAGCCCAGCCGGGCCATTCCCTACGTGATTACGCCCGAACGTCGGGCGATGCTCAACACGATCCGTTTTGCGGAAGGCACCTGGAAAGGTGGTCTGGATGTGGGCTATCGGGTGATGTTCGGCGGTGGCTTGATGCCTTCGCTCGACCGGCATCCCAACCGGGTGATCTACAGCTCCCGCTACGCCAGTGCAGCTGCGGGGGCTTACCAGTTCATGCCCTTCACCTGGAATCTGGTTCAGCGCAGCATCGGCGTGCGCGGTTTCGGCCCTGAGGCGCAGGACCAGGGCGCGTTGTTTCTGATTCAGCGGCGCAAAGCCCTGGGTCTGACCGACACCGGCGTTCTCAGCCCGCTGCTCGCCGCCATGCTGGCTCCGGAATGGGCGTCGTTTCCAACCCTCGCCGGTCGCAGCTACTACGGCCAACCCGTCAAAAAATACGCACGACTGCGTTCTTTCTATGACGTGAACCTCGCGGAGTTGCGGCGTCTGCGTGACGTCAAGCGCCAGGCGCTTGTCACTCCCCCTCCGGCCCTTTGCACCGGGTCGCGCATTGAATGCGCCACCCGGCTTTGACGGCATTCACGTTTCTCGACGTTCCTCAGCCTTCGGCGTCGTTCTGAAGTTTCCTGCCAACGGTGGCCTGGGCGATCAGATACGCGGCGATGCCTCCCGCCAGGAAGCCGACTCCATTGCGCAGCAGGGGCATCACTTCAGACGTGCGTGTGATCACAGGGGCAACGCCGAAGACGCCGAACAGCATCACCCACAGCGGTGAGAGCAGCAGCAACCAGGCCCAGGCGATGGTTTCGCCCTCCTTGCGGGGATAGGCCGCAAAGCCAGCAATCAAACCGCCAAAGATTGAGGTGGTCAGCGTCCAAAGCCACTGTTCCTGGGGAAGGCCAGGCACCACCTGACAACCACCACGGTCCAGACAGATTTCCACCGCATTGAGGGCATCCAGCACGGCTCCGTCCTCGCCGTGATCCTTCACGTAGTACTGGTTGCCGTAGCGGGTCTGCAGTTCAACCCAGTAAGTGCGCGGCATCATCGCGAAGTAGGCATCGCCAACGTTGAAGTTCAGCAGGTTCCCGCCGCGGGGGTCGGCCACCAGCAGCAGGCTGCTTTCATCCAGCCCCCAGAACTCGCGAATGGCCAGACCTGGTGTGCGTTCGTACTGGGTCAACACCCGCATCTTCCAGCCGGTGCGTTCCTCCACATCCGCCAGGGATGCTTCCAGCTGGGCCCGCTGGGTGTCGCTGAACACCTTGGCGAGGTCGATCACCGGGGTGGGGTGATCCGGCAGCAGCTCCGGGTTGTCGTAGGCCTCAGCCGGGGTCACCAGAACACCCAGGCTGACCAGAGCCACCACGACGAGGCTCCACAGATGTCGGATGTGATGTGTTCCCATGGAACTGCTGCAGCGACCGGCATTCTCTCCAATGGAACCGATGGCTGCGTCCTGTCCCGACTGGTTGGCAACGCATCTGCATCAGGCGGGGGGTGCCGTTCCGTTTTCCCGGTTCATGGATCTGGCTCTGAATGAGCCGGAGCACGGGTATTACGGCTCCGGCCGCGCACGCATCGGAGCCCAGGGTGATTTCGTCACCTCCCCCTCGCTGGGCAGTGATTTCGCAGCCCTTCTGGCTCCTCAGATCCTGGCTTGGCTGACGTCGATCTCCCGAAGTGATCCGGATCAACGTCTGTCGATCGTGGAAATCGGCCCTGGCGAGGGCCATCTGGCCCGGGATCTCGTTGCTGCGTTGCGTGGTGCTCATCCAGAGCTGTTGGCTCGGATCGAATTGGTGTTGGTGGAGGCCAATCCCGGCATGCGACGGCGGCAACAGGCTCTGCTGCAGGAGGAAGATGATCTGCGGCTGCGCTGGTGTTCCCTGGACGCGTTGGGCAGCGCTCCGGTTCATGGGGTGGTGATTGCCCATGAGTTGCTTGATGCCCTCCCGGTGGAGCGCTTGATCTGGCGGGAGGGATCTCTCCGGCAGCAGTGGGTGGAGCTTGCTCCAAACGGTGGTTTGCGAACGACGCATCGGCCTCTCCCCGATGGTTTGCACCAGGAGATCAGATGCGTGTGCAGCCAAGGTGGCATTCAGTTGCCGCCCCCCGATGCTGAAGAGGGGTGGACCACGGAGTGGAACAGTGCACTGCCCGACTGGTTCGCTGCTGCTGCTGCTGCTGTGGATGCGGGCGTGCTGCTGGTGATTGATTACGCCCTGGAGGCCCAGCGTTATTTCACAGCCCGGCGCTCCGACGGCACCTTGATGGCTGTTTACGCTCAGCAGGCGGGGCTGTCGCCCTTGGATCAGCCCGGCGAGCAGGACCTCACGGCCCACCTCTGTATCGAAGTCGTGGATGACGCGGCTCAGCGCAACGGTTGGATGGTGGGTGATCAGGCGAAGCAGGGCGAGGCCCTGCTGGCCTTGGGGCTTGCAGAGCGTTTGCATGGGCTGCAGCAGCTACCGGGCCAACAGCTGGCAGAAGCCCTGCAACGGCGTGAAGCCCTGCTTCGCCTGGTGGACCCCGCGGGGCTCGGTGCGTTCCGCTGGCTCACCTACCGGCGCGGGTTGCCGGAAGACGGCTTCAGCCTTTCAGGCGCTCAAGGCAGCTGAGGATCTCGTCCCGACTGACGTCATCGCGAATCTCAACGGTTCCGATGCTGGTGGGCATCACGAAGCGCAGGCGACCGTCGCGCACCTTTTTGTCCCCCTGCAAGCTGTCCAGAACCGCATCGGCGGCGAGATCGGGCCAGGCGGTGGGCAGTCCAGCGCTGTCGATCAGTCGGCGTTGGCGCTCGGCGTCGTCGCGACTCCAGCTGCCCCGCAGCACGCCAAGTTCACCCACGGCCACCATGCCAATGGCGACCGCCTCGCCATGCAGCCAGGTGCCATAGCCGCAGAGGGTCTCCACCACATGGCCGAAGGTATGGCCGTAGTTGAGGATCGCGCGTAAGCCACCCTCCTTTTCATCGGCTGCCACCACCCGGGCCTTGGCCGCGGCCGATCGCTGCAGGATCGAGCTCAGGCGTTCCGATCCAAGCCCAGCGGGCGTGCTCGGGTCGGGGCAGGCCTCCAGTTCCTCGAACAGCGCCGTGTCACCGAGGATTCCGTATTTGATCACCTCAGCCATGCCAGCCCGGAACTCGCGTTCGGGCAGGGTGTTCAGGGTGGAGGGATCGATCAACACCAGCCGCGGCTGGTGAAAGGCGCCGATCAGGTTTTTGCCGCGGGGATGGTTGACCCCGGTCTTGCCACCGATCGACGCGTCCACCATGGCCAGCAGGGTTGTGGGCACCTGCACCACCTGGATGCCCCGCAGCCAGGTGGCTGCCGCAAAGCCGGTCATGTCCCCCACAACGCCGCCGCCGAGGGCCACCATCAAGGAGCTGCGTTCGAGCTTGGCGTTGTAAGCCGCATCGTGGATCTCCGCCACCGTGGCTGGTGTCTTCTGGGTTTCGCCGGCGTCAATCACCAACAGTTCCACGCTGAAACCTGCCGCTCTGAGGCTGTTCAGGCAGGCGTCGCCATAGGGGCTGGCCACATCCGGATTGCTGACCACCAGCACACGTCGACCAGCCTGCACTCCAGCGTCCAGCATCTGCTGACCAAGCCTGGCCAGGCCGCCGTCTCCAATCACCACGTCGTAGGGGTTGCGCTCCAGCGCAACGCGGATGTGATGCAACGGGGTGATTGTGGTCATGAAACCGTTGGAACCCGCCTACTCTCGCAACAGTGTCGCTGGTCCTGTGCGCGAAAGATCAGTGCGCAACTCCCTTTCAGCCTGGGCGTTCCTGTTGCCGGCGGTGGTGCTGATCAGTTTGTCGGTGCTGGTGCCGGCCCTGATGGCTCTGGTGATGAGTTTCACCGCCACGGGGCTGGACGTCAGTGAACCCCTGCGTTTTGTTGGTTTGGCCAACCTGGAGCGCCTGCTGTCGGATCCAATGGCGCGGCAGGTGCTGGTCACCACCTTCCTTTATCTGTTTGGTGTGGTGCCTCCCATCGTTCTGGGGGCGCTGGCGCTGGCGGTGCTGGTCAACCAGGGGCTGCCCGGTCGGTCTTTTCTGCGGGGCGCCTTTTACACCCCGGTGCTGGTGTCGATCGTTGTTGCAGCCATCGCCTTTCGCTGGCTCTATGCCGAGAACGGACTGATCAATGGATGGTTGAGTGCCCTGCTCGGTGATGCCTTCAGCCCGATTGGTTTTCTCACCACGCCGCAGCTGGCCCTGCCCGCCGTGATGTTGGTGACCCTCTGGAAGGGACTTGGTTATTACATGGTGATTTTTCTGGCGGGTTTGCAGGGCATCCCCCAAGAGCTCTACGAGGCAGCGGAGCTGGATGGCAGTGAGGGCTGGAGAAAGCATCTCGACATCACCCTGCCCTTGATGAGTCCCTATGTGACCCTGGTCGCTGTGGTGTCGTCGATCGCGGCCACGAAGGTGTTCGAGGAAGTGTTCCTGATGACCCAGGGAGGTCCTGCGGATGCCACGCGAACCATCGTTTATTACGTGTACGACCAGGCCTTTGCCGAATTGGAGATCAGCTACGCCTGCACCCTGGGCCTGGCGCTGTTCCTGTTGGTGTTGCTGTTCACCATGATCCGGTTGGCCTTTGCCGGCGATCGCCCCCTGATCTGAAGCTGTCAGCGACCCTGCAAACTGGCAAGCTGCGGACATCAGCTCGGACACGATGATCGGCGTTGTTGGAGGTGGTCAGCTGGCACGGATGCTTGTGCAGGCTGCCGCGCAACGCGATGTTCCCATCGCTGTTCAAACGTCCGATGCAGCTGATCCCGCGGCTGGTTTGGCCTCGCGCCTCGTGGCAGCGGATCCCCGGGATGTGGCAGGAACCCGGGAGCTGGTGGTGGGTTGTGACGGCATCACCTTCGAGAACGAGTGGGTCAATATCGATGCTCTTCTGCCGCTGGAGCAGCAGGGGGTTCGTTTCCAGCCCTCGCTGGCGGCGCTTTCGCCCCTGGTCGACAAGTTGTCGCAGCGCCAGCTGCTCGACGATCTGGCGATCCAGAGCCCGCCCTGGTGTCCGCTCAGTTTGATTTCACCGGCCCAGCCCGCGCTTCCTCAGGGCTGGACCTTTCCGGTGATGGCCAAGGCCTCCCGTGGTGGTTACGACGGCAAGGGCACGGTGGTGTTGCGCGACATCGATGGCCTGGCGCAGTTGTTGCGGGCGGTCCCTGCCGACGACTGGTTGTTGGAATCCTGGGTGGACTACGAGCTGGAGTTGGCTCTCGTGGTCAGCCGCGATCAGCGCGGCCGCATCCGCCATTTTCCGCTGGTGCAAACCCACCAACATCAACAAGTCTGCGACTGGGTTCTGGCCCCTGCTCCCGTGGATCCTTCGGTGGCTGCCCTGGCTTACAACGTTGCGGCCTCTCTGATGACGAAGCTCGGCTATGTGGGGGTGCTGGCCCTGGAGTTTTTCTATGGGCCCGCTGGCCTGCAGGTGAATGAAATTGCTCCACGCACCCACAATTCCGGGCATTACTCGATCGAGGCCTGCACCAGCAGTCAGTTCGATCAGCAGCTCTGCATCGCGGCTGGTCTTCCCGTGCCTGATCCCGAGCTCAAAAGCCGTGGTGCCTTGATGGTCAACCTGCTCGGCCTGGACCCCGAGCGTCACCCTCCTTTGGATCAGCGGCTTGAGGCCCTGGAGGCCATGCCGGGGCTTCACCTGCACTGGTACGGCAAGTCGCCGGAAACACCGGGCCGCAAGTTGGGGCACGTGACGCTGCTGCTTGCGGGTGACACGCTCCTCAAGCGGCGCGATGAGGCTGAGTTAGCACTTGCCGCCATCCGCCGGATCTGGCCCCTCGAGAGCGAGAGTCAGGACTAAGATTGATTGTGAACTGCTGTGTTGGTGACGGCCTTTTTCTAGTGCTCTGATCTGACTCTCTTTCGACTTGGGGAGACTGTCGTGACGGTGACGTAGACCGGCCATGCAGCCGGAAACGAAACCCCACTTTGTCGCCCCTTCTGGTTCTTCCAGGTCGACCACTGGGGCTCGCACGGCATGGCGGTTCACCCCCTTCGCTTGGTGAATGTGGTGGGAGCCTTGGACTTCGCCAAGCCATCACAAAATCAATATCTCCAAGTTTCTACGTCGATATTTTGAAATTTTGTTTTTTGGTCCTGGTTTACCGGATGACTTTTTTGTCTTCTCTCTAGGTTCTGCTTTAAAACGTCTCAGCTTTGTTAGTGGGGCAGGCCCCTCATCAGCCAAGACTCGACCACAAAAAACAGGAGGAAGAATGAGCAGATGCTGATCACCAGTAGTTTGCCATTCATGCTGAAATTTTTCGCTCTTATTGCACTGTAGATACGTTTGTCTGGGTTGAAGTGGAGATTTTTGGTGGAGCTAGTTTCCGGAGTGGTTGAACTCCTGGAGCGCGTACTGGGCGAGGCATTTGTTTTTATCGGTGTCGGTCAGCGAGATGGTGGTCACGCTCTGATGCCAGTTTCGACGGTTGATCAATTCGTTGAATTCGGTCAAAGCGTCTTCGAGGTCGTCGAAACTGCCCATGCTCTCCATCGTTTGTTGCCCTTGTTTGACGGCAATTTCGAGGGGCATGGATCGATCGCTGCAGCTTTCAAGGCTACCCCTGTGCTGTTGTGTAGTCGATGATGCTTACGGCTGTGTGAACAAAGCTTGTCAGCGCTTTTCCTGTCCTTAGCGTTTGTTTGGTTGCAGTGCAGAGATGCGTGATCCACGCCTGGACGAACTGATCCAAATGGAAACCTGGGATTGGTGGAAAGCTCAGGTTTTTTATTTGCGTGAAAAGAAAGATTATGCTGATGCGGAGGCGCTGTTCATGGAATTCAAGATTCCTACATCTGACTCCAAGGATTGATGCCGTTTATTGATGTCACTTGTTGATGCCACTTCTCGATGCAACTGTGCATGGATTGAGGGAACCCATTTCGTTCTCCCATTGAGTTGGTTGGCTGTCGGTGTTGTTGAGAATCACTTTTCCGCATCGCTTCATTGTTCATCCATCCGTGCTGGTTTCTTTCTTTTCATCTGTTTTCGGCCTGGTGGCAAGCGCACTGCTTGTGGGTTGTTTCGGCAGCCCCGCGGCTGACGCTGTCACCTTTTTGCCGGATGACGCTGAAGTCGCATGCCGGGCCATCCTTCCCCAATGTTTCCGCCGATCCGATTGGGCTGAACTCTGTGCCCGAGATCCCGGCGTTGCCGATGGTCATCCTCAGACCTGTCGTGCTGCTGGATTCGAGTCAGGCCAACCCCTTCAGGGGCGGTGATGCAGGACGGCCTGTTCCAGGTCTGGCCGACTCATCGAGGTCACCACAAAGACTTCCTGGGCGGATGTCCCCTTGCGGGCCACCAGCTTGTATCCCCCTGTGATCGGGGTGGACACCCTCAGCTGCAGTTCAGGGCTGCGGCCACGCACCCGGCTGATGACGGCAGGGGTGATCGTCTGGATCTCCGTCTCGTGGGACAGGGCCTTCAGCCATGGGATCAAGCCGTCCACATAGGTGCTGTGGGTGATGACGACCCGGCCCAAAGCTGAACGAAAACCCGAGAACTGGTGAAAGTTAGCCACTTTGGCTATGCCAGAGAGAGCGCTCCGGGGCTGTGATGCTGAAATCAGTAGACGCTCTCCGCCACGTGATCAGCGGACCGCTGCAGGATGCCTGCGGCCCCCAGGCCCGCATGCTCACCGCTGAGGTGCACGGAACGGAGGTTCGGGGCCTGGCCTTGTGCCCTGGCCGGGTGGTGCGTTTCGTGATGGACGAGCAGCTGCAGCGTTTGCAGGTGGCCGATCTGCTGCGCCTCACCAAAGCCAGCCGTGAGCCGGCGGCCTGACTCAGCAGCGTTCCAGAGGGGCCATCGTTAAGCCCTCGGCCTGAAGCTGCTGGTGGTACAACTCGGCCTGCTCCAGGGGGCCGCACCAAACTTCAGCCGCACCCTGCCCATCAATCTTGTTGGCGAGGTTCCATGCCTTGTCCTCACTCATGCCGGGAATGATCTTGCGCAGGCAATCCACCACGTGCTGGAAGGTGTTCACATCGTCGTCCAGAACGATCACGCGAGCCTGAGGGTAGCGCTGTGTTGTTCCCTGACGCTCCAGCACTGCTGATGAACCTGGGCTGGAGCTTGTCATGACAGATGCCTTCGGGCGGACGAAAAGGTGCCGAACCCTAGGTAGGATCCCGACAGTCAAGTGGTCAAGCGCATGTTGTTCACTCTGGGTTGGGCGTCCTTGGCCGCTATGTTCAGTTTCTCCATCGCCATGGTCGTCTGGGGACGCAATGGTGACGGCACCCTGAACTTCTGATCGGATCTGTGCTTCAAGACGCACCCCTTCTCAGCCAGACCCTGGCGGTCACGGCAGCTGTGCTTCTTGTCTTCGTCAGCCTTGCCGTGATCTATCTCTCAACGATCGAATGGAGGGACCGTCGACGCCGTCAAGGTTCAACCAAGTCATCCTCCTGATTCCGTCCGTCCGACGTCAAATTGGACTACGTCCCTGCACAGCCCTTCTCCTGGGGTTGTGCTTTTTTTTGCCCGCCCTGCTGCTGGCCACCTCCAGCCTGAAGACGCCTTCCCTGAATCGCGGTGGAACAGCAGAGCTGTTTGAGATCAGTCGGCGGGCACGGTTGGTTCAGAGTTTTGAGGCGGACCCCGCTGCACCGGTGCCGAAGCTCTGGCAGCAGCGGCTTGGTGCTTCGGAAGCTCCTGATCGCTGGGCCCGTCATGGTCGCGGCACCTGGTGGCTGATCTGGCTGGACGACGGTGAACCCCTTCTGGCCCTTCCGTCCTCGCCGCATTCGTCTGCTCTGGATCTGCTGTTCGCTGATGAACTGCACCGCAGCAGTTTTGATCAACTTCCGTCGCTGAAGCGACGGGAGCCCTCGGCTCTGGAACAGCGCTGCTTACGGCTGCTGACCAGCGGATCGGCCGTTCAGTGGCAACCCTCAGGCTTAGCTTCGATCAGCGGTTCCCTTTTTCCCGCCTTGGCGAGCGTGTCGCATGGCTGTCTGGGTGTTGCGCTACGGGGCGATCGTCTGATGGCTGAAGGGCCTGTGGCCTCCAGCCCTTTCGCGGCCCTGCAGGTTCACCACCCGGAACGCCAAGCCAATTTCGTTCGCTTCGATCCGCCGTGGGCTTACCTGGAGCTCAACAGCGTTTCCCTGCAGCCGCTGCTGGGATCCTTGTTCAACAATTCACTGTTCGCCCAACAACTCGACAGCCGCTACGGATTGCTGAAGCAGTTGCGCGACGTTCTGCTCAAGGCACCTGTCCTTGTGCGGTTGGATGCGCTGGAGGGTGCTCGTTTCCAGGCTGCGATTCAAGCCAGGTTGATGCTGGCTGCTGGTGAAATCGACATGACCAAGCGAAGTCTTGATGCCGTTGCCACCGCCTTGTTGAAGCGCGGGTTTCAACGGGTTGAACGTCCCCTGTTGTCTCCCGATGGTCGGCCCTCAAACCATGTGGCCGTTGTTTGGTTGGATCCCCAGGGTCATCCGCAAGGTGGTTGGTCACTGGGTCCTGCACTCCGAGGTCAGGTGGAGTTGCTGCTGGCCTTGGGGGATGCCCCGAACCTCCGCAGCAATCCGCTGAAACGGATGGGCCAACAGCAGCTTCGCCTTCGCGCACGACCGGATCAATTGGCTCGGTTGGGGTGGCTCGGACCGGGCTGGCCGCGGGTGGTTGGCAAGGCACCTCAACTGGAGCTTGAGATGACGGCACTGCCGAAGCAGCAACAGCCCGGATGGCTTCGGCTTCAGCTGGACGTGCGTTGAGCCTGCTCTTCCAAGCGACGTTCCTTCTTGCGCTTCTCGGCAGCGATGGTCTCTTCCACCAGTTCAACGGCCTGATCCATCCGTTCACTGTTGGAGCCAAACAGCGTTAGATCCTTCTCAACGCGATCGGTGGGCAAACCGAGTCCCTCAGCAAGTTCCTTGCTCTGTTTGACGATGGCCTCGGTGCCCGCACCGGTGGCATCCGCTGCAGCCGCCTTGAGCAGGCTCATCAGTCCAACGGCCATCAAACGCGAGTAGTGGCTGCCCTCGTTGAGGCTGTGGGATGACAGCAAGCTTTTGAGGCTTTCGAGATCCTTCCCTTTGGCCTGGTCCACCAGAGAGGCGTTGGTTTTGCGCAGCTTTGCTGCGTCGAAGCCATTGCTGCTGCACAGGGCACTGAACAGTGCCTCGGTCTGAGCTTCAGGCCGATAGCCCTTGGTGAAGGTGTCGAACACTGTGCAGAGCCCAACGCTGAACAGCCCGTTGGCTTCAAACCGACTTTGATGGCTCAGCAGATGCAGCTCCACCAGCAGCTCATCAGCAAGGCGGCGGTACAGCGGCGCAATGACGTGGGGAAAGGCCTGATGAAACGCGCGTTTGCTGTCGGCGATGGTCTGACTTGCGGCCAACGTGCAGTCCAGGAATGAATGGCTGGAACCCTAGCGCCGCAGACATCGCCGTTAGGATTGCCCGACCATGCTGATGCTCAGATGATCCCCATTGTGATTGAGGAGTCCGGCCGGGGAGAAAGGGCCTTTGACATTTATTCCCGGCTTCTGCGCGAGCGAATCATCTTCCTCGGTGAGGCTGTCACCAGTGACTCCGCCAACCGGATCGTCGCCCAGATGTTGTTCCTCGAAGCTGAGGATCCCGAGAAAGATATCTACCTCTACATCAACTCTCCCGGCGGTTCGGTTTACGACGGCCTCGGCATCTTCGACACGATGCAGCACATCAAACCGGATGTGCACACGGTGTGTGTCGGCCTCGCCGCAAGCATGGGAGCTTTCCTGCTCTGTGCCGGCACCAAGGGCAAGCGCAGCAGCCTGCAGCACTCCCGGATCATGATTCACCAGCCCTTGGGTGGTGCCCAGGGCCAAGCCAGCGACATCCGCATTCAGGCAGACGAAATCCTTTTCCTCAAGGATCGCCTCAACAAGGAACTGTCCGATCGCACCGGCCAACCCCTTGATCGGATTCAGCAGGACACCGACCGTGACTTCTTCATGTCACCCACCGAAGCAGTGAACTACGGCTTGATTGATTCGGTGATCGACAAGCGTCCTGTTCAGGCCGTTGCTTGAAGAAGGGAAACTCTAAAAACAACCGTCCCAGCAAGATCTGTCCGGTCTGCGAGCGCCCCTTTGAGTGGCGCAAAGCCTGGAGAAATTGCTGGGATGAGGTTGTGTACTGCTCCGAGCGTTGTCGACGACGCAGGAACAAATCCAATCCATAAAAAAGCCCCCGTCTGAACAAGGCGGGGGCTTTTTATTGCTGAACCCAGAATCAGTCGAGGGTGACGACAGTGCGATCTTTCTCAGGAACAGCGGTGAATTCAGCCAGAACAGCCTTGAACTCATCACCATCCATGGTTTCCTTTTCGATCAGCAGTTCCACCAGGCGATCCATGGCTTCGCGGTTGGCAGCCACAATCTCGACTGTCTCGTCATAACAGCGCTTCACCATGTTGCGCACTTGAACATCAATCTGTTGGGAGATCGATTCCGACACGTCACTGCGTGACATCAGGTCGCGCCCCAGGAACACTTCCTGGTTGCCGCCCTCGAGGGCAACAGGGCCGAGATCACTCATGCCGAGTCGGGTCACCATGTTGCGGGCCATCGACGCCACCTGTTGGATGTCGCCACCTGCTCCGGTGGTGACTTCCTGGTGTCCGAACACCACGTCCTCTGCGGCACGGCCACCCAGGGCTCCCATGATGCGTGCCTTGAGCTGGGCACGGGTGACCAGGGTTTGCTCCTCATCAGGGGAGAACCAGGTCAGGCCTTGGGCCTGGCCTCGGGGAATCAAGGTGACCTTCTGAACAGGGTCGTGGTCCTTGACCATGGTGCCGATCAGGGCATGACCAACTTCGTGATAAGCGATCAGACGCTTGCTGCGACCGTCGGTGAGGGGACGACCCTCCATGCCGGCGATGATCCGATCGACAGCGTCGTCGATCTCGCTCAAGCCGATGGCTTCCTTGCGGCGGCGGGCGGTGAGGATGGCCGCCTCATTCATCAGGTTGGCCAGATCAGCACCGGTGAAGCCAGGGGTGCGGCGGGCAATGCTTTCGAGGGACAGCTCCTCTTCGAGCTTCTTGTTGCGGCAGTGCACATCGAGGATGGCCAGGCGGCCCTTGATGTCGGGGGCGTCCACGGTGACCTGACGGTCAAAACGGCCGGGACGCATCAGAGCTGAGTCCAGAACGTCGGGGCGGTTGGTGGCGGCAATGATGATGATGCCGCTGTTGCCTTCGAAGCCATCCATCTCCGTCAGGAGCTGGTTGAGCGTCTGTTCGCGTTCGTCGTTGCCTCCACCGATGCCGGCACCGCGCTGGCGGCCCACGGCATCAATTTCGTCGATGAAGATCAAGCAAGGGCTGTTTTCCTTGGCCTTCTTGAACAGATCGCGGACGCGGCTGGCACCCACGCCAACGAACATCTCAACGAACTCGGAGCCAGAAAGGGAGAAGAAGGGAACGCCCGCTTCACCGGCAATGGCCTTGGCCAGAAGGGTTTTGCCGGTGCCGGGAGGGCCGACCAGCAGAAGGCCGCGGGGAATCTGAGCACCCACTGAGGTGAATCGCTCGGGCTGCTTCAGGAAGGTGACCACTTCCTGGAGTTCTTGCTTGGCTTCGGTAACGCCGGCCACGTCATCGAACATGACGCCGGTCTCCGCTTCCATCATGAAGCGGGCCTTGCTCTTGCCGAACTGCATGGCCTGGCCAGGGCCGCCAGGCATGTTGCTGTTGCGGCGGGCCAGGAAGATCAGGGCACCGATAAGCAGCAGCGGGAAGGCCAGATTGCCCAGCACGCCGAGGGCCGGAGGTGCTGTGCGGGGCGGATGAATATCAAAGCTGATGCCTTCGGTCTTCAGCGTGTTGATCAGCTCAGGGGCCAGACCAGGAAGGTCAACGCGCAGGCGTTGAACGCGGTTGTCGAGGTCGGGATCGACGGCTTCGATCACGGCGTTGCGGCCCCCGTCGTAGATATCAACGGCTGTGACGCGACCGGCCTCGACGTAATCGAGGAAGCGGCCGTAGCTCATCCTTGCCACCGCAGCATTGCGGGGAGCGACGGTGGTGCCATTGCTGTCCTGGCTGAGGCCGTTGATGCCTCCGTTGCTCACCACCTGCCAGCCGATCAGCAACACGACGCCGATTGGCAACAGCCAGAGGGCAAGAAGGCGCCAGCGCTGATTCATGAGCTGAAGAAATTCGTTAACGAGTGTAAAGGAGTTGGACTGATTTCTGAGGCCTGATCAAAGGCTTCTCAGGGCAACAATCGGGTCGAGCTTTGCAGCGCGTCGGGCTGGAACAACTCCGAAGAACAGCCCGATGGATCCTGAGAGTCCAACGGTGACCACCACCATCGTTGCGCCGATCGTTGCTGGCAGGGGCGTGACCGCCGCCACGAGGCTTACGGTTCCAAGACCCGCCAGCGTGCCGATGGCGCCGCCAAGGCTGGCAAGCACCAGGGATTCCACCAGAAACTGCTGCAGAACATCACCGCTGCGGGCGCCCAGGGCTTTGCGCAGGCCGATCTCCTCGGTGCGTTCGCTGACGGACACCAACATGATGTTCATGATCCCGATGCCTCCCACCAGCAGGGAGATCCCACCAATGGCCCCGAGCATCAGGGTGAGTCCTCCGGTGATGGTGCCCACGATGGTGAGAGCGTCCTTCTGGGATCGCACCACGAAGTCGTCGTCCCGGAGAATCCGGTGCCGCTGCCTCAGCAGGTTGTTGATCTGAAAGCTGGCTGCGTTGATGCTGTTTTCATCCCTGGCTTCAACACTGATGGAGTTGAGGCTGATGCCATAAATCGGATCCCGACCGGTGATCCGGTTCACCATCGTGGTGATCGGGATGTAGGTGTTTTCGTCCTGGTTGCTGCCGAACACGGCACCCTTGGGGGCCATCACACCGACCACCTCGAAGCTTTGATTGCCGATGCGCACCTGCTGGCCAATCGCTGAGCCAGTGGGAAACAACTTGGTGCGCAGATCCGAGCCGAGCACGGCGATGGCTTTCGCACCGGCCACGTCCTTGGCGTTGATGAAACGGCCCTTGGCCACGTCGAATCCGCGCACAGGGGGGAACTCCGATGTCGCGCCGAAGACCGCACCCGTGGAACTGCGGGCGCCTGCCTGCACCACCTGATTGGTGTTGATCACGGGCGCCACGCGCTTGACGCTGGGAACCTGGGTGGCGATGGCTTCGGCATCTTCCAGCACGAGCGTTTTCGGTCGCGTAACCCCTTGGCGTCTGGCGTTTGTGTTGCCCGGAACCACAAACAGCACATTGGCGCCGAGGTTGTTCAACTGGCCTTCAGCCAGCAATTGCGCTCCCCGTCCAACCCCCACCAGTGTGATCACCGAGGCGTTGCCGATCACGATGCCCACCATCGTGAGCAGGCTGCGCAGGCGGTTGCTGCGCAGGGTGGACAGGGCCATCCGCACCGTTTCCGTTGCGGGCATGCGCCGGTTCATGGTGTGGCGTCGCTCAGATCAGTGTCGCTTGTGCTTCGTTGCCGACGATGCTCACCTTGACCAGATCTGTGGATCCGGAAACGCCGGTGTGGGTGCCTGCGGACTGCACCACGAGATCACCCTCCTTGAGTAGATCGAGCTCCTTGGCTTTGACCATCGCCGCCTGGAAGGTCTGCGTGGTGCGTTCGCCCTGGGGAATCACCAGCGGTGTCACGCCCCAAACCAGTTGCAGACGACAGGCAACCGTGCGATCAGGGGTGATGGCAAGGATCGGTGCCGCAGGCCGGAATTTGCTCACGTTGCGAGCTGTGGCCCCACTTCGGGTGAGGGGAAGAATCGCCGAGGCATTGAGCTGGCTGGCGATGGTGCTGACCGCACCGCTCAGGGCATTGGGGATGGTGCTGGGCAGGTGGCTGTCGATCGAGCGTTGGGGATAGTCCTTCTCGATCCGGCGAGCAATGGTGGCCATGGTTTGCACGGCTTCCACGGGGAAATCCCCCACCGCGGTCTCGTTGGAGAGCATCACGGCGTCGGTGCCATCCAGGATGGCGTTGGCCACGTCGCTGACTTCGGCTCGGGTGGGCCGGGGGCTGGAGGCCATGGAATCCAGCATCTGGGTGGCCGTGATGATCGGGATGCCCAGGCTGTTGGCCTTGCGGATCAGTTCCTTCTGCAGCAACGGCACTTCCTCGGCAGGCATCTCCACGCCAAGGTCACCGCGGGCCACCATCACGCCGTCACAGAGGGGCAGGATCGAATCGATCTGATCGATGGCCTCAAACTTTTCGATCTTGGCCACAACGGGGGTCTCGTGGCCCTGTTCGCGGATCAGTCCGCGAATCTCCTCCATGTCGGAGGGATTGCGCACGAAGCTGAGGGCCACCCAGTCCACCCCCTGGCTGAGGCCGAAGGCCAAGTCAGCCTTGTCCTTGTCCGTGAGGGCGCGAACGGACAACTGAACGTCCGGGAAGTTGACGCCCTTGTTGTTGGAGAGAACACCGCCCACGGTGACGGTGCAATGCAAGGTCTGCTGCGCTTTGTCGACGGTATCGACTTTCATCTCAACGCGGCCGTCGTCGAGCAGGATCCGGCTTCCTGCGGTGACTTCGTCCGCCAGCTTGTCGTAGGTGACTGTTGCGATCGTCTTGTCGCAGCTCACGGGCCGTGAGGTGAGCGTGAACGGATCGCCGTTGGCCAGGGTGATCGGGCCCTCGGCAAATCGCCCGAGCCGGATCTTCGGGCCCTGAAGGTCCTGGAGGATGCCGATGGTCTGCCCCAATTCCTCAGACACCTGACGAATGGTGGCGATGCGTGCGGCGTGTTCGCTGTGGTCCCCGTGGGAAAAGTTCAGCCTGAAGGTGGTGGCACCAGCCTTCACCAGCTCCTTGATCCGCTCCGGACTCTCCGTGGCGGGGCCGATGGTGGCCACGATCTTGGTCCGTCGGTTCAGGTCGAACTGGCCCATATCGCGGCTGAAAATCCTTGCGGAAACTACCATCCGGGCGTTTCCCAACCGGCCCCATGGAGATGAATTCCTATCAGGACGCCGCCCGAAAGACGGCTGCCTACCCGGATGTGGGCCGTAATCCCATCTATCCGACCCTTGGTTTGACCGGTGAGGCCGGCGAGGTGGCCGACAAGGTGAAAAAGGTGATTCGCGACCGCGGCGGTGTGTTTGATGCCGACACCCGCGAAGCGATCAAGTTGGAGCTGGGAGATGTGCTCTGGTACGTGGCTCAGCTGGCCAGCGAACTGGGTTATGACCTGAATGAGGTGGCTGACGCCAACCTGCAGAAACTGTCGAGCCGGGCTGCCCGTGGGCGCATCGGTGGCAGTGGTGACCAACGTTGATCTCCTGATGCTCCGTCGACTTGTTTACTTCTTGTGCTGCCTGCCCCTGCTGCTGGGGCCGGCGCTGCCCTGTGACGCCGCTGAACTTCAGCTCAGTGAGGTTCGCCTGGATCCCTGCGGAGAGCTGGATGCCGGCAATCAACCTGAATTAAGCCGCCCTGTTGGTGCCAGCTGTTATGTGCTGACAGGAGACGTTGAGAACCGCAGCAAGAACAGCGTCATCGACACCGATGTGTATGCACGGATCCTGGATGCCAGTGGTGAACCGGTTCTTCCCAACAGAACCCGTGTGGGATCCATCGGGGATGTGAACCCTGGTCACTCCCCGTTTGCCCTGCGAATCTCAGTGCCCGCCGGAACCCCAGGGCCCTTTGTGATCAAAAATCCCCGTGCCCGTGGATTCAATGCTCCAGTCCGCAGCCGCGTTGATGTTGACGAGGATGACCTGCTTCCGTTGGAACGGGGCATCAACCAGACGTGATCACCAGCTGGAGCCCGACATGTAGAAGGCGCTGATCGACTGCCCCACCAGGCTCTGCAACAGGTTCAGGGCCAGGAAGGCCAGGATGGCGGACAGGTCAATGCCCCCCAGCGGTGGGATCAAACCCCTGAAGGCGTTCAGGTAAGGGTCGGTGATCGCACTCACGCTGCTGAGCACCGGATTGCCCCAGTCCAGATTCGGGAACCAGCTCAGCAGAACCCGCACGATCAGCACCAAGGAATAGATCTGCAGGGTCTGGGATAGCACCTGCAGCAAGGTGACGGGGAGAGATTCCATGACGGGGGCTGATCTGTTCCGACTTTATGCAGCTTCCGTCAGATCGGTTGCCCCAAGATCAGGAAGCACCGAGAAGGTGCGGTGAAATTTTTCGGTAAGGCTGAGCCAGTAGGACCGCCCCTCGCTCTGACGACGCCGTTCGATGAAGTCCTGCGCCATCAGTTCCTTGATGTGGTCGTAGGCCCCCGAGCCCCGCAGATCCACAAGATCCGATTGAAGAATGCGTTTCTTCAGAGCAATGGTGGCGAGGGTTCGCAGGGTTGCTGTGGAGAGGTTGACCGGCAGCAGGTCTTTGACCAGATCGCCCATGCCCGGCCGCAGCTGCAGCCCGTAGCGACCGCTCTGTTCAACGACCTCCAGGGCGCTGTCCCGTTGGGCGTAGGAGGCCGTCAGGGCGACGAGGGCTTCTTCAACGGTTCGGCGGTCGGCGTCGGCCAGCTCGGCCAGTTCACCGATGCTGACGGGCCGACCCTTGAGGTAAAGAATCGCCTCGAGCCGGTTGGGCAGGGATGGAGTCGTCATCACAGCCCCTCGAGAGCACTCAAGTTACCGCCCTGAAACTCAGAGGAACAGGCCATAGGCCGGGTTGTTGGTTTCATCCCAGTGGCGATAGCCCAGGGCATTGAGGAATTCGTTCCAGCCCTGCATGTCCTGTTCCGGCACCAGCACGCCAACAACGATGCGCCCAACGTCAGCGCCATGGTTTCTGTAGTGGAAGATGCTGATGCTCCAGCCGGGGTGGAGAGCATCCACGAAGCTCATCAAGGCACCCGGGCGTTCGGGAAATTCGAAGCGATACAGCAGCTCTTTGCATTCGCCGGCACAGGCCGAGCGGGCTGAAGCCGGCAGACGGCCGCCCACCATGTGGCGCAGGTGAACCTTGGCAAATTCGTTGTCGCTGAGATCGAGGCAGGGGAAGCCGCCACGCTCCAGCTGGCCCAGCAGGGAGGCACGGTCGTTGTCATCGCTGACCTGCACACCGATGAAGATCTGCGCCGAGGCCCCATCGGTCATGCGGTAGCTGAATTCTGTGAGGCTTCGCTCCCGCAGCAATTCGCAAAGCCGTCTCAGGCTGCCGGGTGATTCGGGAATCTCCACGGCCAGCATTGCTTCGCGCTCTTCCCCGAGCTCAGCCCGTTCGGCGATGAAGCGCAGCCGGTCGAAATTCATGTTGGCCCCGCAGGCCACCGCCACCAGATTGCGCCCCGCCAGCTGGCGCTCGGCCACGTCCTGTTTGAGCCCGGCCACCGCTAGAGCACCGGCGGGCTCCAGGATTGAACGGGTGTCTTCAAAGACGTCCTTGATCGCGGCACAGATGGCATCGGTGTCGACCCGCACCATCCGATCGACGAACTGCTGGGCCAGCGCAAAGGTGTGCTCCCCAACCTTTCTCACGGCGACGCCATCGGCAAACAGCCCCACCTGTTCCAGTTCCACCCGCTGCCCTCGCTCGAGGGAGCGGCTCAGGGCATCGGCATCCACCGGCTCCACGCCGATCACCTCCGTTTCCGGCCAAAGCCGTTTCACGTAGGCAGCGATGCCCGCGATCAAGCCACCGCCACCCACGGCCACATAAATCGCGTTGGGTGGCTGCTCGGCCTGGCGCATGATCTCCATGCCGATCGTTCCCTGGCCTGCGATCACTTCCGGATCGTCGAAGGGATGAATGAAGGTGAGCCCCTCGGCCTTGCAGCGTCGCTGCGCCTCCGCGGAGCACTCGTCGTAGGTCTCGCCATGGAGGACCACGTCACCACCCAGGGCCCGCACGGCGCGCACTTTCACCTCGGGTGTGGTGCTTGGCATCACGATCACGGCCCGACAGCCAAGCCGCTGGGCACTCAGGGCGACGCCCTGGGCATGGTTCCCGGCACTGGAGGCAATCACACCGCGCTTGAGCTCGTCTCTGCTGAGCTGCGCCATGCGGTTGTAGGCGCCGCGCAGCTTGAACGAGAACACCGGCTGGAGATCCTCACGCTTCAGCCAGACCGTGTTGTTCAGCCGGCGGCTCAGATTGGGTGCGGGATCCAAAGGGGTCTCCCGCGCCACGTCGTAGACGCGGGCACGCAGGATCCGCTGCAGGTAGTCGGTCATCTCACCATTCTTCCAAGGGTTCGATCCAGACAGGATCCGGGTTGGTTCCCGTAGATTGCACGTATTGGAGTTGGCAGTGCATGCATCTCGGAGATCTGAAGCATCCGAATGAACTGCACGGACTCAGCCCGGCCCAGCTTGAGGATGTGGCTCGGCAGATTCGTGAGCGGCATCTGCAGGTGGTGTCCACCAGCGGTGGCCACCTGGGGCCTGGCCTGGGGGTTGTGGAGCTGACCCTGGCGCTGTACCAGACGCTGGATCTCGACCATGACCGTGTGATCTGGGATGTGGGCCATCAGGCCTACCCCCACAAATTGATCACCGGCCGGTTCAACGATTTCGACTCCCTGCGTCAGCAGCACGGGGTGGCGGGTTACCTCAAGCGCACAGAGAGCGATTTCGACCACTTCGGAGCGGGTCATGCCAGCACCTCCATCTCAGCGGCGCTGGGCATGGCCATGGCGCGGGACAACCGGGGAGAGTCGTTCAAATGCGTTGCCGTCATTGGTGATGGAGCCCTGACAGGTGGCATGGCTCTGGAGGCCATCAACCACGCCGGACACCTTCCCAACACGCCGCTCCTTGTGGTGCTGAACGACAACGACATGTCGATCTCTCCGCCGGTTGGTGCGCTTTCGAACGTGCTGAACCGTGCGCGGCTCAGCCCACCGATGCAGTTCCTCTCAGGGAGTGTTGAGGAAAGCGTTCGGCATCTGCCCTTCATGGGTGGTGAGATCCCTGCGGAACTCAACCGCCTCAAGGGCAGCATGCGTCGCCTCGCGGTTCCCAAGGTGGGTGCCGTGTTCGAGGAACTGGGCTTCACCTATATGGGGCCGATCGACGGCCACGACATCGGTGAAATGGTGCGCACCTTCCAGGCGGCCCACCGCGAAGGTGGCCCTGTGCTGGTGCATGTGGTCACCAAAAAGGGCAAGGGCTATCCCTACGCCGAGGCTGATCAGGTGGGCTACCACGCCCAATCAGCTTTTGATCTCGGCACCGGCAAGGCGATTCCGTCGTCCAAACCCAAGCCCCCCAGCTACAGCAAGGTGTTTGGGCAGACCCTGGTCAAGCTCTGTGAGCAGAACAGTCGGGTGATCGGCATCACTGCGGCCATGGCCACCGGCACCGGTCTCGATCTGCTTCAGAAGGCCGTTCCAGACCAGTACGTGGACGTGGGCATCGCTGAGCAACATGCCGTCACCCTGGCGGCAGGCATGGCCTGCGAGGGGTTGCGTCCTGTCGTTGCCATCTACAGCACCTTCCTTCAGCGCGCTTACGACCAGTTGATCCACGACGTGGGCATCCAGAAGCTGCCGGTCACCTTCGTGCTCGATCGTGCCGGCATCGTTGGTGCCGACGGGCCGACCCACCAGGGTCAGTACGACATCAGCTACATGCGGGCCATTCCCAACTTCACGGTGATGGCACCGAAGGATGAGGCTGAGCTGCAGCGCATGCTGGTGACCTGCCTGCAGCATGACGGGCCCACGGCGCTGCGGATTCCGCGGGGCTCCGGGGAAGGCGTGCCCTTGATGGAAGAGGGTTGGGAATCGCTGCCGATCGGCCGCGGTGAACTGCTGCGGGAAGGCGACGATCTGATGATCGTGGCCTACGGCTCGATGGTGGCTCCTGCCCTGGCCACAGCAACGCTTCTGGAGGAAGCCGGTCTCTCCACCACCGTGATCAACGCCCGCTTCCTGAGGCCCCTGGATCAGGCGCTGATCCATCCCCTGGCACGTCGCATCCCCAGCGTGGTCACCATGGAAGAGGGAGCCCTGCCCGGTGGTTTTGGCGCAGCGGTTCTGGAGTCGTTGATCGATCAGGACATCAATGTGTCGATGTTGCGCATCGGCATCCCCGACCAGCTGGTTGATCACGCCACGCCGCAGCAGAGCAAGGAAGCGCTTGGCCTCACTCCTGCGAAGATGGCTGAACGCATCCTTGAGCGCTTCAGCAGTACTTCGGGTGATCTGCCAGCCAACGCTTCGATCAAGGCCCTGCAGGCCTGAAGCTGAGGGCTCGGTGTCCGTCCTGATCGTTGGCGCGGGACCGTCAGGTGCCCGTCTGGCGATTCAACTGGCGCGGGCGGGTGCTGAGGTGACCCTGGTGGATCGCCTGGCTGATCCCCATCGCCATGCCTATTCCAGTGGCGCCCTGCCTCTGGAGGCTGTTCGTCGCTTGGGTCTGCCGGATGAGGCCATTGCCGCCACCTGGCAGGGCTGGCAGCTGCACGATCCCTCGGGTCTGGTTCATCAGTGGTGGTCGTCCGGTGATCTGGGGGTGGTGCTCGACTTCGGCCGGCTTCGGTCCTGGCTCTGGGAGGAAGCGCGCCTCCATGGGGTGGAGTTGATCCAGGGCTGCCGGGCTGCGCTGGGCACGCTCACGGCCGATCAAGCCAGCGTGCGGCTGCAAACACGTGATGGGCGTTCGTCATTGCGCTCAGCGCGCTGGCTGATTGATGCCACCGGTGCACGCCGAGATCTGCTGCAGCAGGCCGGCCTCAGCCCCGATCCCGAGGATCCTCTGCTGCAGGGCATCGGCGTTGAGTGGTTGCTGCAGGCCGATGACCGTCAGGCGGCTGCCTGGCGGGATCGGATCAGTTTCTTTCTGGGCACCGACTGGATCCCCCATGGATACGGCTGGATCTTTCCCATGCAGGGGCAACGGCTGAAGGTGGGGGTCTGTCACCTCCCACCGGCGGATCGTCCGAGTCCCGGCAGCCTGGCTGGACCCCTTCAGCGCTTGATTCAACGCTGTGGCTTGAGCGCCTGCCCGGTGCTGGATCGCCATGGGGGGCCAGTGTCCAGCAGCATCGCCCGCTCCGAACCTTTGGTGGCCGGTGCCCTGCTGGCGGTGGGGGATGCGGCCAGTTCCGCCAATCTGCTTGGGGGAGAAGGGATCCGCCATGCGATGGACAGCGCCGATCAACTGGCCGAACTGCTGATCGCTGAAGGGATGTCTGGGGACTCCACGGCTATTGCCCTTCGCTACCAAGAGCAAATCAAGGCTCAACGGAGTTGGCGTTGGTTGGTGTCGGGCCGGCTGGCGCGGCGCACCTGGTGGGGCCTCGACAATCCAAGGGCGGACCGACGTCTGGAACGACTGATCCATGGGCTGTCTGCGACCGCAGAAGCCCCCGCTCTTTCAGAGCTGTTGTTCAACTACAACTTCGAGCGTTACGGCCTGCGTCTGCTGCCGTATCTGCTCTGAGCCAAGGGTGTTTCAGGGAGGAGACTGGCTCCTCCCTCAAGAGATGTGCTTCAGAGCACGCCGCGGGCGGCCAGACCCTGGATGGCGCCGATGCCGATGATGTGGCCGAGGCTGGTGGTGCCGAGCAGGGCTGCGTGACCCATGCCGCCGAAGAAGGAAGCATTGGGGAGTGCGGCGCCAACGTTGGGGTGCTTGATCGTGGCCTTGCCGACCATGATGGCAACCACATTGCAGAGGATCATCACCAGGGCGACCTTGGGAGACCAGGACACGGAGGCGGGAGCGATCGCGAAAAGGTGGGTCAGCATTCGAGCCAATGAGCGACACCTCATTGTCCGGCGCTAGCGACGCCTTGCCTGCCTCTCTTAAAAGTTGTTCACCCTTTTTTGGGGGTTGGGTACAACAAACCGATCACCAAAACCGTGTTGCTGAGGGTGAGAAAGGCTTCTGCCCCACCGTGCAACCAGTCAATCTCCACCAATTCCGCTGAGCAGCAGCGCAGGGCGACAATGGCAGCACCAATCGTGACGGCCACAAACAGCAAGGTGAGCTGAAAGCCCCGCTCCGCCATCAACGGAAGCGCCTCACTTTTCCGCAGCCAGTGCAGAAACAGGAGATAGGGGATTAGCGAGGCGGCGAACAGCGGTGCGGGATCGAAGTTCATGGAGCACTGGCTCCGTCCACCTGCCGGCGACGTTGGAGCTGCCAGGCCGCCATGGCAAGGGTGCAGTTGCCGATCACGGTGAACAGGGCCTGAAGGGTGACAAGACCTCGCAGCGCTTCGCTGTTGTCAAACAGATGCCAGGTGCAGGCAGCCATGGCACTGACGAGGGCCGGAAGCATGGCCCAGGCCAGGCCCTGCAGCCCACGCCGATGCATCAACACGATCGCCACGCACCACTCCACCACGGAGGCGACATGGATCCACCAGGTTCCGAGCGACAACGCGTGCATGCTCTGAATCCTAGGAATCGGTTGATAATGCCCGGAGTGAACAGGCTGCTGCCCGTGGTCCGCCCCACTGCGCCTGTATTGCTGCTTTGCGGCTACTACGGAGAGCACAACCTCGGCGACGATGCCCTGCTGAAGGTGCTGGTGTCGTCTCTTCCCGAGCCGCAGCAGCTGTTGATCACAGCCCGCGATCCAGCTCCCGTTCTGGCCTTAGCTCCGTCGGCGCAGATGGTGAACCGCCGTTCCCTGCGGTGCTGTCTTCGTGCGGCCCTGAGAGCTGATGTTCTGGTGCTTGGTGGCGGGAGCCTGCTGCAGGACAGCACCAGCTTCAGCAGCCTCGTGTACTACCTGCTGCTGCTGACGGTTGCCCGCCTCGGTGGCGCCGAGGTGGTTCTCTGGGGGCAGGGCCTTGGACCCTTGCGGCGTCGGACCAGTCGCCTGTTGGTTCGCACGGTTCTGCCCCTCTGCAAGGCAGCGAGTTGGAGGGATCAGATCTCCTTTGATTGGGCCCAGCGTTGGGCCCCCAAGCTGCCGATGGTGCTGGCCGCCGATCCGGTTTGGCAGATGCCAGCGCGCCCTTGGCTTGGTGGCGACGCCATCGTGCTCAGCTGGCGTCCCACACCTTTGTTGGATTCCGCGGGCTGGCGTTGCTTAACCGAAGCACTGGATCGGCTCAGTGCCGACTTGGATGCGCCGGTGATCTGGCTGGCCTTCCATCAGCATCAGGACGCACCCCTGTTGCAGCACCTGAGTGATCAAGGTCTACTGCCAGCGCGATTGAAAGCGCGCAGCTCAACCCTGGTGCCCCACTCCCTGGAGGCTGTGTCCGATCTGGTGCAGCGGGCGCGCCTGGTGCTGCCGATGCGGTTGCATGCCCTGATCCTGGCTCGACTGGCCAACAGCCCCATGGCTGCCCTCAGCTACGACCCGAAGGTGGAGGCTGCAGCAGCCATGGCCACGGTGCCCTGCATCCCCTTGCGCTTGCTTCCCTCTGTGGGTGATCTGCTGACGCTTTGGCGGGCCGAAGTGGACCGTCCAGCCGATCCTGATCAGACCGAAGCCCTACGCCGCCAGGCGTCAGCACACAGCGAGCTTCTCAATCAGATGGCAGCCGATCTGACGGCAGACGACGGCCGCTGACGGCATCGAAGCGATGCTCACAAGTGCCGGGCCAACTGATGCGTGGCTCAGCCTCGATCGCTGTCTCTCCGGGGCAGACCAGCCGCAGGTCGCCGCGATCGCAGCGCACCAGAAGCATCTGGTTGGCTCCGAACCATTCACGGCTGAGGATCGTGCAAGGTGAGCCCGCGGGATCGAGCCTTAGATCGTCCGGTCGGATGCCGGTGATCACTCCATCTCTGGCTGGCAAGAGATTCATCTGCGGGCGGCCGATGAACTGAGCGACGTAGGTGCTGGCCGGTTGCAGGTACAGCTCGCGGGGTGTTCCGATCTGTTCAATCCTTCCCTCGCGCATCACAGCGATGCGATCCGCCAGCGCCATCGCCTCCTGCTGGTCATGGGTGACGTAAACCACAGGTTGCTCACCGCCGATCATCAGGCGGCGCAATTGAGGCCGCAGGTCCTCACGCAACTGGGCATCCAGATTGCTCATCGGCTCATCGAGCAGATAAACGAGGGGGTCCCGCAACAGGGCTCGGGCCAGGGCGACGCGCTGGCGCTGGCCGCCGGACAGTTGTGACGGCCGCAGCCGGGCTTGCCCGCTGAGCTGCAACACCTCCAGCACGCCGCGGATTCGTTCATCGCGGGTGGCGGCGCTACCGCCCCGCATGCGCAGCCCCAGTTCGAGGTTGTCCCACACATTCAGATGCGGGAACAGGGCATAGCTTTGAAACACCATCCCCACCCGGCGACGTTCAGCGGGCACGTCGACCATCTCCGCACCATTGATGCGAATCGACCCTTGATCGGGGTGATCGAGCCCGGCGATCAGACGCAGGGCCGTGCTTTTCCCACAGCCGCTGGCCCCAAGCAGAGCGACGCATTCGCCGTTGGCCACATCGAGGTCGAGCTGGTGGAGAACCTGTCGCTCGCCGAAGCGCTTGTTGATGGCCCGAAGTTGCAGTGTCATCCCTTGATGGCTCCGTTGGTGAGTCCACTGACGATCTGGCGCTGAAACACCAGCACCAGCACCAGAAGAGGAATGGCACCGAGCACGGTGGCTGCCGCGTAGGTGCCGTAGGGGACGGAATAGGTGGATGATCCCGCAATGCGGGCCATCGCCACCGGCAATGTGAGCAGATCGCTGCGGCTCAGCCAGGTGAGCGCCACGGGATATTCGTTCCAGGCGAACAGGAACACCAGGATTGCCGTGCTGGCAGAGGCCGGGGCAATCAAGGGGAGCAGCACCCAGCGCAGCCGCTGCCACAACGACAGCCCCTCCAGCTTTGCTGCGTCTTCGAGGTCGTTGGGTAGGGCTTCAAAGGCCGCCGTGAGCAGCAGCAGGGCCAGAGGCATCGACAGAGCGCTGTAGGGAATGGCGATGGCGATCAGGTTGTTGCCGAGGGCAAAGGTGCGGGCCAGTTCGAGCAGCGCCAGAAACAGCAGCACATAAGGGAACAGAGCGGCGCCCACCACGGCAGTGCGGAGGATGCCTTTCAACCGCTGAGGCAGCTTTGCCAGTCCGTAGGCGGCGGGGATGGCCAGCATCAAGGTGAGCAGTGTGGTGAGGGAAGCCACCAAGCTGCTGTTGAGCAGGTAACGCCAGAAGGGTGGATCGGTGCTGAGCAGATCCCGGTAGTTGTTGAGCGTCCAACGGCTCCAGAAGCTCAGTTGGTCATTGACCAGAGCATCGGCGGTGGTGAAGGAACTCAGCAGCTGCCACAGCATCGGAGCGAGGGACCAGACCAGCAGCAGAGCAATCCAGAGCGAACGTCGTGTCATCAATCCAGGTGTTATCCGTCCTCGTGTCATCGATTCATGGGTCATCGGTCGAGGGGCCTCAACAGACCGACGCTCTTCAGCAGCAACGTGCCCGCCAGAATCATTGCGGTGAGCAGCAGAAATCCCGCGAGCATCACGGTGGCGCTGTAGCCGAAATCGAGGAAGCGCATGCCGTTGAGGTAGGCATAGAGGGCGATGCTTTCGGTACTGCCGGCGGGACCGCCACCAGTGAGCACCTGCACCAGATCAAACACCCCGAAAGCCTGGGCCAAACGGAACAGAAGGCTCAGCAGGATGTAGGGGAGCAGCAGTGGCAGGGTGACCCTGCGAAGTGCCTGAAGGGGCGTTCCCCCTTCCAGGCGAAAGGCGCTGTAGAGGTCTTCGGGAATGCTCTGGAGCCCTGCCAGAAGAATCAGCGTGATGAAGGGCGTTGTTTTCCAGACATCCGCAAACACCGTCACCAGCCAGGTGATCGATGGGGTGGACAGCAGATCCAGGGAGCCGAGGCCAAGGCTTCGTGCCAGCACCTCGATCGGGCCGTAAGGCGTGTTGAAGATCCAGCGCCAGCCCAGGGCCATCATCGTTGTGGGTAGGGCCCAGGGCAGCAGGGTCAGGGCGCGAACAGCTCCCCTGCCGCGCCAGCGTTGATGCAGCAACAGTGCAATGGCCAGGGCCAACAGCAACTCCAAACTCACCGAGATCAGGGCGAATCGGGCGGTTTGGCCTGCATCCAGCCAGAAGCGCTGATCAGCCGCCAGTCGCAACCAGTTGGCCCCGCCATTGGCCACCGGTTCAAGGCCGGTGAGCACGGAATCAGCGTGGAAGCTCAGCCAGGCGTAGCGAAGCATCGGCCAGCCGAACACCACCGCGATCAACAGCAGCGCAGGAGCAGCCAGAAGCATGGTCATGGCTTGGCTCCCGCAGCACGCAGCAGGGTCTGGCTCCGCTGCTGCGTGGTGGACATGGCCTCATCGGCGGACCCGGCAGCGGTGAACAAGCCATTGAGTTCCCGCTGCACCACATCGCTCAGCTGGGCATACAGCGGGGTTGGTGGACGAACCACTGCATGGTTCAAGGCCTCTAGCAGATCCGGCAGCACTGGAGAGGCCTTCAACATCTGCGGATCGTTGAACAGATCTGCCTGGATGGGTGTGTAGCCATTGTTGAGAAAGCGCTGTCGCTGGGCGGTTTCGCTGGTGAGGTAGCGAATCGCTTCCACCGCTGCCTCCTGGTGCTGCGATTGGCGCATCAGGCTCAGCCCCCAGCTGCCGAGGGTGGCTCCGGGACGTTCACCCGGTTGCGCCACCATCAGGCTGATGCCGACGTTGCCTTTCACCGTGCTGTCGTCCTTCTGCAGTTCAGCCCAGGCGTAGGGCCAGTTGCGCATCAGCGCTGCATCCCCGGCCTTGAAGGCCTGAAGCGACTCAGCCTCGGCGTAATTGGTCACGGCGTAGGGGCTGACGCCTTCGCTGATTAGATCGTTTAACCAGGCTGCCGCGGCCGTCGCCGCAGGCGTATCGAGCTCCATGGTGTTGGTGGTGGTGTCCATCCAGTGACCACCGAAGCCCTGCAGCACTTCAAGGAAGTCGCAGCTCAGGCCTTCGTACTGACGCCCCTGCCAGACAAAACCGTTGGCAACGGTTTCGCTGTTAACGAGGCGTCCAGCAACCTCCACCAGCGCATCGGGCGTTGCTGGTGGCTGATCCATCAGATCCGTGCGCCAGTAGAGCAGTCCCACATCGGCCACCAGGGGCCAGCGGTAGAGATGGCCGTCGTAGTCATTGCCCAGCCGTGCCCCTTGCACCAGCTGCTCCTGGTCGCCCTGATCAAACCAGGGATCCAGGGGTTCCAGCCAGCCGGCGGCGGCATATTTCGGCAGCCAGGTGACATCCATCAACAGCGCGTCGAAAGGCGCATCGCCGAGCAGAAGACTGCTGATCGCCAGGTCTGAGATCGATTCCGTGTTCAACGGACCTCGGATTAAGCTGAGATGAATCCGGCCGCGATGCTCGCGGTTGAAGGTTTTCACCAGATCGGCACTGGCATCGGTGAAGGAGGAGGGCATGAGGATGCTCACTTCCTCCGCGCGCGAGGAGGCTGATCCAACCAGAACACCAAGGGCCATTAACAGCGCCAAGGCACCGCCTGCGAGCCAGCGGCGCAGTTTCATTGCGGGGTGGAGGGCGACAGGCCAGACATCTGCTCCTCGGCCCAGTCGCTCACCGTGTAGCTCTCCACGGCATCGGTCATGCGGCTCATGCGGTCGCGCTGCTGGTCTTCATCCATTTCCAGTGCCGATTCGATGGCCTCATCCATGCGGCGGTTGGAATAGGGATTGGTGAGCACGGCACCATCAAGCACAACCGAGGCTCCGGTGAATTCCGAGAGCACAAGAACGCCGCCACGGTTGCGTCGAGCAGCGGCGTACTCCTTGGCCACCAGATTCAGGCCATCCCGCAGCGGAGTGATCCAGCACACGTCTGCATGGCAGAACCAGGCGATCATTTCGTCGTAGGGGATCCGGCGGGTGGAAAAGCGGATGGGCACCCAATCGATCTGGCTGAAGCGGCCGTTGATGCGTCCGGCCATCTCCTCGATTGAGCGTTGGGTGTCTTCGTAGATCTTCATTCCACTGGCAGCGGCCACACAGGCCAGCATCAGCACCACCTGGCCGTGCAGATCCTTGCGTCGTTCCAACAGCCGTTCGAAGGCCAGCAGCAACTCTTCGTTGCCCTTGGTGTAATCCACCCGACTGGCAGAGAGGATCAGTTTTCGGCCTTTTTTGGTGTCTTGAACGATCAATTCGCCATGACTTTCAACCGACGGGCTCCAGCACAATTCCTGAATCAGATCCGGTGAGGTGCCCACCGGAGAGCTGAGCAGCTGAATCGTGCGACCGTTGTGCTCGAGGTGACTGGTGACCGTGCCTTCCGAAAGGGCAGTTCCGACCTCAATGAATTTCTTGTCCACCGGCACTTTGGGCCCTCGTTTGGCGCCCACCAGGGTTGTGGCGGCGCGGGCAAAGTTTTCGGTGTAGCGGGGAATATGGAAGCCGACGACATCACAACAGAGCAAACTTTCCAGGATCTGCTCACGCCAGGGAAGGATGGCGAAAACATCATTCCCCGGGAAAGGAGTGTGATGGAAAAAGGCAATCTTCAGGTCTGGACGCTCGGCTCGGATGTAACCGGGAGCCAGCCAAAGGTTGTAGTCATGCACCCACACCGTTGCACCCTCGGCCGCTTCAGCGCATGCCGCCCTGGCGAAACGTTTGTTGACCTCTTCAAAGATCTTCCAGTTCGCATTGTTGACATTGAAATAGGTTGGAAATGTATGAAGAATTGGCCAGAAGCATTCTTTGGATGTGATGTGATAAAAACTGGAGATCTGTTCATCTTCCAGGGGGATTCGGCAGAGAGTGAACGGCGAAGGGTGTTCCATCTCAAACCGTTCAGTGCCCTCATTCGACTGATCGTCGACCCGTCTCCAGGCAATCCAAGTTCCTTTTTCGCAACTGCGGAAGAGGTTGCGAAGAGTTGGAATAATTCCGTTAGGGCTTTTCTGATCGACCCATATTCTTTTCCCGTTCTTGTCTTTTGATTCGTCGAACGGTGTGCGGTGGTAGAGGATTACAAACGAACTCTGACCCGCACCCATTTATTCGAACAACGCTTCGTTCGCTCCACCATTCAGCAAAAGCCCTTTTTTGTCAAACGGCGGCTTTGGATTGAAAAGTCACCAACGAATCCAGCACCTCCCGGGCGTGACCGTTGGGTCGTACCGCCACCCAGCGTTCACGCAAGACCCCGTCCGGATCGATCAGAAAGGTGTGGCGCAGCGAGTACGGCGCCATCCACGACCCGTAGGCCTTGCTCACGGTCCCGTCGGGATCAGACAAAAGGGGAAAGCTCAATCCCTCGCTCTCACAGAAGGATTCATGGTCGTCGACGCTGTCGGCGCTGATGCCGATCACTTCCGCACCGGCCTGCAGGAAGTCGTTGTGAAGGCTTTCGAAGCCCCGGGCTTCGATCGTGCATCCGCCGGTGAAATCCCTTGGATAGAAGTAAACCGCGAGCCAGCGGCCGCGCAGATCACGGCTGCTCCATTGCTTCCGATCGGGTTCGGACTGGCTGGATCCGGGCAGATCGAAATCGGGCACGGTTGTACCCGTTTCCAGAACAACACCCCCGAGGGCCGAAGCCCGCGAGGGTGTAAGCGTCAGAGCTGCAATGAAAAGGCCGGACTTGACCAGTAATTCCCGCCGATTCACCCGTTCAAGATCTCAGATCTTGGCCAGGTTAATGCCCAGAGACTTGGCGTAGGCGCCCAGGCCTTTCTTCTGGATGGTTTTGAGGGCGCGGGTGGTGACACGCAGCTTCACCCAGCGGTTGCCTTCCGCCCACCAGAGACGACGCTGCTGCAGGTTGGCCTGCTGCAGCTTCTTGGTGCGGATGTGGGAATGGCTCACGGCCATGCCGTTGTTGGCGCGAGTACCGGTGAGCTGACACACCCGTGACATGACGATGTCCTTCTACTGAGAGGTTGTTTGGAGCTGAAAAGCCAGTTCCAAACAACCAATTTAGCAAAAGGTCTTCAGCTCAGAGTCCTCTCTGCATCAAGGCACCCATCAATTCAGCGCTGCGGGTCTGGAAACCGGCCAGCTCATTGGGCTCCAGACCCCCGACGCCCAGGCGCGCCATGTCATACAGATGGCGGGCCACATCCTCGGCCAGGCTTGCGGTCGGCGATGTTTCCGCCGCTCCCACCAGCACGCCACCGGCACGCAACTTCAGCATCCCCTCCACAAGGGGGTGGCGCCGGTTCACCAGCAGCACGTGATGCTCGGGAAGGCCCGGCAGGCGTTGTTCCATCAAGGCGCCCATGTCGTTCAGCCGGCGCATCTGTTCCGGCAGAAGAATCATGGCCGGCGGTGCCCCCTCAGCTTTCAGGGCCTGCACCTGAACGGTCACCTTGTCGTTGGCCAGGGCCGCTTTGATCAGATCACGCAGTCGGTCTGACTCGGTGGTGCCGTCCTGATCAGTGAGTTCGGCATCGTTGTCCTTCAGGCTTTCGTCCAGTTCCGAGTCGACGCGCTGGAAGGTGAGTTCCTCATGGCGATGTTCCAGCCAGGGGATGAACTGGGTGTCGATCACCGTCTCCAGCTTCAGCACTTCCGCGCCCTGGGAGGTCCAGAGGTTGAGCGCACCGGCCTGGGCAACGTCATCGGTGCTGTAGAGCACACGCTTGTTCTGATCCGCGGCCAGTCGGCTGCGGTACCCCTCCAGGGTGGTGAAGGCACGGCCATCGCAGGCGATCGGGTCAGCGTCGTCCCCTTCCCCTGCTGCAGCAGTGGTGGCGAACAGGATCAGTTCAGACACCTGTTCGGCGAACTTCTCGTCCTCCATGGCGCCGATCTTCACGAAGGGTGCCAGGGCATCCCAGGCTTCGGCGTAACCCTTGGGATCCTCCTTTTTCAGGTTCCGCAGCCGGTCTGACACCTTCTTGGCGACGAAGTTGCCGATGGAGCGAACGCGTCGGTCGGTTTGCAGAGCACTGCGGCTCACGTTCAGGGGGATGTCGGGTGAATCGATCACCCCCCGCAGGGGCAACAGGTAGCGCGGAACGACCTCCTTGATCGAATCGCTGACGAACACCTGGTTGCAGTACAGCTTGATTTCCCCCTTTTCCCAGTCGGCACGTCCGGTCTGCTTGGGGAAGAAAAGAATGCCCTGGAGGTTGTAGGGATAGTCGGTGTTGAGGTGAACCCAGAGCAGGGGATCGCCCTGGAAGGGATAGAGGTAGTGGTACAGGTCGATGTAGTCCTGATCACTCAGGTCTCTGGCGCTTTTGCGCCAGGGGGCATCCATCTTGTTGATGGTTTCCCCTTCCAGCTGCACCGGCACTGCCATGAAGTCGCAGTAGGTGTTGATCAGGGTGCGGATCCGAGCCGGTTCGAGATATTCGAGCTCGTCCTCCATCAGATGAAGGATCACGTCCGTGCCGGGCTGGTCTTTCTCGGCGGCAGTGAGGCTGAAGTTCGGGGAGCCATCACAGCTCCAGCGCACGGCCTCAGCCTCGGGCCGGGCTGAACGGGTCAGCAGCTCAACCCGCTCGGCCACCATGAAGCTGGAATAGAAGCCCAGGCCGAAGTGGCCAATGATGGCGTCGTTTTCCTGCTTGTACTTCTCCAGGAAATCCTCGGCGCTGGAGAAGGCCACCTGGTTGATGTAGCGCTTCACCTCATCGGCGGTCATGCCGATGCCGTTGTCGCTGATGGTGAGCGTTTTGGCTTCGCGATCCACACTGATCCGAATGGCCCCGTCATCCCCTTCACTGCAGTCGCCGGCCATCGCCGCCATGCGGCGCTTGCTGATGGCGTCGACGCCATTGCTCACCAGCTCCCGCAGAAAAACCTCATGGCCGGAATAAACGGCCTTCTTGATGATCGGGAAAATGTTTTCGGTGTGGATCTGAATCTGACCCTGTTCTTCCAGCACCGCCATTTCTTTGCTGTGAAAAATCAGACACTAGAGACAGGTTTTACCCGGGCTCAACGGCTGTTTCAGGGGGTTCCCCGTACCTTCGTGCTGCGTCCCTTGGCCCAGATCAGGGCGTCTTCTGCAGGTCAGGGCGTTCTTCAGCAACGATGGCTCCCTCAACGGGACATACCTGCAGGCAGATACCGCAATCGATGCAGGTGTCGAAATTGATCCAGTAGAAGTCAGTGCCCTTCTTGTTCTTTCCTTTGCCTTGGTCGATGCAGGCCACAGGGCAGGCATCAACGCAGTCAGCGATGCCCTCGCAAACGTCAGTGACGATGGAATGAGCCATGGAGGTCCTGCTTCACAGCTGGATCCTAAGGATCGACCCAATCCAGCTGCAGACCACCCTGGGCCTTCGCCTGCTGCTCAGCCTCCTGCTTGGACGTCAGGGGTTCCAGGGCCATCACAGCGGTGCGTCCCTGCTCGTGCCAGCCGCGCTGACGCTCCATGGCGGATTCCAGATTCGAGGCCGTTGAAAATGCAACGAGAACATCGGACTGCTCCTGTTCGGCAGCATCCAGGTCTGAAATCAGTTCACGGATCGGATCGATCGCCAGGCTGAATCCAGCACCGAACGCCTGGGCGTCCGTCGCGCCGCAACGGCGCACCAGATCGTCGTAGCGGCCGCCGCGGGCAATCACCACCGGTGAACTGCGGCCATCACAGACCAGCTGGAACACCAGGCCGGTGTAGAGCTCGAAATGGGGTTGAAAGGTTGGATCCAGCTGGATCGTCACCGCCTGAGCCTGAGCTGCCGAGGCGAGATGGGCACAGAGGCGCCGGAGCTCATCGAAGACCGGCTGTTCCCCGCAGAGACTGCCGAGCTGCGTCAGCACCTGGTCGGGGGTGCCACGGCAGTCCAGCAAGGAGAGCAGCCTGGTCTTCTCAGCGTCGGCCAGATCGAAGCCCTCGATGGCCAACCGGTCGAAATCGATCAATGCCGTGCGGATCTGATCACGCAACGCACCGCTGAACGGACGCAGCACCAGATCCATCAGAGCTGTGTGACCCAGCAACAGCCTTGGTTTTTGGCTGGCCTGCAGCCCCAGGGTCTGAACGGAGGCCATCAGCAGGCTGAGCAGCTCCATCTCCGCCTCGCTGCCACTGACGCCGAACAGTTCAACGCCGCTCTGAAGGTTTTCCTCAATGCACTGACCACCCTCATCGGCGGAACGGGTGCGAAACACCGTGCCAGAGGCCCAGAGCCGCAGCGGTCTCTGGCGATCTGCAAATCGGGTGCAGGCGGCTCTGGCGATGGATGCCGTCATCTCCGGGCGCAGCCCGAGGGGGTCATCAGCCACCAGACGGACAATGTCTGAGCTGTCGATGGCACCGCCGGCCATCAGGGTGGCCAGGCGTTCCACCCTGGGTGGCGAGACCTCGTCGTAGCCCCAGAGGCGGTACACCGACGCCAGACGTTCCGTCAGCTGTCGGTTGGTCTCCACCTGACGTGGATTCAGATCCTTTGCGCCAGCTGCAGGTTGCAGCGCCATCTCACGTCCTCTCGGCCACGCCTCAGGATCCCATGGCCGTGACCTCTGGCGCTCCGAAGGCGGCTCCAGGCAGTGGTTGCACCTGAGACAGCCCCTCGGTGATCGCCGCATGCAGGCTGGCGCCAGCTGCAACGACCCGGCCACTGGAGAGGTCGAAGGGTCGATTGCCATAGCCGGTGACGGTTCCACCGGCCAGATCCACCAACGCCACGCCAGCGGCCAGATCCCAGGGAGACAGGCCCCGTTCCCAATAGCCGTCCTGGCGGCCAGCGGCCACAAAGGCCAGGTCTACCGCTGCAGCACCGCCCCGGCGCACGCCGTGGGTGCGATGGGTGAACCAGCAGAACTCGGCGTAGTTGTTGTCGAGTCGGGTGTGCCGGTCGTAGGCGAACCCGGTGACCAACAGTGAGTCTTCGAGTCGTTCGCAGCTGCTCACCTGAAGGGGGCTCTCGTTGCAGAACGCTCCGACCCCCGGTGCCCCCCAGTACATCTCCTTCAGAAAGGGCACAGCGATGGCCCCGAGGATGGGCTGCTGGCCCAGGGTGAGTCCGATCGAGGTGGCAAAAAAGGGGTAGCCGTGGGCGAAGTTTGTGGTCCCATCGAGGGGGTCAACACACCACCTCAGGCCGTCCTGCTGACCGGCTGCCCCGCTTTCCTCCGCCAGCACGGCAATCTCAGGGGTTTGCTCCGCCAGCAGCTCCAGGACGATGCGTTCGGCAGCAAGGTCGGCATTGGTGACCAGGTCTCCGATGCGGCCTTTGCTTTCGATGGACGACAGGCGCCCGTAGTGGCGCATCAGTTCCTGGCCGCCGGCATCGGCCGCTGAACGCGCCACGCCCACAAGACGCTCCAGATCGCTTGGGCTGAGACCGGCCTCGCGGGCGGCACTGCTGCAGATCGATTCCGGCATGCTCACTCCTCCTCAAGGGGAATGCGAGCGGTGACGCGCCCTTTGCCGAAGTGGCGTCCGAACTGGAGCTCGTACACCTCATCCTCATCCTGGGTTTCAGCCTCCAGGGGGCCGATGGCGCGGGCCACGCAAAGAAGGCCGTAGCCCTTGGCCCTCAGCTCCCGCGACAGACCCATGGCTTCGCGCTGATCGAGGCTGCCGCTCTGCACACGAACGGCGCACTCCGTGCAGCATCCGTTTCTGCAGGAGAAGGGAAGTCGATCGCCCTGCTCTTCGAAGCTGTGGAGGATGTACTCCCCTTCAGGGACGTCGTGGGTGATGGTGCGACCCTCCTGGCGCCAGTGAATCGTGATCCTGTGGCTGGGACGCATGAAGGTCAGCTGTCAGTGCCCTGCTACATTCTCACCTGCCCCATTTAGCCGGTGGAGAGCTGGCCGAGTGGTCGAAGGCGCAGCACTGGAAATGCTGTATAGGGGCAACTCTATCGAGGGTTCGAATCCCTCGCTCTCCGCTTCTCCGGTCCGTAAGGGCCGGATTTTTTTTTGCCTTTTTCGAGGCCGGAAATCCAATCACGGCCCTGCTCGGGGCCGGCTGGACGATCAGCCGAAACGACCAGAAACGTAGTCCTGGGTGGCCTGCTGTTGGGGGGCGTTGAAGATCTTGTCGGTGTCGTTGAATTCCACGAGGTAACCCACCTTTCCGGTTCCCCCTTCAACGGCTTCGGCGTTGAAAAAGGCGGTCATGTCGCTGACGCGAACGGCCTGCTGCATGTTGTGGGTGACGATCACGATGGTGAAGCTCTTTTTGAGCTCGTGCATCGTCTCCTCGATCTTCAACGTTGAGATTGGGTCGAGGGCTGAACAGGGTTCATCCATGAGGATGACCTCCGGTTGGATTGCGATCGTGCGGGCGATGCAAAGGCGTTGCTGCTGTCCGCCGGACAACGAATAACCGCTCTCATTCAGCTTGTCTTTGCACTCATCCCAAACCGCCGCCTGGCGGAGGGATCGCTCAACCAGCTCATCCATGTCACCCGTGTAGCCGTTGATGCGAGCGCCGAAGGCGATGTTTTCGTAGATGCTCTTCGGGAATGGATTGGGTTGTTGAAACACCATCCCAATCCTGCGGCGCACTTCCACGGGATCAATCTTTGCTCCGTAGAGGTCAACTCCTCCAAACAGGATGCTTCCCTTGAGTGAGCAGCCCTCGATCAGGTCGTTCATCCGGTTCAATGAACGCAGCACAGTGGACTTCCCACAGCCGGAAGGGCCAATGAAGGCTGTTACTTTTCCGCGGGGAATCTCGCAGTAGACGTTTTTGACGGCTTCGAAATTGCCGTAGCTGATCGTGACGTTCTGCAGGGAAAGGGCGACGTCTGTGTTGTGGGACTCGGTGGCTTGAGGCTGTTGAAGAGTCGTCATGGTTTTACGTAAGAAGTGATTTATTTGGCAGCAAATCGCGCCAGCCAGCGAGAGAAGAGGTTTAGGGCCAGGATCATCACAACGAGCACAAACGATGCGGCCCAGGCCAGTTCGTTGTGGAATTCGTAGGGCTCGATCGCGAAGTTGTAGATCATCACCGAGAGGGTGGCGATTGGAGAAAAGATCCCTTCCGGCGTGAGCAGATCTGACCAGAACGGTGAGAACAGTGCTGTGAAAATCAGGGGAGCCGTTTCCCCTGCTGCTCTGGCGACAGCAAGGACCACGCCGGTTGCGATTGGTGTGAAAGCGGCAGGGAGTGTGATTCGAATGATGGTGACGAATCGGGATGCGCCTACCCCCAGGGCAGCACGCCGTAGGTCGTCGGGCACCAGCTTCAGGCCTTCATCAGTGGTTTTGATCACTGTGGGCAGCATCAGCACCGCCAGTGCCATGCCACCGGCGACAGCGCTGTAGGCGTTCCCGAACAGAATTCGGCTGGTGACGATGGTTCCGTAGATGAACACGCCGGCAATGATCGATGGCACCCCGGCCAGCACATTGGTGCCGAAGCGGATGAACTGAGCGAACCACCCCGAGCGTGAGTATTCAGCCAAAAACACGCCGCCGCCGACGCCGACCGGTATGGCGATCAACCCAGCGATGGCCGTCACCACCAGCGTTCCAACGATCGCATTGGCAATGCCGCCGTCTTCGAGGCCTGGCGGTGGTGGAAGTTGCGTCAGCAGGGCCAGGCTGATCTTGCTTCCCCCCTGCACGATCACATAACCCAGCACAAGAACCAGGGGCAGCACAGCAATCACGGCGAAAATCGCGGCGATGAGTGAAAGAACTCCGCTGCCGATGTTCCTGCGCAGAAAAGGCCTGTAGCTGAGATCAGGGCCCGAGCCGGAGAGATTTTGGCTAAGTGTATGTGTCATGTCAGTACTTCAGGCTCAAACGCTTCACGATCCACTGGGCAAAAATGTTCACCGCCAGCGTCAGAACGATCAACACAAACGCTGCGTACATCAGTGACGACACCTGGGAGCCGTCGGCTTCACCAAACTGATTGGCCAGCATCGCCGCGATGGTGTTGCCGGGGGCCAGCAGCGAAACGCTGAAGTTGTTGGAATTTCCGATGATCATGGTCACGGCCATGGTTTCGCCCATGGCCCGGCCCAAGGCCAACATCACACCACCAATGATTCCGGAAATCGCTGCCGGGAGAATCACATTGATGATGGCTCCCCAGCGGGTTGTGCCCACCCCATAGGCCGCCTGGCGCAGTTGCGGCGGAACCTGATTGAGGCAATCACGGGAGATCGCCGTGATGATCGGCAGGATCATCACCACCAGGATCAACACAGCGGGAATGGTGCCAGGACCCATCGGTGGGGTGCTGAACAGGGGGAACCAATTGAACAGCTGATAAAGAAGTTCCAGCCCAGGCCTGATGAACGGTTCCATCACAAAAATGGCCCAGAGGCCAAGCACCACCGATGGAATCGCCGCAAGCAGTTCCACCATCAGGCCGATCACGTCCCTGATCCGCTTGGGAATGATGTTTTCGGTGATGAAAATGGCTGTGCCAACACCGAGGGGCACCGCGATCATCAACGCGAGCAGTGATGTGATCAAGGTGCCGTAGATCGCGGCTCCGGCCCCGTACTGATCGTCCACGGGATTCCAGTCTGAGGTGACCAGAAATTGCCATCCGTAGCGGGCCATGGAATCCAGGCTCCCCTGGAAAACCACCACAAGGATTGAGAACAGAACGATCGCCACAACGGAAGCCATGGCGATGGCGAGGTTTCTGAAACTGATGTCCACCAGCTTTTCCGCTGGTGGACGGCTTCGGAGCAAGTAACGACTGTCCGGGTCGGACATGCATCCAATGGCGCGCCCTTACAACGTATGACCCGAACCGTTTGGGGGCATTAACAACCGCTTAAGGGAGGGACTGGAGCCGGTTTGAACCTGCCGTTAGCGTGGGGATCAAGTTTTCAGGGATATGGGGCGGATCGTCGGAATCGATCTGGGGACCACCAATTCGGTTGTCGCTGTGCTGGAGGCAGGTCGTCCCCACGTGATCGCCAATGCCGAGGGCGGCCGAACCACCCCATCCGTTGTCGGATACACCAAGGATCAGGAACTGCTGGTGGGTCAGCTGGCCCGGCGCCAGCTGGTGCTCAGCCCCCGCAACACCTTCTCGAACCTGAAGCGGTTCGTCGGCCGGGACTGGGACGAACTGGAAGACAGCAGCCTCTCGGTTCCCTACACGGTGCGTGCCAACGACCAGGGGCAGGTTCGGGTTCCCTGTCCGGTGACCGAGCGGGAATACGCGCCCGAAGAACTGGTGGCCAGCATCATTCGCAAGCTTGTCGATGACGCATCCACTTATCTGGGTGAACCGGTGGAAGCGGCGGTGGTGACCGTGCCCGCTTACTTCAACGACGCACAGCGCCAGGCCACCCGCGACGCCGGACGGCTGGCGGGCATCTCGGTGGAGCGCATCCTCAATGAGCCCACCGCAGCTGCTCTGGCCTATGGCTTTGACCGCAGCGCCGTCAAACGGGTCCTGGTCTTCGACCTTGGTGGCGGCACCTTTGACGTGTCGCTGCTGCGTATCGCTAATGGTGTTTTTGACGTCAAGGCGACGAACGGTGACACGCAACTCGGCGGCAACGATTTCGATCAACGCATCGTCAACTGGCTTGCCGATGCCTTTGAAGAGGAGCACAAGGTTGATCTGCGCCGCGATCGCCAGGCCCTGCAGCGGTTGACGGAAGCGGCTGAGAAGGCGAAGCAGGAACTCTCCGGTGTGCTGAGCACCCCGATTTCGCTTCCTTTCATCGCCACCGGCAGCGATGGTCCGCTGCACATCGAAACCCGCTTGGACCGCGCCACTTTTGAAGGGCTCTGCCCCGATCTGCTGGATCGTCTGCTGAGTCCAGTCCAGGCGGCGCTGCGCGACTCCGGTTGGTCGGCTGATGACATCGATGACGTCGTGCTGGTGGGCGGTGCCACGCGGATGCCGATGGTTCAGCAACTGGTGCGCACCCTCGTGCCGATCGATCCCTGCCAATCGGTGAACCCTGATGAGGTGGTGGCGATCGGTGCTGCGGTGCAGGCCGGAATCCTCACCGGTGAACTAAGGGACCTGCTGCTCAACGACGTCACCCCGCTGTCGCTGGGACTGGAGACCATCGGCGGATTGATGAAGGTGCTGATTCCCCGCAACACGCCGATCCCCGTGCGTCAGTCCGATGTGTTCAGCACCTCGGAAGCCAATCAGTCGTCCGTGGAAATCCACGTCTGGCAAGGGGAGCGCCAGATGGCGACGGACAACAAGTCTCTCGGTCGTTTCCGCCTCTCCGGGATTCCACCTGCCCCGCGGGGGGTGCCCCAGGTGCAGGTGGCCTTCGACATCGATGCCAATGGCCTGCTGCAGGTCAGTGCCACCGACCGCACCACCGGCCGCAAGCAGTCGGTGTCGATCCAGGGCGGCTCGAACCTCAATGAGGAGGATGTGACCGCTCTGCTGGCGGAAGCGGAAGCGAGGGCTGATGAGGACAGGCGCAAACGCAATCAGATCGAGCGCCGCAACCGAGCTCAGACCTTGCTGGCCCAGGCGGAACGGCGGCTGCGGGATGCCTCGCTCGAGCTGGGGCCCTATGGAGCTGAACGGCAGCAACGGGCCGTTGAAATGGCCATGCGTGATGTGCAGGACTGCATCGCCAACGACGACCTTCAGGAGCTTGATCTCTGCGTGAGTGGTCTCGAGGAGGCGTTGTTCGGGCTGAACCGCCGGCTGTCGGCGGAACGTCAGGCCGATGGCAGCCCGCTTCAGGGGATCCGCAACACCCTGGGCTCCCTCAAGGATGAGCTGTTTGCCGATGACTGGGATGACGACCCCTGGGGTCCCCCCAGCCGTCCGGGTGACCGTGGCCGTGGCCTGAGCCGGCGTGACCCTGCACCTTGGGACGATGACATTTACCGCTGAGCCTGATTACTGGTCTTTGCTGGGGGTTGATTCCGACTGCACGGATCAGCAACTGAAACGGGCCTTTCGCCGGGAGGCGCGCCGCTGGCACCCCGATCTCAACAGCAACGATCCCGTTGCTGAAGAGCGCTTCAAGCTGGTGAATGAGGCCTATGCGGTGCTCAGCGATCCCCGCCGGCGTGAGGCCTGGCAGCGGGGGGGTGGCTCCCGTGCGGATGTTGCTGATCCCTTTGCCCAGGGCTTCCCTGATTTTGAGGATTACCTCGATGTGATCTTCGGCGGTGGAACAGGACGTTCCTCCGTTGAGGTTGAGGACGAGCCCGATCCCCCCTTCCGAAGTCCGGTGTCGGCACCGCCGCCGCCGCCGCCGGTGCGTGCCGTGGAAGATCTCGAGTCGGTGGTGCATCTCACTCCGGATCAGGCTCTCCAGGGAACCGTGGTGGAACTGACGCTCGATGACGGCACCGTGATCGAGCTGAACACGCCCCCCTTTGCTGGGGATGGCTGGCGTCTGCGGCTTGAGGGCGTTGCCCCTGGCGGCCGTGATCATTTCCTGCAGCTCCGGGTCGTGACCGACGACGGGCTGCGGATTGATGGTCTGCGGGTGCTCTACAAGCTGATGCTGTTCCCACCGGATGCAGCCCTCGGTTGCGCTGTGGATGTGCCGACCCTGGATGGTCCTGTGACGCTGCAGGTTCCTCCAGGCTCATCCAGTGGACGTTTGCTGCGGCTGCGGGGGCGCGGGCTGCAGCTGGATGACGAGCGGGGTGACCAGTTGGTGGAGATCGTTGTGGTGATTCCGTCCGATCTGGGTGATGCGGAACGGGCCCTCTACCGACGTCTTCAGGAACTGGCGAGCGAATCCTGGCAGGGTTGTTGACGATGGGTGAGACTCCGGACCGGTTGATCTGACGGTTTTCCCGATGCGCGTCCACGTCCTGCTCTTTGATGCCGGTACGGATAGCGAAGGCATCCACTCGCTTGAAATCGCCGGACGAACCGTGGTTCTGCTGTTTGAGAACCCCGACGATGCCGAGCGGTATGCCGGTCTTCTGGAGGCCCAGGACTTTCCGGTTCCGACGGTGGAGGCCCTCGATCGGGAAGACGTGGATCTGTTCTGCCGTGAGGCCGGTTACGAGGCCAGGCTGATCGAGTCGGGCTTTGTGCCCAGCAATGACGAGGAGCGAATGTTTATGGCGCCCCCCCAGAGCAATCGCGATGTGAGCAACTGGAAGGACGAGGCTGTTTCTGACGGTGGGGTGGCAGAGCAGCAGGGCGTGGAGCCCGCGCGCCAGGGACTGGAGACCGAACCGGAATCGAATCCTGAACTGGATGAGCTGCGTCGGCGCCTGGAGGGTCTGCTCTGAGCCATGGCCGTGTTCGACCCCGATCTGCAGCCCTCCAGCGACCGCGGCCACCTGCTCACTGAGCAGAGCAACCAGCGCAGCTCACGCCTGGATCAGCTCGACACCCTGGCGCTGGTGGAGTTGTTTGCAGACGAGGATCGTCGCCCCCAGGAGGCCGTCGCCGCGGTGGCCCCGGCCCTGGCCCAGGCGGTTGATGCCGTTGCCGAGCGCCTCCGTGCCGGAGGCCGGCTCTTCTATCTGGGTGCTGGCACCTCCGGACGGCTGGGGGTGTTGGATGCCGCGGAATGTCCGCCCACCTTCTGCAGTGATCCCCAACAGGTTCAGGGGGTTCTCGCCGGTGGCTCCGCCGCGTTGCTGCGCAGCTCGGAAGGGCTTGAGGACATTGAGGCCGCCGGACATGCCGATCTCGTGGAGCGGGGCTTCTGTGCCAAGGACTGCCTGGTGGGCATCGCCGCAGGCGGCACCACCCCCTACGTGCGCGGTGGGCTGGCGTTCGCCAAAAGCATCGGAGCCCTCGCCATCGCCATGGCCTGTGTTCCTACGGAGCAGGCGCCCCTGCCCTGCGACATCGACATCCGCCTGCTCACGGGCCCTGAGCTGCTGACGGGATCCACCCGGATGAAGGCTGGAACCGCCACAAAACTGGCCTTGAACACCCTCTCCACCGCCGTGATGGTGAAGCTGGGCAAGGTCTACGGCAACCGCATGGTGGATGTGGCCGCCAGCAACAGCAAGCTGGTGGATCGGTCCCTTCGGATCCTGCGGGATCTGGCCGGTGTGGAGCGGGAGAGGGGGCTGATGCTTCTGGAGGAGGCCGGCGGATCTGTGAAACTCGCCCTATTGATGGCCGCTGCAGTCTTGTCGGTGGACCAGGCCAAGGCTCGTCTGCAGCAGCACAACCAACAGCTGCGGCCTGCCTTGGCCGCCTGCGGCGCTCAGCTGGCGGAAGCCTGATGGAACGGTCCCCAGTAGGGGGCGGTGAACAAATCAAGGTTGGACCGGGTCTGTTCCGGGACTTGATCTTCGGGGGTGATCAGGGCATTGGCGAGGGCGGTGTGGGCCGGCGAGGCGGGAGGGTCCTGTTTGAGCCGCTGCATCAATCCACTCAGGATCGGTTCGGTGGCTGAGGCATTGGCCTGAAGGTTGCCGATCACCATCTCCACTGAGACAGCGTCGTGATCCTCATGCCAGCAGTCGAAGTCGGTGACCATGCTCAGGGAGGCATAGGCCAGTTCGGCTTCCCGGGCCAGACGGGCTTCGGTGTGATTGGTCATCCCGATCACCGAACAATCCCAGGAGCGGTAGAGCTTGCTTTCAGCCCGGGTGGAGAAGGCGGGGCCCTCCATGCAGAGATAGGTGCCACCGCGGTGCAGCCGTCGACCCTCCGGCAACCCCTGTTCGGCGGCATCGGCCAACAGGGCACTCAAATTGGGGCAGAAGGGGTCCGCAAGGCTGACGTGGGCCACGCAGCCGTTGCCGAAGAAACTGGCGGGCCGGTCACGGGTGCGGTCGATGAACTGATCGGGCACGACCATGTCGCGCGGCTGCAGATGCTCCTGCAGGGACCCCACCGCCGAGAGCGAGATCAGCCAGCGCACCCCCAGTGAACGCATGGCCCAGATGTTGGCCCGGTAGGGCACTTCACTGGGAAGCAGATGGTGATGGCGGCCGTGGCGGGCCAGGAAGACGGTTTCGACGCCCTCGAGCTCTCCCAGGCGCAGTTGATCGGATGGTGCCCCGAAGGGTGTGTCGACCGTGCGTTCCTCCACCTGGCGCAAGCCGGGGATCGAATAGAGGCCGCTGCCGCCGATCACACCGACGCGGGCTTGGGAGAGGTCGGGCATGGTCGGCGTCTCTTTACACTCCAATTTTGCTCGCGCCACCATGACCAAGGCCTTGATGGACACTGAAGCAGGCCTGATCGAGCTCGAGCTGTTCGAAGCCGATGCCCCGAACACCGTCGCCAACTTCGTGAAGCTGGCCAAGGATGGCTTCTACGACGGTCTGGCCTTTCACCGCGTCATCCCCGGCTTCATGGCCCAGGGGGGCTGCCCCAACAGCCGTGAAGGCGCCCGCGGCATGGCCGGTACCGGCGGCCCCGGCTACCAGATCGATTGCGAGATCAACCAGCAGAAGCACCAGGCCGGCACCCTGGCTATGGCCCATGCCGGCCGCAACACCGGCGGCTCGCAGTTCTACATCTGCCATGAGGCCCAGCCTCATCTCGATGGTGTGCACACCGTGTTCGGCCACACCGGCAACATGGATGTGGTGCTGAAGCTGGCCAACGGCTCCAAGATCAACAAAGTGACGATCCAGGAAGGCTGATCAGCTCCGGGTCCAATGCAGCAGTGACGGCCCGTTTTCGAGCAGTCCGTCACTGCCCAGGTTGATCAACTCATTGAGTTGATGATCCACCCGTTCAAGGGTCTGGGGCGGGTGCAACGCCATCCGCTCTGTGGGGACGCGCATCAGACCCACCCGCTCGGTGGCCGCCAGGGTCGCCAGGCTCTTGAGCAGGGGGATTGCATCGGCGCCGTCGGGAATCAGTTTCCAGACGAATTGCGGTCGATCCCACAGCGCTAACAAGCGGGGTTCATGCAGGGCCTCAAGGCTGAAGCCATGGCGCTGGGCGATGGCCCCCACTTCCTGGCGAATGGTGGGCCAGCTTTCGGGGCCCACGTTCACCGCCAGGGCCAGCACCACGCAGGGACTCTCGGATTCGAACAGATGCCCGAGCTTCTCCCGCTTGGCCGCCAGGTAGTCGGCGTTGTGGGCACCGGGCTCCATCACCAGCGGCACCCGCTCCTCCACCTGCAGGCCATAGCCGCCGAGGCCGGCGATCTTGCGGGGGTTGTTGGTAAGCAACCGCAGCCGATGGATGCCGAGGTCGGAGAGGATCTGTGCACCGACGCCGTAGTTGCGCAGATCCGCCGGGAAGCCAAGCCGCTCGTTGGCTTCAACGGTGTCGAGCCCTGCCTCCTGGAGGCTGTAGGCCTTCAATTTGTTGATCAGGCCGATGCCCCGGCCTTCCTGGCGCAGATAAACAACCACTCCCTCACCTTGCGCTTCGATCTGACGCAGGGCCGCCTCCAGCTGGGGACGGCAGTCGCAGCGCAGTGAGCCGAAGGCATCACCGGTGAGGCATTCGGAATGCATGCGCACCAGCACGGGTTCGCTCAGGGCATTGGGCTCACCCTTGATCAGGGCTACGTGTTCGGAGCCATCCAGTTCGTTGCGGTAGCCCACCGCCTGAAAGCTGCCGAAGCGGCTGGGCATCTGGGCCTGGGCCATGCGGCGAACGAAGCGCTCGTTCTCCAGCCGGTAGCGGATCAGGTCAGCAATGCTGATTAGCTTCAGCCCCCAGCGATCGGCGTAGCTGCGCAGCTCGGGCAAGCGGGCCATCGAGCCATCGCTGTTCTGGATTTCACAGATCACTCCGGAGGGGCTGAGGCCCGCCAGCTGAGCCAGATCCACGGCGGCTTCGGTGTGACCGGCCCGTTTGAGCACGCCGCCGGGACGGGCGCGCAGGGGAAAGATGTGCCCAGGGCGGCGCAGTTCCGCTGGCCGTGTGGCTGGGTTGAGGGCCACCTGAATCGTGGCGGCGCGGTCTTCGGCGGAGATGCCAGTGGTCACACCATGTTCGATGCCGGCATCGATGCTCACGGTGAAGGCCGTTTCGTTGGCATCGGTGTTGCGGTCCACCATCAGCGGCAGATCCAGTTCGTCCAGCCGCTGCCCCTCCATGGCCAGACAGATCAGGCCCCGTGCCTCGGTGGCCATGAAGTTGATCGCTTCCGGGGTGGCGAACTGGGCCGCGCAGATCAGATCGCCTTCGTTCTCCCGTTGTTCGTCGTCCACCACGACAACGCATTCCCCATTGCGGATCGCCGCCAGGGCGTCGCTGATGGCATCAAACGCGATCGGTTCGTTCGCGGGGTCAAGGGAACTGGGGTTCAGGAGCCTGGTCGCCGGGAGATGCCTTCATTATTGATCTCTGTACGATCGAACGTTGGCTGGTTGGTTCAATGGCAGGCAAGACAACGTCGGCGGTTGAAGCGATGGCAACGGTGAAGGGCGGACGGGTTGCTGTGATCGGCGCCTCCGGCTACGGCGGCCTGCAGACCATCCGTCTGCTTCAGGGCCACCCCGGCCTGTCTGTGTGTTTTCTTGGCGGTGAACGCAGTGCTGGCCAACGCTGGAGCTCCGTCTGCTCCTTCCTGCCCCTGCCGGATGACCCAACGGTGGAATCAGCGGATCCTGATCGGATTGCGGCCTGCTCTGATTTTGCTGTTCTCAGCCTCCCCAACGGCCTGGCCTGTCAGTTGGCACCGCAACTGCTGGAGCGGGGTGTGCGGGTGGTGGACCTCTCCGCCGACTTCCGCTACCGCTCCCTGGAGCAGTGGCTGCAGGTGTACGCCAAGGAGGCCGGCTCCCTCAACCGTCAGGACGCGGAGCTCTGCAGCAGTGCCGTTTACGGCCTGCCGGAATGGAACGGCCCTGCCATCGCTGACGCGAAGCTTGTTGCCGCTCCGGGTTGCTTCCCCACCGCCAGCCTGCTGCCCCTGCTGCCGTTCCTCAAGCAGGGCCTGATCGAGACCAGCGGCATCATCATTGATGCCAAGACGGGCACCTCCGGCGGAGGGCGCGTGCCGAAGGAGGCGATGCTGCTGGCAGAGGCCTCGGAATCCATCGCGCCATACGGCGTGATCGGCCATCGCCACACCTCTGAGATCGAGCAGATGGCAATGGAGGTGGCTGGCCAGGAGGTGCGGCTTCAGTTCACACCGCATCTGGTGCCGATGGTGCGTGGTCTGCTGTCCACGGTGTATGCCCGCTTGCGCGATCCCGGTCTCACCGCAGAAGATTGCACCACGGTTCTGGAGGCGATCTACCGCCACCACCCCTGCGTTCAGGTTCTACCGGTGGGCACCTATCCCGCAACCAAGTGGGCGCGCCACACCAACCGTGCTCTGCTGTCGGTTCAGGTGGACACCCGCACCGGCCAGCTGGTGTTGATGAGTGCCATCGACAACCTGATCAAGGGTCAGGCCGGGCAGGGCGTGCAGTGTCTCAACCTGATGGCGGGTCTCGCTCCGGAAACGGGCCTGCCCTTGCAGTCGTTCTATCCCTGACGCCAGCTTGGCTTGAGCTCAGCCAGTGCTTTTGGCAGGAGCAGGTGTTCCTGCTCCTGAATCCGTTTGGCGAGCCTGGCGTGGTCATCCCCATCGAGAACGGGAACGGCGGCCTGGGCCAGGATCGGACCGGCATCCAGTTCCTCGGTGACGATGTGCACCGTGCAGCCGGTGACCTTCACCCCGGCCTCTAGGGCCTGCCCGATGGCATCCAGGCCACGGAAGCTGGGCAGCAGTGAGGGGTGGATGTTGATCAGGCGATCGGAATAGCCGCTGATCAGCACTTCGGTGACGATCCGCATCCACCCCGCCATCACCACCAGTTCCACCTGGTCGGCGCGGAACAGGCGCACCAGTTCGCCGTCCAGCTCGCGCCGGTCCTTGATCAGGCGATGGTCAAGCACCGACACCGGAATGCCGAGACGCTCCGCCCGCTGCTGGGCACCACAGCCCGGATTGTTCACCACCAGCCGCAGGATCCGCGCGTTGAGATTCCCTGTCTGAATGGACTGGGCCAGGGCCTCGAAGTTGCTGCCGCTTCCGGATGCCATCACCCCCAGCTGCAGCGGGGCCTGGTCAGCTCGATTGTTGTGGCTAGGGTCAGTCAAAGCGGGGTTCGGTCCATGTCCCATCTCTCCATCCTGCCGACTGTCTTCACCGACCTTGAGCGTCTGGTGCAGGCCCTTTGTGATGAAGGCTTCACCGTGAAGCGATCGACCGAATTGCAGGGATTTGCGGACGACTCCCATGCCGTGGATGTGCTCGCATCCCAAGGTTCAGCCCTGCCCCTGGGCTGGACCCAGCGCCAGGACGGCACGATCGTGATGCATGGCGACATCCAACGGATCAGCCGCCAGCCCGGGCTGGAGCAGCGCCTGCAGCGGGTGACCCGCCGCTATGCCCTGCTTCACGCCATCGACGAGGTGCGCCTTGGTGGAATGGGTTCCGCTGAGCTGTTCCTGCAGACCAACTGACGTGTTCGAACCGGTTCAGATCCGGCTCGATCTGAGCCATCCCGAAACACAGACCATTGCGGTGTCCATTCAGTGGACACCGCAGACCCAACGCCAGACCTTCCAACTGCCGGTGTGGACACCGGGGTCCTACACGGTTCGTGATCACGCGCAGCACTTGCACAGCCTGCAGCTGCTGGCCAATGGTGAGGAGCTGCCGGTGCGTCGCATGGCGCCGCACCAGTGGCTCTGTGATCTGCCGGATCTGAGCCCGCTCACGCTCAACTATCAGCTTGAAGCCCGGGATCTGACCGTCCGCACTGGGTTGCTGGATCCTGATTTCGCCTCGCTCTGCCTCGCTGCTGTGGCGATGGAGATCGACGGCTGCCGCTGGTCACCACATCATGTTGCCGTCAAGGCCCCGGAGCACTGGAGTGTGCATCTGCCCCTGGAGGTCACAGCTGAGGGCTGGGTTGCTGCTGATTTCGATGCCCTTGTGGACAGCCCGCTGCATGCGGGGCCGTTCCAGGCGGAAGCCTTCACGGTGGAGGGCAAGAGCCATGAGCTGCTGCTCATCGGCACGCCGCCGATGGGTTGGCCGCCAAACTTCATCAGCGACATCGAAAAGGTGTGCAGTGCCACCTGTCGCTTGCTGAGAACCCCTCCCCCGGCGGGGGACCTCTACCAGCTGGTGCTTCAACTGCTTGATCAGGGTTACGGCGGCCTGGAACACGACCACAGCGCTGTGCTGCAGTTCAGCTGGTTAGAGCTGGCCAAGCCCAAGGGTTACCGGCAGCTGTTGCAGTTGATCGGCCACGAATACCTGCACCAGTGGAATGTGAGGCGGCTGCGGCCCGTGGAGCTGCGTCCCTACGACTACGGGCAGGCGGTGATCACCGAGGGGCTGTGGTTTGCCGAGGGAATCACCAGTTACTACGACCTCAGCCTGCCCCTGCTGGCGGGATGCTCGGACCGACCGACCCTGCTCAAGGATCTGGGTGAGGAGCTGTCCAGCGTGTTGATGTCACCCGGATGTTCCATTCAGTCGCTGGCGGCCAGCGCCCGTGAGGCGTGGATCAAGCTTTACAAGGCAACGCCCGCGTCGCGGGACAGCCAGATCAGCTACTACCGCCTCGGTGCTGCGGTGGCCTTCTGCCTGGACGTACGCCTTCGCCAATGTGGTCATTCCATGGCTGCAATCCTGCGGGAGCTGTGGCATGGCCCTGGCCGTCAGGCCCGCGGCTACTGCCGTGATGACATCAAGGCCGCCTTGGCTCGATGGGATGCCGATCTAGCAATGGATCTGGATCAGTGGCTGGATCTGCCGGAGGCCCTTCCCTTGCTGGATTGCGTGCAGGCCCTTGGGCTGCGGATGGACCCCGTTCCGCTGAAGCATCCCGACCATGGACTCAGCCTTAAGGATGGAGAGGGCGCAGCCCTGATTCAGCGTGTGAGGCGCGACAGCCCCGGCCAACGGGCTGGCTTGGTGGTGGGCGATGAGCTGTTGGCGATCAATGGCTACCGGGTGCGTAGCAGTCGTGATCTCCCGGTTCTGCTCGAAAAGCAGGACTGCGTGAACGTCACCTATGCACGACGCAGCCTCCTGAAGGAGACCCAGTTGTTTCCTGACACGGGTGTGGACCATTGGGCATTGGATTGGGATCCTGGGTGCACAGCGGAACAACGGCAGTTGCGGGATCGATGGTTCGAGATCGTTTAATCCGTTGTTGGAGCGGTCTGCGCAACCGCATTCAGGAGCATCGGCTTCTTTCGATCACTGCAGCAGCAGCAGGTTCGTTGGCCCTGGGCCTCATCGGCTGGGTGGTGGTGGATCAAGGGGAGCTGTCCCAAGCGGATGTTCGCCCGTCTCTGATGGAACTGCTCGACGAGGTTGGCAGGGAACGCGGTCGTCAACGGGAAGAGAACCCCTCCTCCTCGGTGCCGTTGCCGCCGAAGTCGCGGTCATGGCGTTCGCCGCTGGCCCGTCAGTGCACGGGTGTGGACACAGCAATGCGGGCGCGTTTGAACAAGCTTGATGCCCGCTCGAGTTCCTGGCGTTCGTTCGTCAAGATCGATCCCACCAATTTCGGAGAGCGCTACGACAAGGACGCCTATGGCCGTCGGATTGACGCCACGCCTCGGGTGGTGGTGCTGCACGAGACCGTTTACTCGCTCAGCTCCGCCCTGAACACCTTCATGACGCCCCATCCCCGGGATGAGGATCAGGTGAGTTACCACACATTGGTGGGCCAGGACGGGCGCGTTCTGGATCTGGTGGACCCGTTGAATCGCGCTTACGGCGCCGGGTTTTCGGCTTTTCTGGGGGAGTGGGCGATCACCAACAAGAAGCTCAAGGGCTCCGTCAATAACTTCGCCTTGCATCTGAGCCTGGAAACGCCGCCGTCGGGGGCGCACGCCTACGACGCCCACGCGGGCTACACCACCCAGCAATACGACGCGTTGGCCTTGGTGTTGTCGGGCTGGATTCGCTCCTTCAATCTGCCTCCGGCTGCGATTACCACCCATCGCCATGTGGATTTGGGCGGGGAGCGGGGTGATCCACGCAGTTTTGACTGGTCGAAATTGCAGGCGCGGCTTGCGGCCCTGGGTGACCTCTGCGTGACCTGAAACCTCGTTAGGGTTTTGATTCTTTCTATCTGTTCAGCGGGTCAGTGACAACGCTCCCCAGCGAGGACCTTGATCGGGTCATTGAAATGGCCTGGGAAGACCGCACTCCTTTCGAGGCGATTGAATTTCAATTCGGACTCTCCGAGCCGCAGGTGATTGCTGTGATGCGGCAACACATGACAGCGTCGTCGTTCAAGCTCTGGCGCAAGCGGGTGAGCGGCCGCAAAACCAAACATGCCGCCACCAGCAGCTCCGATCGGTTCCGGGCGAGCTGCCACAAGTGAATGGGTCCTGCTCCGCCTCAGCGCAGGACACCCCTCAGGATTCCCTCAACCAGTCCGGCCGGATTCATGCCCCGGGAGACGTTTGTTGGTGCGTTGCGGTAGGTCGGGCCTGAGATCAGACCTGCAGCCAGCTGCCCCATCACACCAGCAAGAGGTGCAGCGTCATCTGAGCGCCGGGCCGGAGTCGTGAAGGCCCTGACGCAGCCATAGAAATCTCTGGCGTCGTTGCATTGGGCCGCAACCTCGGAATCCACCTGAGCCAGTGCTGCTGATGGAACAAGTAAGCCAATCGCCAGTGGTATCAGAAGATTTTTCATCGATTCAACGTGCTGGATTCATCTTTCTCCAACCAGCGGGTTGACGTATCCCCCACATGGGGGAGAGGCGAAGCGGCTTTTCTCCCTCAACTGAGGGTTTGAAATTTGCATTGGCCTGGAACAAGGCTCCGATGGGTTAGATGGTTCACCCAAATGCCCCTTGGGGGCTGGAATGGTCCCTTGACTATTCCAAGAAAGGCAATTTCAGGGGTCGCCTTTTTTAGTGCTCATAGGTGAATGGACGCTGGGCGAGTTTCCGGTGCTGAAGTTGGCGACCTGATTGTGGTGCTTTTGGCAGCGGACAACTCAATAGCACCAGGTCACACAGTGGCACCAGCGGGGGAGTGGGGGCCTAGAGCTCATTGCTTTCAGAAGCAAATCAGCCGATTGTGTGTCTTCTGTTGATGGCTGGCTGTGTTGCGTCTCAGTGCAGCGGAAAGGCGTTTTGCTCTCACGTCGTTTTCCATCAAGGTGGCGATCTTTTGGCTTGCTCAGTTGGTAGTCTGCGTGTTGGATCCGCGGCGGCTGGTGTGCGGCTTCGTCGAGAAGGGGTTTCTGCCCTGCCTCGTCAGCTTTGCGGTGATGGATTTTCTAGTGATCCCGCAGCTCAGGCGTCGCTGGGACGGCTAACACCGTTGCCAAAACTGGCGGACTACGGCTACCCGTCCGCTCTTTCTGAAGGGGTCTGTCGGTTGAAGATTCGAGCGGCGTTGCAGCGCTAAAGAGGACCTCTGTTTCGGGTCGCTAATGTCGATACGAGAGTTATCCACTGGGTCAAGGCTGACCTTGTGACTCCCATCGTTCCAAGCGATTGAGATGAGTGCTGACCTGGTATCAAATGACGTGCCAAGGGGCTGACAATGTCGTTAGCGTCAATGGCATGAAATTTCCGAATCTGGCCTACATCGGTGGTGGCGTGATCGTTGCGGTCATGTTTTTGGCTGTTTTCATCGGCGGTGCGAACGCTGGTGACTGCCCTCGCGGCAAGTCAGTTGAACCAAACGCAGTAGAGGCCCATCACAACTCCGACGAAAAGGCTGACGTCGAAGCCTGATCTGACCAGCACTGCCACCTGATGGTGGGCTGAGCGCCTGGGGCGGGGTCTCCGCAATGCGTGACAACCCACGACATCGACGGCATCATTGGCAGCTCCTTGTCAGATGTCGATGAGACTTCTTCTGGCTTCCTTGCTAACAGCTTCTGCTGTTTTTGGGGGCGCCTCCGCCGTGGCATTACCTCCTCTTGACGAGCTTGAGATCGCGCTTCGAGGTGAGGCTCAAGGTTGGCTCAACGCGACTTGCACCTATTACGACCTTGGCTGGATCAGTGAAGAGCAAGGCCGATACGCAGTCCTGCGGCTGACGACTCTCATCAAGGGTGAATATCTCGGAGATGAAGCAGTCAATCGGGCAAAGAAGGCGGCCTTAGATCGTGATCCTGGTTGCCAAAGCATCTGGGCTGAGCCTGGGACGTGATGGTGTGATGTGAGCGGGGAACGCTCAAGGAAGTCACGACAGACCCATGACTCTGATGCCTCTTTGCTGATAGCAATACAACACCCATTAAGGGAAAAGCATGGGGCGCTGAGTTGTCGCGATCTATCTCTCGACAAGAGCTCACACGCATCACCCCGCCATCGCTGGCGGGGTGATTTGTTTTTTCGATGTGATCAAGCAGCCCTGAAGGATGTCGAGGGCTGCTTGTTGTGTGGGTTACAGATATGGGTATGGCTATGGATTTGGGTATGGGTGTTGATCAGTAGGTGTGAGCTGGAGCAGCGGGGTAGGCGCCATAGGGGTGCATGGTCTGGGGATGAGCCATGGGGGGCTGTGGATAGCCGGGGACGTAGTTGACGGTTGTGGGTGAGCCGTAAGCCGGGCGTGGCTGCTGGGCCTAGAGTTTGAGCTGGAGTTTGAGCAGTTCGAGTTCTTGTTGCTGCTTCATCAGAGCGAGTTCGGCTTCTGAAGGACCAGCGGGTGCAGCGGGTTGTTGCTTTTGCTGCTGGCTGTTGAGGATCAGACCGGTGACGAGGTTGCCGCCGAGGTCGAGGAGCTGTGATTGTGTTTCGTGGCGACGGTTGCGAGAGGCTTCTTTGGAGGCCCACTTGCGTGCATCGCTGCAGTCACGGCCGCCGGCAGTGAAGGCCAAGGGAGCTGGAATCGCAATTGCCGTAGATGCCAAAGGAGTCATAGACATCAGCGCGTGCAGCTGGAGCGACCAGAGAGATGACGGAAGCGCTGAGGGCGAGGGAAGCGGCGGTGAAGGAGTTGAAGGACATGACGGAGAAGTGATTGTCGAATCACCCAGTGGATCGGGCTGAGATCACTGTCCGCGGCAAAGGCGTTTGAGGAGTTGATGGGAGTCTCTGCTGGTTGTGAGCTTGGTCACACAGGTATGGAAGAACTGGAATCAAGCAGAGTCGAGCTGTTGTGTGAGTGATTGAATCACCTGAATTTCACTTCTGACCCCTCCCCACTGTCACCCGCACTCGCTTCTGCCTGCGGGCAGCGCCTGACGTAACTATTGCCGAAACAATGGATGCACCATTGTTCAATGCCAACTAGACATGAATCAAAAGAATTCTCTCTTTGATGTCTCTTCTTCATACCGCTATTGGTGTTTTCACAATTGCCAACCCAATCGGCAACTTGCCAATCTACTTGTCATTCACTGATGGAAATCCCCGTCTGGATCGTGCGATTGCCAGAAGCGCAGCTTTGACATTCACCATTGCCCTTCTGCTATCGACATGGATCGGCAATGGTCTCCTTGAATTTTTTGGCATCAGTCGAGGTGCCTTTCAGATTGCCGGCGGTGTGATCGTGGTCTTGATTGGGCTCTCGATGTTGCGTTCGCAGACACCTCCTGAGCACCACGACCCTGAATCAATCGCTCGGGATCAGTCTTCTTCTGTAAAAGGTGTAGTCCCTCTTGGTATTCCGCTGCTTGCGGGTCCAGGAACGTTGACGGTTGTCATCGCCGACCCATTGGCTGCAAGCCTTAGCGGTCGTGTGGGAATCAGCTTTGTCGTGATGTTGCTGGGTTTGCTGGTGTACGTGATCTTTGCAGCTGGCGATCGCTTGGCCAATCGAATCAGCACATCTGCGTTGCAGGTGCTAACGAAGGTGATGGGCCTTCTCCTTACTGCGATTGCCATCCAGATGCTGATTAATGGCTTTATTTCAGTCTCCCCAGCATTGAGTCAGTCTGCGTCGTAAATGCCCATGATTTTTCGATCAAACAAGGAAGACATAACGAAGACTTACTGCACTAGAAATTCCAGTTGGTGAGGATGCCTGTGATTAGACCAGCCAAGGAGTCGTTATAACTCCAGTGTTTGATTGTTTAAACCATGATGTCTGGATTCGGTTGGCGACCGCCGTAAATCAACCCGTGCAGTTCAGGGTCCTGCATGTAGCCCAACACACGTGCTGGGTAATCCAATTTTCCGTTGTGGAGATAGGTGAGGGTGGCGATCGCCTTGGCATCCAAATAGGAACGGCTCGCCTGAAGCATCAAGCTCTCCGGCAGACCAAGGGCCAGCTTCAGCCGTTGAAACTTGGCCGCCAGCAGGGTGATGTTCATCTCGGGGTCCAGCAATTGATTGCGGGCCCAGGTGATCTCCTCCTGGGTTGGGTTCGCCGGCAGTCGGTTCTGATGGATCAGTTCCGAAACGCTGATCTGGGCCGGTCCGTGGGTCTTCACCAGGCCGGAGTGGGCGATGAAGGGGAGGCTCTCCCCTGGCTTGGAGTGCTGGATCTCGTCGAAGAGAACGGCCGTGATCAACATCGGGTTCACCTGATGCGCCGCTGCTTCGCGCAGGATCACCGGTTTCAGCTTCCGCAGGCGATTCAAGGTTGATGAGCGCAGCGGTTTGAGTTGATCGACGCTGCTTGTGAACAACTGGGCCAGCTGCGTCTGGGGGCCGTGCACCCCGAAGCGACGTTGCAGCAGCTTCAGTTCTTCGGGTGAAAAATCTGTGGGCTCGAGCCTGTTCTCCACCACAACAGGCGCCTGATCCCCAACCTCAGCAACCGGGTGTGACCACTGACCAACCAGGCACAGGCTCGCTGCCATCGCCAGCAGCCCAGTGGTCAATCGCAGTGGCTCAGCCATGGGGGCTGGAAATGGGGTCAGCGGAATGTGACATGAAACTAGCCGGGGTGTCCTTTTGCGTGGGCATCCCGGCAGATTCTGGATACGTTCGGCAGGTCTGCACCGTCCGCCCGGCATGAGCTTCCCGGATTTCAACGCTTCCGACGCTCATATTCAGTGGCAGAGGTTCTGCGATCTCAGCTGGTATCACGATGATCTGGGCGTCTGGCTCGACATCAGCCGGATGCATGTGAACGCCACCGATCTGCAGCAGCTGCAGCCGCGAATGGACAAGGCTTTCGCAGCGATGCAGGAGTTGGAAGCCGGCGCCATCGCCAATCCCGATGAGCAGCGCCAGGTGGGGCATTACTGGCTTCGTACCCCTGAACTCGCTCCCTCGTCAGAGCTTCAACAGCACATCTCCAGGGAAATTGATCTGATCTCAGCCTTTGGCCGCGATGTGATCAACGGAACGATCAAGGCCCCCAACGGTGAAGCCTTCACCGATGTGCTCTGGATCGGCATCGGCGGCAGTGGTCTGGGACCCGCCTTGATGATCAAGGCTCTGCAGAATCCGGGCGAGGGGCTTCCGTTTCATTTCTTCGACAACGTCGATCCCAATGGGATGAGCAACGTCCTGGCGGGGTTGGAGGGTCGTCTCGACCGCACCCTGGTGGTGACGGTGAGCAAGTCGGGGGGGACGCCCGAACCCCACCTCGGCATGGAGCAGGCTCGCCACCGCCTCGAGGCCCCTGGGGGCCAGTGGGCCGGCCAGGCCGTTGCCGTGACGATGCTCGACAGCAAGCTGGATCAGCAGGCCCAGAAGGAAGGTTGGCTCAAGCGCTTCGACATGTTCGATTGGGTGGGGGGGCGCACCAGCATCACCAGTGCTGTCGGTCTGCTGCCCGGTGCCTTGATTGGCTGTGACATCCGCGATTTCCTCACCGGCGCCTCTCAGATGGATGCCGCCACCCGCGCCGCGGATCTGCGCCGCAATCCAGCCGCCCTGATGGCCGCTTCCTGGTTCGTGGCCGGTGGTGGTCGCGGTCAGCGCGACATGGTTGTTCTGCCCTACCGCGATCGTCTGGAGGTGTTCAGCCGTTACCTCCAGCAGCTGGTGATGGAATCGCTTGGCAAGCGCCTGGATCGCAACGGTGACGTGGTGTATCAGGGCATCGCTGTTTACGGCAACAAAGGCTCCACCGACCAGCACGCCTATGTGCAGCAGCTGCGCGACGGTGTCGACAATTTCTTTGCCACCTTCATCGAGGTGCTCGAAGACGTGAGCGATATCCCCACGCTTGGCGGGGAATGCCCCGGCGACTTCCTCGATGGTTTCCTGCAGGGCACCCGCTCAGCCCTTACCGAGGGTGGCCGCCAGAGCATGACGATCAGCATGCGCCGCTTTGATGCCCGCCGTCTCGGCGCCTTGATCGCTCTGTTCGAGCGTGCCGTCGGTCTCTACGGCGAACTGGTGAACATCAACGCCTACCACCAGCCCGGCGTGGAAGCCGGCAAGAAGGCGGCGGCGGCGATTCTCGACCTTCAAGGTCGTGTGGAAGCGATCCTGGCCGACGGTGTGGCCCGCTCCGCCGATGAAATTCGCCTGGCCCTCGGGGATGGCACCGATGAATCCATCTTTTGGATCCTGCGTCACCTCACCGGCAACCAGCGCGGCTTCAGTGCCCAGGGCGACTGGAGCCAGCCCGCCTCGATGCGTTTCAGCAAAGGCTGATCCCGCCTGGGATCAGGGCACCAGGTTCACCAGTTTTCCGGGGACCACGATCACCCGACGGGGGGCTGCGCCCTCCAACCATCTTTCGGCCACATCACTGGCCAGGGCGAGCCGTTCCAGCTCCTCCTTGTCTGCGGAAGCCGGAACCTGCAGCTTGCCCCGCACCTTGCCCTTCACCTGGATCACCACTTCAACGCTGTCCTGCACCAGCGCCGTTGGATCCAGAACCGGCCAGCTTTGACGGTGAACGCTGGCGATTCCCCCCAGACGGCTCCAGAACTCCTCCGCCAGATGTGGCGCGAACGGAGCCAGCAGGCGAACCAGTCCGGAAAGAGCTTCCTGCAACACAGGTGCACTCAGGGCCTCGATGCCCGTGGAGCTGATGGCATTGGAGAGCTTCATCAGCTCGGAGATGGCCGTGTTCAGCTGGATCTCATCACTGAGGTCCTCGCTGACGGCTTCGATGGCCAGGTGCAGCGCCCGACGTACGTCGCTGTCGGCACCGCTCAGATCGGCAGGCCGTTGCATCGGCTCGAGTGAGTCGATGCGGGCAGCACCCGCTTCAACAAGGCGCCAAAGCCGTTGCAGGAAGCGGAACTGGCCCTCCACATCGGCGTCATCCCACTCCAGATCCTTCTCCGGCGGAGCCTTGAACAGGATGAACATGCGTGCTGTGTCTGCGCCGTAGCGGTCGATCACTGCTGCGGGGTCAACGCCGTTGTATTTCGACTTCGACATCTTCTCGAACAACACCTCGAGCTTGTCGCCGGTGTTGGGATCCCGGGGATCCTCCGGATCTGCAACATCAGCGGGAGCGATGTACTTGCCGGTTGTCGCATTGCGGTAAGTGATTCCCTGCACCATGCCTTGGGTGAGGAGCCGTTCAAACGGTTCGTTGATGTCGATCAGGCCGCGATCCTTCAGCGCCTTGGTGAAGAAACGGGCATAGAGCAGGTGCAGGATCGCGTGCTCAATGCCGCCCACGTATTGCTTCACCGGCAACCAGCGGTTCACCGCCTCCTTGCTGAAGGGTTTCTCGGTGTTGTGGGGATCGGCGAAGCGCAGGAAATACCAGGAGGAACACATAAAGGTGTCCATGGTGTCTGTTTCCCGCTTGGCTGGCTTGCCGCAGCGGGGGCAAGCCACATTCACCCAGTCGCTCTGCTGGCTCAGGGGCGAACCGCCCTTTCCAGAGAGATCAATGCCCCGGGGCAGCTCCACCGGAAGGTCCTCGCGGGGCACCGGAACAGCACCGCAGTCATCGCAGTGGATGACGGGAATGGGGCAGCCCCAGTAGCGCTGGCGTGAGATCAGCCAGTCGCGAAGGCGATAGGTGACCTTGCTGCGTGCCCAGCCCTGTTCGGCGCCTTGGCCGGTGATGGCGCCTTTGGCTTCGCTGGAGGCCGTGCCATCGAAGCTGCCGGAGTTGACCAGTGTTCCGGCATCCGTCCAGGCCTGACCGGCCGCGATGGCTTCAGCAGCTCCCTCGGCGTCGATCACCTGCTGGATCGGCAGACCGTTCGACTGGGCAAAGGCGATGTCGCGTTGGTCGTGGGCCGGTACGCCCATCACGGCGCCCGTGCCGTACTCGGCCAGCACGTAGTCGGCGATCCACACCGGGAGTACCGCCCCCGTCAGGGGGTTGATCACATGACTGCCGATGGGCACGCCCCGTTTGGGCCTGTCATCACTGGTGCGTTCGATCGTGCTCAGACGAGCCACCTCCTTGCGGAAAGCCTCCACCGTGTCCTTCTGTTCAGCGCTGGTGAGGCTGTCCACCAGCTCGTTTTCCGGTGCCAGCACCACGTAGCTCGCCCCAGCGAGTGTGTCGGGTCGGGTGGTGAACACCGTGATCGTCTGATCTTGTGCTCCCTCAACGCTGAAGCTGATCTCCGCCCCTTCCGAGCGACCGATCCAGTTGGCCTGCATGGTGCGCACCCGTTCCGGCCAGCCCTTTAAAGCGTCCAGGTCGTTGAGCAGCGGCTCGGCGTAGTCGGTGATGCGCAGGAACCACTGATTCAGCTGGCGTTGTTCCACCAGAGCTCCGGAGCGCCAGGAGCGGCCGTCACCATCCACCTGCTCATTGGCCAGCACGGTCTGGTCGACGGGATCCCAGTTGACGGTGGCGTTCTTGCGATAGGCCAGCCCCCCTTCGAGCAGTTCAAGGAACAGCCACTGGGTCCAGCGGTAGTAGTCGCCGTGGCAGGTCGCCTGCTCTCGGCTCCAATCGATCGAAAGGCCAAGTCGATCCAGCTGCGCCCGCATCTGATCGATGTTGCGGTCGGTCCACTCGCCGGGGTCCACATTGCGTTCGATTGCCGCGTTTTCAGCAGGAAGTCCGAAGGCATCCCAGCCCATCGGATGCAGCACGGCATGACCCCGCATGCGTTGAACCCGGGCGATCACATCGGTGATCACGTAGTTGCGCACATGGCCCATGTGCAGGCTTCCCGAGGGGTACGGGAACATCGACAGGGCAAAGAATCCGGGCTTCTCACCACCTTCTTGTGTTGTGTCCACCCCATCCGCCTTCCAACTCTCCTGCCAGCGCTGCTCAAGCGCAGTGGGGTCATAACGACCGGTCTGGGCACTGGCGTCGACGGCAGGGTTGGCAGCGTTCACGGAACCAGCGCTCGGCAAGGTTGCGATCGTGCCACATGCCTGGTGTTCAGCCGAGGGAGCGGATCACGCTGATCTGCCGACGGTTGATCAGCACGGGCCGGCTCGCACCCGCCCGTTCGATGGCCAGAAATTCTGGGTCCTGCCAGATCAGACGCCCCTCTATGGGCTCCTGTCCCACCACAGCAATGCTGAGGGGGAGCTGTTCACGAATCCAGCTCTGCAGCAACCGAACCCCCGGAAGGCTTGGATCGAGTGGAGATGTCTCCATAGGATTCGGGGGCAATACCGGCCACGCATGCTGCAGTTCAGCAAAGTCTGTGGCTGAGCAGCTGAGAAGCCAGAACAGCATTGACAGTCATTGATCTCAAGAGTGTTCGGGCCTAGAGTTTGGGCCTAGAGCAACGAACAGAAGAGATGGCTGACTACCTGAAAAGCAGGAAGGGACGGAAGGGTTGGTTTTTCCAACGCAGTGTCCCGCCTGATTGCCGTGATGTCATCGGCAAGGCCACATGGATTCGCAAGGCAGGCGACACCATCACCGAGGCCAAGAGGAATGCAGCGGTGTTCCTCGAGGAGTCAGAGCAGCTGATCCGTGAAGCAAGAGGACAGCGCCTCAGTGATGAGCAACGGCTGCTGAGCTTGTTGCCAGTTCTTAAAGAGATCCCAGAGGACATGGATGCCACTGATCTGGTGGAGCAGACCACCAGGCTTCCGATGTATCTGGACGATCAAGGGAGCATCAACCCGAGATTCGAGGAGCTGTACGAGATAGCCCAAGGCGTGCTGAAAGGCACCGCTAAGGCCCTCACAAAGCCCGAGGAGCTACTGACCAGGGCAACCCTCCTAAAGGACCCATCAGCCGGCACTGCGTACGAATGGAGCCGCTACCTGACCAAGCTCATGGAGCACAGCGGCCGGGAGTACATCCAGCAGGTCACCCGTGAAGACGCCCTCTCATGGCGTGCTGATGAGCTGAGCCGATGCCAAGGCTCAACGGTCAAGACCAGGCTCCGCTTCCTGAATGGCCTGTTTGGCGTGGCCCTGGAGGAAGGGTGGGTGCAGTCGAATCCCTTCGATGGGCTGACCAAAAGGGTCAAGAGCAAGCGAATTAAGAAGGAGGTGGTGACGCTCGAGGAGGCAGACCAGAGGTGGGAGAAGTTGCCGAGACACCATCAGCTTCTCTGGCACATCCTTCGCTGGACCGGTGCTCACGCTTCAGAGGTGGGCGGCCTGCGGTGGGAGGACATCGACCTGCAAGAGGAGACCATCCACTTCAAGAGCCACGCAACCCGGCCACTCAAGACCGTCTACCGGGACCGGGTGATCCCGATCCATCCACGCCTGATGCCGATCCTCAAGCAAGAGCAGCTCGACGAACCATGCGAGGGGTTGATATTTCCCTGGGCCTACAACCCGAAGCGGGGTGGCCGGTGGTGTGAGGCCATGCACTGGACACAGATCATTGGGGTCAGCCCGAAGGCGACCCGTGACTGGGCAGCCACCTGTCTGAGGTCCAAGGACATCTACGAGTCAGTCATCGGCCGGTTGTTAGGACACACCCCGAAGACACAGACCGCTGTCTACGGATCAGTCGAGATGGCAACGATGAGGAAAGCCCTCGAGCAACTGACCTGACTGAGGCCCTAGTGACTTAAATCACAGACCCTCCGTATCTGCAGGCATAAATTCCGCCAACCGCTCTGACTGGTCATGAGCTACTGGGAGCAGAACTGGAGGAGAAATCTCAAGCTCATAACGGTGGATGACATCCCACCCGCTCAGCAGATTCAGGTGTCCAGGTGGCTCCAAGTCAGATGCCAACAACTACTGGGCAACTCCAACGACATCGAGGCTGAATGCCTGGTCCAGGAGTTTGACGACTACGAAGAGGCTTGAAATGGGACTGCACCAACGACAGCTGGGGTGTGCCGACAGATAGATCTATTGGAAATACAGGTAATCTCCAGCCTCTGGAGCCCATCATTTCGAACAACTCCTTGTGGCATGCACAGGCTTCCAGAAGGGTCTAAGCGGACGTATCGGGCGTGGCTAGAAACAAGGCATACGCCGATCGACTTCCCTTGAAACTCTTCAACAAGAAGCTTGCTATTTGGGTGACAGAAAGAGTGGGAACAATGTGGTGTGCGTATGCGTTTTGCCTGCTCGCCCTGATCTCGCTTCCTGAAGCGCTGGCTTCAGAGGATCCACTGAAGATCGTGTCTTGGACTGCACAGACCTTCCTTCAGCTTGTGCTGTTGCCGATCATCATCGTTGGTCAAAATATCCAGAGTGAGATTGCTGAAAAGCAAGCTGAGACGGACAGTCAAACGCTCGTTGCTATCCGCCAACTTGCCGAAGAGATTCACCTGGCGACTCGCAAGTCGTGATGGTCTCAGTTTCGATCAAGCTCAGCGCACGTAGCGGGCGTAACTGGGAAGCCTCTTCAGGCGAATCTGAGTTGAGTAGCCAGTCGGCTGCTTTTCAGCAGGGAGGTTCAGGGATAGGGCTCACATCCATGTCCAGCATGAATTGGTATCCGAAAGTCTTCATCAGCACCTCCCAGAAGCCAGCTTGACGCCCAATTTCATGAGTCGCTTCCTTCATGGCTTGGTCTTTTTGCAGGTCGGTCAGCTCAAGAGCTTGGGTCAATCGATCAAAAGCTTTTCGCTCTGCTGAGTTAACTGGGAAGCAGTAATCCTCTCGACTGGAGGAAATCACCATGTAAGCCAGCTTGGCAGCTAGAGGTCGATCGGAAACTGCAATATCCTCAGAAATTCGCTCTAAGTTCATTGGATCATCAAACATCCCTTCCCAACCTTTTATTTCTGTGTGGTTGAGATATTTGCTGCTCAACTTGTCCAACATTGCCTTCTCTTCAGTGGCAAGAACACCATCGGCCATAGCCATCAACATCAGGATGCGCAGCAAAGGGCCTGAAGAACTTTTCTCCACTGGGATTCACGCCACTCATCCCATCTTGAATGCTTTCAGCGGCTCCGCCACTCCGCTGGCATGAGCGGTGATCATTTCAAGGGAAGGTAAGCAGCCGTAGCCTCCCCTCCGCTGTGGCAAGAA
>CAJXPL010000004.1 GCA_913057985.1 uncultured Synechococcus sp.
GGCATTGGGATGGCTATGCATGGGGCGTGAGGTTTCGGTTGGGCGGTGACACCTCAACCGGTAGCGACCTCACACCTCATTGGCTACTGAACAACCTGCTGAGACAGAACAACTAGAGCGCCGGCGCGAACGCCTGGAGAGCCGCCTCAAAGAAGAGCGGTTGATGTTGGAGGGGCGCGGGGCCGAAGCGCGCCTGGGGCTTGACGCCAAGTTTCAACCCGGCGGGCTCAGCGACGACGACATCGACGACCTCTACGAAGAAGACACCGCCGGCGAGATCGAAAACACAGAAGAAGTCTTCACCGATAACGCCACCTCAGCCCAGACCCTCGCCGAGCTGGAGTTCGAGATCCAAACCCTCAAGGAGCTGGAGCAGCTGAGCAAGAAGGTGGTCGATCAGCGCACCGATGCCAAATGGCAGGAGCTCGATCGCATCCTCGATGACCCGCTGATGAATCAGGCCAATGGGGCGCGGCGCAAGTTGGTGCTGTGCACCGAGTTCAAAGACACGCTGATGGATCTGGCCGCCAAGATCCGTGACCGGCTGGGCCGGCCGGAGGCGGTGGTGGAGATCCATGGCGGTGTGGCGCGCGATCGGCGCCGCCAGATCGTGCACGCCTTCATGAACGACCCCGAGGTGGTGGTGCTCCTGGCGAACGCCGCCGCCGGGGAGGGCGTGAAGCTGCAGCGGGCGCACCTGATGGTCAATTACGACCTGCCCTGGAATCCCAACCGGCTGGAGCAGCGCTTTGGCCGCATCCACCGAATCGGCCAGAAGGAGGTGTGTCATCTGTGGAACCTCCTGGCCAAAGACACCCGCGAGGGCGACGTCTACATCCAGCTTCTGCGCAAGCTTGAGGCCGCCCGCGAAGCCTTGGGCGACAAGGTGTTCGACGTGCTCGGCCAACTGTTCTCCGGCCGTTCGCTGCGGGAGTTGTTGATGGATGCGGTGCGCTACAACGCTCGCCCCGATGTGAAGGCCCAGCTGGAGCTGGAGATCGAGGGGGCTGTGGATCAGTACCACCTGGAAGAATTGCTGGCGCAGCGGGCCCTGGTACGCCAGGGCATGGATGCCGCCACGGTGGAGCAGTTGCGGCAGCAGATGGAGCGGGCGATGGCGCGCCGCATCCACCCGCACTACGTGCACGACTTCTTCATCGAAGCGTTCCGGCGCTTGGGCGGCAAGCTGAATCCCCGGGAGAAGGGGCGCTACGAGATCACCTATGTGCCGCCGTTGCTCCTCGATCGGAACCAACAGATCGGCGTGGGTGTGCCCGTGCAGGGCCGCTACGAGCGGATCTGCTTTGAAAAGGAGCATGTGGCCGACAGCCCACGGGCTGAATTGGTGAGCCCGGGCCATCCCCTGCTGGAGGCCTGCATCTCGTTGGTGGTTGAGCGCGATGGCTCCGTGCTCGGCCAGGGAGCAGTGCTCATCGATGAGCGCGACCTGGGCAGCGAACCGCGCCTGCTGTTCTGCCTGGAGCATGCCTGCAAGACGGCCGCAAGACCCGCGCCGGCCAACAGCAACTGATCTCGAACCGTCTGCAGTTCCTGGAGATCAGCCGCTCCGGTGTGGTGAGCCCAGCCGGCTCTGCGCCCTATCTCGACTACCGCCCTCTGCGCGATGACGAGCAGGAGCTGGTGGCGCCCTTGCTGCAGGAGAGCTGGCTGTCGCAGGACTGGGATGCGCTGGTGCTCCAACACGCGATGACCACCCTCGTGCCCAGGCATCTGGAAGAAGTGTCGGCGGAACGGCTGGAGCGCATCGCCAAGGCTGAGCGGGAGATCAAGGTGCGCATGCAGCGGGAGATCAACCACTGGAGCCGCCGCTACGAAGAACTGAAGCTGCAGGAGCAGGCCGGAAAACAGGTGCGCCTCCCCGCCAAGGTGCCCAACCTCAAGGGCGGCTCCCTGGTGATCCCGGCGGGCTGGTTGTTGGCGCAACAGGGACAGAGCGATCCCCAGGGAGTGGATGCAGCGGCGCGCAAACGGGTGGAACTGCTGGCGATGAACGCCGTGTTCGAGGCCGAGAAAGCGCTCGGCCTATGCCCAAAGACGTGAGCGTCGAGCGAGGCCGGGGCTACGACATCGAATCGATCGATGCCGACGGCAACCTCTTCTTCATTGAGGTGAAGGGCCGCGCCGATGGCGCCGACACGGTGACGCTCACGATCAACGAGGTGAACACCGGCCGCAACGCTTCCGGCTCGCCCTGGTGAGTGTGGCCGGTGATCAAGCCGCAGCATCGGTGTATGTGAGCGGGGTGGACTGGGGCCTACCCGGCTTTGGCGACACGCAGATCACCAAGAACCTGCAGCAGCTGCTCGCCGCAGGGAGGTCACCGCATTGACCATGCGTTGGACAAAGCCCCGGCTATGGCACCACCACACGCGGCGGCAGGTTGAGCTGGCGGATGCGCCTGGCAAAACCCCGATCGTCGAAGGAGGCAATCGTGTCGCAATTGCGGCAGGTGGCGTGATGCAGAGCGTCGGCGAAATCAAGACCGGCACGCACTCCCGCCACCGCCTGCTCCAGGGCGGGGCGATCCTCCACCTCCAGACAGGTGTGATGCAGCAGCTGATCCAACACCTGCAGCACCTGCTCCACCACGAAGCCGTAGTACCCCCGCAGCACCCACTCCAGTTCCAGCGCCACGGTCTTGGGCAGAAACAGTTCCTGACCGGATTCGATCAGGTCGCGCGCGGCCTCACGCTGGCGCTGCGTTGCCGCATCGGCCTCCGCTTCCTCCACGAAGTAGCGGGCCAACACGTTGGTATCGAGCCCGATCATGGTCGCAGCAGGCTGGCCGGGTCGAAGTCGACCGGGACCGGTGGGCACTGGCTCTTGAGCAGGCCAAAGCCGCTGCCGCTCACCGGTTGCTGGGGCTTGCAGGGCCGCACCTCGATGTGGTCGCCCACCAGCTGGAAGCTGACGCGACTGCCCCGGGCCAGGCCCAGCTGCTGCCGCAATGCCTTGGGGATGGTGACCTGCCCCTTGCTGGTCATCGAACAGGTGCTGGAGGAATCCACGGACCAACCTTCAGTGGTATTACCTGGTAAGACTAGTTGGTGTGGCAGGCAGCGCCTTGTCCGCAGGAGGCCAATGAGCCAGGAGGCTTTCCCAATGAGCGAGCCCAACCCCCAGGAAGGCAACAGCCAGCAGGGCCTCGGCAGCCGGATCCACGCCCACTTCGCCAGCCATGGCGGGGTGGAGCTCGATCTGCCGGAACGCATCCGCCCCTGCAGCAGCTGAGTTCGAGCCACGCTGAGAGCCAGGGCGATGCCGGTGATCGTTCTCGACACCAACGTGATCTCTGAGCTGATGCGCCCGCATCCGGATCAACGGGTTCTGGCCTGGGCCAACAGCCTCGATCCAGAGAGCGCAGCGATCACCGCCATGAACGAAGCGGAGATCCTGCATGGCCTGGCGCGCCTGCCGGACGGTCGCCGCAAGCAGGCGCTGCGCGAGAGCTGGGATGCATTGGCAGCCGAACTGTTCGCCGGCCGGGTGTGGGCCTTCACCAGCGAGGCCGCCCGTTGGTATGGCGAGCTGGTGAGCCACAGCGAACGCCTGGCCCTGCCGATCGCCACCGCCGATGCCGTGATCGCCGCCATCGCCCTGGCCCACGAAGCACCGCTGGTTACCCGTAACACCTCTGATTTCGCCGATCTCGGCCTGCAGCTGATCAATCCCTGGACCATCCCATGAGCGACCACCCCGTCAAACGCCGCAAGAAGCTGATTGAGGTCGCCATACCCCTTGAGGCGATCAATGCGGCGTCGGCGCGGGAGAAGAGCATCCGCCATGGGCACCCGAGCACCCTGCACCTGTGGTGGGCACGGCGGCCACTGGCAGCCGCTCGGGCAGTGATCTTCTGCCAGATGGTGGATGACCCATCGGCAGTGCCGGTGGAGTTCCCGACAGAAGAAGCGCAGGAGAACGAACGGCTGCGGCTGTTTGCTCTTATCAGTGAGCTGGTCACCTGGGAGAACACAACCAATGAAGAGGTGTTGAACCGGGCGCGGGAGGAGATCCGCCGCAGTTGGCGGCGCTGCTGTTCAGACAAAGCCGATCACCCTGAAGCAGCGGAACTGTTCAACCCGGAGAAGCTGCCGGGCTTCCACGATCCCTTCGCGGGCGGCGGAGCCTTGCCCTTGGAAGCCCAGCGATTGGTCCTTGAGGCCTACGCCAGTGATCTGAACCCGGTGGCGGTGCTGATCAACAAGGCGATGATTGAAATCCCGCCGCAGTTTGCGGGTATGCCGCCGGTGAACCCGGAGGCCCGCAGCAAGAAGCAACTGATCGCCCGCGAATGGAAAGGCGCCGAAGGTTTGGCGGAAGACGTGCGCTACTACGGCCAGTGGATGCGTGATGAAGCAGACAAGCGCATTGGCCACCTCTATCCCAAATTCAAGATCACTCCCGAAATGGTGGCGGCAAGGCCTGATCTCAGTCCTTATGCAAACCAGGAACTCACGGTGATTGCCTGGCTTTGGGCGCGAACAGTAAAAAGCCCAAATCCCGCTTTTTCACATGTGGATGTTCCGCTGGCATCGACCTTCATGTTATTAACCAAAGCAGGCAAGGAGATATACGTAGTACCAATTGTTGCGGGGGATGCTTATGGCTTCGAGGTTAGGTCCGGCGCGCCAGGGGGTGTAGAGAATGCAAGGAAAAGAACAAAGTCCTCGAGAGCCAACTTTTGCTGTCTGTTGTCGGGTGCACCGATTACAGGAGACTACCTGAAAGAAGAAGGCAATTCGGGAAGGATGGGAGCTTGGATGATGGCAGTGGCCGCGGCAGGCAAGCGGGGACGCGTCTATATTGCCCAGTCGCCTGACGACGAAGATATAGCCCGCAAGGCAAATCCAGCTTGGAAGCCAGATCCAGCTTGGAAGCCAGATGTCATTATCTCTGGAACAACACAGTATCTAGGAGTGAAGCCTTATGGAATGGAAAGCTTTGGAGATCTGTTCACGGATCGCCAGCTTGAAGCGCTGAACACCTTTGCCGATCTGGTTCAAGAAGTTCGTGAGCATGTTAAAGCTGATTCTGCCAAAGCTGGACGCGCGAAAAACGAAAGCGCCCTCTGCGACAGCACCTGGATTAGCTCTTACGCAGATGCAGTTGCGACCGGATTAGCATTCGCAATAAGCCGATCTGTAGATCGTGGCTCCACAAGCTGCTCGTGGGATAGCTGTCCAAAAATGGAAGCCCTACGCAATACTTTTGGCCGCCAAGCAATACCGATGACCTGGGACTTCGCAGAAGGAAATCCTTTTTCTGAGTCAAGTGGAAACTGGATGAATAATGTAGAGTGGGGTGCTAAATCCATACGGATGCTTCCGGCAAGAAAAAAAGGATTTAGCTGCCAAGATGACGCCTCTCGACAGAAGATCTCGATGGGCAAGATTGTGTCAACAGATCCGCCCTACTACGACAATATTCCTTATGCGGATCTCTCGGATTTCTTCTACGTATGGCTGCGCCTTTCACTCAAGTCTGTCTATCCCGAGCTATTCGCAACGCTTGCTGTTCCCAAGGCCGAGGAGCTGGTTGCATTTGCTTATAGGCATGACGGCAAGTCAGGAGCAGAAGACTTTTTCCTGAATGGCATGACCAATGCGATGCAGTGCATTGCAGATCAGTCCTATACCGCTTTCCCTGTCACCATCTATTAAGCCTTTAAGCAATCCGAAACAAAAGGTAAGGGGGCAACGGGCACCGCCAGTACCGGCTGGGAAACGTTTCTGGCGGCTGTGATGGAGGCAGGTTTAGCAATCACGGGCACTTGGCCGATGCGCACCGAACTTGCCAACCGCATGCGCGGGATGGAGTCCAATGCCCTTGCAACAAGCATGGTGCTGGTATGCGAGCGCCGCGATCCCAGTGCAGCCATGCTCTCCCGCAACGAGTTCCGTCGCGAGCTGCGGCAGCGCTTGCCCCAGGCGATCAAGGAGCTGGAACACGCCAACATCGCGCAGGTGTTCGATCACCCAGCAGGTGGCATCGGCCTTGGCGGCCAGGGCGGCCTTGTTGCCCTCTTCTGCAAGGAGGGTGGCCTCCAGCTCGACCAGGGCCTGCTGGCGATCATCTGGTTCATCGCTTTCGAGGCGCTGGGCCAGCAAGCCGATGGCGGCGGTGAGCTCCTGGGCCTCGATGCCCAGCTGCCAGAGGGAGCCGGAACGCTGCAGGGAGCAGGACGGCCCGGCGGCCTGGGGGAGAGATGGGGAGAGAGGCGCGGCGTGAGCAGTGTGGACAGCCATGGGGATGCGAATGGAAACGAGGAACAAAAGGAACGGGGTGGCGGATGCCGCTCAGGCGGCGAGGGGCTTCGGCGAGAACGGCGGCGGCACTTCCATCACCACCACCGGCACCGGCGAGCGGGAGGAGCAGCGGCGGGCCTGTTGCACCAGCGAGGCCGTGCCTGCCCCACCGGGGAAGGCGATCACCAGCACCGAGGCGCTGAACGCTGGGGAGGTGTGGGCCTGGGCCTCGACCAGGGCCTGCTCGAGCAGGCGCCGATTGCGGATGGGCCCAGCACGGCGGCCATAACGGCGCCAATCAGCGGCGAGCGACTGGACGCGCCAGCCGAGCTGGTGGGCAGCGCGGCCGATGGCGCGATCGGCGCCACGGGCACCGCCATGGAGCAGCAGATGGACAGGCCGGCCACCGCTGCGCTGAAGCAGAGCAGAGTCGATGCGCGCCTGAGGCCAGATGAGATCACGACCACCGCCAGCGACGATGACGACCGAGCGATGGGCCAACGCCGGCGGCGGCAGGAGGCCAGGAAGAGGCAATGCAGCGGCCTGGGCCACTGCAGCAGAGGACAAGCTCATGGGCTACAGAGCAAACAAACGGGGCAAGTTGTCCGAGAAATTCATTGCCGCAGGTGATGGGCTCGGGGCCTTTGGCGCTGACCTTATTCTAGCAATTCAAATGCACTAAGACCCGATCAGAGTGGCTGCGGCGCAATGGATTGACGCCCAGCAAACTGATCAGCCGGTGGCATTGAAAACTGATAAGCAAGACCACCAGATTCACGCCTGAATGCCCGGCTTGCCGCGTAGCCGCGCGAGGACACTTGATGCTTTCCTCTATGACGCGAGCGAAGGCCCGGCCACCGCAGCCGCGGGAGAGCAGCCATGCCCTCCACCCCCACATCGGCCCCGGAGCGGAGGGCGGCGGCGGCTGGCCGCTGCAAGCCACGGCGCAGCCGTGGCACGCTGAAGGACGGCCGCTGTCGCACCGATAGGTGCGCTCTGCAGATCGATACGGAGTCCTGCGGTGTCTGCTCAGCCTTGCGTCATGGAGCGTAGCGAGGTGAAAGCTGCGTGGGTCGTTCAAGCCGTATCTGCCGACCATTTTGAGTGAACCTTGAATTCGCCGGATCCTTATTCAGCGAAGCGGCCGTTTCCCTGAATAAGGGGCGACTTTGCACTTGCCTCTCGCATGTCCCGCTTTCGTCTCGCGTGCCTGCGGCATGACGGGCATGCCCCCCGGGCGCCCCCAGCCTTGACCGGCTGCCGGAGGCAAAACATCTCACATGCGGCATTTTCCTTGTTGAGAAGTCAGTTCTAGCAATGAGACTGGGCGATTTATGACTCAGCCCTCCAAGCTGATGACACGGGTTCGATTCCCGTCACCCGCTCTGATCACAGCCGCAGGTTCGAGGTTTCCTCTTCGGCGAGCAACAGCACGAAGCTCCGGCTCTGCAGCGGAATCTCCACACCGCTGAAGCTGGCTGGCTCGGCTGGGAAATCCTTGGGACTGGGCAAAGAGGTGTCGATCACCCGCTTCCAGGGGGAGGCGGGAACCGGTAGCTCAAAACTGAGACTTTCCTTGTAGGCGTTGAAGCCCATCCACAGCAGGGCCCCGCGGCTGCCGCTGTGGAGGCTGGTGGCCGTGGTGCGGCTCCAGGCCGCCCAATCCGGTTTGGCCAGGCTCACCCCGTGCCATTGACGCCAGAGATCGCTGCGCTGCTCTGATGGTTGTTCCGCTGATTTGCGGTTGCTTTCCCGTGGCGGCACCAGCGGATTGAACAGTTGCGGCAGGGCCTGGCGCAGCCGCAGCAGCCGCTGCAGAAATTGCTTCAGCTCCAGGTCGCACTGGTCTTCATTCCAGATCATCCAGCCCAGGGGGCTGTTCTGGCACCAACTGTTGTTGTTACCCCCTTGGCTGCGGCCCACTTCATCGCCCATCAGCAGCATCGGTACGCCACGGGCCAGCAACAGCGAGCTGAGCAGGTTGCGTTGCTGCCGCCGCCGCAGGCTTTGCACCAGGGGGTTGCTGCTGGGGCCTTCGATGCCGTGGTTCCAGCTGTTGTTGTGGTTCTCGCCGTCGCGGTTGTCTTCGCCGTTGGCCAGGTTGTGCTTGCGGTTGTAGCTCACCAGATCCGCCAGGGTGAAGCCGTCGTGGGCGGTGATGAAGTTCACCGAACGCCCCAGGGCCACGGGCTTGCCGTCATAGAGATCGGGACTGCCCTTGAACCGCTGGGCCAGGCTCCAGGTGCTGTGGTCGTCCCCTTTCCAGAAGCGCCGCACCCCGTCGCGGAAATGGCCGTTCCAGGTGCCGATCCGCTTGGCGGGGAAGTCGTCCAGCCGATAAAGACCCCCGCAGTCCCACGGTTCGCTCACCAATTTGAGGTCACTCAGCTGTGGATCGGCCTCCATCGCCGCGAACAGGGGCGGCTCATTCAGGGGTTTGAGCTGGTCGCCGCGGCTCAGGGCAATGCCCAGATCGAAGCGGAAGCCATCCACCCCCAGTTCCAGGGCCCAGCAGCGCATCGACTCGAGGATCAGCTGGGTGCTGATCGGCGCATTGGCGGCGATCGAGTTGCCGCAGCCGCTCACATCCTGATAATCGCCGTCCTCGTTTTGGTGGTAATAGACGTTGTCGGCACAACCCCGCCAGCTCAGGGTGGGGCCATGGCGGTTGCCCTCGGTGGTGTGGTTGTAGACCACATCCAGCAGCACTTCGATGCCGGCGTCATGGCAGGCGGCCACCAGTTGGCGCACCTCATGGCGGGCCTGCAACGGATCGCTACTGCTGCAGTAACCGTGGTGGGGTGTGAACCAGCTCAGGGGGCTGTACCCCCACACGTTGTCGCGGCCCGGGGGCGCATCGGCCGGGTCGAAGCAGAACACCGGCAACAGCTCCACCGCCGTGATACCCAGTTCCTTGAGGTAGGGCAGCTTCTCAATCAACCCGAGGTAGGTGCCGCGGCGCGCTGCAGCAACTCCGGCATCCTCGCGGCGGGTGAAGCCCCCCACGTGCAGCTCGTAGATCACCGTGCGTTGCCAGCTATGGCGTGGGCGCGGATGGGACTGAAAATCAAACAGATCCCTCTCGCACACCACCGCCTTGAGGCAGGCATGGGCGTTGGGTGATGGGCCGGTGGCCAGCACTCGGTCGTAGACGTCCCAGCCGCTGATGGCGCGGGCGGCGGGGTCGAGCAACACCTTGGAGGGGCGGAAGCCATGGTCCCCTGGTGCCAGTGGCCCGAAGACGCGGTAGCCGTAACAGCAGCCTTCGCCGACTCCTTCCACCTCCACGTGCCAGTAGTGGCCCGAGCGGTGACGTCGAACATCCAGTTCGATCACCCGTTCCGGGCTGCGGTCGTTGCTGTTGCTGTAGAGCAGCAATTCAATGCGGTCGGCCCCGGGGGCCGCCAGCACAAAGTTCACACCTCGGCGGGTGAGGCTGCTGCCCAGGGGCCAGGAAGAACCGGGGTGAATGCCACTCAAGGCCCGTTGGGGCATCTCAACTTCAAACTAGTGGTTTGGTCCGTTGTTTTGAACCAATGGCGATGACCACCACACTTGAGGCCGGCCGGCCGCCGCAGCAGCTGCGTGACGACCTCTGGTTGTTTCCGCCCAACCGCGACAGCCAGGGCGGCAGCTCCTGGTGGCTGGATCTGGATCCCGAGCCCGTGCTGGTCGACTGCCCGCCGTTGACGGAGGCCAGCCTCACGGCTCTGCGCCAGCTGGCGGGAACCCGCAGCCCGAGGATCCTGCTCACCAGCCGAGAAGGCCACGGGCGCCTGCGTCGCGTTCAGGAGCGCCTGGGATGGCCGGTGCTGGTGCAGGAACAGGAGGCCTATCTCCTGCCCAATGTGGAGCCGTTGGAAACCTTCTCTGAGGACCACACCACCGCCGGTGGTTTGCGGCTGTTGTGGACGCCGGGGCCGACGCCGGGGAGCTGTGTGGTGTTCGCTCCGCCACCAAAAGACCTGTTGTTCTGCGGGCGTTTGCTGACGCCATGGGCGCCCGGTCAGCTCGCGTCGATGCGCCACGCCCGCACATTCCACTGGCCCAGGCAGCTGAACAGTCTGGCCAAACTCAGGGACTGGATTCCTTCAGATGCCAGTCCTCAACTGCTGTCTGGGGCGGCGCTTGGTGCCTTGCGTGGGGAGCGTCTCGTGCCCTTCAGCGGTTGGAGCGATGTTGCGGAGAACCGCTAAAGCGTTGCGGCACAACACGTTTCGCTTGCAGCAACCGGTTGCTCTCCATACGATTGAGCCGCTTGGGGAAGGCAGCGGCGAGCCCACGACGCCGTATCTGAGCCGTCTCCCGCCCCCCGACTCTCTCGAACCAATGAACAAAGCTGATCTGGTGAATCTGGTGGCTGCTCGCACCGAGCTCACCAAGACCGATGTTTCCATGGTTGTCGACGCCGCCATCGACACGATCATCGACTCCGTGGTGGAAGGCAAGAAAGTGTCCATCCTCGGTTTCGGCTCCTTTGAACCCCGTGAGCGCTCCGCCCGTCAGGGTCTGAACCCCAAGACCGGTGAAAAGATCGCGATTCCCGCCAAGCGTGTACCCGCCTTCACCGCCGGCAAGATGTTCAAGGATCGCGTTCAGGGCTGATCGACGTCTCAACCTCGTTGTCCGGGCGGCCCATCGGGGTCGCCTTTTTTGATGGCTGTTTCAGGTGATGGCTCTTCCAGAGCATCTGCAGCACCAGCTTGAGGCGGGTCGCGCACTCGCTGCCAGCGGTGGCTACCGCGGCCGTTTCGCGCCGTCGCCCACGGGGCTGCTCCATCTGGGCAACCTGCAGACGGCCCTGCTCTCGTGGCTGGCAGCGCGTCAAGCCGGTGGTGCCTGGTTGCTGCGCATCGATGACCTCGACACACCGCGCAACCGCGCCGGTGCGATCGAGGCGATCCAAAGCGATTTGCGCTGGTTGGGCTTGGAGTGGGATGGGGCGGTGCTGCTGCAAAGCGAGCGGCGTGGCGTCTACCACTCCTGGTTGTCGTGGTTGCGCCGATCCGGACGTTTGTTCTCCTGTCGCTGCTCTCGCCGGGAGCTTGCCGATCAGCCGATCTATCCCGGCTTCTGCCGGCGGGCCGCTCACAACTGGGGCTGGCAGCGGCAGCGGCTCCCCAGTTGGCGACTTCGGGTTGCCGACGACGATCCCCATGGCAGCGGCGATGTGGTGCTGCGGCGAGCCGATGGCTTCATCGCCTATCAGCTTGCCACCGTGATCGACGAACTCAGTTTCGGCATCAACGATGTGGTGCGTGGTGCGGACCTGCGCGAGGCCCTGCCCGCCCAGCGCAGCATCTTTGCGGCCTTGGGTGAAGCTCCGCCCCGCTTCCGCCATGGCCCGCTGCTCTGTGATGCCAGCGGCCAGAAACTCTCCAAGCGTGAGGCCAGTGCAGGCTTAAAACCCTTGCGTGACGAGGGGCTGGATGCGGCTGCGGTGATTGGTCGTTTGGCCTCAGGTCTTCAGCTGGTGGCCCCTGAGGCGCGTCTCAGTGCAACAGAGTTGCTCGAACACTTGACGCAGCAGGCAATCAATGCAGTGATTTCTTAAGGAACACTTCGGGATCAGGCGTGGGTTTTCGACCCACACTGAATTCATCGTCAGATCCCTTGGATCATGTGCACGTGCACCATTTGTGGTGGTAGTGGGATGCAGCGGGTGTCGGGAGATCGCTTCCGAACCTGCATCGTCTGTCTTGGAACGGGTCAAATCAGTTCAGCGGTGCAATCGGCACCGCTGAACCACCAGCCCCTGAACACCCCTGGCCTGGCCAAACTCAGCTGTCCAACCCGGCCCCTGGCTTGACCCTCAGCCGAGGGGAGTCTTCTGGTCGTTCTGGATCACGAAGTAGGTGGCCGTTGCCACCACGATCAACAGCGGCACCGCGGTGAACAGCAGCAGGGCAATGGCAGTCCAGTCGGTGTACACGGCGGGGCGATTGGTCGAAGTTCAGGCATCATCTCAGCAAATCGCCCCCCTGTGCCCTGCTCGCGCGCTCCGTCACAGTCCTGCTCATTCTTGGTGTGATGGCCCCTGGGGTGAGGGCATCGCCTCTGGCCGCTTTCCAGGCCCGTGCTCAGCGCTGCCTTGAGCACAGCCATCTTCGGCTCTGTGAACAAGCCTTGATCGAGGCGGAGGCGCTGCAGCGACAAGCCTCCGCCCGCAGTGCCTACCCCTGCCAGACCCTGCTGCTGGGTGTCCAGGCGGATCTGGTGATGCAGCAGTTGGAGGCCGGCCGCGGCGTTCAGGCCATGGCTGACCTGCAGGCGGCCATCCGCGGCTGCGCTGGGCTCTGAAGCGCCCCGTTATTGGCCCACAATCACCGGCGGTGTGCTGCCCCCGCGAATGGGAGGAACCACTTTGGTTTGCCCGTCCCACTTGTCGAGGAACAGCTTGTAGAGGACACTGTCATTCAAAGACCGGGTCAAGGTCTGAAACTTCAGGGCTTCTTGCTCCGCGATCTGAACTTCTGTTTTGGCGCGCAGAAGCTGTTGTTGAGCGATCTGCTTTTGCTCGATCGCTGCCCGGTATTCCTCGGCGATCTTCAGGCCAGTGATGTCCAATCCTTTGACAGCTACATAGTCGAATTTGCTCAGTTCATTGGAAACGCTTTCTTGAACAAGCGTGGAGATATTGTTCCAGTCGGTGGCAATCGTATCGAGTTCATATTTTGAGAACACCGACTTCAGGGATTTCAGCAGCGATGGCTGAATAACCCTTGCATAGATTGCGGAATCGTCGGTGGCAATCGTGCTGTAGATCCTGGGTGCTTCACCGGGCTTCACTGCATATTTCACCGTGGCTGTGGCTTCGATCACCTGCAGGTCTTTGGTGAGCGTTGAGAATTTTTCGGGGATGACCTGCGTTCTGACGCTGAAATTATGAGTCGACTGAATGAACGGAAGTTTGAGGTTCAACCCCGGCTCTCTTGGGGTGTTGGAGACTTTGCCAAGGGTGGTGACCACGCCAACTTCACCAGCGGGAACAACAAACACGCTGGAAAGCAGAGCAATGCCTCCAATGAAAACCGTGGTCACGCCCACCACTGTTTTGGTGATCTGCTCCGGTTGGGACTTGGATTGCATGCTCCTGGCCTGAATCGATGCTTCAAACAGTAGTGATGGCGCGTTAGTGATGCGAAAAAAATTCTGATGATGCCTGGGCTGGAGATGCTGCGATTTTCCTCGGGTCGCTGATCGAGAGTTTTCGTGGCTCCGAGTCGTTAAAAAATGGAATCGTTGATCAACATCACTTCACCTTCCGGCGTTGAGGGTGTTCACGTCATTCGTTGCCAGCGGTGATGCGGCCAGCGATGAAGCCAACGCCTCCAGCGATGACGGCGGCCTGCAGTTGCCAGATCAGGCGTCGATTGCGCCAGGCCGTGTTGTTGAGCCAGATCCCGGTGGCAACCGCCAGGATCAGAAGGATGATCAGGCCAGCACGGCTCAAGCTGTTCATGCGGCTTCAGCTTCTGCGTTCCCGATGCATCCAGCTGATCCAGTCTGCGGAAATCTCCTGAGGACAGACCGCCTCGCATTCGAGGTTGCTGCTGCAGCTGCCGAAGCCCTCGGCCTCCATCTGGCGTTGCATGGCGTCGGCACGGCTGGTCCGTTCCGGCTGCCCCTGCGGCAGCTGACCAAGATGAGCCAGCTTGGCGGCCACGAACAGGCTTGCCGAAGCATTGCGGCAGCTGGCGACGCAGGCGCCACAACCGATGCATGTTGCTGTGCTGAAGGCACTGGTGGCCTGCTCCCGGCCCACGGGCAGGGCGTTGCCATCGGGGGCCTGGCCGGTGCCCGTTGAGCAGTAGCCGCCGGCGGCGATCAGCCGGTCAAAGGCGGAGCGGTCCACCATCAGATCCTGGATCGGAGGAAAGGCCTTGGCGCGCCATGGATCCAGGGTCAGCACCGCACCATCGTTGAATTCCCGCAGGTAGAGCTGGCATACGGAGGTGGCGGCCCGAGGGCCATGGGCCTGACCGTTCACCAGGAAGCCGCAGCTGCCGCAGATGCCTTCGCGGCAGTCGTGCTCGAAGCTCACCGGTCGTTCCCCGGCGCTGATCAGTTGTTCGTTGAGCTGATCGAGGGCCTCCAGCAGGGAGAGGTTGGGGGAGACGTTCTCCAGCCGATGGCTCTGGTATTCACCGGGTTGGTCGGCGCTGCGTTGCCGCCAGATGCGCAGGGTGAGTTTCATTTGTAGCTCCGGGTGCTGGGTTGCAGCGCGGTGAACTGCAGCGGTTCGCTGTGGCGGATCGGCTCACCGTTGGTGTTGTGCTCCCAGGCGGCGATGTGGGCGAAGTTCACGTCGTCCCGTCGGGCTTCGCCCTCGTCACTTTGGTGTTCCTCGCGGAAGTGTGCCCCGCACGACTCCTCCCGGGCCAGGGCATCCCGCAACATCAGCTGGGCCAGCCCGAAGAAGTCCTTCACCCGCAGCGCTTTCTCCAGCTCGGCATTGGGGCCGCTGGCTTCTCCGGGCACCCGCACTTCGGCCTCGAACCGCTCCTCCAGCGCCTTCACCTGTTCCAGCCCCTCCCGCAGACCATCGGCATGGCGGCTGATGCCGCAGCGGTCGATCATCACGCTGCCCAGCTCGCGATGGAAGCTGTCCACCGGGGTGCTGCCTGCGCTGTTGATCAATTGACTGATGCGGCGGCGGGTGCTCTCCAAGGCCTCGCGGCAGGCCGGGTGATCGGTGGCTACATCCTGCGCCGGGTTGCCCGCCAGCCAGGCCGTGACCGTGGACGGCGCGATGAAGTAGCCATCGGCGAGCCCTTGCATCAGGGCGCTGGCGCCCAGGCGGTTGGCGCCATGTTCGGAGTAGTTCGCCTCCCCCAGAACAAACAGGCCGGGGATGGAACTCATCAGGTGGTAGTCCACCCAGAGGCCGCCCATTGTGTAGTGCGGTGCGGGATAAATCCGCATCGGCTTCTTGTAGGGGTCATCGCCGCTGATGCGCTCGTACATCGTCATCAAGTTGCCGTAGCGGGCTGCAATGGCGTCTTTGCCTTCAGCTCTGATGGCATCGGTGAGGTCGAGGTACACCGACCGCCCCCCTGGGCCGACGCCCCGCCCCGCGTTGCAGAGTTCTCTGGCCCGCCTGGAGGCGACGTCCCGCGGCGTCATGTTGCCGTAGGTGGGGTAAAGCCTCTCGAGGAAGTAGTCGCGTTCCTCTTCCGGTATCGCATCGGGTTGGCGTGTTTCACCGGGGTTCTTCGGTAGCCAGACCCGCCCGTCGTTGCGCAGGCTTTCGCTCATCAGCGTCAGCTTGCTCTGGAAGACATCGCCGCTGGGAATGCAGGTGGGATGGATCTGGGTGAAGCAGGGATTGGCGAACAGCGCCCCTTTGCGGTGGGCCCTCCAGATCGCACTGGTGTTCGACTTCAGTGCGTTGGTGGAGAGGAAGTAGACGTTGCTGTAACCGCCGGTGCAGAGCAGAACGGTGCGGGCGGTGTGCACCTCCAGCTCACCACTCAGCAGATGGCGCGCCACCACACCACGGGCCACCCCATCCACGGTGATCAGCTCGAGCACGTCCCGGCGGGTGAGCAGTTGAACGGGGCCCAGCTCCACCTGGCGCATCAAGGCCTGGTAAGCGCCATACAGCAATTGCTGGCCGGTCTGCCCCCGGGCATAGAAGGTGCGGCTCACCAGGGCCCCGCCAAAACTGCGGGTGGCCAGGCTGCCGCCGTATTCGCGTGCGAACGGCACCCCCTGGGCCACGCATTGATCGATGATCCCGCTGCTGATTTCCGCCAGCCGCTGGCAGCCCGCTTCCCGGGCGCGGAAGTCGCCTCCTTTGAGGGTGTCGGCGAACAGGCGGCTGACGCTGTCGCCATCCACCGCCACAGAACGTGCGGCATTGATGCCCCCCTGGGCCGCCACCGAATGGGCACGCCGCGGGCTGTCGTGAAAGCTGAGCACCGTGACCCGGTAGCCCTGTTGGGCCAAAGTCGCCGCGGCGGAAGCGCCCGCCAGGCCGGTGCCCACCACGAGCACGTCCATCTGCCCTTTGCGCAGAGGGCTGATCAGCGGCAGTCCTTCGCGGGTCCGTCGCCAGGCATCGGCGAGCGGACCGGCGGGAATCCTGGGATCAGGCATGCACTTCGTCATGCCAACCCTCCGAGGGCCAGTCCCAGGCTGATCAGCAGGAAGCCACCTCCGACTCCCGACGCCAAGAGGCGACCTCCCCAGCGGATGCTGGGGCCGTTGGCGGGATTAAGCAGACCCAGGTTGCGGTGGGCTGCTTCCGCGCCGTGGAGCAGATGCAGGCCAATGGCCAGGCTGCCGGCGGCATAAACCACAAGGCTGATCGGCTGCTGCAGCACCTGCTGCAGCAGCTCCCGCTCCAGCCCATCGCTCGGGCGTGGCCAGCGCAGTTGTTGCACATGCAGGGCCAGAAATCCAAGGGTGATCACACCGGCCGCCATCTTGCTGCGGCTGGCCAGAGCGTCCAGCGGACGACCGCGACGGCTACGTAGCGCCGCTGTGTTTCCAGCACCTCGATTCCGCAGCGTTTTGGCGATGGTGCAGCTCAGATGCACGGCTGCGGTGGCGGCCAGGCCGACCTCCAACACCGGCAGCCAGGGCTGGTGATGCAGGGCCGTGGCGTAGTGCTCGAACTGCACCGGTGCCATCAGCGCGGGCAACAAACCGGCCAGATGAACCACCAGAAACAGCACCAGCAGCAACCCGCTGATGGCCGAGCCAATGCGCATCAAGGTTGGATCCTGCATGAACCCCAGGCCACAGGATTTCGGCTGGGACGATACCTGCGATCGACGCGTTGTTTCGACATCAGGGTCGTCATTGATTCCCAGCCCAATCGTATTCAGATCGTGGAAAAGGCTGGTTCCGTGCTGGTCGCCGTCGTTCAACCTTGTCATCGTGGGGAGGTTGTGAACGCTGGCTGGCGTGAGGCTGAGGTCCCGTCGTTGGACATGGCGGCTTGTCTGGGTTGCTATGGCCTGCGCCCTCAGCCTGTCGATGGCGCAGTTGGGATGGAGCGCCAAGGCCGATGTCGACCCGCGGCCCGCTCCGATCGACTGGGGGTCGGCTCCGGTGGAGCGGGTGGAACCAGCAGGGCCGCCGCTTCGGATCGGCGCCTACGTCACCAACATCAGCGATATCGATCTCCTGCAGGACCAGTTCTCTGTGGAGATGTTGCTCTGGACCACCTGGGCTGGTGATCCGCAGGCCGATCCCAGTGATCAGCTGATGATCCTGAATGGGATTTATGACGGCGACATTCAGCGGTTTGAGCGGGTCAGCCATGAGCAAACTGAAGCCGGGTCTTGGACGCTTTATCGGGTGCGCTCGGCCGTGGTCAAACGCTGGCGGCTGCAGCGCTATCCCTTCGACGACCAAATTCTGCACATCCAGATCGGTCTGGCTGATCCGCTGGCGTCCGTGAATCTGGATGTTGCTGAACCGGATCCCTTTGCTGTGTCTCCCGGTCTGGTGTTGCCGGGCTGGATCTTGAAGCAGCCCGGTGCCTATGCCTCCAGCGTCAGCCTGATGAGTGATCTTGGGCGCCCGTTGATGGATGGAGAGGTGCTTCGTCGTCAACCGGCCGTGTCGCTTGATCTGCTGATCCAGCGCCGCAGTCTCCTGTTCGTGGCACCTGATTTTCTCGGCTACATGCTCGCGATCGGGTTGTGCTGCATGAGTTTGCTGATTACCCACAGCCGGGATGATCTGATCCTGGCTGCTGTGGTGTCAGCGGGGGGCAATTTTGTCTACATCGCTGGGAAGCTGCCGGTCACAGCCATGGCGGGCTTCATCGGCAATCTGCAGCTGATTATTTTCCTGGGGATTTTGTATGTGGTGGCGGCTGATGAGTTGATTGACAGCCATCTGATTGTTCTCAACGAGCGCGTTTCCCAGGTGTTGCGCGTGCTGCTGTTGCCCAGCTATGTGGGCATCACGCTGCTCGCCATTTTCATGATCATTCCGTGACTGAACCATCCCGCACCGAGATGACGGAGTCGCAGACCAAGGGGCTGGGGGCTCTTTTGACGTCGTTCTTGACGCTGGTCCTCCTGGCTCTGGGAGCCCTGTTGATTCAGCCCCGGCTGTCGGAACGCCGCGAGCTGCTGCCCGATCGATATGTTCTCACTGTCGATGAAGTTGCAGCGCTGCCGCAAGGCACGCTTCCCGTGGTGTTGGATCGACGCCTCGGTCAGGATCAGAACGACTTTCGCTTTCGCCTGCTGAAGCTGGTGCTGGAGCGCAGCAGTACACCATTTGCCCTGGGTTTCAGCTCTGCCGTTCAGCCGCAGGATGAGGCGATTGCAGCGCTCGCGGAAGGGCAGAAGCCGGGTCGGCGGAACCCTCTGCGGCTCTCGGTTGGTGTTTACGGTGCCGGCCCTGAGTTGAACCGTCGTCTGCGGGCGGTGCCCATTCCGGTGACGGGTGGAATCCTCGGGCTGCGGGCAGGATGGACCAATCAGGCATCCCTGGCCGAACTGCAAACGATCCGCAGCCTTCAGGACCTCCAAGGCATCGTTTTGGTGCAAGGACTGGGCTGGAGCGATGTTGAAATTTTCGATCGTGCTGGGTTGCGCACCTACACCGCCCGGTCGGAAAAATTGCTGCGCTTGGTGAATGACAACCGGGTGCAGTTGTTCCCCCGCGGTGTGGCGGAACTTGAAGCGGAGGCTTCCGTGGTGAGGTCGTTGTACCCGCAGATGCTGCTGGATCCCCATCTGTTGATTGTTTATCCCTTTGCGGGTTTCTTCTATGTGGCTCCAGAGAACACGGAGCTGGCAGCCGCGATTCAGACCGGTTTTGAACGGGTGATCGCCGATGGCTCGTACCAGCGCCTTGTTGAAGAAGCGATCATGACGCCCTGGTTAAGGCGCCAGCTCAAACTGCGGTCGCGAAGGATCCTGGTACTTCAGAATCCTGAGGCGGGTGACGTGTTGGCTGATGTGAATCCAGACCACTGGATTGTTCCCTGGAATGATCTTCTCAATGGAAGGATCACCAGCGGGAATGATCTCTGCTCGTCTTCGGGATTGAAGCGGCTATGTGTTAATTAGACGCGCATTGAATCCGGCTGATTCAACACGCCGCTGCTTAAAAAGCCGATGACCTGACTTGAACAGGCGACCCACGCTTTACGAAAGCGTTGCTCTACCGGCTGAGCTACATCGGCGTCACAAGCAATTTAACATTTGCTCTGAATCTAGCTTGGACGTTTGCCCGATACTCCCCGCCCCAAATCTGGCCTGGATCCCGTCCTACGGGAACGGTTGCTCAAGGAATCACAGACCCCTTGGCGTGGGCTCAGACGGCTCGTCTGGTTCGCTCTCTTTGCCTCCGCTGGACTCGGCCTGTTCACGATGGCTTTCCGTGCTTCCGCCGGCGACACCGTCGATCTGGCTGACTTCGGCATCCAAGGGGGTGCTCTCCTGCTCTTCACAGGTCTGCTCTGGTTCGACCGCAACAGGGACAGCAGCAGCGACGCTTGATTCGTCGGCATCAACCGCACGGATGTCTTCAGCGTCGTCGTCTTCCGACATGTCGTCTTGATCCTCTGCCTCGACGGGTTCCAGCGCTTCGGGCTCGACGTCATCAGACTCTTCAGCCGTCGCGGTGTTGATGGCTGTACGTTTGCCGTCTGGCTCTTCGCTAACAGGGCTGATGTCGGCGGTGTTGACGTCTTCAGTGCTGCCGTCCGGTTCCGGCGTGGTGTCTTCCTCGTCTTCCACGTCTTCCACGTCCATGGCCTCATCGGCGTCCTGATCGGGTGTTGGAGCAGCCTCTTCAGCGTCATTAGACGACTCGTCGTTAGCTCGAGCTTCGGCAACGACGGGCTCAGGAGCTGTTTCGGAATCAGCTTCGTCAGACACTGCAGCCGTCACCGGATTGTCGGCTGAACTTTCCCCGTCGGGTGCTTCGTTGTCAGTGCTGGCTTGATCAGTAGTGGCTTGATCCGTGCTGTCTTCCACCCCGATGGCCTGGTTGGGCTCTTGCTTGATCGGCTCTACTACAGGCTCCGGCCACTCCAGGCCAGGGAGGTTGAGCAACTGCAGGCCCAGGCTGGTGCGTTGCGTTGCCAGAGCATCAGCACGAAAAGCCGAATCGGCAGGGGCGACGGTTGCTGGTGATCCAAGCAACAGCGCTGCGGCTTGAATCAGCTGCTGCACCTGCCACACCATCAAGGCCAGCAATGGGCTGACCAACAGCAGGGTGACCAGTCGAGACTGACCCGAAACCGGGGAAAACTCACTGGCGAGCACCGCTGAATCGTCCAGCCACCAGAGGATGGGCAGCAGGATGACAGCGGCCATCACCACGGCGACGCGACTGCTCAGGCCGCCATGCGATGCACTGATGCGGAGTTGATCACTGCTGCGGCTGGCCAGCGGCTGACGCACCAGCAGTAGCGACCCCCAGTCGGCGGGCCGTCGCCACAAGGCGACGGCTGGGGCCAGGACCCCGACGCCCCAGATCAGAACTCGCTCCACACCAGGCACTGGGCCTGGATCCGCTCCGGCCAGCACCAGGCGGATCAGCAGCAGCTCCAGGGGGATGGCTCCAAGAGCCAGGCACTGAAGCCAGAGCAGGGGCTCGCTGCGGGGCTGCACGGTCGCTTGCGGGGTCAGGTGGTGAGTTTGCGGCGTTGGGTGACCATCTTGAAGGCTTCAATGCGATCCCCTTCTTCCCAGTTGGCGAACCGATCGGTGCCGACACCGCATTCGAAGCCCGTGGCCACTTCCTTGACGTCGTCCTTGTTGCGACGCAGGGAATCGAGGTCGCCCTCGTAAACCACCTGTTTGCCTCGGTGCACCCGCACCCGGCAGTTGCGATGCAGCTTGCCAGTGGTGACGTAACAGCCGGCCACGGCGCTCTTGCCGATGGTGAAAACGGCGCGCACCTCGGCTTCGCCCAGGGCTTCCTCCACCAGTTCCGGTTCCAGCAGACCTTCCATCGCCATCTGGATGTCTTCCAGAAGCTTGTAGATCACGTCGTAATCGCGAACGTCAACGCCGGTGGCATCCGCAGCTTTCTTGGCGCCGGAGGCCATGGAGGTGTTGAAGCCCACGATCACCGCGCCGGAGGCAGCTGCCAGGTCGACGTCGGTTTCGGTGATCTCGCCAGGGGCCGAGAGCAGCACCCTCACCTGCACCTCATCCTTGGGCAGCTGCTCGAGCGATCCGAGGATGGCTTCCACAGAGCCCTGAACGTCGGCTTTGAGAATCAGGTTGAGTTCCTTGAGCTCGCCTTCATTGGCCTGGCCGGACATGGCCGTGAGCGAGACGCGTCGTGACGCCATCTGCTGAGCCAGTCGGGTGGCACGGGCATCGGAGGCGCGATCGCCCACAACCGCACGGGCCGATTTCTCGTCGGGGTACACCTCGAACTCGTCACCGGCGGTGGGCACCTCGCTGAAGCCCAGGGCCTCCACCGCAAAGGAAGGACCAGCTTCCTTGAGCCGTTGGCGGTTGTCGTCCACCATGGCGCGCACTTTGCCCAGCACCGGGCCAGCGGCCAGAACGTCGCCGGTCTTGAGGGTGCCGTTCTGCACCAGCAGCGTGGCCACAGGGCCTTTGGCTTTGTCGAGGTGAGCTTCGATCACGGTGCCCCGGGCCAGACGATCCGGGTTGGCCTGCAGGTCTTCCACTTCGGTGACCAGCAGCAGCATCTCCAGCAGCTTGTCGATGTTTTCGCCCTTGATGGCGCTCACCGGCACCATCACCACATCGCCGCCCCAGTCTTCCGCCAGGAGGTTCTGCTCAGACAGCTCCTGTTTCACCCGTTCGGGCGATGAGCCTTCCTTGTCGATCTTGTTGATCGCCACCACGATCGGCACTTCCGCGGCCCGGGCGTGGCTGATGGCTTCCAGGGTCTGCGGCCTGACGCCGTCATCGGCGGCCACCACCAGCACAGCCACGTCGGTCACCTTGGTGCCGCGGGCTCGCATGGCCGTGAACGCTTCGTGGCCCGGAGTGTCCAGGAAGGTGAGCTTCCGCTGCTCGTTGTTGTGCTCGATCTCAACCTGATAAGCACCGATGTGCTGCGTGATGCCGCCGGCCTCACCCGCAGCGACGCGGGCCTGACGGATGGCATCCAGAAGGCTGGTTTTGCCGTGGTCGACGTGGCCCATGACGGTGACCACGGGCGGACGCCGGATCAGGTGAGCCTTGTCGGCCTCTTCGATCATTTCGACGGTCTTCTTGGCCGCCTCCTCCACGTCGTCCTGCAGCACCGGCACGCCGAATTCGTCGGCGACGGCCTCGATCGTTGGCATGTCCAGGGTCTGGGTGACCGTGGCGATGATCCCTTTGAAGAACAGGGATTTGATGATTTCTGAGCTTTCGACGCTCAGCATGTCCGCCAGTTCCTGCACCGTGAGGTTGTCCTCCGGCACCACGATCATTTCGGGCCGCACCTGCTTGGCTTCCCGGGCTGCCCGCAGCTCCATGGCACGCCGGCGCTGACGCTGACGGGCGGTTTCCTTCTTGCGCTTGCGCATTGCCGCCACCGGCTTCGGTGCGGTGCGCTGTTGCGACTTGGGCTTGGCGGGACGCGCCAGGCTCGCCGAGAGAACCATGTTCTCCTGCCCGCCGGCGAAGCCGCCGGTCTGTGCCGCCAGGGAATCGTCGTTCTCGCCGATGATGTGCACCTTCTGGCGCTGCTTCTGCGGCGAGCGGCTGCGCAGAGCATCGAGCCGGGCGCTGTCATCCCAGTCGGGCCGCCCAGGCCGCCGTTGGCCACCAGGACCGCCTGGGCGGAAGCTGGGTCGACGGGGTGCTGAGGGGGCGTTCGGACGCGCCACGGGCGGGGTGGCCGTTCCTGCACCTGCACCAGCTTTGGTGGGTGCATCGGGACGACGGGGTGCCGGTGCTGTGGGCCTGCCGACAGGCTTCTGCAGCTGCATGAGCTCACCGGGAGCTGCTGGTTTGCGCATTCCAGCGGGCATGCCGGGGCGTCCAGGTGCTCCCGGCCGGGTGGGTGCGCCCGGACGACCGCTACCGGTGGTGCTGCCGTCGCGACGAATCGGCTTGCCGACCAGTTCCAGGGTATTGCCGCTGCGGGGAGGCATCCCGGGGCGACCCTGGCGGGTTGGGGCTCCCGGACGGCTGGGACTACCCTGGCGTTGAGGCACGCCGGTGCCAGCAGGACGACGGGGCACAGGTTTGCCGACCAGTTCAGGTCGGGGGGTGGGCCGTGAGGGTGCTCCGGGTTTCGCGGGAGCGCCGGCACGGGTGGGTGCACCTGGCCGAGACGGGGCCCCAGCGCGGATGATCTGTGGCTTGGGCTGACCCTGGCCAGGGGTGGGCCGCGCTGGGCTTCCAGCACCTGCGGGGCGTGGCGTCGGGCGAGCCGGTGTGGGCCGCGGCGTGGGTGCCGTGGGTTTGGCAGCAGCCTTGGGCTTGCTCACCAGTTCCGGTTTGCCCGCAGCAGGCTTGCTGACGACCTGAGGCTTGGCCGCGGCAGGCCGCGGCACGGGCTTTGCCGCCGTTGGTCGCGCCGGGGCTGCGGGGGGTTTCTGAGGAGCGGCGGGCCGCGCCGGTGCTGCCGATGCTTTCACCGGAGCCGGTGCGGGCTTGCTGATCACCGGTTTGGGCGTGGCGGCTGCGGGAGGCTTGGGGGCTGCCTGTGGTTTGGCAGCCGCTGCCACGGGTTTGGTGACCACGGGCTTGGCGACCGGTTTGCTCACCGCCGGGGTGGGCTTGCTTGGCGCGGCGGGGGCCGCTTTCTTCACCGAGAGGATGGCCTTGCCAGCTGCGGGCTTTGCAGGTGCCGCGGCAGCGGGTTTGGCACCATTCCCGCCTTTGCCAAGCAGCGAACGGATCTTTCCGGCTTCAGCGTCACTGATCGAGCTGCTGTGGCTCTTCGCAGCGATTGACAGCTTTTCAGCCGCATCCAGCACGTCCTTGTTCTCAAGGCCGAGGTCCTTGGACAGCTCGTAAATTCTGACTTTGCCGCTGCTGGTCATTCAGTTCGGGTCTCCGATCGGTCCGGGCATGGAATGCCGCGGTGGCCACGCACAACGTGGGGCCAATGTTCAGTCTGCCTCAGCGGATTCACCAACGCTTTGGTTAAGCCGCTGTTTCAACACCGCAAGCACTGTTTCGGGCACCTGACAACGCAGGGCTTTCTGCAGGCGTTTGCGACGGGTCGCCTCCTCAAGGCAGTTCTCCTCGCGGCAGAGATAGGCCGAACGGCCCATCCCTTGATCGAGGCGAACTCCGTCCTGATGGTCGCGGATCACCCTCCAGAGTTGGCGGCGATCCAAGAGCTGGCGGCAGGCCACGCAGCGACGCAGGACGGGGCGGTCACTCACCGGACCTGCTCCTGATCGGGCTCGGCATCAGCCTCAGCCGCTGCGTCCGTGCTTTCAGCCTCGGCATCGAACTCGGTTTCGCTGCCGGCTTCCACCTGAGCGGGCTCCTCCTCAGAGAACTCCTGCTCGGCCTGCTCTTCGCTGTACTCCTCTTCGTCTTCGGGCAGCGGATACAGCTCCCGCAGGCGTGCATCCTCTTCCGCCCGAGCGGCCTGTTCAGCGGCCAGCCGTTCTTCGGCTTGCTGCTGGAGGGCTTCCTCCTCCTCCCGCTGGGAGATCAGCTCTGCCACCACGGCATCCTCAGCCTCTTGGTCGTATTCGGTGGAGTTCTTGATGTCGATCTTCCAGCCGGTGAGTCGGGCGGCCAAACGCACGTTCTGGCCTTCGCGGCCGATGGCCAGGCTCAGCTGATCGGGGGGCACCAGCACGTGGGCGTGCTGGCCCACTGGATCCACCAGGCGCACCATTTCCACCCGAGCGGGGCTGAGGGAGTTGGCGATGTACTGGCCCGGATCCTGCGACCAGCGGATCACGTCGATTTTTTCTCCACGCAGTTCGTTCACCACCTGCTGAATGCGGGAGCCGCGGGCGCCGATGCAGGCGCCGACGGGATCCACCTCGCGTTCGATGCTGTCGACGGCCACCTTGGTGCGGGGGCCCACGGAACGGGAGGGGGGATTGGCCTCACGGGCCACGGCCACGATCCGAACGGACCCTTCCTGAATTTCGGGGACTTCGTTCTCGAACAGGTAGACCACCAAACCGGCATTGGAGCGGCTGACGAACAGCTGCGGTCCCCGGCGGGGCACTTCGCTCACCTCTTTCAGAAACACCTTGAAGGTGGCGTTGGCGCGGTAGTTGTCGTTGGGCAGTTGATCGCGCCGGGGGAGTTCAGCCTCCACTTCCGGACGGCCGAGGCCTGAGCTGACAGCCATGATCACCGATTGGCGCTCGAAGCGGATCACCCGGGCCGTCAGCACCGGATCCTCCAGATCAGCGAATTCCTCCTGGATCATGCGGCGCTGCTGATCACGCAGCTTCTGGGCCAGCACCTGCTTGGTGGTGGCGGCGGCCATCCGGCCGAAGTCCTCTTTCTCTGGGGTGACATCCAGCACCACCGTGTCGCCCACCTGGGCGTCATCGGCCACCTGCCTCACCTCGGCGATCGCGATCTGGTGGTCTTCGCTCTCCACCTCATCAACAATGATCTTGCTGGCGAGAACCCGGTAGCCCTCCTCCTCAAGGTCGAGGCCAACGTCAAAGTTGCTGAAGTACTCCTCATCAAAGGGGTCTTCGCTGATGCCGATGTACAGGGTGCGCCGGTAGCGCTCATAGCCCTTCAGCAGGGCCTCCCGCAGGGCCGCTTCCACCACCTGGGGAGGCAGCTTCTTCTCTTCACTGATGTCGTCGATCAGGTTGCTAAGGCCGGGAAGCAGGACGAGAGCCATCGCGTCGGGTTAGGAGAAAAGAAGGGGGCGGTTGCAGGGGAGTGAACGCTGGGTTCAGCTGCCTGGACTCGTGAGGCGGACACCGATCACGCAATCCCGGGGAATCCGTTTGATTCGCCCGCGAATGTTGATCTGCAGCGTGTCGGCGTCGCGTTCGAGCAAGAGGCCATCCAGGCGTTGCTCGCTGTCGTCCTTGTCGCGGTGATGAACCTCCACGGGGAACCCACGGAAGGTTTCAAAGTCGCGATCGCTGGACAGCTGGTCGCCGATGCCGGGACTGCTGATCTCCAGAACATACGCGTCAGTGAGCAGGGTGGAGGCCTCAATGGCATCCCCCAGCACGCCACTGAAACCGGCGCAGTCGTCAAGGCTCACATCCGCTCCACTGCTGTGGCGGATCTGCACTTCCAGGGTCATCGGGCTCATGTGGGTGAGCAGCTGGATGCCGCAAAGGGCAAAGCCTTTGCTGGCGGCCACATCGGTGACCAGCGTTTCGAGATTCGGAAGCAGAGGATGAGGCAACGCGAACTGAGGGCGGACGTCGGCCCGACGTGCATTTCAGTTGTGACCGATCTCCCGCAGGGAGATGCCCGTCGGACACACCTTCAATGTACGGGACCGTCCGCCCGCCGTCAGCTTTTGCCCAGATCGATGGCTGGTGCATCGGGAAAGGCGTCGCCCGGCTGTTCAGCGCCGCGCCCGTCGGAATCCTGATTGATCCAGAGGCGTCGACGCTCCGGATCGGTCACGTACTGGCAGACGCGGCTCCAGAGTTTGCTGCGGCTGCCCTGGGGGCCATTGCTGAACGTCACCACATCGGGAAGGCCAGGGCGATCTTCGATCACGACCTGGCAGAGCTCACAGCGTTGTGAGCGGCGGTTTCGCTCAAGGGTGAAGCTCACAAAACCGCCTGACCTTAAGCAGAGGACGCAAGAGCCGCTGTGTGATCAGTGGCAGCCCTGAACGGAAATGCGGTAACTGAATCCAGTGGCCTGTGGATCCTTGTTGGCGCCGATCCTGAAATTCACCTGGCTGATGCTCTTGCCTGGCACAGCTGGAAGGGGCCGAACATCCGGCCGGTGCCCATGGGCGGCTGCAGTTGTTCATCGGCCACCTTGCGGTTGCTGCCGTCGCTGAATTTGAGGAAGGCTTGAACGGGATAGCTGCTGGGGTCGCTGGAGTCAGCGGTGAAAAACAGTTTGAAGCTGCGGTAAGGCTGATCCACCAGGAAATCGGTGTTCCAGTTGGTGCGGCCGATGGCTTTGCCGATCAGACCCTTGGGACGCTCCACCTTTTTCTCACAATCGGGTCACCGCTCCCCCCACCGGAGGCAGAAAGCTGCAGGCCGCATTGGCTTGTAGCGGCATCAGCGGCAGGCCAAGGAAGGGGCAGAACAGCGATCGATCGCATCAAGCCCCCGATGGATTGGGTGTGAGGGGAGTCAGGGGAGGCCCTTCTTCGAATCGCTCCAGCAACACTTGCGTGGGGATCTGGGTGCCGAAGCGGCAGGCGTTGGTTTCGCTGGAGGCGAGGGTGCCGTGTTCCCAGAATTTGTTGCTGCCGTTGCCTCCGCCGCAGAGGCCGAAGTATTCGCAGCTCTTTTGGCAGGTGTCCACGCCGCTGCTCATGTCGGCAAGAAGGCGACGGAACTGATCGGTGTGGGTGGACTCCACCAGCGACAGATCTTTCAGATTGCCGAGGTTGAAGCTGCCGTAGCGGTCGCTGGCCACTGAAAGCAGCTCAGGGTCGAAGGTGGAGAAATTGCCCTCCCAATCAACGCTGAGGATCGAGAACGGGCGATTCAGCTCGTTCTGGGTCATCCGCGCATTGCCTTGGATCAGGCTGATCACCTGCTCGAATTCGCGCAGCACCACGGGATAGCCGTCCTGCTCGCTGAGCCGCCAGAAGGCCCGAAGGAAGTCGCGGTACTTCTCCTCCATTGCAGAGCCCTGCATTGAGGAGCTGGTGTTGAGCCCCTCCTGCTCCTCAACGTTGAAGCCCACGTCGTTGATGCCGTTGTCGCGGAAGAAGCGGTACATCCGCTCCGGTTGCTCCATGGCATCGGCGGTCACCACCGAGATGCAGTGGAAGGGCACATCGTTGCGATGCAGGGCTTCAATCCCCTTCATCGCCATGGCGTGGGAGCCGCGCCCGTTGCGGAAGCGCCGGTGGGCGTCGTGGATGTCCTCCGGGCCATCCACACTGATGCCCACCACAATCTTGTTGCGCCGGAAGCAGTCGCACCACGCGTCATTGATCAACGTGGCGTTGGTCTGCACGTGCTGGGTGAAGTCCAACCCCTGGGCGTTGAACTGCTCCAGGCTGCGGTGAAGAATCACCGTCGCTTCGTCGTACCAACTGGTGGGCAGGGTGAGTGGCTCCCCGGCGTGCCACACCAAGGCAATTTCCGGCCCGGCATAGGGGCTTTCCAGAATCCGCTGCATCAGCAAGGGCAGCAGATCGAGGTCAAAGACCCGCTTCTTCTGCCGGTCCGGCAGATAGCAATACGAGCAATCGAGGTTGCACAGCGAGGTGGACTGCACAACCACGAGGCCGATGGGCCCGAACCGGTTGAGGTCGGGCCCGACGTTGGGAGAGGAAACGATCACCAGTTGACGAAGCCGCCGCCACCGTTGCCCCAGGCACCGCCACCGTTGCGCCAGCCGCCGTAGTAGCGACCGTTGCCCCAGGTGTTGCGGCTATTGCTCCACTTGTTGCCGCTCTTGCCGTTGCCCCATTTGCCTTTGCCGTAGCTGTTGCCGAATTTCTTGCCCTTGCCGTTGCCCCACTTGCTCTTGGCAACCAGCTCACCTTCGATCTCAGGATCCTGAAGCAGGCTGCCCCAGTCGGTGTTCCGCACCGCTTCAATCCGGGCTTCGATGCTGTTGGCTTTGGCCGGGCCGGTCAGCTGCTCGGGGGCGGTGTAGGTGGAGCTGGCTTCAGCGGTTTGGCAGAGCACGGCGCTGGAGGCCAGCAGTGCTTGAAAAGCAATCAGTGAACGCTTCATGACTGTTGGTGGATAGAGAACAAAAGCAATCGAGGAGTCGTCAGATTCCTGGTGTGGCTGGAGTGTTGATTTCTGCTGTGATGCTGAGGATCAGGCCGTAAAGGGAGCGGATCGATTCCTGGCTCAGACCCACATCGCTGCCGGGGCCGATCCAACGGTTGATCATGCGGCGCGTTCCCGCATCACCATCCATGTAGGCCTGCATCATCTGGCCCAACGCGATGTTGGTGGAGGAGAGCAGCTTGCCGTTGTTTTGGTTGACGATGCAGCTGATGCCGGAGCGGCCGTAGGGACGGAAGGGCAGCAGTGCCGTCTTGTCGATGCGGCTGTTGGCGGCCAGCCAAAGGGTTCCGCCCCCAAGGATCGGCACGTCACCCGCGTAGAAGGCATCCAACGCTTCCTTCGGGGTGGTGAAACTCTTCAGCGTGGCGCCGGGCACCACGTTCTTCAGCACCTGGGCGGAAGCGGTGTCCTTCACCACACCAATGGTTTGGCCTTCCAGTGAGGCGGGGGTTCCATCGATGGTGGTGTCGCTGGCCATCAGCAGACGGGTGCCACCAACGCCGAAGGGAAGGCTGTAGGTGACCTGCGTGGAGCGGCCCCAGGTGAAGGCCACGCCGCAGGCGATGTCGGCCTTGCCGGTGATCACGGCGCCGATGCCGTCGTTCACCGATTTGGCCACCCGGTAGTCCACCTTGCGGCGCTTGGCCTGGATCCGGATCTGTTCGAGAACATCAACCCCGAGGCCCTCATAGCCGGCATCTGTTTTCTGATACAGCGGCTTGACCTCCTCAAAGATCACCGCTTTGAGCGTAGTGCTCTCCGCGGAGGCTTGAGGGGTGAGGGCAACCGGGCCAGCCAGGGCAAACAGAGCTGCCGCTGGAGCCAGAAGTGCACGCATGCGAAAACTGCGTTTGCTGATTTGTTAGCTGGAATCTCCAAGCTCGACCGCGCATCGCAATGGAGGTTCTGAGATTGCGATCGATTTGGACCAGGGCCCGTTTCTCCGGCTGGATCCGATAAAAAGAAGGCAATTAGAGGTCTTGTGTTGCGGTACGCCCTGCGTCAACTCCTGGCCGTTCTGATGGCCGTAGTGGTTCTGGTCGGTGAAGCTGACTCAGCCCAGGCCCTGGAGCACAGCTTTGTGGCCGATGCCGTTCAGCGGGTGGCGCCGGCGGTGGTTCGGATCGACACCGAGCGCACCGTGGAACGTCAGCCGTTTGACCCCACGCTGCTTGACCCCCTGCTGCGGGACCTGCTGGGGGACCCTCCGGTAGGACCGGAGCGGGAACGGGGCCAAGGCTCTGGTGTGGTGATCGATGCCAAGGGCCTTGTGCTCACCAATGCCCATGTGGTGGATCGGGTGGAGTCCGTCAGCGTCACCCTGGCCGACGGGGAACAGCGGGATGGACGGGTGGTGGGCACCGATGCGGTGACAGACCTGGCCTTGGTGCGTCTCGAGGGCGATCAAATGCCGCCACGGGCTCCCCTTGGTGATTCGGAAGCCATGCAGGTGGGCGATTGGGCGATCGCCCTCGGCACCCCGTTCGGATTGGAACGCACGGTGACCCTGGGCATCGTCAGCAGCCTGCACCGCAACATCAACAGCCTTGGCTTCGCCGACAAACGGCTGGAACTGATTCAGACCGACGCCGCCATCAACCCCGGTAATTCCGGTGGGCCGTTGGTGAACGGCGATGGCCAGGTGATTGGCATCAACACCCTTGTGCGGTCGGGCCCTGGGGCCGGCCTTGGTTTTGCCATCCCGATCAACCTGGCCCGCCGGGTGGCTGATCAGCTCCAGCAGCAGGGTGAAGTGGTGCACCCCTACATCGGTCTGCAACTGGTGGCGCTCACACCGCGCATCGCGCGCGAGCACAACAAGGACCCCAATGCCCTCGTGCAACTGCCGGAACGCAGCGGTGCCCTGGTTCAAGCCGTCCTGCCCGATGGTCCGGCCGAAAAAGCGGGCCTGCGACGCGGCGATCTGCTGATCACGGTGGATGAGCGCGACATTGCTGACCCTCAGGCGCTCTTGGAGGTCGTGGATGCTGCTGCCATCAATGTTCCGCTTCCCTTGAAGGTGCTGCGGGCTGGGCGTGAGCTGACCCTTTCCGTCAAACCGGAGCCCCTGCCTGGGATGGCCTGAAACCCCTTGCTACCGTCGCGCCCAAAGGACGTGACCTGATGGCTGATCTTCAGACCCAGATGAAGCAGGCGGTGGCTGATGCCGCCGTGGAACAGATCAAAGACGGCATGGTGCTGGGCCTGGGATCAGGCTCCACCGCTGCCTTGATGATTCAGGGCCTTGGGGCCAAGCTCGCCAGCGGCGAACTCAAAGACATTGTTGGTGTCACCACCTCCTTCCAGGGAGAGGTGCTGGCCGCGGAGCTGAACATCCCCCTGCTCAGCCTCAATGCCGTCAGCCGGATTGATTTGGCCATCGATGGTGCCGATGAAGTCGATCCCGGCTTTCAGTTGATCAAGGGCGGTGGCGCCTGCCACGTGCAGGAGAAACTCGTGGCAGCACGGGCCGATCGGTTTGTGGTGGTGGTGGATTCCACGAAGCTTGTGGATCGTCTCAACCTCGGTTTTCTGCTGCCGGTTGAGGTGCTCCCCGGTGCCTGGCGCCAGGTGAAGCAGCAGCTGGAGGCCCTCGGTGGCAGCGCTGAACTGCGCATGGCCCAGCGCAAGGCTGGTCCGGTGGTGACCGATCAGGGCAACCTGGTGCTGGACGCCAAGCTCGACGGCGGCATCACCGACCCGGCGGCCCTCGAAAAGACCATCAACAACATCCCTGGCGTGCTCGAGAACGGACTGTTCGTCAACATCACCGATGAGGTCTTGGTGGGTGAGATCGCTGATGGCGTGGCGGGTGTCCGCAGCCTGGAGAAGCGCCTCAGCTGAGGCGCCGGCGCACCGATTCAGCGTGGCTGTGCAGGCCTTCACTGGTGGCCAGCTCCTGCACAGCTGAACCCGTTGCTTCCAGGGCAGCCCGGTTGAAACCGATCAGCGAGGTGTGGCGCATGAAGGTCTCAACACTGAGGGCCCCGCTGAAACGCGCTGCTCCACAGGTGGGCAGCGTGTGGTTTGGGCCTGCCAGGTAATCCCCCACCGCTTCTGGGGACCAGGGGCCCAGGAAAATGGCTCCGGCGTTCTGAATGCGATCCGCCAGGGGTTCGGGCCGCTCCACCAGCAGCTCCAGGTGTTCGGGGGCGAAGCTGTCGCTGAGGCGGGCACAGCTCTCGAGGTCGCCGCAGACCACCACCAGCCCCCACTCCCGCAGAGCGGCTTCGCAGATCCCCTGGCGGGGGTGATCGGCCAGCTGTTCGGCCACTGCGGCGTTGATCCCGTCGGCCAGTGCAGGGTCGGTGGTGATCAGCACCGCCGCCGCCAGGGGGTCGTGCTCCGCCTGCGCCAACAGATCCGCTGCTACCTGATCGGGCTTGGCGGAGTGGTCTGCGATCACCAGCACTTCGCTTGGTCCCGCAAGGGAATCGATGGCCACCTGGCCGTACACCGCCTGTTTCGCCAGGGTGACGTAGAGGTTTCCGGGGCCACTGATCACGTCCACCTTGGGCACGCTCTCGCTGCCGTAGGCCATGGCGGCAACAGCCTGGGCACCTCCGAGGCGGAACACCGTTTTCACGCCGGCCAGGTGGGCCGCTGCCAGCACCACGGGGTTCACCGCACCATCACGTCCTGCGGGGGAACAGATCACCACGTCTTTGACGCCGGCGACCCGGGCTGGCACCGCATTCATCAGCACGGTGCTGGGGTAAGCCGCCCGTCCTCCGGGCACGTAGAGACCCGCCCGCTCCACCGGCCGCCAGCGCCGCCCAAGCTGTTCGCCGTGGGGGCCCGTCACCGCCAGATCGGCGGGACGTTGGCGTTGGTGGAAGTCGGTGATGCGGCGATGGGCCAGCTCCAGGGCATCCCGCAGGTTGGTCGGTAGCGACGTCCAGGCCTGTTCGAGGGCCTCGGGGGACACCGCCATCGGTTCGGGCCGGAAGCCATCGAACCGTTCGGTGAAGTCGGCAATGGCGGCATCACCGCGGTCGCGCACCGCTGTGAGAATGGCTTCAACCCGCTCACCGGCTTCACCTTGCTGGGTTTGTGTGGTGCGGCTCGACAACCGTTTCAGCTCCGTCTGGGCCCGGTCCAGATCCCGCACGATGCGAAGGGGAGCAACGGCCGGCTGGCTCACAGACAAAGGAACAGTGGGAGAGTTCAGTCAAGTTAGGACTCCACAATCCAGGGAAGGGGGTCCTGTCAAGGAGTAAGGTGCTGGATTGTTCGCAACGTTGAAGCCTCAGTGGCCAATAACAAGTCAGCCAAGAAGCGGATTGAGATTGCTGAGCGCAACCGTCTGCGCAACCGCACCTACAAGTCGTCGATGCGCACCCTGATGAAGCGCTGCTTCGCCGCCTGTGACGCCTACAGCGCCACCCCTGGTGATGAAGCCAAGGCCAGCGTGCAGACCACCATGCGTGCCGCCTTCAGCAAGATCGACAAGGCCGTGAAGGTGGGTGTGCTGCACCGCAACAACGGTGCCAATCAGAAGTCCCGCCTCAGTGCGGCCGTGCGCAAGGTGCTCGAGCCCGCCAGCTGATTCGGTTTCAACCGGCAGAATGGGCCGAAAGCGCGTTTCGGCCCAGCTGTGTCCCCCACCCCGACGTTGATTGACAGCCACTGTCACATCGTCTTCCGCAACTTTGACGACGACCTCGATGAGGTGGCCTCACGCTGGCGTGAGGCTGGGGTTGGTGCACTGCTGCATGCTTGCGTCGAACCCTCCGAAATCCCGGCGATCCGCGCCCTGGCGGATCGATTCCCGGAGATGCGTTATTCCGTCGGCGTCCATCCACTGGACACCGAGCATTGGCGGGATGACACGGTGGCGGTGCTGCGCCGGGCAGCTCTGGAGGACGATCGGGTCGTCGCCATCGGCGAGCTCGGCCTCGATCTCTTTCGAGACAAGAATCTCGAGGAGCAGCTTGCTGTGCTGCGCCCTCAATTGGACCTGGCGGTGGAGTTGAACCTTCCGGTGATCATTCACTGCCGGGATGCCGCCGAGCCGATGCTGGAGGAACTGCGGGCCCGCAAGGCGCAGGGCCGTTGCCCCGGAGGGGTGATGCATTGCTGGGGCGGTACCCCCGATGAAATGCACCAGTTCCTGGAGCTCGGCTTTTACATCAGCTTCAGCGGCACCGTCACCTTCCCCAAGGCGGAGCCCACCCACGACTGCGCCCGTCAGGTGCCGGAGGATCGTTTCCTGGTGGAAACCGATTGCCCCTTCCTGGCCCCTGTGCCCCGCCGCGGCAAGCGCAATGAGCCGGCCTTCGTGGCTTCCGTTGCCACCCGGGTTGCTGAGCTGCGCGGCGTGGATCTCGAAAGCGTGGCCTGCAGCAGCACCGCCAACGCCCGGCGTTTGTTCGGACTCCCTTAACCGGAGTTCAGAGGGTGTCGAGTCCATATGTAAGATGTTGTATTGGCCTGGCCATGTGCAGGATTCCATCCTGTGTGTGGTGCCTGAAGCGTCCATTTCCTTCCGGTGCACTTGTCGTCGTCAGCTGATCTGACCCGCGATTTCTGAACAGCAGCAGCGGCGCTGTCGGTTCCGTCCTGGAAACCGTCGGTGCCGCTGCTGCTGTCGAATCGTCCTGTCAGGTGAGCTTTTGCCGCCAATCCAGTCCTCCCCAGTCCCTTCGTCCTCTCTGCCGGTCCCCGCATGAGCAGCAGCGCGATTCAGGTCGCCAAGACCGCCACCTACCTCCCTGATCTGGTGGAGGTGCAGCGGGCCAGCTTTAAGTGGTTTTTGGATCAAGGTCTGATCGAGGAGCTTGAAAGCTTCTCTCCGATCACGGATTACACCGGCAAGCTGGAGCTGCACTTCATTGGTAGCGAATACCGCCTGAAGCGCCCCCGCCACGATGTGGAAGAGGCCAAGCGCCGTGATGCGACCTTCGCGTCACAGATGTATGTGACCTGCCGCCTGGTCAACAAGGAGACCGGTGAGATCAAGGAGCAAGAGGTCTTCATTGGCGAACTGCCGCTGATGACCGAGCGCGGCACGTTCATCATCAACGGCGCTGAGCGCGTGATCGTGAACCAGATCGTGCGCAGCCCCGGTGTCTATTTCAAGGATGAAATGGACAAGAACGGCCGGCGCACCTACAACGCCAGCGTCATCCCCAACCGGGGTGCCTGGCTGAAGTTTGAGACGGATAAGAACGACTTGCTCCACGTTCGTGTGGACAAGACCCGCAAGATCAACGCGCACGTGCTCATGCGTGCCATGGGTCTGTCTGACAACGACGTGCTCGACAAGCTGCGTCACCCCGAGTTCTACAAGAAGTCGATTGATGCCGCCAACGACGAAGGCATCAGCTCGGAAGACCAGGCTTTGCTTGAGCTCTACAAGAAGCTGCGTCCGGGTGAACCCCCCTCAGTGAGCGGTGGTCAGCAGCTGCTGCAGACCCGTTTCTTTGATCCCAAGCGCTACGACCTCGGTCGGGTCGGCCGCTACAAGATCAACAAGAAGCTGCGCCTCACCATCCCCGACACGGTGCGCACCCTCACCCATGAGGACGTGCTCTCCACCCTCGATTACCTGATCAACCTGGAACTGGATGTCGGTGGCGCCAGCCTTGACGACATCGACCACCTCGGCAACCGCCGCGTTCGTTCCGTGGGCGAACTCCTGCAGAACCAGGTTCGTGTGGGTCTGAACCGCCTTGAGCGGATCATCAAGGAACGGATGACCGTCGGCGAAACCGACTCGCTGACCCCAGCCCAGCTGGTGAACCCCAAGCCCCTGGTGGCGGCGATCAAGGAGTTCTTCGGCTCCAGCCAGCTGAGCCAGTTCATGGACCAGACCAACCCTCTGGCTGAGCTCACCCATAAGCGCCGCATCTCGGCCCTTGGACCCGGCGGTCTCACCCGTGAGCGTGCCGGCTTTGCCGTCCGCGACATTCACCCCTCGCACTACGGCCGTCTCTGCCCGATTGAGACGCCGGAAGGTCCCAATGCCGGTCTGATCAACTCCCTGGCCACCCACGCCCGGGTCAACGAGTACGGCTTCATCGAAACGCCGTTCTGGAAGGTGGAGAACGGTGTCGTTCTGAAGGATGGCGATCCGATCTACCTGTCTGCCGACCGGGAAGACGAAGTGCGCGTCGCCCCTGGTGACGTGGCCACCGAAGACGACGGCCGGATCTCGGCGGATTTGATTCCTGTGCGTTACCGCCAGGACTTCGAGAAGGTCCCCCCTGAGCAGGTCGACTACGTCGCCCTTTCACCGGTGCAGGTGATCTCCGTGGCAACGTCCCTGATCCCCTTCCTGGAGCACGACGACGCCAACCGTGCCCTGATGGGCTCCAACATGCAGCGTCAGGCTGTGCCCTTGCTGCGTCCCGAGCGTGCCCTGGTGGGCACCGGTTTGGAAACCCAGGTGGCCCGCGACTCCGGCATGGTGCCGATCTCCCGGGTGAATGGCACCGTCACCTATGTGGATGCCAACGCCATCGTTGTTCAGGACGAGGACGGCAACGACCACACCCACTTCCTGCAGAAGTATCAGCGCTCCAACCAGGACACCTGTCTGAACCAGCGCCCGATCGTCCGCTGTGGCGATCCGGTGATCGTCGGTCAGGTGATGGCTGATGGCTCGGCCTGTGAAGGCGGTGAGATCGCCCTGGGTCAGAACGTTCTGATCGCTTACATGCCCTGGGAGGGTTACAACTACGAGGACGCACTGCTGGTCAGCGAGCGTCTGGTCACCGACGACCTCTACACCTCGGTTCACATCGAGAAGTACGAGATCGAAGCGCGTCAGACCAAGCTCGGACCTGAGGAGATCACCCGTGAGATCCCCAACGTCGCTGAGGAAAGCCTGGGCAACCTCGACGAGATGGGCATCATCCGCGTGGGAGCTTTCGTTGAAAGCGGCGACATCCTCGTCGGCAAGGTGACGCCCAAGGGTGAATCCGATCAGCCGCCGGAAGAGAAGCTGCTGCGCGCGATCTTCGGTGAGAAGGCGCGCGATGTGCGCGACAACTCCCTGCGGGTGCCCGGCACCGAGCGTGGCCGTGTTGTGGATGTGCGCATCTATACCCGTGAACAGGGTGATGAGCTGCCCCCCGGCGCCAACATGGTGGTGCGGGTGTATGTGGCCCAGCGCCGCAAGATCCAGGTCGGCGACAAGATGGCCGGCCGCCACGGCAACAAGGGCATCATCAGCCGCATCCTTCCCCGGGAGGACATGCCCTATCTGCCCGACGGCACTCCGGTCGACATCGTGCTCAACCCCCTGGGTGTGCCGAGCCGGATGAATGTGGGTCAGGTGTTCGAGCTGTTGATGGGTTGGGCAGCGTCCAACCTGGATTGCCGCGTGCGCATCGTTCCCTTCGATGAGATGCACGGTGCTGAGAAGTCCCAGCAGACCGTCGAGACCTTCCTTAAAGAAGCCGCCAAGCAGCCCGGCAAGGGTTGGGTGTACGACCCTGAGGATCCCGGCAAGCTGCAGCTGCGGGATGGCCGCACCGGTCTGCCCTTCGACCAGCCCGTGGCCGTGGGGTACTCCCACTTCCTCAAGCTGGTTCACCTGGTGGACGACAAGATTCACGCCCGTTCCACCGGCCCCTACTCCCTGGTCACCCAGCAGCCTCTGGGCGGTAAGGCACAGCAAGGCGGACAGCGTCTGGGTGAGATGGAGGTGTGGGCCCTCGAGGCCTATGGCGCCGCTTACACCCTGCAGGAACTGCTCACGGTCAAGTCCGACGACATGCAAGGCCGCAACGAGGCTCTCAACGCCATCGTCAAGGGCAAGCCGATCCCCCGCCCGGGTACTCCGGAATCCTTCAAGGTGCTGATGCGCGAGCTTCAGTCTCTGGGTCTGGACATCGCTGTCTATACCGACGAAGGCAAGGAAGTGGATCTGATGCAGGACGTGAACCCTCGTCGCAGCACCCCCAGCAGGCCCACCTACGAATCCCTCGGCGTCGCGGATTACGACGAGGACTGACGGATCAACGAACGAACCGATTCCCCGCTCCTTCTTCCTTAACCGTCAATGACCAACAGCAACCTCCGCACCGAGAACCACTTCGATTACGTCAAGATCACACTCGCCTCACCCGATCGGGTGATGGAGTGGGGACAGCGCACCCTGCCCAACGGCCAGGTGGTCGGTGAGGTCACCAAGCCGGAGACCATCAACTACCGCACCCTCAAGCCCGAGATGGACGGGCTGTTCTGCGAAAAGATCTTTGGCCCGTCAAAAGACTGGGAATGCCACTGCGGCAAGTACAAGCGGGTGCGTCACCGGGGCATCGTTTGCGAACGCTGCGGTGTGGAGGTCACCGAGAGCCGCGTGCGTCGTCACCGCATGGGCTTCATCAAGCTGGCGGCACCCGTCTCCCACGTCTGGTACCTGAAGGGGATCCCCAGCTACGTGGCCATCCTGCTGGACATGCCCCTGCGGGATGTGGAGCAGATCGTCTACTTCAACTGCTATGTGGTGCTGGATCCCGGCGACCATAAAGACCTGAAGTACAAGCAGTTGCTCACCGAAGACGAGTGGCTGGAAATTGAAGACGAGATCTACGCCGAAGATTCCGAGATCGAGAACGAGCCCGTGGTGGGCATCGGTGCCGAGGCCTTGAAGCAACTGCTGGAAGATCTCACCCTCGATGAAGTGGCTGAACAGCTGCGGGAGGAGATCAACGGCAGCAAGGGTCAGAAGCGCGCCAAGTTGATCAAGCGTCTGCGCGTGATCGACAACTTCATCGCCACTAACGCCCGTCCCGAGTGGATGGTGCTGGATGTGATCCCGGTGATTCCGCCCGACCTGCGCCCGATGGTGCAGCTCGATGGTGGTCGTTTCGCCACCAGCGATCTCAACGATCTCTATCGGCGGGTGATCAACCGCAACAACCGTCTGGCGAGGCTTCAGGAAATCCTGGCTCCTGAAATCATCGTCCGCAACGAGAAGCGGATGCTGCAGGAGGCCGTCGATGCCCTGATCGACAACGGCCGTCGCGGTCGCACCGTGGTGGGTGCCAACAACCGTCCGCTCAAGTCACTGAGCGACATCATTGAAGGCAAGCAGGGTCGCTTCCGTCAGAACCTCCTGGGTAAGCGGGTCGACTACTCCGGTCGTTCCGTGATCGTGGTGGGTCCGAAGCTGAAGATGCACCAGTGCGGTCTGCCCAAGGAGATGGCGATCGAGCTGTTCCAGCCCTTCGTGATCCACCGTCTGATCCGCCAGAACATCGTCAACAACATCAAGGCAGCCAAGAAGCTGATTCAGCGGGCTGACGATGAAGTGATGCAGGTGCTTCAGGAGGTGATCGACGGTCACCCGATCCTGCTGAACCGTGCTCCAACCCTGCACCGTCTCGGCATTCAGGCCTTCGAACCCAAGCTGGTGGATGGCCGCGCCATTCAGCTGCACCCCCTCGTCTGCCCAGCCTTCAACGCTGACTTTGACGGTGACCAGATGGCCGTTCACGTGCCCCTGGCCATCGAGGCGCAGACCGAGGCCCGCATGTTGATGCTGGCCAGCAACAACATCCTGTCCCCTGCGACCGGTGAGCCGATCATCACCCCGTCCCAGGACATGGTGCTTGGTTCCTACTACCTGACGGCGCTTCAGCCCGGTGCCTCCAAGCCCGACTTCGGCGATCGCAGCTGCACGTTTGCGGGTCTGGAGGATGTTATCCACGCCTTCGAAGACAACCGGATCGGTCTGCACGACTGGGTGTGGGTCCGCTTCAACGGTGAAGTTCAGGACGATGAAGAGCTGGATGCGCCCAGCAAGAGCGAATCCCTCAGCGATGGCACGCGCATCGAAGAGTGGAGCTACCGCCGCGACCGTTTCGATGAAGACGGTGCCCTGATCAGCCGCTACATCCTCACCACTGTGGGCCGCGTGGTGATGAATCACACGATCATTGACGCGGTGGCCGCCGCCTGAATCAAGCCAGACGTCTTTCCTCACTAACTCCTGATCCGCGCGCAGCCATGACCTCGTCCTCGAAATCCCGCAAGTCCAAATCCAGCAAAGCCTCCAAGGCCGCCAAAGAGGCTCCAGTGAGCGCATCGCGTCCGCTCTCGAAGACCCCACCGCCGTTCCGCAACCAGGTCATCGACAAGCGGGCCCTCAAGCAGCTCGTCGCCTGGTCCTACAAAAACCACGGCACGGCAGTGACGTCGTCCATGGCCGACAACCTCAAGGATCTCGGCTTCAAGTACGCCACCCAGGCGGCTGTGTCGATCTCCGTCGACGACCTCAAGGTGCCCGAGGCGAAGAAGGATCTGCTGGGCCAGGCCGAGGAACAGATCACGGCCACCGAAGAGCGCTATCGCCTCGGTGAAATCACCGAGGTGGAGCGTCACACCAAGGTGATCGACACCTGGACCGAGACCAACGAGCGTCTGGTGGATGCCGTCAAAAAGAACTTTGACGAGAACGCACCGCTGAACTCCGTGTGGATGATGGCCAACTCCGGCGCCCGGGGAAACATGTCCCAGGTGCGTCAGCTGGTGGGCATGCGCGGCCTGATGGCCAACCCGCAGGGTGAAATCATCGACCTTCCGATCCGCACCAACTTCCGTGAGGGTCTGACGGTCACCGAGTACGTCATCTCCTCCTATGGCGCCCGGAAGGGTCTGGTGGATACGGCGCTGCGCACCGCCGACTCCGGTTATCTCACCCGTCGTCTGGTGGACGTTGCCCAGGATGTGATCGTCCGTGAGGACGACTGCGGCACGACCCGCCACATCGTGGTGGACGCTGAGGACGGCAAATTCGGCAGCCGGCTTGTGGGTCGCCTGACCGCCGCCCAGGTGGTGAATGCCGATGGCGAGGTGCTGGCTGAGCGCGACACCGAAATCGATCCGCCGCTGTCCAAGTCCTTCGAGGCCGCGGGCGTGAAGGCCGTGAGTGTGCGTTCGCCACTCACCTGTGAAGCCAACCGTTCCGTTTGCCGCAAGTGCTACGGCTGGGCACTGGCCCACAATGAACTGGTCGACCTGGGTGAAGCCGTCGGCATCATCGCGGCCCAGTCGATCGGTGAGCCTGGAACCCAGCTCACCATGCGGACCTTCCACACCGGTGGTGTGTCCACCGCTGAGACCGGTGTGGTCCGCTCCAAGGTGGCGGGCACCGTCGAGTTCGGCAGCAAGGCGCGGGTGCGTCCCTACCGCACCCCCCACGGTGTGAACGCCCAACAGGCTGAGGTTGATTTCAACCTCACGATCAAGCCTTCCGGCAAGGGCAAGGCCCAGAAGATCGAGATCACCAACGGCTCCCTGTTGTTCGTCGACAACGGTGCTGACATCGATGCCGACGTCACCGTGGCGCAGATCGCCGCTGGTGCGGTCAAGAAGAGTGTGGAGAAGGCCACCAAGGACGTGATCTGCGATCTGGCTGGCCAGGTGCGCTACGAGGAGGCAATCCAGCCCCGTGAGGTCACCGACCGCCAGGGCAACATCACCCTGAAGGCCCAGCGTCTCGGCCGGATGTGGGTGCTTTCCGGCGACGTCTACAACCTGCCGCCCAACGCTCAGCCCGTGGTCGGCAGCGAGACCCAGGTCACTGAGGGTCAGGTGCTGGCCGAAGCCAGCCAGCGCAGTGAGTATGGCGGTGAAGTGCGCCTGCGCGACTCCATCGGTGATTCCCGTGAGGTGCAGATCGTCACCACGGCGATGACCCTCAAGGACTTCAAACTGCTGGAGGAGTCCACCCACTCCGGTGAGATCTGGAACCTCGAGGCCAAAGACGGCACCCGTTACCGCCTCAACACCATCCCCGGCAGCAAGATCGGTTCCGGTGAGGTCATCGCTGAACTGGCGGATGACCGCTTCCGCACCGGCACCGGTGGTTTGGTCAAGTTCGCCCCTGGTCTGGCGATCAAGAAGGCCCGTTCCGCCAAGAACGGTTACGAGGTCAACAAAGGCGGCACCCTGCTTTGGATCCCCCAGGAGACCCACGAAATCAACAAGGACATCTCCCTGTTGATGATCACCGACGGTCAGTGGATCGAGGCCGGCACCGAGGTTGTCAAAGACATCTTCAGCCAGACCGCGGGCATCGTCACCGTCACCCAGAAGAACGACATCCTGCGCGAAATCATCGTCCGCAGTGGTGAGTTCCACCTCTGCACCGATTCCAAGGCACTGGAGCGTTTCGAGGGTGATGGTCAGATGGTCAACCCCGGCGAAGACATCGCCAAGGGGCTGTCCGTTGACACGATGAAGTACGTGCAGACGGTGGAGACCCCCGAAGGCAAGGGTCTGCTGCTGCGTCCGGTTGAGGAGTACACCATTCCCAACGAGGCCCAGCTGCCTGAGCTGTCCCATGTGAAGCAGGCCAATGGCCCTCACCTCGGCATCAAGGCCACCCAGCGTCTGGCCTTCAAGGACAACGAACTGATCAAGTCCGTTGAAGGTGTGGAGCTGCTCAAGACCCAGCTGCTGCTCGAGACCTTCGACACCACCCCGCAGATGACGGTGGATGTGGAGAAGGCTCCCGACAAGCGGGCCAAGACCATTTCCCGTCTGCGCCTTGTGATCCTCGAGTCGATCCTGGTGCGTCGCGACACCATGTCCGACTCCAGCCACGGCTCAACCCACACCGAGCTGCAGGTCGAAGATGGTGTGTCTGTGAAGGCTGGCGATGTCGTCGCCACCACGCAGATCCTCTGCAAGCAGGCCGGTCTGGCGCAGTTGCCTGAAGCCACGGAAGCCGACCCGGTGCGTCGGATGATCGTGGAACGCCCCGAAGACACCACCACCCTGAGCACCTCCGGCAAGCCGGTGGTGAGCGTCGGTCAGCGGATTGTCGATGGCGATGCCCTTGCCGACGGCGAAACCGCCACCTGCTGTGGTGAGATCGAGGCCGTCAGCGGCAACAGCGTCACCCTGCGTCTGGGACGTCCCTACATGGTGTCGCCCGACTCCGTCCTGCACGTGCGTGATGGAGATCTGGTGCAGCGCGGTGATGGCCTGGCCCTGCTGGTGTTCGAACGCCAGAAGACCGGTGACATTGTTCAGGGTCTGCCCCGAATCGAGGAATTGCTGGAGGCCCGTCGCCCCCGTGAATCCGCGATTCTCTGCAAGAAGCCTGGCACTGTTGAGATCAAGCAGGGTGAAGACGACGAGTCCCTCGCCGTCAACGTGATCGAATCGGATGACGCCATCGGTGAATATCCGATCCTGCTCGGCCGCAACATCATGGTGAGCGATGGGCAACAGGTCACCGCTGGTGAACTGCTGACCGATGGCCCGATCAACCCCCACGAGTTGCTCGAGTGCTACTTCGAAGATCTGCGCAGCCGCAAGCCGCTGATGGAGGCCGCCCAGGAGGCGATCGCCAACCTGCAGCACCGTCTGGTGACTGAGGTTCAGAACGTCTACAAGTCCCAGGGCGTCTCGATTGACGACAAGCACATCGAGGTGATCGTCCGTCAGATGACCAGCAAGGTGCGGGTCGAAGATGCCGGCGACACCACCCTGTTGCCCGGTGAGCTGATCGAACTGCGTCAGGTGGAAGACACCAACCAGGCCATGGCGATCACCGGTGGCGCTCCCGCCGAGTTCACACCGGTGCTGCTGGGTATCACCAAGGCGTCGCTCAACACCGACAGCTTCATCTCCGCCGCCTCCTTCCAGGAGACGACCCGGGTGCTCACAGAAGCCGCCATCGAGGGCAAGAGCGACTGGCTGCGTGGTCTCAAGGAGAACGTGATCATCGGTCGCCTGATTCCTGCAGGTACCGGCTTCAGCGGCTTCGAAGAAGAGCTGCAGAAGGAGGCTGGCCCCCACCCCGACATCCTTTCGGAGGACCCGGCCGGCTACCGCCGCATGCAGAACCTGCGTCCCGACTACACCGTCGACATGCCCCCTGCGGCCAGCGCCAGTGCGGTGCTGGATGACCCTAGTGACGCCGATCTCGAGGCCACCCGCACCCGCCACAACATCGACCCCTCGGCGAGCAATTTCGCCGCGTTCACCCGTCCGGACGCCGACAATGAGCTGAATGAAGAGCAGGTAGTCGATGCTGAAGCCGTTGAGGGTCTTCAGGAAGAGGGCCTGCTCTCTGACGAATGAGCTCCGCTCAATCGTTCACCATCGCAGTCCCTTCCATGCTTGAGCCCACCGAGATCCCCAAGAGACGCCTGCCCAAATATGGGTTCCACAGCCATACCGAGCGGCTGAATGGACGTCTGGCCATGCTTGGCTTCATCGCCCTGATGGCGGTGGAGATCAAGCTGGGCCATGGTCTGCTGATCTGGTGACCCAGGCTCTGCTGGGTCGCAGCGCGGCCGAGCTGCAGGACTGGGCCGTCGCCCAGGGTCAAAAGCCGTTCCGCGGCCGTCAGCTCCATGACTGGATCTATGCCAAGGGGGCTCGATCCCTAGCCGACATCACGGTCTTTCCCAAGACCTGGCGTGCGGCCTTGGTGGAGGCCGGCATTGATGTGGGCCGGCTGAAGGAAGTGCACCGTTCGGTGGCCACGGATGCCACCACCAAATTGCTGCTCTCCACAGAGGACGGCGAAACCATTGAAACCGTCGGGATTCCCACCGACCAACGGCTCACCGTCTGTGTGTCCAGCCAGGTGGGTTGTCCCATGGCCTGCCGCTTCTGTGCTACCGGCAAAGGGGGGTTGCAGCGTTCACTTCAGACCCACGAAATCGTGGATCAGGTGCTGAGTGTGCGTGAGGCGATGGACCGACGTCCCTCCCACATCGTGTTCATGGGCATGGGCGAGCCCCTGCTCAACAGCAGCGCTGTGCTGGATGCCATCCGCTGCCTCAATGATGATCTTGGCATCGGCCAACGGCGCATCACCGTCAGCACGGTGGGTGTTCCGAAAACCTTGCCGCAACTCGCGGAACTGGCCATGCAGCGGCTGGGCCGCGCCCAGTTCACCCTGGCGGTGAGCCTCCATGCCCCCAACCAGCGGCTGCGCGAGGAGCTGATTCCCACAGCCCATGCCTACCCCTATGAGGCTTTGCTCGAGGATTGCCGTCACTATCTGGATGTGACCGGTCGGCGGGTGAGTTTTGAGTACATCCTGCTCGGTGAACTCAACGATCAGCCCGAGCACGCCGCAGAGCTGGCGGATCGGGTTGGTGGTTTCCAGAGCCACGTGAACCTGATCGCTTACAACCCGATTGAGGAGGAGGAGTTCAAACGACCAACGCCGCAGCGGATCGAGGCGTTTCGTCTTGTGTTGGAGCGGCGCGGTGTTGCCGTGAGCCTCAGGGCCAGCCGGGGGCTCGATCAAAATGCAGCTTGCGGTCAGCTCCGGCGTCAGCAGATGGCCCCCAATTCATCCGGCAGCTGACGGGTGGGCTGATGCTCTGTTCCTCAGCAGACTGCTGAGGAACAGGGTCTGCGCATGACAGCGATCGATTGGCTGCTTCTCGCTGCTTACCTCGTTCTCACCCTGGTGTTGGGGTTGTGGCTGGCCCGCCGCAACAGCGGCGAGGCGGATTATTTCGTGGCTGGCCGTCGTCTGAACGGCTGGTTGGCCGGCGCCTCGATGGCGGCCACCACCTTCTCCATCGATACGCCGCTTTACGTTGCCGGCTTGGTGGGTGCCCGCGGCCTGGCGGGCAACTGGGAGTGGTGGAGCTTTGGTTTGGCCCACGTGGCCATGGCTGTTGTCTTCGCACCCCTCTGGCGCCGCAGCGGTGTGCTCACCGACGCCGCCTTCACCGAGCTGCGCTATGGCGGAGCGGCGGCGGCTTGGTTGCGCGGCATCAAGGCTTTCCTGCTGGCCGTGCCGGTGAACTGCATCGGCATCGGCTATGCCTTTCTCGCCCTCCGCAAGGTGATGGAAGCGCTGGGGCTGGTGTCGGGTCAACCCGCAGCACTGGGACTGACGGACACGGTCTGGCTCCTGATGGTCGTGGCTCTGCTTGTGATGAGTTACACCGTGGCCGGTGGGCTCTGGGCCGTCGTGGTCACCGATCTGGTCCAGCTCGTGCTGGCGTTGGCGGGTGCCCTTGCCGTGGCCGCGGCTGCCCTCCATGCCGCAGGAGGGATGACAGCGCTGTTGGAGCAACTGCAGGCGCTGCAGCGGCCGGAGCTGCTGTCTCTGGTGCCCTGGACCTGGGATGACGCGGGCTTCCACTGGTTGCAGGGCAGCGGCATCAGCATCCCGATGTTCACGGCTTACATCGCCGTGCAGTGGTGGAGTTTCCGCCGCAGCGATGGGGGTGGCGAGTTCATCCAGCGCATGCTGGCCACCCGCGATGAGCAGCAGGCGCGGCTGGCGGGTTGGGTGTTTCTGGTGGTGAATTACCTCGTGCGCAGCTGGCTCTGGATCGTGGTCGCGTTGGCGGCCCTGGTGCTGTTGCCGGCTGGCGCTGATCTTGAGCTCGGCTATCCCGCCCTGGCCGTGCAACTGCTGCCCCCGGTGGCGCTCGGCCTGGTGGTGATCTCTCTGGTGGCGGCGTTCATGAGCACCGTGAGCACCTCGGTGAACTGGGGAGCCAGCTACCTCACCCACGACCTCTATCAGCGCTTTGTTCGCCCCTCTGCCGGTTCGCGGGAGCTGTTGCTGGTGGGACAACTCACCACGGTTCTGCTGCTCGTTCTTGGGGTGATCACCGCTTTGATTAGCGACAGCATCGGCACGGTGTTTCGGCTGGTGATCGCGATCGGGTCCGGCCCCGGTGTGGTTCTGGTGCTGCGCTGGTTCTGGTGGCGCGTGAATGCAGCCGCGGAGCTGTCGGCGATGCTCTGCGGCTTTTTCGTTGGGGTGTTCACTTCGGTGGTGCCCCTGGTTCGGATCGAGGATTACGGGGTTCGCATTGCGGTGATCACCGGCCTCTCCGCTGTCGTCTGGTTGACGGTGATGCTGAGCACACCGCCGGAATCGGATGCTGTTTTGGAGCGGTTTGTGCGGACGGTGCGTCCTCCGGGCCCCGGGTGGTCCCGCCTGCGCCAGCGCTTCGGCGTCATGCCGATGGAGTCGTTGCCGGCCATGCTGCGGCGCTTCGTGCTGGCCTGTGGCGTGTTGTTTGGCGGCCTGCTCGGCACCGGAGGCTTCCTGTTGCATCAACAGTGGAGTGGCTGGATCGGTCTGTCGGTGCTGATCCTCTCGATCTGGCAGCTGCGGCGGCGAGTCGATGCCGTGCCCTCTTGAGCAGAATGACGCCTTGATTGGCCTGTTCCGGTGTCGTTTTTTCGTTCCACGCTTCTGCCGGCTCTGATTGTTCTTCTGTTTGCCCTGGCGTTGTTCGCTGTGAGTGCCCGCATCTGGCTTCCCGGTGACATGCTGGCTCCAGCCCCGATGGGTTGAGTCCTGGAATGGCTCCCGTAGCATCCCCGCATGACTGACGATCGCAGCCAACAGAAGGACCAGGGGCTGTCCAGCCTCTCTGTGGATCCTGATCTGCTGGCGCGTGAGCTGGCGGCGGAAGACGATGTTGATCCGCTTGATGCGATCCAGCTCGATGACGCCGAGCAGGATTCCTCCCTGGAGATTGCCCGGGCCTGTGACCAGGGCCTGGTCTGGTTGCGTGGCAACCACGGAGAACGGCTGCAGGGCCTGCAGGTGTTTTGTGAACACCGTGATCCCCGTTCGATTGCCCTGCTGCTGCCCTTGCTCCAGAACTCCTGTCCGGTGGAGCGGATGAGTGCCGTCTACGCCTTGGGCCGCAATCCATCACCGCCGGCTGTTGAGCCGCTGTTGCATCTGCTTCAGCTCGATGCCAATGCCTACGTCCGCAAGGCTGCGGCCTGGAGCCTGGGCAATTTCCCCGATGCTCCGGTGCTCAATCCGTTGATCCGGGCGCTGCAGACGGATGTCGCAGCGGTGCGCCTCTGGTGTCCGGGATCCCTGGCGGAAGCCGGCAGCCGTTCCCCGGTCAAGGCCGACCCCGCGGCGGGGCAATTGCTGGTGAGTCTGCGCATTGACAGCGAAGCGGTGGTGCGCAGCAACTGCATCTGGGCTTTGGGCCGTTTGATGGATCAGCTGGTGCAGCCGCGGCAAGCCGAGATCGTTGAAGCCCTGGTGAGTGCCCTGCTCCATGACGGGGAGATCTCCGTGCGCGATGAGGCCAGAACGGCCCTCGAGCAGCTGGAGGATCCGCTGGTGCTGGAACGCCTGCAGGCTCTGATCAACGACGGTTTCATCCTGTAGCGCCGCTCTTGTAACGGCAAACGCAACATTCAGGCGTGACCCCCATTAGATTGCTGCGCAAATCACGCTTCTTCGATGCCCCAGAAGACCATTCGTTTCACCATTCGGCCTGACGGCCGTGTGGAAGAACGGGTCGAGGGTGTTGCTGGTGAAGCGTGCCAGCAGCTCACTGAAGAAGTGGAAGCTGCTCTTGGAACGGTTGAACGTCAGGAGTCCACATCCGAAGCGTTTCTGCAGCCTGAGGTCCAGTCCCAGTCTCTTCCCGCTCATTTGAACTGATGTCGCATTTCAGCACCGTCAAAACCGAATTGCGTCAGCTGGAGCCTCTGGTAAAAGCCCTCGAAGACATGGGCTATGCCCCTGATCAGGGTGAGCGTCCCGTACGCGGCTACCGCGGCCAGACCGTCACCGCTGACCTGGCCATCGCCGTGCAGGACGGTGGTGACATCGGCTTCCGCTGGAACAGCGCATCGCAGTCCTATGAGCTGGTCACTGACCTTGATCTGTGGAAGCAGCAGATTCCTGTGGAACGTTTTCTCTCCAAGCTCACCCAGCGCTACGCCCTGAACACGGTTCTGGCTGCCACCACCAAGGAAGGCTTTCAGGTTGCCGAGCAGACCCAGACCGAGGATGGTTCGATCGAACTCGTGGTGACCCGCTGGGACGCCTGAATCCTGGCTGATCCTTCGTATCACGCATTTTCCGCCCCCGCTCGCCCGCAGGAGCAGGCCACCGGGCGTGAACCCCTGCTCGGGGGAGACATGCGCGATCAGGCTGTCTGGGTGGATGAAGCCGTCTGCATCGGCTGTCGCTACTGCGCTCACGTGGCTGCGAACACCTTTGTTGTTGAGCCGCATCTGGGACGCTCAAGAGCAATCCGACAGGACGGTGACTCCACCGAATGCATTCAGGAGGCCATCGACACCTGTCCTGTGGATTGCATTCACTGGGTTCCCTTTGAATCGTTGGAAACGTTGCGGCAAAACCTGATTCGCCAGAATCTGCAACCGCGTCCCCAGGGTTGATGGCGCTTCCCACCCGCCGATTCGGCCGCACGGAGCTTGAGATCCCCCTGTTGTCTCTCGGGGGAATGCGCTTTCAGCAGAGCTGGACCGACCTTCCAGCTGATGAGATCACGTCTGCATCGCAGACCCAGCTCGAGGCGACTCTGAAGCGCGCGGTGGATCTGGGCTTTCACCATGTGGAAACGGCGCGGCACTACGGCAGCTCCGAACGTCAGCTGGGCTGGGCCCTGCCGCGCACACCCGACCCCTCCCGTCTGCTGCAGAGCAAGGTGCCTCCCCGGCCCGATGCCGACGCCTTCGAGGCGGAGCTGGAGCTCAGTTTTGAGCGGTTGGGCTGTGATCGCCTTGATTTACTGGCCATCCACGGCATCAACCTGCCGGAGCATCTTGAGCAGACCCTTCAACCCGGGGGCTGCATGGAGGTGGTGCGCCGCTGGCAGGCGGAGGGCCGTATTGGTCACGTGGGTTTCTCCACCCATGGCCCCACCGCCTTGATCGCACAGGCCTGCGACTCCGGTGCCTTCGATTACGTGAATCTGCATTGGTATTACATCCGCCAGGACAACGGCCCTGCCTTGGATGCGGCCCGCCGTCAGGACATGGGGGTGTTCATCATCAGTCCCACGGACAAGGGCGGCCATCTGCACACGCCATCCCAACGGCTGTTGGAGCTGTGTGCACCGCTGCATCCCATCGTCTTCAACGACTTGTTCTGTCTCCAGGACCCGCGGGTGCACACCATCAGTGTGGGAGCGGCCCGGCCGGAGGATCTCGAGCTTCACCTGGAGGCGTTGCGTCTGCTGCCGGAGGCAGCGTCCTTGATTGCTCCAGTGGATCAGCGGCTTCGGCAAGCGGCCGATGAAGCATTGAGTCGTGACTGGATGGCCACCTGGTTCGTCGGGCTGCCGCCTTGGCATGCGACGCCTGGGGAAATCAACCTGCCGGTGTTGCTTTGGCTGTACAACCTGCTGGAGGCCTGGGATCTCGAGAGTTATGCCAAGGCCCGCTATGGGTTGCTGGGCTCCGGCGGCCACTGGTTTGCCGGGGCCAATGCCGATGGCTTTGATGGTGAGGTCAGTGCCGAAGAGCTGCAGAGCGTCCTGCAGGAGAGCCCGTGGCGTGAGCGCATCCCAGAGATTCTGCGCAGCCTCAAGCAGCGGCTCAAGGGCGAATCCCAGATGCGCTTGTCGAGCGTCTGAGCGTTCCTCTTAGCTCCCCAGAGGATCCCGGCTGGGTGTTCCCACGGCCCTTGGGTAGCTGCGGGGGCAGGGGCCGTTCGGTTGCACCCGCAGCAGGTGCCGCGTGCCGCGATCACCGGGCAGTTGCCGGTGCTGCACCTCGATCAGATGGCCCTTGAGCAGCCGCAGGGCCCTGTTGAACGGCACGGCATCGCTGTCCGTCCACTGGCCCCGATACAGCAGGGCCTGGCCGTCGCTCTTCAGCAAGGGCACCAGGTATTCGGCCACCACGGGAGCTGCTGCCACAGCCCGGGCCACGGCTCGATCGAAGCTGCCGCGGAACGTGCGATCACGCCCGGTGGTTTCAATCCGCTCGGTGCGGACCCGCACCCGATCGGCAAGGCCCAGTCTGCTGGCCATGGCCTCCACGGCGGCGGTCTTGCGCCCGACGGAATCCAGCAGGGTCACCTGTGCCTGGGGGAGGGCAATGGCGATGGCGAGGCCGGGGAAGCCTCCCCCGGTTCCCACATCAATCCAGTGCTGTGGCACCTCCGGTGTCTGAAGTTCTCCTGCTAGGGGCCAGAGGCTGTCAAAGACCTGACCCACCCAGAAATCGTCGCCGTCCACCAGGCGCGTGAGGTTGACCCGTTGATTCCAGCTCTGCAGCAGGCCCTGAAGCTCCACGAGCTGGTCGAGCTGTGTGTGCGATGGCTGCCATCCCAGGGCGTCCCAGAACGCCGGTTCGGGCGTGGTGGCGGCCATGGCTGCAGCAACAACTCTTCTTAGGATGAAGGACCGGCCGTCCCCTGTGTCCGAAGCCCGCCCCAGCCATCACGAACGGCTTGGTGTGCGTCCCGGGGTTGACGCTGAAACCTTGCGCCAGGCCTTTCGGCGCCAGTCCAAGGCCTTGCATCCCGACACCACGCAACTGCCGCCCGAGCAGGCCAGCATTGCGTTTCAGCAGCTCAAGGAGTCCTACGACGTTCTGCTGCGCCAGAGCCAGGCAACCCTCAGTCCTGGCGCCCAGGCGCTGTCATCGCCCCCGCCACTGCAGCGTGACTCCCGCCCGGATGCCTGGCAGGGCATTGGTCAACGCAGGCCCCTCTCCGGTGGGGAATGGTTCTCGCTGGTGCTGTTGAGCATCGCGCTGTTGCTCAGCTTGGTGCTGGGGTTGGGGGTGGCGCTTGCCCAGGGCCGCGATTGGCAGGTGTCGCCGAGTTGGCTGGCGGATGAGCAGACTCAGAACACATCCGTGCGTTCGCAACCTGATGGCCGCCCTGCCCCTGGAGAGCACCCCGCTGAATCAGCACTCTCTCCCGGCGCTTGAGGCTTGGCTCCAGCGGCTGGGTGCCGTCCGCATGGACGACAACCCCTGCCAGTGGATGCTCGAGCGTTCTGAATGGCGAGCGTTGTTGCTGCTGGAACGGGAGGACCTCAAAGTGATCTGGCACCCGGGTTCCCTGGAGGCGATGGTGCAGTGTTCGCTTCCCTATGGCCTCTCCAGGGCCGATGTTGAGGCGGCGATTCAGGCGGGGCCCTGAGGCCAGCAGCTTCAGAGCTGATCGAGGGCCTGTTCCAGCACCGAATAGCAGCGTTCCAGCTGGGCATCGCTGATGCAGAGCGGTGGCAGCAGATAGACCACCTGGCCCAGGGGGCGGAGGAAGACGCCGTTCTCCATCGCCAGCCGTTTCAGCTTCGGCCCCGCCGGGTTGAGGTAGCCCGAGCTCCCCTCCACAACGAGGTCGAAGCCGGCCACCGTCCCCGTCAGCCGGGGATGTTGCACCTTCCGATGGCGCGCCAACCGCTCCAGATGAGGACGATGCCGTTGTTCGAACTGTTGAAAGGCAGCGGGGTTGCGCTCCAGCAGGTCGAGGCTGGCGTTGGCCGCGGCGCAGCCCAGCGGATTGGCCGTGAAGCTGTGGCCGTGCCAGAGGGTCAGGCAGGGGTCGTCACCGACGAAGGCTTCGAATACCGCTTCGCTGGCCATGGTCACGCCCATCGGCAGACATCCCCCCGTCAAGCCTTTGGACAGGGCCATCAGATCCGGCCGGATGCCCGCTCGCCGGCTGGCGAACCAGTCGCCGCAGCGTCCGAAGCCGGTGAGCACTTCATCGGCGATCAGCAGGGCTCCCGCCTGGCGGGTGCGTGCCTCCACTTGCCTCAGAAACTCGGGCCGCACCATGGCCATGCCGCCGGCCCCCTGCAGCAGCGGTTCGAGGATCACCGCCGCCGTGGGTGTCTCCAGCACGCGCTCGAGCACCTCGAGTGCCGCCGATTCCTTGGCCTCCACGGCATCGTCGTCCCACCAGGTGGCCGGCCAGGGAACCCGGGCGACGGGAAAGAGCTTGTCTTCGAAGGGGGCGCTGAACAGGTTGCGTTCGCCGACGGCCATCGCTCCGAAGGTGTCACCGTGGTACGCCCCGTCGAAGGCAACAATCTGATAGCGCGGTTGGCCCCGGTTGGCCCACCACTGGCAGGCGATCTTGAGCGCTACTTCCACCGCAGTGGAGCCGTTGTCGGAGAAGAACAGCCGTTGCAGGCCGCAGAGGCCGCTCAGGCGTACGGCCAGCTGTTCCGCAGGCTCATGGGTGAAGTCGGCAAAAATCACCTGCTCGAGGCGGGCGGCCTGATCGGCGATGGCCTTGGCCAACACCGGATGGGCATGGCCGTGCAGGGTGACCCACCAGCTGCTGATGGCATCGATCAGGGGCTCGCCTTGCTCACGGATCAGCAGGGCACCGTCTCCAGACACCACCCGTTGGGAGTTGGCTGCGCTGGCCATCTGGGTGAAGGGGGGCCACAGATTCGGATGGCGGATCGACCCCATGGCAGAAGCGGCAGCTTTTGCCATATTGAATCTGGAGCTGTTGGAGATGCCCCGGATGGCTGCCCCACGCACCCGTCGTCAATCCAAGCGTTTTGTTCCCACCACGCGGCTTGAGCCGTCGGCCAAGCGACGTCTCGTTGTCCCTGAGGGCGACTGGCAATCGATTCGCAGTGATCTCGAGCTGCGGGGTTGGTCGTCGTCCCAGCTGGAGGTGATCCAGGCTGAACTCAGTCACGGATGGCCGCTGCGGGTCGCCGTGCGCTATGCCGCGATGCGTTTGGGCACCTGCCCCACCGGTTCAAAGGCCCTGGGCTGAGGGGTCAGCGGCAGACGTCACTGTTCTTTTCCGCCTCTGTAGCGATGGCGCTGCAGTTCACCCAGCGCACCAGCTGCACCTCGATGTCGGTGAACAGCACCAGAATCCCAACGCAGAGTGCTGAAACAGCCAGGGTCGCGAGGGTTTGACGTGAAGTCACGGGGACGAGCGCTTCAACATTTCTCGGAATGTAGTGGTGAGATTCTGCTCGTGCCAAAGCCGCTCCAGAACCGTTGCTGAGAGCGAGGCCTGGGGCGGGAGCTGCGCCAGAACGGGGACGTCACCGAATTGCTTGAGGGTCCCCGGGTTGTCGGCATGGAGGGGGCCGTTGAGGATCAGTCCCAACACCGTGAGATTCCGCCGTCTCAACGCTTCCAGGCTGAGCAGGGTGTGGTTGAGGGTGCCCAGTCCACTGCGGGCCACCAAAACGATGGGCAACTGCCACTCCACCAGTTGATCGATCTGGAGCCAGTTGCGGGTGAGGGGCACCATCAACCCTCCAGCCGTCTCCACCACCAGGGATCCCTGATGCTGGGGAATGGCGAGTTGGGCAGGGTCGAGTGGCGTGTCGTCCAGTTCGGCGGCCCAGTGGGGGGAAACCGGCTCTCGGAAGGCATAGGCCTCGGGCAGCATCCGTTCCGGCGGGAGGTTCAACAGCTGCCGCACCCGTTCGCGGTCACCGCCGCCCTCCAGTCCGCTCTGCACCGGTTTCCAGTAGCTGGCCTGAAGCCCCTGCACGAGCCACGCGCTCACCACGGTTTTGCCGACGTCCGTGTCGGTTCCGCACACCACCAGGCGACTGACGCTGCCGTTCATCGCTTCACCATCAGGACCCACATCCTCCAGGTCAGGGCGAATCCGGCTGATGCATCGGCTTGGGGCCAAGCCCGGAAGACGGCCTTCCATTGGCCTGGGGAGAGCTGGCCCCCGTTGGTGACGGAGGCGCCGATGTTGCTCATCGGTCGCAGCAGCCGCAGTGGATTGGCGGCGCGTTGGGTGAAGCTCAGGCACTCGTCCCGTTGCACCACCCCATCCGGCAGGGCTGCCATCAGTTGCTCCCGCACCGGCATGGACAAGGCCGTGCAGGTTTGATTCGCTGCCCGGGCTGCGTGCTGCCATTGCGGAAAACTTCCAGCCACCGGCACCGCCAGGGCCAGCCAGCCCCCCTTTGGCAGGGCATCCACCCAACGCCGAAGCTGCTGGGCTGGATCCGGTAACCAATGCAAAACAAAGCTGGAGGCCAGCAGTTGTGGAGGCTCACTCCAGTTCGGTAACCCGCGGCTCAGGTCATGCCGCAGGGTGTGGGTTCCATGGGGGTGGCTGTTCAACATGGCGGCACTTCCGTCAAGACGGATCACCTGCTGGCCTGGATGAGCGACTTCCAGGGCTGCGGCCAGATGACCGGTGCCGCTGCCGAGGTCAGCCCACAGGCCGCGCCGGATGGAGCAGCGACGGCTCAGTTGGGCCAGGCGCCAGGCCATGGCCCGTTGCAGCAACGCCTCGCCTGCATAGGTCGGTGCTGCGCGACTAAAGCGCTCCAACACCTGGTCGGGGCGAATCACAGGGCCCCCAGCCATTGCTGCACCACCGAGAGCACCGTTGGTGTGATCAGTGCGTGGCCCCAATTCGGATCCCGCTGCAGGGTCAGCGGCTGCGCTCCGAGGTCATCGATCAGCTGCTGTGCTGATGCGGCGTGCACCACAGCGTCTTGTTCGCCCTGCACCACCAGCACAGGCACCGCTTCAGGCCAGCCCGTTGGCAGGCTCTGGCAGTGCACCAGAAGCTCCAGATCCTGCTGCAGCCGCTGGCGCCCCAGGCTCGTCAAACCCTGCAGCAGGGGGGCTGGGGGCAGGGCGCTGCGGGCATGGGGTGAAGCGGCTTTGTCGAGGAAGCGCTCCAGCATCATCAGTTCCTCGTCGGTGCCCAGGGCCGCCTGCATCCCCTTCAGAGCCACCGCCACCGCGCGCCCTGCGCGCCCGTGGGGCACGAAGGCGCTGAAGCTCCCCAGGAGCACCACCGCATCGGCCTGTGCCAGCACAGCTGCCGGCAGCAGGTGCAGCCCCAGGGAGTGGGCGATCAACAGGTTGCGTCCTGGGCCGGGGGGCCATGCCGGAGCAACGGTCTCACCGCCGCTGTAGCCACGGTCCGCGCTGGACCATGTCGCTCCCCTGTTTTCAAAGCGTTGACGCCAGTGGGACCAGGTGCCGGCCTGGCCAGCCCAACCATGCATCGCCAGGACCTGCATCATCGAGACCCGAGGGCTGCGAGCAGTTGCTCCAATGTGCCCTCCGGCAGGTCCCGCCGCAGCACCAGGCGCAAACGGGCGGTCCCCTCCGGCACGGTGGGCGGCCGGATCGCTACCGACAGCAGCCCCGCCTGCTCCAGCTGTTGCTGGAGGTCGAGCGCGTCCTGGTCGTCCCCGACCAACAGCGGGAGAACGGGGCCGTGTCCTGCCGGTTTCGCCCAACCCTGGTGCGCCAGTGCTGTCCTCAAGCGTTCCGAGCGCAGGCTCAGCTCGCTTCCCCAGTTGGGATGGGCTTGGATCAGGCGCAAGGCAGCCTGGGCTCCCGCCACCAGAGGTGGGGCCAGGGCCGTGGTGTAGCGGAAGGCCCCACTGGTTTGCAGCAGCAGCTCCATCGTGGTGTGGTCCCCAGCCAAAAATGCACCTCCGCTGCCGAAGGCCTTGCCGAAGGTGCCGCACACCAAGGCCACAGGCCGTTGGAGTCCATGGCAAAGCCCACGGCCGCCGGGCCCCAGCACCCCCAGGCCATGGGCTTCGTCCACCAGCAGCTGTGCACCGTGGTGGGCACAAAGGTCGGCGATGCCCTGCAGATCAGGGCTGGTGCCTTCCATGCTGAACAGGCTTTCCGTCACCACCAGTGGTGGCCGTGTTGTCGGCTTGAGCCGCTGCAGCCGCTGGTCGAGATCTTCAAGATCGTTGTGGGCAAAGCGTTGCAGCCGCGCCCCACTGGTGCGGATGCCGGCCAGCAGCGAGTGGTGGATCAGCCGGTCCACCAACACGATGGTGTGCCTGTCACTCAGGGCCGTTAGGGCGGCGATGTTGGCTTGAAATCCGCTGGGGAACAGCAGCACCCGGTCACGGTTCAGCCAGGTGGCGAGAGCTGCTTCCAGCTGCAGATGGCGTGGTCGGGTGCCGGTGATCAGGCGAGATCCACCGGCACCAACGCCATCGGAGGCCATGGCCTCCGATGCCGCTGCGAGCACATCGGGATGACGGCTGAGCCCGAGGTAGTCGTTGCTCGCTAGATCAACCAGCTGACCAGCTCCGGCGGGATCCTGCAGCTGCCAGGGCTCCTGGCCGGAGTTCAAGCTCCGCAGGCGTCGGCGGCGGGCTGGGGGGATGGGAGAAGCGTGGTCCCGCATCACAACATTCTGGAATCCGCCCTGAACAAGGATGGCCGCAGTCCTCTGATCGTCATGACCTGGGAGCGTTTCACTCTGCTCTTTCCGCTTTGGACGTTGCTGGGAGCTCTGCTGGCCTTGCTGCATCCCCCGCTGTTCATCTGGTTCAAGGGGCCACTGATCGCCCTTGGACTCGGCGTGATCATGCTCGGCATGGGCGTCGGGTTGACACCCGCTGATTTCGTTCGGGTGGGTCGACGCCCTCGCGCCATGCTGCTGGGGGTGCTGGTGCAGTTCTTGGTGATGCCGGCCCTTGCCGCTGGGATCGCGGCGGCTCTTCATCTGCCTGCCCCGCTTGCGGTGGGCTTGGTTCTGGTCGGCTGCTGCCCGGGGGGGACCGCCAGCAATGTGGTGGCTCTGATCGGCCGTGGCGATGTGGCGCTGTCGGTGGTCATGACCACGATCAGCACCCTGGCGGCGGTGGTGTTGACCCCGCGTCTCACGCAGGTGTTGGCCAGCCAGTACGTGCCGGTGGACGGTTGGGCCCTGTTTCTGGCCGTGCTTCAGGTGGTGTTGCTGCCGGTCACCGTTGGGGTTGTGCTCAAGCGTGGTCTGCCCGGTGTGGCCCAGCGGATTGAGCCGGTGATGCCTCCCCTAGCGGTGATGGCCATCGTGATGATCGTCTCCAGCATCGTGGGCAGCCAGACGGCTGTGCTGCGTCAGCAGGGGCCCGTGCTGATCCTGGCTTGCCTGCTGCTGCATGGCGGCGGCTTCCTGCTCGGCTGGCTGATTCCCCGGCTGGCGGGGCAGAGCGTGCAGGCTCAGCGCACCATCAGCATCGAGGTGGGCATGCAGAACTCGGGACTGGCCGTGGTGCTCGCCCGCAGTGGCGGGTTCGCCAGTCCCCTCACGGCGTTGCCGGGTGCCATCTCTGCAGTGATTCACTGCCTGATCGGCAGCGCCCTTGCCGCAGTGTGGAGGCGCCAACCTCGCACTAATTGCAGATGATCTGACAGGTAAGTGTTTATTTCGCTACCGGCGGTGATTGCAACCAGATTGCGACTAGGTGTCGGTTAACTGCCTGATACGCCTTCATAAAATCCCAGGAAGGACGGCGGCGATTCATAAAAACCCGTTACTTCCAAAGACATGATCACCAGGTGAGACTCGCTGGCTAACACGCTTCATCTGCCCACCTCACCTTCCTCTGCCAGGTAGGTGCTCAAGGCTTACAGCTGCTGATCATTTGGCAAATGATCAGACAGGATCGTCATGGAAGGTGTGCTCAAGCAAGGCTCGAAAAAGCTCTTGTTTTTTGTACTCAAGAAACTCTTGCTCCTCTGCAGGTCCGCCAGGCCAATTTCTCAACGCATCGCAAGTCGTCTTGTATTCGAGCTTGAGAGACCGCAAATCAAGGTGGAGGCTCGCAACTATTTCCTCGCGCACTTAGTGGAGGCGTCTTCACACATTATTACAGATACTCAACTCTGCTTGACGTAGGGCCTGATACAGGTGCGCAGTAGCTATGGCTTTTTCTTTCTGCGAGCGGTCTGCGGTGCGGATACCTCCGTCACGGCGCAAGGAACAATTCCGCGATGGTTCATGGGTTGAAATTTTCTGAAGTCAATGACCTCCGAAACCAAGAACTGGGCAGTTGTTGCAGCCGCCATGGAAGCTCAAGGGGCTACCAACAGCCAGATGTACCGACGCGCTAAAGCGATGGCCGAAGGAAAGGCAGATCCAATGCCGACGAGCTATCCCGCTGCACCTCACAGCATCTCTGTTGCCTGAGTTAACGATCCAAGGCCCCCGCGCGAGCGGGGATTTCCCTTCGTTGCTGTTCAACGGCCTTCTAGGGCTATGGCTTGATCCATTCTCTTCTCCTCGGCAGTGAGGAAATCGGCCCACATCCCTATGAGAAAGCTCAGTGTGGCTAAGGCCTGTAACTGCTCTTTCGATCCAGGGCGGGTGTATTTGAAGTCCATGAACATGCGATCAGCGGCTGATTGCTGTTCCTTGCATCGGGCATCAATAGACATCGTCAGGCTTCGACTTCAGTTTTTTCGTCAGCTTTCTGATGAGCCTCCAGCGAAGTTGCTACAGCTGATTCGCAGCGGGAGCAGTCGCCAGCGTTGGAGACGCTATTGAGTCCAGTCAAGGCGATGACAGCGATGATCACGCTGTCACCCAAGGAAGCAGAGATCGCTAGTAATTTTTTGATTCGACTCATGCCGCCACATTACAAGCATTCGTAACATTTCGTATTGACCTCGTTTTCGGGTTCCTATGTCCGTCACCAGCCAAGACCTGATCGCTTTCTTTTGCAGCTTCGGCGTGGCTCTCGTAGCCCTGAACCTTTGCAGGCTGGCGCAGTCGGCAAAAGGGTGAGGTCAAGGTTGAAACCTGGGGACGATCTGAGTCACCAGGACAATGCTCACCCAATTGGTGACGCCTGTATCGACAACTGGCTTTTTCGCGCGTTGTAGGGCTACCACTAACAACAGGGTTAAAGGCATCCCCGCTTGGTCAAAAAGCTCCCTTGCCGCGTGTGCGGCAAGACAATCGAACTATCTGAAGTTGCTGCGAAGTTCGCGGCTGGCTCAGCTGTTCACGCAATGTGCGTTCCCAAGGCCAAGACCACTCGTAAAGGCCCGTCTTTTAAGAACCTGACTCGCTGGCTGGATCGTGTCTTGAGCGCATCCGATTAAGAGTGGCTCGCTCCTTCATACCGCTACCGTTTCGCCGCTACCCATGCGGTGCACTGCTTTCCAGTTGAGGCACCCGCTGCCTGTTCCCCTCACGATTAATGAGTCTTCTGACTGGTAGGCCGGCTTGCGTTTCCCGTCTATTACGGGCCAAGTCGCCACAAGACCATGGACATGATGTTCTTCATCGGCGTGAACATTGCTCTTCTAGGCCTGCTCGTCTACGGCCTCATGACGGCCAAAGAGAAGATCAAGGCTGGCCGTAAAGAGATCGTCTGACGTATCGGCCAACTAGCTGAGACCTCGGCCTGAGGTGCATGGCCTGCTGCATCGACGCCAGGCTCATTTCCATGGGGTGACTTTTTCGACACCTGTTCCATGCATCCAGTCTGGTTCCCAGGTCTCCTGGTCGATGGTGGGGATCCATGAAGCGATTGCCGGTGGAGCGGCACCACACCGGGACGAAAACCTTCAGCTTGTCGGCGAGCAACAGGTCGAGGCAGGCCCATCAAGGCAGTAAGCCTTGATGGTTGGCGACCCTCCGTATTTCTCGATGCTGCTGGTGAGCCATAGCTGTTGGAGCTGATCGACCTAGTTTTGGTTGTTCAAGCACTCCCAGATGTCCCGCACTGACCCGGTCACATCCAAGGTGCTCATCTCTGTCCTCGCCGCCGTCTGGAGACGTCGCTCGCCTTAGTCGGTCGCCCTAGGTCGAGCTCCCTTCGTGGAGTTCGAGCAGCAGGCGGGCGGCGAGGCCACGGGAGATCCGTCGTGCCACGAGCAGATCGCAGATCCAGGTGAACAGCGGCGGGGCATCGGTGCTGGCTGCCAGGCGCTCTTCGAGGGCCTTCAGCTCCTTGACGTCGCGGCAGCCCCTCAAGGCATCGATCAGGGTGTCTTCAGCCGGTCGCGGCTTGGTGATATGAGTGTCGGTCACAGGCGGTGGCGCTATACCCCTCCGTCATGGCACTGACGGAGTGCCCCTGTCACCCTTCGCTTCGCTGCAGCGGAGGCAGGCACAAAAAAAGCTCCAGTGGTTTCACCAGAGCTCGAAGCATTCTCTTCATTATTTTTCATGATCTGGCTTGGTTCCGTCAAAGGAGGTCGGCACATCTGATTGATTGCATTGGCGCGGCTTATCGCTTGTTTGAAAAGAGAGCTCAGCCAGGCTCCTTAAGATTGTTCGATGAACCAATCGACACCGGCCACGCCCCGATCCGAGCCCGATGTCGATCGCAGTGCTCCACTGAATCCCTTAGAAATCTTCCCCTTCTCTCTGGATGATTTTCAGCTGGAGGCCATGGATGCCCTCAACCAGGGACATTCGGTCGTGGTCAGTGCCCCCACAGGATCCGGCAAAACCCTGATCGGTGAATACGCCATTCATCGCGCCCTGGCCCACGGCCAGAAGGTCTTCTACACCACACCTCTGAAGGCTCTCTCCAATCAGAAACTGCGCGATTTCCGCGATCAGTTCGGTGCGGAGAACGTGGGTTTGATGACCGGTGACCTCAGCGTGAATCGCGAGGCCTCCATCGTGGTGATGACCACGGAGATCTTCCGCAACATGCTCTACGCCGAGGCGGATGAGCATGACGATCCTCTGGCTGATGTGGAAGCGGTGGTGCTCGATGAGTGCCACTACATGAACGATTCCCAGCGCGGCACGGTCTGGGAGGAGTCGATCATTCACTGCCCACCCACGGTGCAGCTGGTGGCGCTCTCCGCGACCGTGGCCAATGCCGGGCAGCTGACCGACTGGATCGAGAAGGTTCATGGTCCGACCACGTTGGTGATGAGTGACCACCGGCCGGTGCCGCTGCAGTTCAGCTTCTGCAGTGCCAAGGGGTTGCATCCACTGCTGAACGAAGCCGGTACGGGTCTTCATCCCAACTGCAAGGTTTGGCGCGCGCCCAAGGGGCACAAGCGCAAAGGGCGTTCCCAGAGGCCGCCGCAACCCGAGCCACCACCGATCAGCTTTGTTGTGGCTCAGATGGCGGAGCGGCAGATGCTCCCGGCCATCTATTTCATCTTCAGCCGGCGCGGTTGTGACAAGGCGGTGCGGGACCTGGGGGTGCAGTGCCTGGTGACCCAGGAGGAGCAGGCGCGGATCAAGGAGCGCCTAACCGCCTACAGCCACGACAACCCCGAGGCCGTTCGGGATGGAATTCACGCTGATGCGCTGCTGCGGGGCATCGCTGCCCACCACGCCGGTGTTTTGCCCGCCTGGAAGGAGTTGATCGAAGAGCTTTTCCAGCAGGGGTTGGTGAAGGTGGTTTTCGCCACGGAGACTTTGGCAGCGGGCATCAACATGCCGGCTCGCAGCACGGTGATTGCGGCCCTCTCCAAGCGCACCGAGCGGGGGCATCGCCCGCTGATGGGCAGTGAGTTCCTCCAGATGGCCGGCCGGGCCGGCCGGCGGGGCCTCGACTCTCAGGGCTACGTCGTGACGGTGCAAAGCCGGTTCGAAGGTGTGCGTGAGGCAGGTCAGCTGGCGACAAGTCCCGCCGACCCCCTGGTGAGCCAGTTCACCCCCAGCTACGGCATGGTTCTCAACCTGCTGCAGCGCCACGATCTGGCCAAGGCCAGGGAGCTGGTGGAGCGCAGTTTTGGCCGCTACCTGGCGGGGCTGGACCTCGTGGAGGACGAGGAGAACCTGTCCCAGTTGCGGTTGCAACTCAGCCAGCTGGAGGGTGTCGCCGGCGACATCCCCTGGGAAGACTTTGAGGACTACGAAAAAATGCGTGGCCGGCTCCGCGAAGAGCGGCGCTTGCTCCGCATCCTTCAGCAGCAGGCCGAGGAGACGCTGGCCAATGAGCTGACGATGGCCCTGCAGTTCGCCAGCACCGGCACCCTGGTCAGCCTCAAATCGCCGCAGCTGCGGGGGCGCGTTGCGCCTGCGGTGCTCGTCGAGAAGGTGAAGGGGCCCGGTCAGTTCCCGCTGCTGCTCTGCTTGACCGATGAAAACGTCTGGATCCTGTTGCCCTGTCAGGCGGTGGTGAGCATCCATGCGGAGCTCAGTTGCCTGCAGGTGGATGGGCTGGAGGTCCCGGAGCTGTCCCGCTCGGGTGAGTTGCGCCATGGCGATCAGGCCAGTGGTGGTTTGGCGTTAGCCGTGGCCCACATGGCCCGGCGCCACGACATGACCACCCCGCAATACGACCTGGCCGGAGAGGTGTTGACCCAGGCCCGGCTGGTGCGGGATCTCGAGCAGGAGCAGGAGCAGCATCCGGCCCATCGCTGGGGAGATCGCAAACAGCTGAAGAAGCACCGCCGGCGCATGGAAGATCTGGAGCTGGAGATCGCTGAACGACAGCAGCTGTTGCATCAGCGAGCCAACCGCCACTGGGAGACCTTCCTGGCCTTGATGGAGATCCTGCAGCACTTCGGATGCCTCGATGAGCTGGATCCCACGGAGATCGGTCGCACCGTTGCTGCCTTGCGGGGCGACAACGAACTCTGGCTGGGGCTGGCGCTGATGAGTGGCCATCTCGATGACCTCTCTCCCCCAGACCTTGCAGCGGTGTTCGAGGCAATCAGCACCGAGGTCAACCGCCCCGACCTGTGGAGTGGCTTCCCTCCCCCTGCAGCGGCCGAAGAAGCCCTGCAGGACCTTTCGGGTCTGCGTCGCGAACTGCTGCGGGCCCAGGAACGCGCCGGTGTGGTGGTGCCGGCCTGGTGGGAACCCGAGCTCATCGGTCTTGTGGATGCCTGGGCGCGGGGAACCTCCTGGAGCGATCTGATCGCCAATACCTCGCTGGATGAGGGCGATGTGGTGCGCATCATGCGCCGCACCGTGGACCTTCTGGCCCAGGTGCCTTACTGCGAAGCGATCAGCGAGCAACTGCGCAGCCATGCCCGTCAGGCTCTGAAAGCGATCAACCGCTTCCCCGTGGCCGAGGCCGAGGATCTGGTGCGGGCCTCCGCTGCGCTCAACCCGGCAACGGAGCGGGCCGCCTGAGTTCAGGCGTCCGGAGCGGCCATGGCGCCGGTATTCACCTGCTGATCAAAGTCGGCTTCGCTGATGTGGCCGAGCTCCAGGGCCGCCTGCTTCAGCGTCAACCCCTGATGGTGGGCATGCTGAGCGATGGCACTGGCCTTCTCGTAACCAATGCTGGGGGTCAAGGCGGTGACCAGCATCAAGGAGCGATCCACGAACCGCTGAATCTGCTCCCGATCCGGCTCCAAACCCTCCACCAGGTTCTGTCGGAAGCTGGTCATGGCGTCCTTGAGCATGCGGATCGACTGCAGCAGGTTGAAGCCGATCAAGGGCTTGTAGACATTCATCTGCAGATGGCCGCCTGCGCCAGCGGCTGCCACGGCGCCATCGAGACCGATCACCTGGGTGCAGACCATGGCCATGGCTTCGCACTGGGTGGGATTGATTTTTCCCGGCATGATCGAGCTGCCGGGTTCGTTGGCGGGCAGCCGCAACTCGCCCAGACCTGCCCGGGGGCCACACCCAAGCAGCCGCACGTCGTTGGCGATCCGGAGCATGGCCACCGCCAGCAGGCGAAGTTGGCCCATCGCTTGAACGAGGGCGTCATGGCCGGCCATCACCGCGAAGAGGTTGTCAGCGGGACGAACACTGACGCCGGCGACCCGGCTCAGCTCTTCTGCAACGGCATGGCGGAAGCCCGGCGGCGTGTTCAATCCCGTGCCCACGGCGGTGCCTCCCAGGGGAAGATCGCCAAGGCTGACCAGACAGTCCTCCAGCCATGCCTGGGCTTGTTTGAGTTGATCCCGCCAGGCGCCCACTTCATCGCCCAACCGCAGGGGCACCGCATCCTGCAGATGGGTGCGGCCAATCTTGACGATGGGCATCCAGGCCTGAGCTTTGGCATCCAAGGCCCGCACCAGGGCATCGAGCGCCGGCAGCAGCCCGTCCTTCAGGTGCTTGGCCGCGGCGACGTGGATCGCTGCGGGAAACACATCATTGGTGGATTGCGACCGATTGACGTGGTCATTTGGGTGCACTGGGGTGTGGCTGCCGAGGGCGGTGCCTGAAGCCTGAGACGCCAGATTGCTGATCACCTCGTTGATGTTCATGTTGGTCTGGGTCCCGCTTCCGGTCTGCCAGACCCGCAGCGGGAACTGATCGTTGTGCTGGCCAGCGGCAATGGCATCGGCCGCCGTGCAGATCAGCTCCACCTGTTGAGGGTTCAGAAGCGCATGCTCGCCGTTCACCGTGGCGCAGGAACGCTTGATCCAGGCCAGGGCCTGGATGATCTCGAGCGGGATCCGTTCGTCGCTGATGGCGAAGTTCTGAAGCGACCTCTGGGTCTGGGCTCCCCAGAGCGCTTCGGATGCCACCTCAATGCCCCCCAGGCTGTCGGTTTCAATCCTGAACGGCTGCGTCATCGGGTCCACGGCGCGATCGAGCGTTGCATCGATCATCCGTGATCACTGTCCGTTGGTCGTGCCATCGTTCCGCTTCAACTGTTTCGGTGGTCTCCGGTGCAGGTTCACCGCTCCCATGGCATCGCTTTGCACGTGCCTGATGCCTCTTTGCCTCAGTTGCAGGGCTACCTGGCGCAGCCTGGGCGCCCGTTGAAGGCTCTGTTGAACCGCAACAAGGTGGAGCGGCTCGCGGATGGCCGCTTTCTTTATGCATCCCGGCCATATCAGTTGCTGAATTTTCAGCTTCAGCCTGAGGTGGTGTTCCGATCAAGCTGGGATGGCGATCAACTCACCATTGTTTTTGAGCACTGCACGATTCATGGCCTTGGGCGGTTGCAGGATCTGGTGGAGTTTCAGTGCCAGGCCTGGATCCGACCCGAGCAGGAACGCTTGATGGCCAAGGCAGATCTCAGTCTTGAATTCTCCCCGAATGGAGCAGGTGCTCTGTTGCCGAAGCCGCTGCTGCACCGCACCGGAGATCTCGCACTGCGTTTGGTGACGGATCGCTTGGAAAAGCGATGTCGCGCCGGATTGATCAAAGGTGCTCTGAATTGGGTTGCACGATTCCCCTGAAGCTGCTTAATTTCCTGGTGGTATGGTCGGCGGATTGGGCCCCTCTACGTCTGGTGTTGTGGTGAGTGCGACGGCTTCAGCCAGGCCGGTGTTGACCTTCCGGAACTTCTCTCTTCGCTGCGATAAATCAGATCCTCGAATCTCATTCAAGGTTCCTTGGAATTGGGAGATTCCGCACGGAAAAAAGATTGCGATAATAACGAATAGTTCCTTTTTGCGCTATCAGCTGATTGCCGGCATCGCCGGGCTGGTGCCTCCTGTTTCGGGCGACTTGATCGCTGGAGGAGTTGTCGGTTGGCCTGTTGGAGGTTCAGGCGGTTTAGATAGTAAGTTACGGATTTCTCATTCCATCAATTTTTTAAAAATAGTCTATGGAGATTGTCTTGAAAGATCCTGTGTGAGTTTAGATGAATTTTGGGCCCTCTTGCTGGACCAATCCATCCATCCTAATCTTACAATTAAGGAGTTGTCAAAGGATCAAAAAGAGTTCTTTTACTTGGCATTGTCTGTCCTGTTTTCGTTTGATTGTTATCTGTTTCCTCAGTCAAAATTTTTGATGTCGAAGGCTGCAAGACAGCTTCGCAAGCTTCTGTTGAAGCAGGTTGAAGGGAAGACTATTATCGCTACATCGAGCAATGGTAGGTTCCGCAGTGATTTTTGCAGTGAAGGTCTGGTGTTGAATCCCTATGGGGGAATTCTATATTCGGGTGGTCTTTCAGAATCAATCGAGTGGGCCAAATCTAACCTTAAATTATCGGACGATTTAGAGAAAGAAGACGAGCAGTTGCAGATGGGCTTGGACCTTCAAAATGCTTCAGATGATCTAAGTTCAGAGGTTATGTGAGTCGTCAAAGAATGATGATTTTTTTCCAGCGTTTGTTTACAGCAATTCAGCGTCAGGTCGCTATTGTTCTTGCGATAGCGACCTATGAAAACAACAGAAAATCGACAGCGAGTTCAATTGGTGCGTGGGAAACGATTGTTGGACCATTGCAATTAATCTTGTTTTTTATCGGTATGCGCGTGGGTTTTAGTTTGTTGAGAGGTAGTAACAGGTTTGCCGCTGGTGGGACTTCAGACATGTACTTCAACGTCGTCATGTTTATCTCTACAGGATTTATTATGGTTTTTCTTTTTCGTATTGTTGCCCTTAAGGCCTTGTCTGGCTTAAAATTAAGGGCACCATTGTATTACCCCAGAATCAAACCGCTTGATATTTTAATGGCCTTGGCTGTCAACGACTTTAGAGCAATAGCGACAATTTCTCTTGGGATTATGGGGTTGGTTTGGCTGTTTACATGGAGTTTTCAGCTGGATAGTCCGGGCTTGGCGTTTGTTGTTTACATGTTAACTATTTTAATGGCAATGGGGTTTGGTATATGCGTTACTTTCCTTAGTAATTTAAACAAATGGATTGTTAGAGTCATTAAGAGGTTAATTGCTCGAGTCTTGATCTTTACGTCTGGAATATTTTTTGCGACTTTTGAGCTTCCTGAATATGCACGCCCTTTTGTGACGTGGAATCCTGTTCTTCACTCGGTCGAGCTTTTTAGATATTCAATCAATAATCAGTACCCAATTCCTGATATCTCTTTCAATTATCTGGTGTGCTGCTCTATGTTGCTGATTGGTTTCTCTTTGATTCTTTATCGAACGAACGAATTGCAACTGCTTGAGGCTAATGATGACTAAGTAATTTGTAATCATCGTCCAAAATGTTTTCAATTCGATCTCCTTATGCCTGAAGTGAATCCACCCTCTAACGTTTCCGCGCCTCTTCACAAAGAGAAGTCATCCTCTTCTATGACCGATTCACTGCTATCGCCCGATCGTTCGGCAGTTGTTTGGAGAGAACGATTGAAGAGAGTTGCAAGGCCTCAGACTCTGATTTCAGTTTTCCTGGCAAGCTCGGCTTTTTATTGTTTTGTGATTGGTCGGGATCGTTATACGGCTGTGTCTGAGTTTGTGATTCAACAGGCGACACCTCTCAACACATCGGCGGCATCAGTTTTGGCAGGAGCAGCTGCTGCGCCTCAAGTTTTGACCTCTCTTGTGGATGGACAATATCTCCAGGTTTATCTTGAATCGTCTGATGTGAAGACCCGATTGTTTCCTGATTCAAAGCAGTTGGAACAGGACTACAGTGTCAAATTTCCTGATCTCTGGTCTGGCTTGTCTGCGAACAGTTCTGCTCCTCAGCAGCTTGATTTCTATAGAAAACAACTGTCTGTATCGCCACAGCCCTTAAGTGGCTCAGTTATTTTAAAGACTTCTGGATTTAGGCCTGAGCAGGCACTCAACCTCAACAACTCTCTGGTAAAACAATCACGACGTTTTGTAAATGAGGTGAATCAATCGATCAATGCCGATCAAAACAAATTTGCGAGAAAAGAAGTTCAGTTGGCTGAGATCAATCTTAAAGCTGCAACCAGGAAACTCGAGCTTTTTCAGGAAAAGCATGGAAACTTAAGTGCCGAGACTGAGCAGGCTGCGACAAGTTCATTTATTTCTGGTCTTGAGTCGCAACTTGTTGAATTAAAGGTCGAGGAGGCTGCATTACGCCGCCAATACAGAGATCCAGATGCGCCGGAGGTTTCATTTGTTGCAGACCAGGTCAGTGAACTGCAAGCCCAGATCCGTGAAGAAAGAAAACGTGCCGTCAGCGCCAATGGACGAGATCTAAATACTCTTGCACTGGAAGAAGCTGGGTTGAGGTCAGATGTCGAGTTCGCCACCCAAACTCTTCAATCGGCACGCTTGGCATCAGATAACAGCCGACGTGAGAGTCAGCGTCAGTTGAAATTCGTGGTTGTTCTTAGTCAAGCTCAATTACCCGTAGCCCCTGATCACAATTGGCGGTGGCAAGCATTTCTTGCATCGGTCGGAATTGTTGTTGTGGCCTGGGGGGTTGGTGGATTTGTTCTGAATGCGATGCAGAAGAGCTAATTGAACATGACGGAATAACTCAAGGGCGGATTCCACCCAGTCCCTTGCCGGCTAAGTAGTAGCCGCAAGCACGTGCAAAGTGAAGATGCCGTCTTCTGCTGAGGTCATTGGTCGTAATGTTTGGGTAAAGCTCCTGGGCCTTGCGGTCGTTGGCACATGATGTCTCAATCATTTGGCGAACTTCTTGTTTCGTGGAAGGCAATCTTTCGCTGAGCATCTCGTTGTAAAAGTGCCATTCGGTGTTGGCTCGAATGAGGGTTTCACGGAATCCATATTCATGGGAATGGCGTACCACGGCTGTTGATGCATAGGCTTTTTTATAGCCCTTTCTGAGAATTTTGCGTGCCCACAATTGATCCTCGCCGTATACAACATCGGGCAGTGGTAGGGTCGTCCAGATGGATTTTCTCAGACAGGAATTGTTATCGGAATAGAAGCGTTCATGGGTTGCGACAACGCCATTTGATGTCTGTTGCTCAGCATCCAGCTCGATCGCTTGTCGATGGCTCCTGAAAATCCAACGGTTGAAATGCTGGTCAAGGTCATGGGCGGTGAGCTGTCCATGATGGCTATGGGCCATATGGCAACCAAAGACCCCGGCCACACTGGGATCGCTCCGCAGGGGAGCGATCAAGTTCATGAGCCACATGCGATTGGCAGGAATCGCATCCTGGGTGATGAAAGCGACATAGTCCCCTCGAGCCAGCTCAACGCCCAGGTTGCGGGTACGGCCATGGCCAAAATCCTCTTTGCGAATTCTGTGAATCCGCAGTCGCTTGTCCTGAGGCAGTGCCTCTAGGCATCCGTCGCTGGAAGCACTATCGATCAATAACAGCTCAAACTTTTCATCCAGATCCTGTGCGAGACAGGACTCAACGACGGTTTTCAGCATCTTGCCCCCGTTGTAAACGGGGATGACCACCGTCACCAAAGGAGCTGATGGCTGGATGGGCAGTGTTTTTGCTGGAGTTGCTGGTAGCTCCTCCTGAATGAAGGCTTCAATGATCTGGTTGGAGGCATCCCACTGGAGATGTTTTGTGGCTGCCAGCCCAGCTTGGGCGGTGCGTTCTCTGAACGTCGCATCATTCAGCAAGCGACTAAGCGCAGAGGCAAGCCCACTTGGTGTTGCTTCGGCCAAGACCGCTGTTTCAGGTTGGTAGGAGAGTCGGGTGTGTTCGGCATCGATATCAACAACGGGCAGACCACAGGCCATCATTTCGTTGGGAACCAAGGAGTAGTTGGTTCCGGAAAGGACGAGTCCAATCGTGCATTGGCGATACAGATGTGCCAAGGCTTTGGCGTCCAGGATCCCTGCATGTCTGACTTTTACGGGGATTCCAAGGTCTGGAAGATCTTTCTCGCCGAACGTGATGATCTCAAAACTGTCGCCGAGGTCGAACAGTGCCCTTAAGGCGAGTAGTCCGAGTTCATACAGTCGTCTGGGTGTGCTGCGTCTGATATAAAAGGCGATAGTGTGACTGTTTCGTTGTTGCTCTTGATCGCTGCGATAAACACCATGGTCAACGGCGAGTGGAAAAGAGACGGCTGAATTGCCAAAAGTTTCCATCCGTTGTTTTAACCATGGGCTTGCACAAAAGCAGGCGAAATTATTTTTGGATGCGTAAGATTGTTCGGTCAGGATGCTTGAGCAGCCACGCGCAAAGAAGTAGGGCTCATAATCTTGAACAAAATAGAATCGTTTTTGAAACTTGCGCATGCCCAGTACGGGGTAAGTGCTCATTCGATCTGTCGCAATAACGACGTCACCGCTAACAAGTTCAAGGTCGTCCTGGCTGTTTCCAAGCATGTAGACCTGGTCTGTTTTAAGTGGAATGAAGTATTGATCGATCACACTCTTGTGCAGATAACTCAGGCGACTCGGCTTGTCTCCTTTCATCTCCGAATGCACCCAGATAGTGCAGTGGTGGCCACAGCGCTCCAGAAAGTCGATTGTTCTGAAGATGGTCATGTGGCCACCGAGGCCTGGTGTGAAATTGGGAATGACCCAGTGAATGTGCAGCGCTTTGCGCTGAGTGTTGTTCTGCAGAGACCAATTGGGATCGAGCTGTTGGGGTTTAAACTGGATGACCTTTTCGAACCCGTCGATCTTGATCTTGTTGCGACCCTCGATAACCGATTTATCAGTCAGATGTTGCTTCGACAGGGAATATCCGCAATAGGTGGTTAGTAGTTTCTGCTTGTAAATTTCCGTTGTCGAAAGACCAATGAGTCGTTCGATGCTGTGGGCAATCGTCCCGTCGATCTGGCCTCCTTCTTCGTCAAAGTCTTGCCAAGTCAGGTTCCAGTCAAGAATCGGTTTTAGTAGTTCAGGCTTGCACCAAAACATGGTGCCAGTAGGAAAGCGGAAATGGCTGTCTCTTCGGATGTGGCTGAGCTTGAACTGTTCGAGGAAAGCGTTGGCTTTTCTGAAGTTGCCATCTTCGTGGCCCCAGCACGAATCGTGTTTGATCCCGAGGCTGAGGGCATAGTTCTCAACTGGATAGACAATTCCCGTGTCTGACGATTGAAGAGCCTCCAGATTGGTGGTGATGATTGCCTCGTTGCCAATCAGATTGTCTAGGCAGTGCAGAAACCAGCCGCTGAGTGCATTGCTGTGAGGGCTTTTTTTTGAATGCAGTTTGAGGATGATGTCATAGTTGAGAATGTCTTTTCCGAACCCAACGATGAAGGGAGCGACGTCGCGTCCGATATTGCTGAAATGTCGAACTTCAATCTTCTGTGCGTTTCCGATGCGCTCAAAGGTGCTCTTCAGTATCTGGACGGAGTCTTCTTTTGTTGAGATAAAGATATCAATTTTGGATGGGATGTTGCTTAGGTAGGAGGCAATTGTCTCCGCCAGTTCTGGATAGAAAATGTGTAGAAAGACGCCAATCTTTTTTGTTTTCAGATCTTCTTTGATCTTGGCGATCGAGCTTGGATTTGGCCTTTTGATGTCGGCCATCTTCCGCATGAAATGGATGTCATCCATCGAGTAGCGATTTTCGTGGATGCCAAACTTGAAAAAGTGGACCATTGGGTTCAGGCCACTTTCTTTAATGTCAGGATATTTGCTGAAATAGTTGTCTGTGTCGAACAGATTGCTGGGATCAATTCCGTTTCGGCTGCCGGAAGTGCAGTAGTGAAGAATGACGTCGCCGATGTTGTGGAGTGAATCGGCTTCCTTGGGGCCGAGTTGGGATTTATAGAACTCGGTGTCAAAGACGTAGGCGTAATGCGTCAATTCGCGAAAGTCGCGAATTATTTTTTTCTCTGTTTGTTGATCCTGGAGTTGTTTTATGTCAGCCTGAAGCTCAGGCGTCGTTCTTTTGCATCTGTTGTCGGGAGGACTTGGGCGTCTGGTTTGGCCCAGTCTGTTGAGCTGCCTTCTTAGTGCTTTGGGCAGGATCTTCTGCTTCCCCATTGCAGAAGCAGAGCGTTTCAGGGCCTGCCTCGTCGTATTGGAGAGAGTGGAGAGCGGATGACGTCGCTTAGGCATGCCGCTCAACAAGCAGGTCTTTGAAAAGTGGGTCGAAACCTATCACTCGTTGGCGTCGTTTCTCGTTGTTTTTATGCCCAATCTGCTGCCGTCATATCCCGCCCGCTCGCGTACTTTGCTGCACCACTCCTGATGGGATAGGTACCAGTTCACAGTCTCCGCCAAGCCCTGCTCCACATTGTGGCGAGGGCGCCAGCCCAGCTCGGAACTGATGCGGCCCGGGTCAATCGCGTAGCGGCGGTCGTGGCCAGGCCGGTCGGTCACAGGTGTGATCAAGTTGGCGTGGGGAGCTGATCCAGGGCGGCTCTGGTCCAACTGCTCGCAAATGGCGTGAACAACCTCTTTGTTGGCGCGCTCACCGTGGCCACCAACGCAGTAGCTGCGGCCGGACTCACCCCTGCACGCTGCGAGGAGCAGAGCATCAACGTGGTCTTCCACGAACAACCAATCCCGCACATTCAGACCATCGCCGTAGAGCGGGATTGACTCGCCTCCGGCCGCTTTCAAGGTGACCACGGGGATGAGTTTTTCAGGGAACTGCCATGGGCCGTAGTTGTTGGAGCAGTTGGTGAGCACCAGAGGTAGCCCAAAGGTGTGGTGCCAGGCTTGAACCAGGTGATCGCTCGCTGCCTTGCTGGCGGAGTAGGGGCTGCGGGGGTCGTAGGGCGTCGTTTCTGAGAAGCGCCCCTCGGTGCCCAGGGAGCCGAAGACTTCGTCGGTGCTGATGTGGTGCATCCGGAAGGCCTCTCGGCGTTCACCACTCAAGCCTTCGTAGTGGCCCCGCACCGCCTGAAGCAAGTTGTAAGTGCCGTTGACGTTGCTCTCGATGAACACGCCAGGGCCGGAGATGGATCGATCCACGTGGCTCTCTGCCGCGAGGTGCATCACCAGATCGGGGTCGGCCTCCTGCACGGCCGCCTCAACGGCAGCGGCATCGGCCAGATCCACCTGCTGAAGCTTGTGCCGATCGCCTGCGGTGCCCCCGAGCTCGCTCAGCACCTCCTCAATCGAGGAGAGGTCGCTGGCATAGCCCATTTTGTCGAGATTGAACACGGTGACCGTGCTCTCCCGCAGCAGTCTGCGCACCACGGCCCCGCCAATGAAGCCGGCACCTCCGGTCACCAGAACTCTGCGGCGATCTCCCAGCAGGTCGGAGGCGAAGGGCATGGACGAAACCATTGGTTTGAGCGTGGGGTGGGGCGTTGTTGGGGTTGGCGTGTTGAACTCAGTGGTTCTTCATGGCGTTTTGGCTTGCTTCAACACAGCTTTGAGGGCTTGCTGCCAGTGCTCGCCATTGAGGTCCAAGGCGGCTCGGGTGGCGGTGCAGTCCAGGAGTGAATAGGCCGGCCGTTTAGCAGGGGTCGGGTAGTCCGCTGTGGTGATCGCTTGAACGGCTGCGGGCTTGTTGATGAGCCCCAAGTCAGCACCGATCTGGCCCACGGCCACCGCCACGTCGTACCAGCTGGCGGCGCCGGCATCACTCCAGTGCATGACCGCTGGCAAGTCGCGGTCACCAGCGATCTGAAGGGTTTTCCAGCAGGCTTGGGCAAGGTTCAGGGTGCTGGTGGGACAGCCCACCTGATCGGCCACAACACCCAGTTGATCCCGGTCGCGGTGGAGGCGGAGCATGGTGAGGGCGAAGTTCTTGCCCACCGGCCCGATCACCCAGCTGGTGCGCAGGATCAGGCCTCGTCCTCCCGTACCAAAAATTGCTTGGACCGCCGCCTCTCCAGCAGCTTTGCTGGCGCCGTAAACACCGAGAGGGTCGCGGGTCTGATCAGGTTGATAGGGCGTGCCCTGGGTTCCGTTGAAGACGAAGTCGGTGCTGATCTGGAGCAGGCGTCCCCCTTGTTGCTCAAGAGCGCGGGCGAAGGCCTCCGGTGCCCCGGCATTCACGGCGTGGGCCAGCTCCGGCTCGCTTTTCGCTTTGTCCACCGCCGTGTAAGCACCGGCGTTGAGCACCCAGTTGGGTTGGTGCTGTTCCACGGCGTCGCGGCAGGCTTCAGGGTCAGCCAGGTCAAGCTCCTGACGGCTAGTCGCCACCAACTCGAGCCCCTCAGGGGCGGAAGCGATCAGGGCCTGACCCAGCTGGCCCCCAGCACCAGTGAGCAGAACCTTCATGGGAAAACGTCTCCGGCGGTTTCAGCAGCCTTGAACCCCGGCGCTTCGGCATCCTTGCCCGAGAGGCTCACTTCGGCACCCTCCAGCCGAGCGATCGGCCAGTCAATGGCCAGATCCGGGTCATTCCAGACGATGGCCCGTTCACAGGCTTTGTTCCAGAAGCCCCGCGCCTTGTATTGCACCTCCGCAACACTGCTGAGGGTGAGAAAGCCGTGGGCGAAGCCCTCGGGGATCCACAGCTGGGATTTGTTCTCCGCACTCAGTTCAGCGCCGACCCAGGCTCCATAAGTGCGGGATCCGTGCCGGATGTCGACGGCGACGTCGTAGATCGCGCCGACCGTCGCGCGCACCAGCTTGGCCTGGGGTTCCGGCGCGAGCTGGTAATGCAGCCCCCGCAGCACGCCTTGGATCGAGCGCGAGTGGTTGTCCTGGGAAAACAGCACCGATTCGCCAACGCCTTCATCGAACTTGCGTTGGTTCCAGCTTTCAAAGAACCAGCCACGCTCATCACCAAAGGCCTGGGGCGTGATCAGCAGGGGACCCTGCATCACCTCGCCGGAGGGTGTTTTGAGTTGTTCAAGCTGCATGGCTCACCTCCACATCAAGGCTGGATTGAAGGGCCGCGTGATCGCTCACGCTCTCCTCGAGCATTTGAAGGAGATAGGAGCCGTAACCACTCTTCTTGAGGGGCTGAGCGAGTTGATCCAGCTGTTCCGCCGTGATCCAGCCCTGGCGCCAGGCCACCTCCTCCGGGCAGCCCACCTTCAGGCCCTGGCGATGTTCGAGCGTGCGGATGTAGCTGCCAGCATCGTTGAGGGAATCGCAGGTGCCGGTGTCGAGCCAGGCCATGCCACGACCCATCAATTCCACCCGCAGCAAGCCTTCATTCAGATACATCTGATTGAGATCGGTGATCTCCAGCTCGCCACGTGCTGAAGGCTTCACCTGGCGGGCCCGTTCCACGACGCTGTCGTCGTAGAAATACAACCCAGTGACGGCATAGCGGCTATTGGGCTTCTGAGGTTTTTCCTCCAGGCTCAGCACGCGGCCATCGGCATCGAATTCGGCCACGCCATAACGCTCGGGATCACTGACGGGGTAGGCAAACACCGTCGCCCCTTGGGCTTGAGCGTTGCTGTTCACCAGCTGGGGCACCAGATCGTGCCCGTGGAAGAGGTTGTCTCCCAGCACCAGAGCGGCGGGGTGGCCTGCCAGGAAGTCGGCACCAATCAGAAACGCCTGGGCCAAACCGTCCGGGCTCGGTTGCACGGCGTACTCGATCGTCATGCCCCAACGGCGGCCGTCGCGGAGCAAGCGCTGAAAGGCTTCCCTGTCCTGGGGGGTGGTGATGATCAGCACCTCGCGGATCCCCGCCAGCATCAGCGTGCTGAGCGGGTAATAAATCATCGGCTTGTCGTAAACCGGCAGCAGCTGTTTGCTGACGGCTTGGGTGATCGGATGCAGCCGCGTGCCGCTCCCCCCAGCCAGGATGATTCCCCGTCGCTTGGATGCGGTGCTCATCGACTGGGTCACCGACGTGAAGTCGAATGCATTACAGCACGAGATCCCTTGCGATCACTTCCATTCAGTCGACGGCGCAGTCGTTTAAGCAGTCGCTGTAACCCTGGTTTCGGCCGCAGTTGGCGTTCGATGCTGGCCGCCAGCTGAGGGTTGCGTCGGCCGATCACCTCGGGCCAGCTGTCGACGGGTTGCTTGGTGGGGTTGTCGCGCAGCAGGCTCACCTTGAGGAAGGGGAAGCCACGTTGCTCAATCAACTCCTTCCAGTCGTAGTGCAGAACATTGCCGTTGGCGTTGTGGGTGTAGAGGCTCTCCAGCTTCAGTCCCGCTGCCCGCAGCTGCACCGGCAGGCCCACTTCGCATTGTTTGACCAGGTCCCGCTTGCGGGGCCAGACCTGCAGGGACCCCCAGAAGCGATCAAAGGTGGGGCATTGCAATGCCTTGGGTTTGTAAGCCGTGAAGGCGGAGGACAGATGCGGTTCGTACATCAGATCGTCCGTCAGCCCAATCACATCTGCTGTGCTGGCGTGCAGGCGTTGGAACAGATCGTCGAGGGGCGTGATCGGTCCCCAGAAGCTGTCGTTTGTGAGCACCACGAACGCCGCCTGTTCAATGTCTTGCCGATGCAGCTTCAGGGCTGCTTTCCAGCTGCCGAAGTCGTACCCCTGGTTGCGCCGGATCACGATCGCGGCACAGCGTTGGCGCAGCCGATGCAGGGTTCGTGGATGCCAGCGCAGGCCGCTGGCTGATGACACAACGATCACCTCGGCGAAGCGCTGGTAGGCATCAATTAAGGGGAAGAGATCGTCTCGAAACCGGTTGTCGGCTGAAAAATGCGCCAGCACAACGATCGGTCGTTGACGGCTGGGCTGGAAGTTTGGATGTTTCCAGTGCATCAGCACGGCATCGGCCACCGGGCCTTTCGAGCGCGGCGCGGGCTCCCGGGGTTGGTAGCGATTGCTGTGGGGGTGAATGCATGGACTGGTGAGGGGATCACCGGTGGCGAACAGCTCGGCGTGCTTGGCCCGCAGGTGACCCGACTCCCGTTGATGCCGGGCCAGTGCAGCGCCTTCGCGGTCTTTGCCGCGACTGATTGATTCGTGGTGAACAATTTCCACAAAGGGGGTCACCACCACCGAACCACCGCTCTGCCTCAGGCGCAGGCAGAGATCCACGTCGTTGAACACCACGGCGAGATCTTCATCGAAGCCTTGGATGCGATCGAAATCGCTGCTGCGAAGCATCAGGCAGGCTCCGGTTGCTGCGGTGAACTCCTCCTGCACCAGCAGGGGGGTGAGGGTGGCCAGCACGGGGGGGCTGAGCAGGTGTTTGCCCGGCTCCACCACACAGCGGCGCTCCCCCTTCACGAGGGCGACTCCTTGATGCTGGATGCTCCCGTCTGGGTAATGCAGCCGGGCGCCCACGGCGGTGGTGCTGCGGTAGGCGAAGGGGTCCAGAAGTGCCTGAAGCACCTCGCCGGATCGGAATTCGATGTCGTTGTTCAGCAGCAACAAATGGCTGCCATGGGCATGGCGGCGACCGATGTTGTTGAGCCGGGAATAGTTGAACGGTTCGTCCACCCGCACCACACACACGTCTTCGAGCTGGGCCTGTTCCTCCAGCCAGGTCTTGGTGGCGGCCTCCTCACTGCCGTTGTCGATCAGGATCAGCTCGTAGGCCACAGCTCCGGCGCAGCGGCGCAGGGAGGCGACGCAGCTTTGGGTGAGATCCACCCGGTCGCGAAATGGGATCAGAACCGACACCAGAGCCTTGGGGTCGGGGCGGAGCTGCAGCTGATGGCAGGCGCTCAGCGATTGAGTGGGTGTGAGCTCCCCGCCCGGCAGGAGAAAGTCGGGGCTGTGTCGCTGGCTGATCGCCAGGATCTCAGCGCTGAGCTCAGGGGTCCAACAGTGGCGGTCGGCCGGGGAGGCAACGTCCGGCACGGTCGGGTTCGCCCGGATGGATCGCTGCAGCAACACCTCCGAGCAGTGGGCCACGGTGTCGCCGCGGCGGCAAACCTGCAGCGCCAGATCCAGCAGCAGGGCATGCAACGAACCGGTGGACGCCGGCAGAGTCAGTTGTTGCAGCGTTGACCAGCGGAGGGTCACCAGGCCCCCGATGCATCCACGGCAGAGCAGTCGAAATGGTGAGATGGCTGTTCTGTTCTGGCGGTTCCCCGCAGGAATGCCTGCGCCGTCACTCCAGCGCAGGGTTTCATCGCTGGTGAGTAACACCGCTTCAGGGTGTTGCGCTGCGCAGTGGGCCATGCGCAGGGCTGCCTGGGGATCCAGTTGATCACTGGCATGGCAGAAGCTGACGAGGGTTTCGTCGTCTGTGAATGGAGCTCCGATCCATCCAGAGGGATCCTCGAGGGAGGCATGCCGGATCTGGCCCCACGCTTCTGCTTGTGAGCTGCGCGCCGACTCGACCTCTGCTTCGCTTTGGGTTGGGTGGAGAACCACCAGGATCGAGGCCCCTGAGGGGGTGGGCCCACTTGGTGCTGGGTCCGGTAGGGGGGGCTGGTAGCGGTCGAGATCCATGCCCAGGGGCTGTCCCAGCCGGAAGCGTTGGCGGCCGATGCCGCCCAGGTGCTCCAGGGCGCTGAGGGAGTCGTCACGTGCTGCTGGTCTCAACCCATCCCGGTAGGCCTGGAGGTGCACCGGCGGTAAATCCGTGAACAGGCTGCGCTGTCCCAGGGCGATTTCGCCCAGGCGGCCGCTGCTCAGAAGTTGTTTGGGGTTTGTGAGGTCCCGGTGGCAGGCCAGAAGATCGATGGGATCCAGCCCGCTGTCTTCAGGGGACCACTGGCTTGGGTTGTGCAACAGGGCGATGGGCAGTAACGACGGATCCAGCAGGTCTTGCGGGAGCCAGGGAAGCTGCTGGTGGAGCTGTTGCTTCCAATGCTCGATCTCTTCGGCGCTTGCGAGACCAGCCCTCCAGCGCCGCCAGGCCTGGGCATCAAGCCTGCTGTTGTCTTGGCCGCTTGCAGGCTCCACGCCCAGATCGTCGGGGCGTCCAGTCAAGCTGACGCGGCAAGGGCGTCGATCTGCCGCGTCAGCAGCTCCCTAGCCTGGGCGGGCATGGGGGCTCGCATCAGGTCATGGCGCAGTTGCGAGGCACCGGGGAAGCCCGTGCAAGTCCAGCTCATGTGTTTGCGGGCGATCAGCAGCCCATGGTCGCCGCGATCCTGCACGAGACCGTCCAGTTGATCGCGGGCCAGAGCAAGCCGTGCTGACGGGTTGGGTGTGGCGGGGATCGCACGACCGGCCAGGGCGGCGTCGATCTGTCCCACTAGCCATGGGGCCCCCATCGTGCCTCGGCCCACCATCACTCCCGCTGCGCCGGTTTGATTCAGGCAGCGCAGGGCATCGTCGGGGCTGTTGATGTCACCGTTCGCGATCAGCGGGATCGTGAGGGCTTCACGGACGTTGGTAATCGCGCTCCAGTCCGCAGCGCCCTTGAAGCCCTGTTCGCGGGTGCGTCCATGCAGTGTGAGCAGTTGTGCACCCGCTTGTTCCAGCTGTTGGCACCAGTGCACGGGATCGGCATCACTGCCACACCAACCCAGGCGCGTCTTCACAGTCACGGGCACGGCCACAGCGTCTGCCACCGCTTCCACGATCTTGATGGCCAGCTCGGGATCACGGATCAAGCCGGAACCACCCCCCTTGCGGGCGATCTTGCGCACAGGGCAGCCCATGTTGATGTCGATCAGGAAGGCACCATTGGCTTCAGCCCGTTGTGCCGCATCAGCCATGGCTTGGGGGCGATGGTCGAACAGTTGCACGCCGATGGGGCCGGATTCCTCGTCGAGCGACTCCACCTTGCAGAGCCCATGCCCCATTTCGAGGCTGGTGGCATTCACCATTTCGGTGAACAGCAGGGCATCGGGTGCCCAGCGTCGAACAAGCGATCTGAAGATCCTGTCACTTACACCGGCCAGTGGCGATTGGAGCACTCGCGAATGCAATTGGCGCGACTTCCCATTGCCCTCCAGTGATAAAGGATTCTCAAAAAATGGACTTGCCATGATTCAGTCACTGATGGATTTATGCTCGCTGCGGGATTTGAGTGCGCGAAGATTGTCTCTGTCTCGTCGTGATGAAAAAATGAACCTTATTGGAGTAGAAAGCTTCCACCAGATTGTTCTGGTCAGATTATCGAATTGGTTCATGGCATCTTGGTAGCGCTTTCTCGATGATTGTCGGAGGTGCTTGACTCGTTCGAGCTCGTTTTTGGTGGCTAGTATTTTTTCTTTGTTTTGATCGATCCAAGAATGCAAGGTTTGAATGTCTTGTTTTAGCTTGCGTATTTCATTTTGGTGCTCTTCTGATTTTTTGTAATGAATGGCGAAAAGGTTTTTGAATTTATATGCAGTGCTTTTGTCTGATAAGTCTTGATTGGCTTCGATTAAGGATCGGCGGGCAATCGCTACTGCGCTTTTGAGGTCAATTTCGTGGATGAAGGTATTTTGGTTAAAACTTTTCAGCAACATATTGACTTTTCGGCTGACGGTCTCAATTGGGCTTGGTTCTGGGGGCGATTGTTGGTAGTGGCGTAAGTTTTTATCAAGAAAATGTTCAGAATAGGTCTTGAATTTGTCTTCGTTGATCTGTCTATTTAGGAAAGCGGAGAGTATTTTAATTTCGTTGTGTGTGTTGTTGATTAGGTTGTCGTAGTTAATTATTAATAGTTCGCTAGGGATCAGATTGTCGAGTAGGTTAATATAGTAAGTGCACCATATAGAAAGCGCTTTTTCGGTGCTAATCGAGTCGCGATTGTGTATTGAGTAGGCTGTTGGTAATGGGTCTCGATGTGAGGCAATAAAATAGCATTTTATTCCGTTGTCTTTGCAAATTTTTTGCCAGAAAGGTATGAGATTGCATAGCCTTGGGTCCTTGAGGCAGATCATTTCTTTGTTTTTGGCTTTGCTTTTTAAAAATGAACATGCCCTGGCCTCTTGATTCTCTGCTAAAATTATTAACTCTTCGGGATTGGTAAGCTTTGGTTCCTCCCAAAGTTGTCCTGTCTGCCTTAAGAGGTCGTCGTTAAAAGAGACAAAATCCTCATCTTCCCAATAGCCCTTTACGTTGTCTTCGCTCGCTCTCATTAAATTGTCGCTGTGATGAATGCCAAGGGTTGTCATTGCTCGAGACAGCGCGCTCGATCCGCTTCTGTGCATCCCTGTGATGAATACAATTTGAAAAGAAGTTTTTTGATCAATCTCTAGAGCATTTTGTTCTCTTTTGAGGTTCATAGCGTCGATGGATTTGTTCTGTTTTTGTTATCACTGGTGATCAAATTCTATGCGGGTAGGGATCCTTCATTGGCAAAGGCGGTTTGATCGGGCCTTGTTTCTCTTGAGTCGTGTCTTGATGGAAATTTGGAATGGCTTGCTCATAGGGCTCTTAATCATTTCGTTGTTAGTTCAGTCTGTTTAGAAAATTTATGGGTTTGGGATTTCGTATCCTCGCTTGACATTCTGCATGTCTCTGGTGATGGAGCTTTGGCCTGTCAGTCGAAATCTGTTAAATCAGATTTTGGAGGACCGCTGCAGCGATCGCTTTGTCTGCGAAAGGATCTGGGAACGTCTGGGCTATCAGCCTGCTAAACCGCAGTGGTGCGCTGGCCCCGACACACCCTCCGAATGGGCCGATGCCTTCCCCCAGGCTCCCGAGTTGATCGCTGAGCGTCCGGCGTCTGTTCGTTTAACCCGCTCTGTTCCCAAGCAACACAAGCAGCTGCTGAAGCAACAGCTCAACTTCGCGGGATATCGCATCGGTGAGTTGTATCCCCGCCGAACCCGACGGGCCACAGCCGTGAACTGGCTGTTGGCCTGGCTGGCCCAGCGGGGCGAGCCCCTGCCTGAGCAGGGGCCCCTGGGTCCTGAGCTTCCCCCTCCTGCCGATCCGGTGCAGGGGCACCCCGGCGATCTGCCGGTGAAGTGATCCGGCGGTCTAACTCAGGCCTGAATCGTGATGGGTGTGCCTTTCGGGGTGTTGTGGAACAGCCAACGGGCGTGGTTCAGCGGCATGCGCACACAGCCATGGCTGCGGGGCACGCCGAAGGGTTTCCCGGCGTTCTCCTGCCAGGGGGCGGCGTGGAGGCAGATGGCCTCGTTCGTGCTCACACACATCGTGAACGGCACCCCGGGAACGGTGTAGGTGCGTCCATACATCGTGGTGGAGCGGTACTTCGTATAAACCTTGCTGTCGAAGATCGGTGTTGGCGTTGAGGCTTTGCCGGTGCTGACCGGAATCACGCGAACCACCTCCTGATCGCTGTTGTAGACGGTCAGGCGTTGGTCGGAGAGGTCGACCACAAGGCTGGCGACGAGCTCGAGCATGGCGAGGGAACAACTGAACTCGCCCTAGCTGTCTCGATTGAGACTCATTAGTCTCGCTCCGAAAGAATTTCGTTTCTCCATTGGCTTTATGGCGTCTCTGTAGGGTGAAAGATTGGCCTGAGCAGACCCTTGGCGCGTCCTGTCGTCGCAATCATCGGACGCCCCAATGTCGGTAAGTCGACCTTGGTGAATCGGCTGTGCCGCAGCCGGGAAGCAATCGTTCACGATCAGCCTGGCGTGACGCGTGATCGCACCTACCAGGATGGCTACTGGGGCGATCGCGAGTTCAAGGTCGTCGACACCGGTGGACTGGTGTTCGACGATGACAGCGAGTTCCTGCCGGAGATCCGGGAGCAGGCGGCTCTGGCGCTTGAGGAAGCCAGTGTGGCTCTGGTGATCGTGGATGGTCAGCAGGGGCTTACGGCCGCTGACGAGTCCATCGCGGAATTTCTACGCAGTCACCGCTGTCCCACGCTGTTGGCGGTGAACAAGTGCGAGTCGCCGGAACAGGGCCTGGCGATGGCCGGAGAATTCTGGGGCCTTGGCCTGGGTGAACCCCATCCGATCTCGGCCATCCACGGCGCCGGCACCGGAGAACTGCTGGATCAGGTGCTCACCTTTTTCCCCCCGAAGGATCAGGAGGGTGACGAGGAGGAGCCGATTCAGATGGCCATCATCGGACGGCCGAATGTCGGGAAATCCAGTCTGCTGAATGCCATCTGCGGAGAGCAGCGGGCGATTGTCAGCCCGATCCGCGGCACCACCCGCGACACGATTGACACCAGCATCATTCGTGAGAATCGTCCCTGGCGTCTGGTGGACACGGCGGGCATCCGCCGGCGGCGCAGTGTCAACTACGGCCCGGAATTCTTCGGCATCAACAGGAGTTTCAAGGCCATTGAACGCAGTGATGTGTGTGTTCTGGTGATCGATGCCCTCGATGGGGTGACCGAGCAGGATCAGCGCCTGGCGGGTCGCATTGAAGAGGACGGCCGTGCCTGCGTGGTGGTCGTCAACAAGTGGGACGCGGTGGAAAAAGACAGCCACACCATGACGGCGATGGAAAAGGAGCTGCGCTCCAAGCTCTATTTCCTCGATTGGGCTCCGATGCTGTTCACCTCGGCGCTCACCGGCCAGCGTGTGGAGAGCATCTTTGCCTTGGCCGCCCTGGCGGTTGAGCAGCACCGTCGCCGCGTCAGTACCTCCGTTGTGAACGAGGTGCTCAAGGAAGCACTGAGCTGGCGCAGTCCCCCCACCACCCGCGGTGGACGCCAAGGAAAGCTGTATTACGGCACCCAGGTGGCCAGCCGGCCGCCCAGCTTCACCCTGTTCGTCAACGACCCCAAGTTGTTCGGAGAGACCTACCGGCGCTATGTGGAGCGTCAGATCCGTGAGGGCCTCGGTTTCGATGGCAGCCCGCTGCGTCTGTTCTGGCGCGGCAAGCAACAGCGTGATGCCGAACGCGACCTGGCCCGTCAGCAGAGTCGTAAAGGCTGAGCCATGGACTGGTTGCGCCAGGTCCCCATGGGTCAATACGTCGATGGGTCCACGGGTTGGCTCCGGCGCTTGGACCCTCGGCTGAAGCTGGCCTGGTCTCTTGTCTTTCTGCTCACGCCTGTTCTGGCGGGGCCCCTCTGGCGCGTTGGCCTGGTGGTGGCTCTGGTGCTGATCACCTTCGGCAGTGGACTGGCTCGCTCGCTGTGGTGGAGGTCTGTTCTGCTGCTGACGGCCTTGGCTGTTGTGGTGGGCCTCCTGTCGATGTTCTTGCCGGCTGTGGATCCCCCTGCGGCCTTCCCGCTGCGCAATCCGGCTGAGCTTCCGGGGCTCGAGACGGAAGGCCCCTCCTGGGATCTTTTGCGCCTCGGCCCCCTGCAGTTGGGCGGTCTCCAGCTGGGGCCGCTGGTGGTGGATCGGGCTTCGGCGCTGCTGGGGCTGCGAACGTCCACCTTGATCTTCACCGTGATTCACAGCGTCAACCTGATGCTGATCACGACCCCGCCTGAGGATCTGGTCTGGGCCCTCAGCTGGTGCCTGGCTCCCTTGAAGTGGCTGGGATGTCCTGTGGAGCGGCTGGGGTTTCAATTGCTGCTGGCACTTCGCTTTCTGCCTCTGGTGCAGGAGGAGCTCCAAAATCTGCTGCGCTCTCTCGCCAGCCGTGCCGTCAACCTGCGCCAGCTGGGCTTCAAGGCCGGTTTCGGCTTGGTGCTGGCCGTCGGTGAGCGGCTTCTGGCCAACATCCTTCTCAGGGCTGAGCAGGGGGCCGATGCCCTGGTCGCCCGTGGGGGGCGAATTCTTGGTCCGTCGTACTTCCGCATGCCGCCTGATCGGGCTGCTCCCCTGCTGAATGGCCTGGCGACGGTCGTTCTTGTGTTGGTGATTGGGCTCCGTGGTCAGTACGGTGCTCTATGAGCTCCGATCACGGCATGGCGTCCGAGCGATATCTGAATCACCCCACCTTCGGGATGCTCTATCGGGTGGCTCCGGCAGGTGAGGGCCGTGACGTCTACGCCACGTTGTATGCCCAGCGCATGTTCTTCCTGGTCACCCTGCAGCCCCGTGGCGCCCAGTTCGAAGTGATTCCCTACGGGGATGCGCGTCACCACGCTGAGGTGCATTTGGGCCGTTGCCGTCGTGATGGATCGGACGACCTCGAGTCCTGGAGTCAGCTGTTCGATCAAACGTTCATCTGAACCCTTGACCGATTCCTTCGCGGCGCGTTGGCAGGTGCTCCAGGCAGCCCGCCCCACTTCATCCAGGCTTCTGGCCGTCAGCAAAGGGCATCCAGCCGCGTCCGTGCGTTGCGTGGCGGAGCTTGGTCAGTGTGACTTCGGGGAAAGCCGTGTTCAGGAGGCTCTGCCGAAGCAGGAGGAGCTGATCGATCTGAACTTGCGCTGGCATTTCATTGGTCGCCTGCAAAGCAACAAGGTGCGGCCGGTGGTGAAGGCCTTCGACGTCATTCACTCGGTGGATTCCCTGGCACTGGCCGAACGGGTGTCGCGCATCGCCGTTGAGGAGGGCCGTCAGCCTGAAGTGCTGCTGCAGGTGAAACTGCGGCCCGATCCCAGCAAAGGGGGCTTGTCGGCCGATGAACTCGGTGCCATTTGGTCTGATCTGCAGGCTCTGCCGGGGTTGCGGATCTCGGGTCTGATGACCATGGCGCCTCTCGAGATGGCTGCAGATCAGCGCAAGGCGTTGTTTTCCGACTGCCGTGCCCTGGCGGATCGGCTGGCCTTGGCGGAGTGCTCGATGGGGATGAGCACGGACTGGAAAGAGGCTGCTGAAGCGGGCAGCACCTGGCTCAGGATTGGTTCGGCCCTGTTCGGTCCGAGATTGGTGTCAACAGACGCTGCGAATTGACTTGCCCCGCCGCAGCGAAAACGGTATCCAGGGACATGGTTTTCGAACCACATTCAGACCGAGAGGAATCCCAAGGTGTCGCTGATCTCCCGTCTCCGTGCCGTCGTCGCTGGCGATGACTATCTCGATGGCGAATTGGATGATTTCGCCTACGACGACGAGCAAGATGACCAGGACCAGCGCGCTCTGCAGGCTGACGGTGGTGCACTGGCCACCATTGGAGACTCCAACCCGTTTGACCTGGGTGGTGATCTGCCTGGATCCAACGTGATCGACATGCCCGGCATCAGCAATGCTGCTGCTGAGGTGAATGTGATGGAACCCCGCAGCTTCGATGAAATGCCTCGGGCCATTCAGGCGCTGCGGGAGCGCAAGACGGTGATCCTCAATCTCACGATGATGGAGCCCGACCAGGCCCAGCGTGCTGTGGATTTTGTTGCTGGTGGCACCTTCGCGATCGATGGACACCAAGAGCGCGTCGGGGAGAGCATCTTCCTGTTCGCCCCCAGCTGCGTCACCGTGACCAACACCGGTCACGACGAAGCCTCGGCTCCAACGGTGGTGAGCCGTGAGGCCGATGTGGCGGATGTCGACGAATCCGCCAGCGCACCCTCGCCCGCCTGGGGGGCAGCCGCTCTCTGAAGCCCGCAGTGCAGCCCGCTATCGGTGTGATCGGCCTGGGTCGCATGGCTCAGGCCCTTGTGGTTCCTCTCCTGGAGCGTGGACGGATTCCGGCTGAACAGCTGTTGGCAGTGGTCGGAGGATCTGGCTCGCTTGAGCAACGACGTGGGGGCCTTCCGGCTGGCATCGGTTTGGTTGCGGCTGATGATCCTTCCGCTCAGCAGGTCTGGACGGCTCCGATCCAGCTGCTTGCGGTGAAGCCGCAGCAACTCGATGCCGTTGCAGCAGCTGCACGACCTGTTGTGGGTCAACCGCTGCTGATCTCTGTGTTGGCGGGGGTGTCTCTGGCTCGGTTGCAGCATTTGTTTCCCGGTCATCGCTGTGTGCGGGCGGTGCCCAACACGCCTGCGCTGGTGGGAGCTGGTTTGACAGCTCTGGCCTGGGGGGAGGGGATCGACCAAGGGCAACGGGATCAGGTGCGGCAGCTGTTCGCCGATGTGGGCGAAGTTCTGGAGTTGGCGGAAGCCAAGCTCGATGCGTTCCTTGCCCTCACCTCGTCGGGCCCTGCCTTTGTGGCCCTGGTGGCGGAAGCCATGGCTGATGGGGCTGTTGCTGCCGGTCTTCCCAGGGACCTGGCCCTGCGGCTGAGCCACCGCACCCTGGCTGGAACGGCTGAGCTGCTGGACCGTCGCGATCTGCACCCTGCCCAGCTCAAGGACATGGTTACCTCCCCGGGGGGCACCACCATCGCCGGCGTTCGCGCGCTCGAACGCATCGGCCTGCGCTCCGCCTTGATCGAAGCAGTCGTCGCTGCTGCGGAACGCAGCCGGGAGCTGGCCTAGGGCAGCACCTCCGGCCAACCCTGCCGGATCAGCAGCAGCGAGAAGTAGGGGCGAGGTTCGGCCGCAACGGCATCCGCGCAACAGATCTGCTGGTCGGGCCAGCCGACCCGCTCGGCAAACAGTGCTTGTTGCAGCAGGCCTCGCTGCTTCAGCAGGGGTTGCACCCAACTCCAGCGCCGACCCAGCTTCAGCAGGGCCACAACTTGCCCCGTTGCCGCGGCGGTGTCCAGCACCCGCTCCAGCTCCTCGGGTGTGTCGGGGCAAGGGCGCAACAGCAGTTGGTCCTGCTGCAGAGCGAGGGGCCAGAGGCCCGCAGCCGCGGCTGCCGAGCAGGAGGTGATGCCGGGAATCACGCTGATGGGACAGTCGGGCCACGCCTGACGCAAGGCCAGCAGCACGTAGCTGCAACTCGCAAACAGCGACGCATCTCCCTCACACAGCAGTGCCACCTGCTGGCCGGAACGGATGGCTTGCTGCAGCTCCTGTGCCGCCGCTCCCCAGGCGGTGCGTCGCGGTTCGGCGGCTTCCACCATCGGGAACAACAAGGGCAGACGCTGATGGTCGCTGCGGATCCAGGCCGCGGCGATTTTGGCGGCCATGCTGTCGGCCCCTGGTCGTCCGACCGGGTAGGCCACCACCTCCGCTTGGCGGATGGCTTCAACGGCGGCCAGGGTGAGCAGGGAAGGATCGCCGGGGCCGACCCCCACCAGTGTGAGACCCCCAGTCGTGGCGGGATCGATGATGGTCAGCAGTCGATGCGCCCGGGGTCCAGACGATGAGTCGTCTCAGCATCTTTCCAGACGAAAGCTCAGCCCATGCTGTGAATGGGCTCATGCCTTCGCTGGAGAGCAACGATCCGGCTGTCATTCAGTCGGAGCTCAGCCGCCGGGGCATCGGCTTTGAGCAATGGCCGGCGGAGCAGGGTCTGCCGGAGGGGGCCGACCAGGCCACCATCCTCCAGGCCTATGCCGATGCCATCGCTCGGGTTCAACGCGATGGCGGTTACGCCACGGTCGACGCGATTCGGATGACGCCGGATCACCCCGATCGCGAGCCCCTGCGCCGCAAGTTCCTTGAGGAGCACACCCATGCCGAAGACGAAGTGCGCTTTTTTGTGGAAGGGTGCGGCTTGTTTGTGCTGCACATCGGTTCCGAGGTGCTCAGCGTGCTGTGCGAACGGGGCGACCTGATGCGGGTCCCTGCTGGGACCCGTCATTGGTTTGACATGGGCTCTCGGCCTCAGTTCTGTGCTGTGCGTTGGTTCAACAACCCCGAGGGATGGGTGGCGCAGTACACCGGCAGCACCATCGCCCAGCGATTTCCCGGGCTTGACTGAGGGGGCGTTCCAGACACCTTGATGCGTCTCCACCGCTTCCTTGCTGCGCTGTTGCTGGGTCTGCCCATGGCAACACCCATCCCTGTTGCTGCTGAGGATGCTCCTTTGGCACCCGAGGTTCAGCGCCGGGTTGCCGTGGTGGTGCTGGCCCGCCGCATTCGCGGCTATGCCGCCATGGCCAAGGCCAGCAGCGACTGTCAGGTGGAGAAGGGGCGTCTGCCGCGCCGCCAGGCCAGCCAAGCCCTGGCGATTTCGCTCGAGGAGTTGGGCATCAGCCGGCGCGTGCTGACCAATCCCCTGGTGGTCGCCGTCAGCCCACGCCTGCAGCGCCTGCTGGATGACAGCTGCGCCCTGGATCCAACCAAGGAGGCTGAAGCGCTGCGGCTGGCCGAAAACGAGCTCTGAACCTTTTCTCGAGCTGGGTCTCAGAAGGGGACAGTGAGAGTGCTGGCTTTTATTTCCTCAGCGAATAAAAACCGCCCATAGGGTTCCGCCTGTTTGCCTGGCTGCTGTGGTCGTTCGGTCCTGTCTCGCGTTGAAGCTGCTGGCGCTGTTGGTCGTGCCCTGTTCTGCCGCTGAGATGGATCTGGCCTCTGCCTCCAGGCTCCCCACCACGTCGCCATCCATCTCCACCTCCGCCAACGAGTCGGTCTTGGTGCTGAACCGCACCACGCGATCCCTCCCGCGCACGGGCGATCCCATCTGGAGTCTGCGTCTGGAAACCCCTGGTCAGCCCGTGCAGCACTTCGATGCCGTCAGCGGTCGGGCCCACCGTCAGAACGCCGATCGCCATCGCTCCGGCACTCGTGCGCCGCTCCCCGCCGGTCGCTACGTCCTTGGGCCGGTGGAGCCCCTGGGTCCCGCGGATCCGCGGGAGCTCGGGCCGATCTGGATTGGGATTGAACCGCAGTTCCCCACAGGACGGGGTTATCTGGGCATTCATCTCGACCCCAGTGCCAACCGCAATGCCAACAGCGGCACGCTCGGCTGTGTGGGCTTGATTCGCTGGGACGACATGCAGACCCTGGCGGGTCTGGTGCAGCGCCGTAACGTCCGAACATTGGTGGTCAGCGAGTGAATGTTCTCCGATTGGGGCTTCAGTTGGGGCGGCTGGTTGGACAACCGCCGGGGTGAGTGGTGGCTGCTGGCCCAGCTGCTGCTGATCACGGCCCATCTTTTGCCGGTCTGGCCAGCTCCCGCCAGCTTCGGTGTGGCGATTTGGCCTAAACCCCTGTTCGGGCTGGGTCTGCTGCTGTTGGCTTTGAGCCTGTTTCGGGCCCTTGAGGCGCTTCGCTGTCTCGGGGCCAGCCTTTCGCCGTTGCCGGCGCCCAAGCCGGCGAATCAGTTGATCGCCACAGGCTCCTACGCCATCTGCCGGCATCCCTTGTACCGGGCGGTCTTGCTGTGTTCCGCAGGAGTGGTGCTGGCCACAGGCAGACCGCTGCATCTGTTGCTGTTGGTCAGCCTGGCGGCTGTGTTGCGGGGCAAAGCCCGCTTCGAGGAGCAGGGGTTGCGGGCGCTGCATCCGGATTACAGCCAATACGCCGCAGTCACCCCAGCGATTGTGGGCTGGGTTCCTGGCTTGGACTGGCGCTGATGGCTTGGCTCAGGCGGCGACCGTGCTGGTTTGCATCAGGTCGGCGTAGAGCTGTTCGAGGGCGTCGATGTTGCTGGAAATCGTGTAGAGCTCCAAGGCGCGGAGGCGGGCTTTGCGGCCCAGTTCCGCCGTGAGCACCGGCTGATCCCTGAGCACTGGCAGCAGCGTGCGCAACTGGGTGGTGACGCCCTGGGTGCTCAGCACGATTCCCGCCCCTTGCTCCAGCACCTCGCCATCGGCACCGGCATCGGTGGCCACGCAGGCTGTTCCGCTGGCCATCGCCTCCAGCAGGGCCAGCGACAGGCCCTCCACAAGGCTCGGCAGGATGAAGACCTCAGCGCACTGGAGCAGTGCAACCCGGGTGTCCAGGTCTGGCTCGTGGCCCCACCAGAGGATCCGATCGTCGTTGAACTGGTTCATCAGGCTGTTGCACAATGGCCCGTCGCCGACGATCACCAACCGGCAGCCCTCCGGTGAAACCAGCCGCCAGGCCCGCAGCAGGGCTTCAACGTTCTTCTCCGTTGCCAGGCGTCCCATGTAGAGAAAAATCCGTTCCCGCCCCAGCCGTTGCCGCACCTGCTGATGCACCAGCGAAAGGGTGCCAGGGCTGGTGGGGCACCAGCGGTCAGTGTCCACACCATTGGGAATCACCGTCAGTCGATCGGCGGGAACGCCCAGGCGCTCGAGAAAGTCCGCCTGAAGCTGTGAAAACACGATCACCCGGTCGTAGCGGGCCAGGGCCGGTGCATACAGCTGGTACGTGAGCTGTTGGGTGCCCGCCGTCAGGTTGCGCAGGCCTGCATCAAACGGGGGGTGAAAGGTGGCCACCAGGGGCACGCCCAGCTGCTGACAGAGCTCCGGCAGGCGGAAATCCAGGGGGGAGAGGGTGAGGCTGGCGTGCACGAGATCGGGCTGCAGCCGCTCCAGGGATTCCCTCAGCTCCCGCTGCGCTCCAGGGGAAGGGATCGTGTAAACCTGCGATTTGACCAGATAAGGCAGGCTGACGTCCGGGTCGTTGGCCAGCAGCGATGTGTTGTCGCGCTCCGGGCTGCGCGGGTTATCGAAATGGATGAAGTGCACCTGGTGCCCGCGTTTGCGCAGGGACTCCGTGGTGCTGATCCCGTAGGACACATTCCCGCAGAAGGGAGACTTCTTGCCGAGCCACGCAATCTGCGCCAAGCGGGTTGGGCCTCCTCAGGCGAAACGGCAAGTTAGCAGCGTTGCCACGGTCGTTCGATCAACGCTGCCACCAGGGCCAACCCCGCCAGCAGCCACAGCACCGGTTGAAGACCAATGCTGCTCACCAGGGTGCCCGCCAGCACCAGCGGCAGGCTCAGGGCGATGTTGATCAGGTTGTTCTGCAGTCCGAACACCCTGCCGCGCTCGGTTTCGGGGGTTTCTTCCTGAATCGTGGTTTGCGCTGGGATCGCCACCAGAGCTGCGCCGATGCCCAGGATTCCGCAGAGGCTGAGGGTGAAGGCCAGGGATCCCCGCAGCTGACTGAGCAGCACCAGGGTCCAGGTGATGGTTCCCAGGCCTGCTGCTGTGAGCCGGCGGCGGCTGAACCGATGGCCCAGCTGGGCGATCACCACAGCTCCGATCGCCATGCCCAGTCCACTCATGGCCAGCAGGGCACCAAAGCCTGAGGGCCCCAGGTTCTCGATCAGGGCAGCCAGCTGGAGCGCCAACACGTAAAGCGCTGCCAACAGGCTGTAGAGCAGCACCAGATGAATCATGGCGCCACGCACTGAAGGCACCCGGCGCAGCACCTGCAATCCTTCGCCGATCTCCGTCCACACCGATGTATTGGAGGGGGGCTTGGGGGCTTCCTGCAGCTTCAGGCGCGACAGGCTGAGGGCCGCAAGGCCATAACAGAGCGGGAGCAGTAGAAACTCGCCGCCATCGATGCCGATGATCGCCAGGCTATTGTGCAGGACGCGAAGAATCGGTTCACCCAGCGCGAAGCCCAGGATCGTCGCCCCCATGCTGGTGGCTTGGTAGAGGGAGTTGGCAGCCAACAGGTGATCTCCCGGCACCACCACAGGAATCGTGGCCTGTTCCGAGGGGGCGAAAAACTGGGTCAGAATTGACTCCAGGAAAGTCATGCCCACCAGCCCCCAGTAGCCCCAGGGCAGACCAAGCCAGATGGGCCCTGGCAGCAGACAGAGCGGTGCGAACACCACCAACAGGGCTCGGATGGCGTTGCTGGCCACCATCACCCGACGCTTGGGCCAGCGGTCCGCCCAGACGCCAGCCACCGTTCCCAGCAGCATGGCCGGGATGGTGTTGGCCACAAAGATGCCTGTGGCCAGCAGGGTGATCACCTGGGTGCGTGTGCTGATGTCGAGGCCGTAATCCGAGGCCATCTCCGCCAGCACGCCGTTTCCCTGCCCCTTCAGCAGCAGGTGCTGATCGATCAGGAAGACCATCAGCACGATGTAGAACTTGTCCGCCAGCTGGGAAAAGATCTGGCCCAGCCAGAGTTTGCGGAAGTCCTTAAGGCGCAGCACGGCTTCCAAGCCACGCTTTCCCTCCGGGTTGCTGCCGGTGGGCAGAGCGGGTTCAGGGGTGGTGAGGCTCGGTCCGCTCAAGGGGCAATTGCATCGCGGCCATGATGGCTCACGCGCCTGCCAGGAGCGTCTCTCGCAGCATGGCCAGGGCTTTGCTGGGTCGGTTCAGATGCGTCCGGCTCCAAATCTCAACCACCCGCAGCAGCCGGCGCCACACGGCTGGGGGGCCCATCAGCGCACCGTCCCGGCGATGGGGCAGTTCGGCCCGGGTCAGTCGCTGGAGCAGGGCCAGTTCGGAGGGATTCAGCTGAATCGCCGCCCCGGGCTGCTCATTAATCGCAAAGCCGTCCTGCGGTAGCAGGCTGCAGCGCCAGTCCCACTGCCCCAGCGGTGGCTCCAGGGGATCGCCTGTGATGCAGCAGGTCTGCAACGGCAGTCCATAACCGCCCAGGGTGAGCAGATGGATGCAGGCCTGGACCGTGCCGGCTAGCACCAGCTCCGGGTCGGCTCGGTGCTCCTCCAGGCGTTCCAGGTGCAGCTGCATCGTTTCCAGCAGCCCGTCCACAGGGTCCTGGGCCGCCAGTTGAAGGCACAGATCACACAGCGCCTGCGCCGCAGCCAGGGTTTCCAGTTGTTGTCCGAGGCCTGAAAAACTGCGCAGCACCCGCAGTTGTCGCACCCGGGCTAGGCCGCTGCGTCCTCCCACCTGCAGTTCCAGCAGGGTGAGGGGGGCCGCGGCGGCCAGACTGCTCTTGGGACGGCGTGCTCCGGGAACTGCGAAGCGACTGACGCCCTCCGCATCACTGAGCAGGCTCAGCAGGCGGTCGTGTTCGCCGAGGGGGCCCACCTTGAGGGCAAGTCCGGTGAGGCGTCGTTCTGCCATTCAGGCCGCGAGGCGGCGCTGGGCCTGCAGAAGAGCCGGCGCGCTGCTGGTGCCCAGCAGATCGGCCCCCGCCAACAGCAGGTCTCCTGCCTGGCTGAGGCTATGGATCCCTCCGGCTGCCTTGATGGCGCAGCGTTTGCGGATCAGCTGTTTCAACGCAAGGATCTGATCGGCATGGCAGGCCGGGCCAAAGCCGTTGCTGGTCTGCAGTCCCGCAGCGCCAGCATCAATGGCGGCCTCCACGGCCAGTTCCAGCTGTTCGCTCTCCAGACGGGCCATGTCCAGGACGGCCCGCACGGGAAGCCCCAGCTCGTAGAGGGCGGCAAGTTCCTCGGCAAACGCGCCTGAATCACCATTGGCCAAGGCGCTGAAATCGGGCACGACATCGAGCTCCTGGGCGCCATGGGCGGCACACCACTCCGCTTCCGCCAGCTTGAGCTCAGCGGGAATGGTTCCGAAGGGAAAGCCGATGGCCGCCACCAGGCGAGGACCTGCGTCGGTCGTCCCGATGCGTTCCCGCAGCAGCGGCAGCTGACGCGGTGTGGTGCAGATGGCCCGCACGCCCTCCTGCATTCCGGAATCACAGAGGGCTTGAAGCTGGTCCCGGGTCAGCAGGGGGTCGAGAATCGCCTGATCAAGCCGGGGGGGGAGGTCGGGGAGCTCTTGGGCTGGATCAGCCATGGCGGGCCGGGAGGTCACTCACGAGCCTGGATTACCCCATACCCACCGTGGTTGCGTCGGTAGATCACCTGCAGCTGATCGCTCTCCTTCTCCCGGAACAGGTAAAAGTCGTGGTCGATCAGATCCAGCTGGCGGCGTGCCTCCTCCAGGCCCATGGGCGGCATGGCGAAATATTTGCGCCGCACCCCTGGATCCGGCAGTTCCGCCTCTCGCCCTTGCAGAAGGGAGGCTTCAACGGGGGATGCGTCGTTGACCACATCCGTGCTGGGGGTGTGGCTGGCGCTATGGCCATGGCTGTGGTGGTGATCGCTGTGGCGTTCCTTCCAGCGGCGCAGTTGGCGGGCCAGTTTTCCGGCGGCCAGATCGATGCTGGCGTACAGGTTTTCACTGCGTTCCTGGGCGCGGATCACCGTGCCGTTGGCAAAGACCGTTACCTCGGCGGTCTGCTGCGGCACCCGGGGATTGCGGGCCACCGAGAGATGGACGTCGGCCTCGCGAACAGCATCACCGAAGTGCGATGTGGCCCGCTCCAACTTGGTTTGGGTGTAATCCCGCAACGCCGGCGTGATCTCGAGGTTGCGACCATGGATCAGCAACTTCATGCCTCACTCCTGTGCCGGTTGTTATCGGCAAGCTAGAACCGGCCCACGATTCGGCCCACCCCCAGCGTGCATTTCTTTTCGAGCCCGGTGATCCGGTTCGATTCGATGCCGCCTGGTCGGCGCAACAGCGCTGGCAGACCCATCTTCTGGCTGATCCATCGGCTCCGGAGGCGGTCTGGATCCTGCAGCACCAGACCTGCTACACCCTCGGCCGTGGTGCCAGCGAGGAGCACCTGCATTTCGATCCCGCTGAGCCACCGGCACCCCTGTATCGGATCGATCGGGGCGGGGAGGTGACCCATCACCTGCCCGGCCAACTGGTGGCCTACCCGGTGTTGGACCTTCAGCGCCGCACGCCCGATTTGCACTGGTATCTGCGCCAGTTGGAACAAGTCGTTCTGGATGTTCTGGCGGAGTTGGGCCTGGAGGGTCAGCGTCTGCCGGGGTTGACAGGCCTCTGGTTGGACAACCGCAAGGTCGCCGCCATCGGTGTGGGCTGTCGCCGCTGGATCACCCAGCACGGCCTGGCCCTCAACGTTGATTGCTCGATGCTGGGGTTTGAGCGAGTCACCCCCTGTGGGCTCACCGGTCGTGCGGTCGGGCGGCTTGCGGACTGGTTGCCAGGGCTGACGTCGGCTGAGGTGCAGCCGTTGCTGCGGCAAGCCCTGGCCCATCGTTTCGGTCTGGTCTGGGAGGAGGAAGCGAGATAGACCTGAGCTGTTTGAACCCCTGCCTCGGATGACGGCCAGCTGGAGCCCGACAACCCGTGAAACGAACGCTTTGCAGCGTCATGCTCATGTTCAGAAGTTGCAGAGGGTCGATGCGGTGTGGCCCTGGCTCGCCGACCGCCACGGGCTGATTGCCGCCGTCGATGCGCCCCATGCTGCGCATCCCGAACGCTTCAACTTCGGCGAACTGGCGGAGCGCATCGCCACCGCTGCTGCCGCCTTTCGGCGCCATGGCGTGAAGGATGGGGATGTGGTGGCTCTGTTTGCTGAGAACAGCCCCCGCTGGCTGGTGGCGGATCAGGGCCTGATGCGTGCCGGTGCAGCTGATGCCGTGCGCGGTGCCTCGGCCCCGGTGGAGGAGCTGCGCTACATCCTTTCGGATTGCCGTGCAACGGCCCTGGTGGTGCAGAACGCTGATGTGTGGCGTCGTCTGGCCCTTCCCCCAGAGCAAAGGGCTCAGCTGCGTTTTGTGCTTCAGCTGGAAGGGGAGCCTGCCGAGGGCGCCATGGGCTGGGAGGCGTTTCTGGCGTCAGGGGCCGGCCTCGATCCCGTTGGCTCGGCGAGGGGGCGAGACGCCGTGGCCACTGTTCTGTACACCTCGGGCACGACCGGCCAACCCAAAGGGGTCCCGTTGACCCACGCCAACCTGCTGCATCAGATGAGCTCACTGGCCTGTGTGGCCTATCCCGAGCACGGTGCTCCGGTGCTGAGTGTGTTGCCCATCTGGCATGCCTACGAGCGCAGTGCCAGCTACTTCTTCCTCTCCTGCGCCTGCACGCAGACCTACACAACCATCAAGCAACTCAAGAAGGATCTGCCGCGGGTCCGGCCGATCGCGATGGCCACCGTGCCGCGGCTGTGGGAGGCGGTTCAGGCTGGATTTGAGGATGTGCTCAAGACCTTCCCCCCCTCCCGGCAGCGCCTGCTGCGGGCGGCATTGGCCAACAGCGCTGCCCAGCGCAAAGCCGTGCGCACGGCGCGCAACCTCTTGCTGGAACCGGTGTCAGCCTCTGGCCGGCTGCGTGCCTGCGGCTCCGCGGCCCTGCGCTGGCCCCTGCATGCCCTGGCCTCGACCTTGATCTGGCCGAAGCTGCGTCGCCAGCTCAGTGGCGGTCAGCTCGCCTATCCGATCAGTGGTGGCGGTGCCATCGCGCCCCACATCGATGCCTTTTTTGAAGCCGTGGGGATTGAGCTGCTGGTGGGCTATGGCCTCACCGAAACCAGCCCTGTGGTGAGTTGCCGCAGGCCCTGGCGCAACATCCGCGGCAGCTCCGGGCTGCCGATGCCCCAGACCGAATTCCGGATCGTCGATCCCGAGAGCGGCCAGCCCCTGGGCTTCCGGCAACGGGGGCGGGTGATGGTGCGGGGCCCCCAGGTGATGGCGGGCTACCTCGGCAAACCCGAGGCCAGCGCCAAGGTTCTCGATGCCTCGGGATGGTTTGACACCGGCGATCTCGGCATGCTTCTGCCGGATGGTTCGGTGGCCCTCACCGGCCGGGCCAAGGACACGATTGTGTTGAGCAGTGGCGAGAACATCGAGCCCGGCCCTTTGGAAGAGGCCCTGGTGGCCAGCCCCCTGATCGAGCAGGTGATGCTGGTGGGTCAGGACGAACGCCAGCTCGGTGGCCTGATCGTTCCCCGTGCTGAGGCGATCGTGGCCTGGGCGGCTGAAGCCGGTGTGAGCGTGGCGCAGGATCTGGGCGGCCAACCCGGTGATCCGGCTTTGCTCCGTTTGTTGATGCGCGAATGCAACCGCTTGCTCAAGCAGCGGTCGGGCTCCCGCGGTGATGAACGGCTAGCGGGGGTGGTGCTTGTGGACCCCTTCAGCATTGAAAACGGACTTCTGACCCAGACCCTGAAGCAGCGCCGTGATCGCATCACCAGCCGCGATCAGCAGTTGATCGATGGCCTTTACGGACGTTGACCGCGTCTGACGAGGCCTGGGGGGTGGTCGGTTGTCCGGTGATTGACCCCACGTGAAAGGGCTGACACGCTTTGGCCGTCTCCCAAGAACCCATGTCCGACGGCACTTCCCTGACGATCAAGCGTCCGATCACCGTCCGCGCCGTCGTGACGCCCACCTGGAAAGAAGAAGCAGAGCGCGAGCTCAGCAATGGCATCGCCACCGCTGACCAACAGCTGGCTCAGCTGGAACAGGAAGGTCAGGACGTGGTGGACCAGGTGCGTCGTCAGAGCGCCAACCCCCTTGATCCCCGCGTGCAGGATCAGGTGGCGCAGATCCAACAGCAGGTGGCGGCCAAGCGCGCCGAGCTGGAGGAGCAGAAGCGCAACCTGCTTCAGCAGCAGGCCCAGGTGCGTGAGCTGGAGATGGACCAGATCGTTGAGCAGGGTCAGCTGGAGAGCAGTTGTGAGCTGAAGGTCGGCGACAACCTGGTGCAGAAGATGCAGGTGGCCATCGTTGTGAAGGATGGCGTTGTGCAGTCGATTGAGGAAGCCTGATCGGCTTGCCTCTGCTGACTCGTAAACTCCCCTGATCTGCCCTCCCGGAGACGGTTTTGGCGACCACAGACATCTTCATGCCTGCCCTCAGCTCCACCATGACGGAGGGGAAGATCGTGGAGTGGCTGAAACAGCCCGGAGACAAGGTGGCTCGGGGCGAGTCAGTTCTTGTCGTTGAGTCCGACAAAGCGGATATGGACGTTGAGTCGTTCCAGGACGGCTACCTCGCAGCGGTCCTGATGCCTGCTGGCAGCACAGCACCGGTGGGCGAAACCATCGGCCTGATTGTCGAAACCGAGGCTGAGATCGCCGACGCCCAGGCCAAGGCCCCCAGCGATCCTGCTGCGGCGCCAGCCCCTGCACCGGCTCCGGCGCCCACGCCAGCTGCGGTTCAGACCCCAGCTCCGACTCCTGCCCCCGCCCCGGCACCTGTTGCTGCCCCTGCACCGTCGGCACCGGTGGTGAACGACGGTCGCATCGTGGCCAGCCCCCGGGCCAAGAAGCTGGCCTCCCAGATGGGTGTGGACCTGGCCACCGTGCGCGGCAGCGGCCCCCACGGCCGGATTCAGGCCGAAGACGTGGAGCAAGCCTCCGGTCAGCCCATCTCCGTGCCCCGGGTGGCGGAAGGAACGGCCCCCGCTGCTTCCTCGGCTGGCGCAGCAGCAGCAGCAGCGGCCCCGTCGGCTCCGGCGGGCAATAGCTTTGGTCGGCCCGGCGAGACCGTGGCCTTCAACACCCTCCAGGGTGCGGTGAACAAAAACATGGAGGCGAGCCTTGCGGTTCCCTGCTTCCGCGTCGGTTACACCATCACCACCGACAAGCTGGATGCCTTCTACAAACAGGTGAAGCCCAAGGGCGTCACGATGACGGCGCTGCTGGCCAAGGCTGTGGCCGTCACCCTGGCGCGTCACCCCCAGGTGAATGCCGCCACCACCGCTGCCGGCATGGCCTATCCAGCCGACGTGAACGTGGCTGTCGCTGTGGCGATGGAAGACGGTGGCTTGATCACGCCGGTGCTGCGCAATGCCGATCGCACCGATCTCTACGAGATGTCGCGTCAGTGGGGTGATCTGGTCAAGCGCTCCCGCAGCAAGCAGCTGCAGCCGGAGGAGTATTCCACGGGCACCTTCACCCTCTCCAACCTCGGCATGTTCGGTGTTGATCGCTTCGACGCGATCCTTCCCCCAGGCACCGGGGCCATTCTCGCCGTCGCTGCATCACGCCCCACGGTGGTGGCGAACAAGGACGGGTCCATCGCTGTCAAGCGTCAGATGCAGGTCAACCTGACGGCGGATCATCGCGTGATTTACGGCGCCGACGGTGCCGCATTCCTCAAGGATCTCGCCGATCTGATCGAGAACCGTCCAGAAAGCCTGGCGCTCTGATCGGTCGCCCGCGTGCCTGACCCCAGGGACCTGCAACTCAGCAGCTACGACTACCCGCTGCCGCCTGAGCGCATCGCTCAGGCACCGGTTGAGCCCCGCCACAGCGCTCGCTTGTTGATGGCTCCCCCCCAGGGGGAGCCATCAATGGATGCTGCTCACGGCCAGGTGTGGGATCTGCTCGAGCAGCTGCAGCCTGGTGATCTGCTGGTGGTGAACGACACCCGGGTGTTGAAGGCCCGCCTGGCGGTGCGTCGTTCCGGGGGTGGGCTGTCCGAGTTGCTGGTGCTGGAGCCGCGGGGGGAGGGCCGCTGGCTTTGCCTGGCCCGTCCTGCCAAGCGCATGCGGCCCGGCGACAGCCTCACGATTGATGGCACTTCGATCAGCCTGACGGTGCTCGCGGAAGACCCAGCCAGTGGTGGACGGGTGGTGCAGTTCCCCAGTGATTGCAGGGATGCCGAAACCATTGAGGGTTTGCTCAATGACGTGGGTGAGGTGCCTCTACCGCCCTACATCGAACGGCACGACCCCAGCGACAGCCAGCGTTATCAGACCCTTTACGCCGATCGCCCCGGTGCGGTGGCCGCCCCGACGGCGGGGTTGCATTTCAGTGATCAACTGCTGGCGGGCTTGCAGAAGAAAGGGGTGGATTTGGCCCGGATCACCCTGCATGTGGGCCTCGGCACCTTTCGCCCCGTTGAAACGGAAGACCTCACTGCCTTGGAGTTGCACAGTGAATGGGTGGATGTCAGCCCTGCTGTGGTGGAGGCGGTGCAGGCTTGTCGAGGCCGGGTGATTGCGGTGGGCACCACGAGTGTTCGTGCCCTGGAGGGGGCCGCTCAAGCCCATGGCGGTGTTCTCAAGCCCTACACCGGGCCGGTGGATCTGGTGATTCAGCCGGGCTATCAGTTCAAGGTGATTCAAGCTCTGCTCACCAACTTCCATCTGCCCAAAAGCTCTCTGCTGCTGTTGGTGAGTGCCCTGATCGGCCGGGAAGCCCTGTTGAAGCTCTACGCCGAAGCGATTGAAAGGAGCTATCGCTTCTTCTCCTATGGCGATGCCATGTGGATTGATGCAGCGGCGGTGCAGCCCCAGGCCCGCCCACCAGCACGCTGAGACCTGAACAGTTCACGGTGAGGCCATAAAAAAGCCCCGTCAATGACGGGGCCAAGGCTTCTGGTGGAGCCAGCTCAGACAGCCACCGGTTGCTCGATGATTCCGGTCGGCACTTCAGCGAACATCACCGAGGAGAGGTAACGCTCGGCCAGGTCGGGCAGCACCACCACGATGGTTTTGCCGGCGTACTCATCTTTCTCGGCCAGACGAATGGCGGCTGCAGCGGCGGCACCGCAGGAGATGCCCACCAGCAGGCCTTCCTCCTGGGCCAGGCGCAGGGCCATGGCAACGGACTCCTCGTTGGTCACCTGCTCCACCTTGTCGACCACGGAGAGGTCGAGGTTCTGGGGGATGAAGCCGGCGCCGATGCCCTGGATTTTGTGGGGACCGGGTTTGACGGCTTCACCGTTCATGGTCTGGGTGATCACCGGGCTGTTGGTCGGTTCAACGGCCACGGATTCGATCGCCTTGCCCGCTTCATTCTTGATGTAACGGGAGACGCCGGTGATGGTGCCACCGGTGCCGACTCCGGCCACGAGCACGTCAATGGCGCCATCGCAGTCGTTCCAGATTTCAGGACCGGTGGTCTTGAAGTGGATTTCGGGGTTGGCAGGATTGTCGAACTGGCCAGGCATAAAGTACTTGGCCGGATCGCTTTCAGCGATTTCCTTGGCCTTGGCGATCGCACCGGGCATGCCTTTGGCGGCCTCGGTGAGGATCAGTTCAGCCCCGAGCACGGCCATGACCCGACGCCGCTCGATCGACATCGACTCGGGCATCGTCAGGATCAGCTTGTAACCGCGGGCCGCGGCGGTGAAGGCCAGAGCGATGCCGGTGTTGCCGGAGGTGGGCTCCACAATCACCTTGCCCTTGGTGAGCTTTCCGCTCTTTTCTGCGTCCCAGATCATGTTGGCGCCGATCCGGCACTTGACGCTGTAAGCGGGGTTGCGCCCCTCAACCTTGGCCAGCACAGTGGCCTTGCAGTTTTTGGTGACGTTGTTCAGCTTGACCAGCGGAGTGTTGCCGATGGCCTGGCTGTTGTCGTCGTAAATGCGGGACATGGAGCTGCTGTAGAGGGGCCCGAAGAAAACAAACTAATGATCGAAAGCCTCTCCTCACCCTGTTGTTAAGGGCTTTTTCAGAGTCTCACCGGACTCTTCGTCAGCAAACGCTTGCTCAAATCGCATCCATAGTGCCTCGGGGTCTTCCAGACCGACCGACACCCGGAGCAGATCAGCCGGCACACCGCATTGCTCCGCCCAGCTCAGTTCGTCGTAGTGGGCCAGCTGGGTGTAGGGGCACACCAGACTGAAATCGGTGCCAAGGCTGGGGCCTTTGCTGATCCGAAGCGCGTCGTAAACCCGTTTGGAGTGCTCATGGCCTCCCTTCAGTTCAAAGGAGAGCAGGCAGCCGTGGCCAGCTCCGCTGCGCATCAAGGCGCGGAAGTTGGGGCAGCTCTTTGGATGCAGCACCCGCTTCACGGCTGGATGGGCTTCGAGCCGTTCCGCCAGAAGCAGGGCGTTCGCATCGAGTTGCGACACCCGCTGGAGCACATCCCGGCTGGCGATCTCCAGGGCGATGGCATCGGCATCGCTGAGGGGGGCGATGGCTGGAACCGCCGCCAGCAGGGAGGCCGCCCAGGGCGACTGCGGGCTCACCAGCACACTGCCAGCCATCACATCACCGCGGCCGGCGAAGCTCTTGGTGAGTGAGGTGAAGATCAGATCGGCGTAGGGCAGGGCGTTGAGGTTGATGCCGGTGCCGATCGTGTCATCGGCAATCACTGGAATGCCGCGGCTGCGGGCCAGGGCTGACACGCCCGGCAGATCCATGCAGCGCAGCAGCGGATTGCTGGGCAGCTCCACAATCACGGCCGCCGGCTGGAGCTGATCCAGGGCCGCTTCCACCTCGGCGAGGCTCTGCGGTTGCAACAGCTCGCCACCGTGAAACACCACCTGCGGCTGCTTCAGCACATCCACATAGGGGAAGCCCAGCTGCAGCGTGGGCTTCCCCGGCCGCAGCGTCTGGATGGCGCTGAGGGCCGCATACAGGCCGGCCATTCCCGCTGGATGCAGGCTGATCTGCTGGGCGTCGACGCCATGGATGGATGCCAGGCGCTTTCGAATCAGCTCGCGGGCCGCGTCGCCGGATGTGCTGCTGGGGGATGTCTCTTTCCCCAGGGCGATGGCGGCCTGGCGGGAGGAGAGGCCCAGGCCGGTGTGCTGCCAGAACGCTTTAGCATGGGCGCTCGCCGCTGCATCACTGCGCAGGCAGGTCAGCCCAGCAATGGCAATCAGCTCCGAGCGGCTCTCCGGTGCCTTGCGTTGGCAGTGGGCCAGGGCTGCCTGGGCTGCCGCTTCGGTGGGGTAGGGCCAGACCGTGGTGCCTGCAAGTTCCGAAGGCTGAACCAGTTGTCGGATCAGCGGATGCAGGCCGAAGCGGGGATAGATCGTCTGCAGGGCATCGCGGCAGGCCGGATCCTTTTCCTCGTAGGCGATCACATCGCGCCAGCGCGGCAGCGCCACAGACACCGCATGGGGGGAGTCGGGCAGGGGATGGCCGAGATCAGAGCCCTGCCAGGCCGGATCGATGAGCAGATTGCGGGGACTCACGCCAGCAGCTCCAGGGCCTGGTCCAGATCGGCCTGCAGATCGGCGAGGTCTTCGCAGCCCACCGAGAAGCGCACCAGGCCGTCGTCGATGCCCAGCTTGGCCTTCACTTCGGCGGATACCGCCGCGTGGGTCATGGTGGCGGGGTGGCAGATCAGGCTTTCGATGCCGCCCAGACTTTCGGCCATGGTGAACCAACGCAGTTGTTTGCAGAGGGCATAGGTCTGCTCCTGGCTGGCGTTGAAGCTCACCGTCACGATGGCGCCACCGGCGCGCATCTGACGGGTTGCCACCTGATGCTGGGGGTGATCACTGCGGTGTGGGTAACGCACCCAGTTCACCTTGGCGTGCCCCGCCAGCTGATCGGCCAGGGCCGCGGCATTGGCCATCTGCTGCTTGAGCCGCAGCGGCAGGGTCTTGATGCCCCGCGTGATCAGCCAGCAATCAAAGGGGGAGGGCTGCAGCCCCAGGGCCTTCTGGGAGAACACCATTTTTTGGTGCCACTCAGGATCGTTGGTGCACACGGCTCCCCCGAGGGCATCGGAGTGGCCGTTGATGTACTTGGTCGTGCTGGTAAGTGAGAGGGTGGCGCCCAGCTCCAGGGGGCGCTGCACCAGGGCGGTGGCGAAGGTGTTGTCCACCACCACGGGGATGCCGAGGGGTTGGGTGATGGCGCAGACCGCTTCCAGGTCGATCACCTTGAGCAGAGGGTTGGTCGGGCTCTCCAGCCACACCATCGCCGGCTTCTGGGCTTGGATCTGCTCCAGCGCGGCCGGCTGGGTGAAGTCCACCCACGCGGTTTTCAGGCCGAACTTGGCAAACACCTGCTCGAAAAGCCTCACGGTGCAGCCGTAGAGGTTCTCTTCGCAGAGCACCAGATCGCCCTGCTTCAGCTGGGAGACCACGGCGGTGATGGCGCTGACGCCGGAGGCGAAGACGGTGGCGTGGGCGCAACCTTCAACCGAAGCGAGCACCCCATCAAGGATGCGGAAGTTGGGGTTGCCGGAACGGGTGTAATCAAATCCGCCAGCGTTGCCATGGGCAAAGGTGCTGGTGGGGAAGATCGGCGGCATCACCGTGCCGGTGTCTCCCGCAAAGCTGTCGCCGTGGTGGATCACCCGGGTGTTCAGGCCTGTGTTCACGGATGATCCATCGATTCGGACAGGCTAAGAAATCGCCTCTCCCATCCCAATAAAAAAACCCCCGCCGTGTGGCGAGGGTTGATAACGATCGTTTGGGTTGAACCGGTGGATCAGTCGAGGTCGGGCATGCCGAGCACAGGCTCAGCCTTGCGGTCGATGCCTTTCTCGAATCCAGCAGCAGCAGCGCGAGCGCGGCCGGCGTGCCAGAGGTGACCAACCAGGAAGAAGAAGGCAAGCACGAACTGCGTTGCACCCAGCCACTGGCGGAGGTTCACGTAGTTCACCGAGTTGGGCTCGGTGATGATGCCGCCCACGGAGTTGATCGAGGCGTTGGGAGCGTGGGTCATGTACTCAGCCGCACGGCGCACTTGCCAGGGCTGAATGTCGTTCTGCAGCTTGTCAAGGCTTAGACCGTTGGGGCCACGCAGGGGCTCCAGCCAGGGACCACGGAAGTCCCAGAAGCGCATGGTTTCACCGCCGAAGATGATTTCACCGGTGGGTGAGCGCATCAGGTACTTGCCCAGGCCGGTGGGGCCCATGGCGGAACCGATGTTGGCGCCGAGGCGCTGGTCACGCACCAGGAAGGTGAAGCTCTGAGCCTGGGATGCCTCAGCGTTGGTGGGGCCCCAGAACTCGGAGGGATAAGCGGTGTTGTTGAACCAGATGTAGGCCGAAGCGATGAAGCTCATGAAGCTCAGAGCGCCAAGGCTGTAGCTCAGGTAGGCCTCACCGTTCCAGATGAAGGCGCGACGCACCCAGCCGAAGGGCTTGGTGATGGCGTGCCAGATGCCACCGAAGATCAGGGTCAGACCCAGCCAGATGTGGCCGCCGATGATGTCCTCCATGGAGTTCACACCGATGATCCAGCCCTCTCCACCGAAGGGAGCGCGGAACAGGTAACCGAAGATCACGCCCGGATCGAGGGTCGGGTTGGTGATCATGCGGACATCACCGCCGCCGGGGGCCCAGGTGTCGTAGACGCCGCCGAAGAACATGGCCTTGAAGACCAGCAGCAGGCAGCCGACGCCCAGAAGGATGAGGTGATAACCAATGATGTTGGTCATCTGGTTCTTGTCACGCCAGTCCTGGGAGAAGAAGGAGGAATAGTTCTCCAAGATCTCCGGACCACGCAGGGCGTGATAGAGGCCGCCGAGGCCGAGCACGGCGGAGCTGATCAGGTGCAGGACACCGACCACGAAGAAGGGGAAGAGATCAGTGACTTCACCGCCGGGGCCCACGCCGTAGCCAAGGGTGGCGACGTGGGGCATGCAGATGAAGCCCTGCTCGTACATGGGCTTGTCGAAGGTGAAGTGACTCACCTCGAACAGCATCATTGCGCCGGCCCAGAAGACCATCAGACCAGCGTGGGCCACGTGGGCACCAAGCAGACGGCCGGACAGGTTGATCAGGCGGGCGTTGCCGGACCACCAGGCATACCCGGTGGAGGGAAGGTCTTTGCCGCCAGTGGCGCCAAGACCGGGATTAGAGAGCGTTACCACGGGGCAGAACCTCTTCAGGGAAG
>CAJXPL010000005.1 GCA_913057985.1 uncultured Synechococcus sp.
GTTGCCGTAGATCAGGGAGCCAGCGACGGGCTCACGGATGCCATCGATGTCGACCGGAGGAGCGGCGACGAAAGCGATGACGAAGCAGATGGTGGCAGCCAGCAGTGTGGGGATCATCAGCACACCGAACCAACCGACATACAGACGGTTGTTGGTGGAGGTGACCCACTCACAGAAGGCCTGCCAGCTGGAAGCGCCGGAGCGCTGCTGGAGGGTGGTGGTCATGAGAACGGAAAGAAATGTTCCCGAAGGAACGGTTTAAGGAAGGGCAGGAGAGCCCTGCCTGAGATCGAGTGTAAAGGAAGTTTGCGCTGTGTGTCGCTGGCTTGATGAAGTTGTTGTGAAGAAGCCTTCATCCCTTTCGGCGGCAGCGCTTGTTAGCGTCCCGAAAGCACCCATGGCAGCTGACGTGGCACCACAACAAGAACGGGTGTTGCTGGTGCGGCTGCCCTGCAATCCGATCTTTCCGATCGGACCGATTTATCTCGCCGACCATCTCCACAAGTGTTTTCCGGAGATGCCCCAGCGCATCCTTGACCTGGCGGCTCTGCCGGTGCTGGATGTCCACCGCGTGCTGGACGCCACCGTTGATCAGTTCCAACCGACGCTGCTGGTGTTCTCGTGGAGAGACATCCAGATCTATGCGCCGGTCGATGGTCGTGGCGGCAACCCCTTACAGAACTCGTTTGAGGTGTTCTATGCCCGAAATCCACTGAAACGTCTGCATGGCGCCTTGGGTGGGCTTCAGTTGATGAGCAGCCATTACGGCGAGCTGCACAGAAACCAGCGTCTGGTGCGTCAGGGCTTGAAACGTGCGCGACGCCACCAGCCTGCGGCCAGAGCAGTTCTCGGGGGTGGAGCTGTCAGTGTGTTCTATGAACAACTCGGCAAGTCGCTCCCCAAGGGAACAGTTGTGTCCATCGGTGAGGGGGAGCCGCTGCTCGAGAAGTTGATCCAGGGTCACACCCTCGAGGGCGAACGTTGCTTCGTGGTTGGGGAGAAGCCACGTTCAGGCCTGATCCATGAGCAGCCGGAAAGTCGGCCCAAAACCGCCTGCAATTACGACTACATCGCCTCGATCTGGCCCCAGCTGGATTGGTACCTGGAAGGTGGTGATTTCTACGTGGGAGTTCAGACCAAGCGCGGCTGCCCCCACAACTGTTGTTATTGCGTCTACACGGTGGTGGAAGGCAAGCAGGTGCGCCTCAATCCAGTCGATGAGGTGGTGAAAGAGATGCGCCAGTTGTATGACCGCGGGGTTCGTGGTTTCTGGTTCACCGATGCTCAGTTCATTCCTGCGCGGCGCTACATCGAAGACGCAAAGGAACTGCTGCGGGCGATCAAAGCTGAAGGGCTGACCGGCATTCGTTGGGCTGCCTACATCCGCGCCGACAATCTGGACCCCGAATTGGCTCAGCTCATGGTGGAGACGGGCATGAGTTATTTCGAGATCGGCATTACCTCCGGCTCGCAGGAGCTGGTCCGCAAGATGCGTATGGGCTACAACCTGCGCACCGTTCTGGAGAGTTGCCGGATGCTGGCGGATGCGGGCTTCCGAGACCATGTGTCGGTGAATTACTCCTTCAACGTGATCGATGAGAGACCAGAAACGATCCGCCAGACCGTGGCGTATCACCGAGAGCTGGAGGACATTTTTGGCGCTGATTTGGTGGAGCCTGCGATCTTTTTCATCGGTTTGCAGCCTCACACCCACCTCGAGCAGTACGGGTTCGAGCAGGGCTTGATCAAGCCGGGTTACAACCCCATGAGCATGATGCCGTGGACGGCGCGCAAGCTTCTCTGGAACCCTGAGCCGATGGGGAGCACCTTTGGTCGAGTGTGTCTTGAGGCATTTGATCGCAATCCTGCCGATTTCGGTCGCACGGTGATGTCGCTCCTCGAACGGGATTACGGCGTAGCTTCGCTTCAGGAAGCGTTGCGAGCCCCTGTGGCAGGTCGAGCTGCTCTGGCAACGGCCGTGCGCTGAATCAGCAGCAGGATCAGCAAGCTAACCAGCCCGACAGCTCCGCCCAGTGGGTTGGGGGCATTTCCTCCTGGGCCCACCAACCACGACGGGGCATTGGGTGACAGCTCAAGCAAGCCGCTCTGCAGCAAAAACCATCCAGCGACAAGTCCGCCATGCAGGCCGATGCAGCCCCAAAGTGACCCCTTGTCCGATTGACGCTGTCCGGCCAGCACCAATCCCAGTAGAAACAGGCCGATCAGCAGGCCACTCATGGCACCCAGTCCCAGGTTGAAGCGCGTGTGAACGAGGCTGAAGATGCTGGCTTGCGCAAAAGCTCCAAGACGCGAGCCCAACATTTGATTGAGCTCTGCCCAGAGCCAGCCGCGGAAAATTATTTCCTCTGCAAAGCCAACGCCGAGGCAGAGCAACACAGCATTCGTCAGCTGAGTTGCATCCACTTCGCCTCGCCAATCTCCCGAGCCTTCGAGCAGGACGACGCTAGTGATCACCGTCAGCAGCCCTGCGGCAATGAGCAGACCTTTGAGGAGAGCAGCTGCTGGTGTGGGTTGTTCCTGTGGATTGGCTCTGCAGATGCCCAAGGCCGCCCAAGGTTTCTCAGCCGACCAACGCACCGCAACCCATCGATGCATCAGCGCGAGGAACAGCACAAAACTCAGCACAGTTCCGGTGAGTGAGAGCTGATCCGTTGGAAGGCCAAGCAGCGTCAGCGGAACAGCGGCAAGCCAGCCCAGTGCATAGAGCAGAGGGATGAACAGAACCGTGGGCAGCCAGACTGGCTGAAGCAGGAGGAACCTGTTCAGCGGTTGCTGCATCGCTCTAGTTCTCAGGCTCGATGGAGCTGGTCAAGCCTTTGGATTTCAGCGTCTCGCAATAGAACTCAGCCGGTTCGATGTCACACACGATCACTAAGCCCACGCCTGTGTTGTGGGCCTCCAGCATCACCGCCATGCAGTCCTGCTCGCTGAGTTGCGGCACAACCTGCTGCAGGGTGGCCACCACGTATTCCATGGAATTCACCGGATCGTTGTGCAGCAGCACCTTGTAGCGGGGTGACCGCTTGCGAACCCGCTCTGGTGCCTTGTCCAGAACAGCTGCACCACCTGGTTTTTGGCTGGGAGAATCCACCGCCATGACCATTGATCCGAATCCGTTTAAATCTAAAGGGAATGGGGAGAGGAAGCGGCTCACAGGGCTTTGATCCGTGCCATGGCCTCATCCACATTGGCGCGGCTGTTGAAGGCGGACAAGCGGAAATACCCTTCGCCAGCGGCGCCGAAGCCGCTGCCGGGTGTGCCCACCACGTTGGCCTTGTTGAGCAGATGGTCGAAGAAGCCCCAGGAATCCATGCCCTCAGGGGTCTTGATCCAGACGTAGGGGGCATGTTCGCCGCCATAAACAGTGAGGCCTGCAGCAGTGAGTTCACGGCGAATGATCGCGGCGTTCTCCATGTAGAAGCTCACCAGGGCCTTCACTTCGGCCTGACCCGCTTCGGAGTAAACAGCCTCAGCTCCGCGCTGAATGATGTAGCTCACACCGTTGAACTTGGTGCTCTGACGTCGGTTCCACAGCCCCCAGAGTTCCACCGCTTCGCCGTTGGCTGCCTTGCCTTTCAGCCCCTTGGGCACCACGGTGAAGGCACAGCGGGTGCCGGTGAATCCAGCGTTTTTCGAGAAGGAGCGGAATTCGATGGCGCAGTCCCGGGCTCCTTCGATCTCGAAGATGGAGTGGGGCAGTTCCGGATCCTGGATGAAGGCCTCATAGGCAGCATCGAAGAGGATCAGTGCCCCATTGGTGCGGGCGTAGTTCACCCAGGCCTGAAGCTGTTCCCGGGTGGCGACGGCACCGGTGGGGTTGTTGGGGAAGCAGAGGTAGATCAGATCGACCGGTTCGCTGGGAATCTGCGCTGCAAAGCCGTTGTCCGCGCTGATCGGCAGGTAGGTCAGGCCCGCATAGCGACCGATCTCACCGGCTTCTCCGGTGCGACCCGCCATCACGTTGCTGTCCACGTACACCGGATAGACGGGGTCCGTGACGGCCACCTTGTTGTCCTCGCCGAGGATGTCGAGGATGTTGCTGCTGTCGCACTTGGAGCCGTCGGAAACAAAAATTTCCTCGGCACTGATGTCGCAGCCTCGGGCTTGGAAGTCGTTTTTGGCGATGGCCTCCCGCAGCCAGTCGTAGCCCTGTTCCGGGCCATAGCCATGGAAGCCTTCGGCGGTGCCCATCGCATCGATGGCGCTTTTCATGGCTTCACGGCAGGCCAGCGGCAGGGGTTCCGTGACATCACCGATGCCCAGGCGGATCAGCGCTGCCTCGGGATTGGCGCTGCTGAATGCTTTGACGCGTCGACCGATCTCAGGGAACAGGTAGCCCGCTTTGAGCTTGAGGTAGTTGCCGTTGACCTGAACCACGGAATCGGGAGCTATTTCTGCGGGGCATCCTGCCGTGTCGGCAGCTCCATACGATGACCTCAGGAGTCAGGACATCCGACGTGGTCGTCTCATCCCTGGATCACCCGGTTGATTTTCATGCCCTGGTGGACAGCGGCATCAACAAACCGGCCCGCTACATGGGGCATGAGTTAGGGGTTGAACCACGGGACTGGCAGAAAGCGTCGGTTCGCTGGGCGCTCACCTACCCCGAGATCTATGAGGTTGGCTCCAGCAACCTGGGCCACATTATTCTCTATTCGATCCTCAATGCCGTCCCCGGGCAGTTGTGTGATCGCGCCTATCTTCCAGCGGCTGATCTGGCAGGCCGCTTGCGGGAACGCTCCCAGGCGTTGTTTGCCGTGGAAAGCCGTCGGCCTTTGCCGGCCTTCGACATCCTGGGTTTCAGTCTCAGTTACGAACTGGGCGCCACCAACATCCTTGAGATGCTGGATCTGGCGCAGGTGCCCATCCGCGCCGCTGATCGGGGCGACTTGCCCCTGAGTGATCCTGCAGCACCTCCTCTGATTTTCGCTGGTGGCCCAACCGCCACCAGCAATCCAGAGCCCTATGCCCCGTTTTTCGACTTCATCGCTCTGGGTGACGGTGAGGAGCTGTTGCCCGAAATCGGTCTGGTGGTGGCGCAAGCCAAAGCGGATGGATTGACCCGATCGCAACTGCTCCGCGATCTGGCCCAGGTTCCCGGCGTTTACGTGCCTGCGCTTTATGGAACGGGCGCCGATGGGGTCACCCTCGAGCCGCTTCATCCTGATGTCCCGGCACGGGTTCTTCGCCGTGTGGCGACGCCAATGCCCCACTACGCCATGGGTCTCGTGCCCCATGTGGAAACAGTGCATGACCGTCTCACGGTGGAGATTCGCCGCGGTTGCACCCGGGGTTGTCGCTTCTGCCAGCCCGGAATGTTGACGCGACCGGCTCGGGATGTGGAACCCGAAGCTGTGATCGAGGCAGTGGAGACCGGCATGAAACAAACCGGCTACAGCGATTTCTCGCTGCTCTCCTTGAGCTGCAGCGACTATCTGGCGCTGCCGGCGGTGGGGGTGGAGTTGCGCAACCGCCTGGCGGATCAGAACGTCACGCTTCAACTGCCCAGCCAGCGGGTGGATCGCTTCGATGAAGACATTGCCCACATCCTTGGCGGAACGCGGAAAGCGGGTCTCACCTTCGCCCCGGAGGCCGGGACACAGCGACTCCGCGACATCGTCAACAAGGGCCTCACCGATGACGACCTGTTGCATGGCATCCGCACGGCCATGCAGAACGGATACCGCAAGGTGAAGCTGTACTTCATGATCGGCCTCCCTGGTGAGACGGATGCCGACGTTCTCGGCATTGCCGAGACCTGCGTGATGCTCCAGCAGCGCTGCCGTGACCTAGGTCGGCTGAACCTAAACATCACGATCAGCAATTTCACGCCCAAGCCCCACACCCCTTTTCAGTGGCACAGCGTCTCCACGGCTGAGTTTGAGCGGCGCCAGGTGCTGCTCAAGGAGGCCTTCAGGCGTTTGCGCGGCGTGAAGGTGAATTTCACCGATGTGCGGCTGTCGGCCATGGAGGATTTTGTGGGCCGCAGCGATCGGCGCCTTGCCCCGGTGATCGAGGCGGCCTGGCGAGCCGGTGCCGGCATGGATGCCTGGTTCGAGTCGCTGGATCGGACCTACGCCGCCTGGACTGGAGCCATCGCGGATGCCGGCTTGGAGGGCCGTTACAGGGAGATGGAGGTGGGGGGCTGGAGTGCCGTGGCTGCCCTGGATCGGGAGGATCTGGAAGCGTTCTGTGCGCAGCCCCTGCCCTGGGATCACATCGACACCGGAATCGACAAGGCCTGGCTGGCGGACGATCTGCAACGGGCTCTGGCAGCGGCGGTTGTGCCCGACTGCTCCTTTGATGGCTGCAGCAGTTGTGGGGTCTGTGGCCCTGATCTCGGGCACAACGTGGTTGTTCCCGCTCCCGAGGTGCCAACCCAGGTGCCAACCCAGGCGCCGCCCAGTAAACGGCTGTGCAGGATCCGTGTGCAATTCGCCAAAACGGGATCGATGGCGCTGCTCAGCCATCTTGATCTGATGCGCATGCTCGAGCGAGCCCTGCGTCGCAGTGCACTTCCGATCAGCTTCACCGGTGGGTTTCATCCACTGCCGCGGGTTCAGATCGCTTTGGCACTGCCCCTCGGTGCTGAGGCCCAGAGCGAGTGGATGGATCTGGAATTCACCGAGGCCCTGGATCCCAACCACTTCCGCAAGACGCTTCAGCCGTTGCTGCCGGAGGGCATTCAGCTGCTGGCGGCAGCTGAGGTTCCCGTCAGTGGCAAGAGCCTTTCGCAAGAACTGACGGGGGCCATTTGGTGTTTTGATCTCGTGCCGCAGGAGCAGGCCCCAACTTCATTGGATTGGAATGCGGCGGTGGATCAGCTCCTGCAGGCCACAACCTTGGTGTGGCACGACACCGATAAGAAGGGCCGCCCCCGGGAGCGGGATTGTCGCCCCGCGTTGAAGGCGCTGCAGGTGACGGATCAGAACTCCACTGGATCCGTTCGGCTTCGCTTGGAAGCGGCGGTGGATGAGATGGGGCGAAGCTTGCGCCCTGCTCAGATTCAGCACTGGCTTGCTGAAACCGTTGGTCAGCCCTTGCAGGTGCAACGCCTGGCGCGCGAGGCCCTGCTCCTCAGTGCGCAGTGCTAGTTTGGCTAAGGAACAGGTGTTTCGTCCATCGGGACCAACCTTGTTCCGGTCTTGTCTGATCCAACACGGATATCGAGGTCCACATCACGGCTTGCATGGCGGTCTTTTTTGGAACCCCCAAGCCCGTGTCATAGGGGTTTTTGCTCCGCAACCTTTTGGTCTTGCTGACCAGCTCAGATCTTTCCATCAACCCGTGAGGGAGAACCGGCAGGTTCCTCAACGGATCCGGCCCTCAATCGGGCTCAACCAGTCCTCTTATGCCCCAGCAAATTGTCATCGCGGAGCAGCTGCGCATCGCAGCAGTGCTGACCGATGAACGAGTTGATGAACTCATCGTCGCGCAGGGTCGTTATCAGATCGGAGATGTCTATTTAGGAACGGTAGAAAATGTTCTGCCAGGCATTGATGCCGCCTTCGTCAATATTGGTGAGAGTGAGAAAAATGGGTTCATTCATGTCACCGATCTTGGCCCGCTGCGTCTGAAGAAAGGTTCGGCTGGGATCACTGAACTTCTGGAGCCTCGCCAGAAGGTTTTGGTTCAAGTGATGAAAGAACCGACCGGCACCAAAGGCCCACGGTTGACGGGAAATCTTGCTCTGCCAGGTCGCTACCTGGTGCTTCAGCCCCATGGCCAGGGGGTCAACATCTCCCGGCGCATCAGTTCTGATGCAGAACGGAACCGACTGCGTGCCCTTGGTGTTCTGATCAAGCCGCCTGGAGCCGGTCTGCTGATCCGTACGGAAGCCGACGGCATCAGCGAAGAGCTGTTGATCGAGGATCTGGAATCCTTGCTGCGCCAGTGGGAGGCGATTCAGCAAGCCGCTGAAACGGCTGCACCGCCGGTGCTGCTCAACCGCGATGAAGACTTCATCCATCGGATTCTGCGGGACCACATGGGCCCGGATCTGGCCCGGGTTGTGGTGGACGATGCCGCCGCTGTGAACCGTGTGAGCAGTTTCCTTGGTGCCGAAGCCGGCAATGTGCTGGTGGAGTCTCACAGTGAACCCAGCGAGTTGCTGGAGCACTACAAGGTCAATGCCGCCATCCGCGATGCGCTGAAGCCGCGGGTTGATCTGCCGTCCGGTGGCTACGTGATCATCGAGCCCACCGAAGCGCTCACGGTGATCGATGTGAACTCGGGCTCGTTCACACGATCGGCCAATGCGCGCGAAACCGTTCTGTGGACCAACTGTGAGGCGGCGATCGAAATCGCTCGCCAGCTCAAGCTTCGCAACATCGGTGGGGTGATCATCATCGACTTCATCGATATGGATTCCCGTCGTGATCAGCTCCAGCTGCTGGAGCATTTCACGACAGCCGTCCGTGACGACTCAGCCCGCCCGCAGATCGCACAGCTCAGCGAACTGGGCCTGGTGGAACTCACCCGCAAGCGTCAAGGGCAGAACATCTATGAACTGTTCGGTCGGGCTTGCCCCAGCTGTGGTGGTCTGGGCCATGTGGCCGTTCTTCCCGGCAAAGACCTGCTTCAACCTCTGGCAACGGCCACAGGATTGGTTCGCTCGGCGGCCTCTGCCCGCGCCGAAGTTGTTGCGCCCGGAGAGAGCGGTGGCAATGGCCGGAGGCGGCGCGGTGGTCGAGGGCGTGGCAGTCAGGATGCCGTCCTTCCTGTCGAGACGACCGACACCACTGCCCCTGAGGTGTCGACCCAAGAGGCTCAGGAGCCAGCGACCGCCCGTCGTCAGGACCCTGAATTGGTTGCCGTCCCTATGACCGACGAGCAACAGCAGCTGTTTGGTTGGCTGGGATTGAACCCTGCCCTGTTGCTGGAGGAGCCCCCTGCATCCGACAACGTCGTGGTCCGGGTTGTGCGTCCTGGCGAGGACGAGCAGGAGGTGCTGGAGGCGGCGCGTCAGCAATTGGCGGCCAGTTCCGGACGCCGCCGACGTCGTGGGGGACGGGGTGGTCGTTCAGGTTCACGCAACGGGGCGAGTCAGCCCACTGCGACTCCTGCCGTTGAGACGCCTATTGTTGTCACCTCATCCGCCCCGGATGAATCAGTCCCCTTGATGGTGGAGATCACCCCCTTGGAGGCGGTGACCAACCTGACGATCACCGAACCAGAACCTGCCCCCATCAGCGAACCGGCTGAGCCCGAGCCTGTGGCCGTGGCGGAAACAGCTGAGCCTGATGAGCCTCGCCGTCGCCGTCGCCGCTCCTCGGCTGTCGCCACGGTCTGAGTCGGATGACCGCGCAGGACTCCCTCCCTCTCGGGCGGGAAGTGGCTGGTGTGGATGAAGTTGGTCGCGGTTGCCTTTTCGGTCCTGTGTTTGCGGCTGCTGTTGTGCTCGAAGGCTCAGCTGCTGAAGAGCTTTTGAAGGCAGGGCTGACTGATAGCAAAAAACTGTCAGCCAAGCGTCGGGCTGCTCTGGTTCCCTTGATTCAATCCTTGTGTGTGGCGTCCGCTTTGGGCCAGGCTTCAGCGCGAGAAATTGACGCCTGCGGCATCCGCGTTGCCACGGAACGCGCCATGTTGCGGGCTCTGCAGCGACTGCCGCAGCGCCCTGGGCTCGTTCTGGTGGATGGCAACCTTCCCCTTCGGCTGTGGCAGGGCCCGCAGCGCACGGTGATCGCAGGGGACAGCCGATCAGCGGCCATTGCTGCGGCGAGTGTTCTGGCCAAGGAGGCCAGGGATGCACTCATCCGGCGCTTATCGGCTCGATTCCCTGGTTACGGCCTCGAGCGCCATGCGGGCTACGGCACGGCGCAACATCGTCAGAGCTTGATGGCCTCAGGCCCCACGCCCCTGCATCGGCACACGTTCTTGAGGCGTCTGCTCGGTTGAGCCTTTACCGTCGGTTTCCCGGCACCAGCTTCGGTAGTCGTCGATCAGTTGCTGGCCAACCCGGGCTTTGATGCCAATGAGGATGCCACTCAAGATTGATTCGCCCGTTGATTCCAGCACCCGTTTGGGGATCAGCTTGAGCAGCGATGGCTGGCTGACGCTCACCGAAAGATGGGCCTGCCCCTGAAGTCCGTCGGGTGTAAACGTCAGCCGTGCTTCCAGGTTCAGGGCGAAGTCATCAACAATCCCCAGACCCTCCAGTTCGCAGTCGAGGGCCTGCATCACCAATGTGTCGCCTTCCATGTGGATCTGGAGGGACACCACGGGTTTCACGTGGAGCTGGAAGACCTGCAGGCTGGTCACCACATAGCGGTACTGCCCTGACTGCAGGCGGGTGAGCTGTTTGGCATCCAGCAGGGCCCCGAGGACGCGCTCCTCCTCCAACAGGTAAGTGGGAAGCCGCTCTGCTCCCGTTCTGACAGGCAGATCAAGCTTTTGACTGGCTTCGAAGGCCAGGGGCATGGTCATCACCTGACGCGGCATGATCTTATCGAGTCCATCCAGTGCGGCTTCGATGCCTACACGTCTCGCATTCCTTGGCCCAGTCGGGACCTATGGCGAGCAGGCCGCCCGGGTGTTGATCGAACAGGACGCTCTCGAGGATGTTCAGCTTGTTCCCTGTGTGGGGCTTCGATCGGTTGTTGAACAGCTGGCGGGGGGGCAGTGCGATGCAGCCGTTGTCCCGATTGAGAATTCGGTTGAAGGGGGGGTGACAGCGACCCTCGATGCGCTGTGGTCCCACCCCGAGCTCTGTATCCGCAGGGCTTTGGTGCTGCCGATTCAGCACGCTCTGCTGGGGAGTGGGCCGCTCAGTAGAGTCACGGAAGTGCTTTCTCACCCGCAGGCCCTGGCGCAGTGCAGTGGCTGGTTGGCCCAGCACCTGCCCGATGCCTTGCAACTGCCCACTTCATCCACGTCTGAAGCAGCTCGCATGGTGGCGGGCAGTCCCTTCCGGGCTGCGATTGCCTCCCAGACCGCTGCCCGTGAACACGGGTTGGATCAGCTGGCGTTTCCTGTGAACGATGTTGCGGGCAACCGCACCCGTTTTCTGCTGTTGCGCCGTGGGCAGCGCAGTGAGCATGGCGATGTGGCCAGCCTGGCGTTTTCGCTGCATCGCAATGCGCCGGGGGCCTTGCTGGAGGCTCTGGCCTGTTTGGCTGAGCGGGGCCTGAACATGAGTCGGATTGAATCGCGACCGTCCAAACGGGAGCTGGGGGAATACGTCTTCTTCGTGGATGTGGATCTTCCGCCGGATCCGTCAACGGCCCTGCAGGATCTGATTGCCCAGTTGCAGCCCCTGTGTGAGCATCTGGCCCATTTCGGTGCCTACCCCAGTAGCGATCTGAGCGGCTCTTGAGGATCAGTCTTTGCTGATCCGGAAGACGCCGAATTGCATCAGCCCGGTGGCGAAGGCCCAGTGCATCAGCAACAACGTCGGGGTTTCTCTCAGGCCTTGCAGGACCGCTTTCGGTCCCAGGCTGAGCACAGCCCAGGGGCGTCGGATGCCCTCAATGATCGAGTCAATCCATGAGGGGAGTGTGGCCTGGGTCCAGTCACCGGTGACGATCTCGCCCCGGTGGTGCACGCTGTTGTCGAGGTTCTGGCGGAACCCCTTGATGCTGGCGAATTCAGGGTGGGCCCATTGGTTGAGCAGCTGACGCATCACCCAGCGTTCGGTTCGCGTCATGCCGCCGTCAGACGGGTCCCGGCGGTTCCAGTCGGCCACTGCAAGCAGCCCTCCAGGGCGCATCACCCGCAGCAGCTCATCGGCATAACGCTGTTTGTCGGGCATGTGGGGGCCAGCCTCCACACTCCAGACCGCATCAAAGCTCTGATCGGGCAGTTGAAGATCCAAGGCGTCCATCACCTGGAAGCGGCAGCTCAGGCCTGATGGGGTGAGTTGTGTGGCTCTTTCCACCTGGGCAGGGCTGATGCTGATGCCAAGAACGTTCAATCCGTAATCCCGCGCCAGGATTCGGGCACTGCCACCGATGCCGCATCCCACATCCAGCACCCGGCTGCCGGCGGGGAGTTGGTCCAGACCGCTCCATCGCACCAGCTCGTGGACGAAGGCTTCCTTGGCTTCGCGGAAGTCGCAGGAGCCCGGCGGGGTCCCGTAATGACCGAGATGGACATGCTCGCCCCAGAGCTGCTCCAACAAACGGTCTTCCGTCCAGGCGTCGTAGGCGGAGGCGACACTCTCCGACGATTCGTAGCGCCGGTCACGGCGAAGCCACAGCGCAACTCCGGTGGCTCCAACGGCCCCGGCCACCACTAACAGAGATCCCAACATCACTTCAGATCCATCAACACAGTGCGGGCTGCCAGTTGGCGTCGGGTGTGATCCAACATTTCAAATTGCTGACTCAACCGTTCGTGGGTGTCGGTTAGTTCCAGAAGACTCTGTTGCTCCGAAGCGGCCTGATCAAGATGGGCGCTGATCCAGAAGGAGAGTTCCCGCGGTAGATCAGGCAGATCGTCAGGCAGTTCCACCTCTCGGTTCTGCAATTTGCTGGTCAGCTGAACGACGTCATTCAAGGCTTCGCTCACCTTGTCCCGCAGGCTGTTGAGCTGGTCGGTGTCGGCCACGGGCTCATCCTCCAGCCAACTCACCATCCCTGTTCGGTAGGGCGTTTCCCGCGTGATGTTGAGCAGCCGGAACCGCTGTTGGCCCAGCGAAACGATGTAGCTGCGACCGTCTTCGGTTGTTTGGTGCTGAAGCACCTCAGCGCAGCAACCGATTTCGGCCATTTCGCCGTTCTCGGGGTTGATGCGAACGATGCCGAATCGTTTGTCGGTCTCCAGAACCGTCTGGAGAAGCATCCGATAACGCGATTCAAAAATGTGCAGCGGCAGGAGCTGCTGCGGGAACAACACGACGTCCGGCAGGGGGAACAGGGGAAGCTCCCTCACAGAAAAATCGGACACGAACGCCGTGTTGTAGGCAACTGAATCCTAGGAAAATGAAGTTCTGATCGAACGGATCAGAGCTTCACTTCGATGTCCACACCACTGGGGAGATCCAGCTTCATCAGCGCATCGATGGTTTTGGCCGACGGGCTGTAGATGTCGATGATCCGACGGTGGGTGCGGGTTTCGAAGTGCTCGCGGGAGTCCTTGTCCACGTGGGGAGAGCGCAGAACGCAGTAGATCTTGCGTTTCGTGGGCAGGGGGATCGGACCGATCGCGGTTGCAGCGGTGTTATCGGCCGTTTCAATGATTTTCTCGCAAGAAAGATCGAGCATGCGGCGGTCAAACGCCTTCAGGCGGATGCGGATCTTCTGCTGAGCGATGGCAGTGGACATAGGAAGGGGGCGAAAAAGCTTCGAGCTCGAAGCAGGACTTCAGTTGTCGAGGTTCGGAGAAATTTAGGAGATGGGGGGCTGAGCCCCTCCATCTCCTGACGTGTGGTTCAGCTTGCGCTGATCACTCGATGATCTTGGAGACCACACCAGCACCGATGGTGCGGCCGCCTTCGCGGATAGCGAAGCGCATGCCCTGCTCGATGGCGACGGGGCAGATCAGCTCACCGGTCATCTGGATGTTGTCACCAGGCATCACCATTTCCACGTTGGAACCGTCTTCCGCGGTGAAGGCGGTGATTTGGCCGGTCACATCCGTTGTACGGATGTAGAACTGCGGGCGGTAGCCAGCGAAGAAGGGAGTGTGGCGGCCGCCTTCTTCCTTCTTGAGCACGTACACCTGACCCTCGAACTTGGTGTGAGGGGTGATGGAACCGGGCTTCACGAGCACCATGCCGCGCTCGATCTCTTCCTTCTGGATGCCGCGCAGCAGCAGACCAACGTTGTCGCCAGCCATGCCCTCATCGAGCAGCTTGCGGAACATTTCCACGCCGGTGACTGTGGTCTTGCGGGTGTCCTTGATGCCGACGATTTCGATTTCTTCGCCGACCTTGACGATGCCGCGCTCGATGCGGCCGGTGGCCACGGTGCCGCGACCGGTGATGGAGAAGACGTCTTCCACAGCCATCAGGAAGGGCTTGTCCACTTCCCGCTCAGGCTCAGGAATGCTGGCGTCAACAGCCGCCATCAGTTCCTCGATCTTGGCTTCCCACTCAGCCTCGCCTTCGATGGCCTTCAGGCCGGAGACCTGAACCACGGGGATGTCGTCGCCGGGGAAGTCGTAGCTGGAGAGCAGTTCGCGGATCTCCATCTCCACCAGTTCGATGATCTCTTCGTCATCGACCATGTCGCACTTGTTCAGTGCAACCACCAGAGCGGGAACGCCCACCTGCTTGGCCAGCAGGATGTGCTCCTTGGTCTGGGCCATGGGGCCGTCGGTGGCGGCACACACCAGGATGGCGCCGTCCATCTGAGCGGCACCGGTGATCATGTTCTTCACGTAGTCCGCGTGACCAGGGCAGTCCACGTGGGCGTAGTGACGGGTCTCGGTCTCGTACTCAACGTGAGCGGTGTTGATGGTGATGCCGCGCTCACGCTCTTCAGGGGCGCCGTCGATGTCGGCGTAGTTCTGAACTTCAGCCTGACCCTTCTTGGCGAGCACGTTGGTGATCGCAGCGGTGAGGGTTGTCTTGCCATGGTCAACGTGGCCGATGGTGCCGATGTTGACGTGGGGCTTGTTCCTTTCGAACTTCTCGCGTGCCATGGGTGTTTAAAGAATCGAGGGTTGGATTTGGAGGAGTTTAGAGATCAGGAATTGCCCTGATTCTTGGAAATGATGGCCTCGGCCACATTGCGAGGAACTTCGGCGTAATTGTCGAATTCCATCGAGAAAATGCCCCGGCCCTGGGTCATGGAGCGGAGCTCGGTGGCGTAACCGAACATCTCGGCAAGGGGCACCTTGGCCGAGATTTTGGACGTGCCGTCTTCGACGGACTGGCCCTCAACCTGACCTCGACGGGAGGACAGGTCGCCGATGATTGAACCGAGGAAATCCTCGGGAGCTTCGACCTCGACCTTCATCATCGGCTCAAGCAGCACAGGGTTGCACTTCTTGACGCCGTCCTTGAAGGCCATGGATCCGGCGATCTTGAACGCCATCTCCGAGGAGTCGACGTCGTGATAAGAGCCATGCACCAGGGTGCATTTCACATCGATGAGGGGATATCCGGCGATCACACCGGATTCGCAGGTCTCCTTCATGCCCTGCTCGGCGGGCTTGATGTATTCCTTCGGAACGACACCGCCCACGATCTTGTTGACGAATTCGAAGCCGGAGCCGGGTTCGCCCGGTTCCATCTCGATCACAACGTGGCCGTACTGGCCTTTACCACCGGTCTGACGGGAGAACTTGCCTTCGCCACCTGCTGAACCACGGATGGTCTCGCGGTAGGACACCTGAGGTGCGCCGATGTTGGCTTCCACTTTGAACTCACGCAGCATGCGGTCCACCAGGATTTCCAGGTGGAGTTCGCCCATGCCGGCGATCACGGTCTGGCCGGTCTCAGAATCGGTGTTGACGCGGAAGGTGGGGTCCTCTTCAGCCAGAGCAACCAGGGCCTTGGAGAGCTTCTCCATGTCGCCCTTGGTCTTCGGCTCAACAGCCACGGAGATCACCGGTTCGGGGATGAACAGGGTCTCGAGAACGATCGGATCGTCCTGGGTGCAGAGGGTGTCGCCAGTGGTGGTGTTCTTCAGTCCGAGCACCGCACCGAGGTCGCCGGCACGCAGTGCGTCGACTTCCTCACGGTCATCAGCCTTAAGCACCACGAGGCGGGAGATGCGCTCCTTTTCACCTTTGGTGGAGTTGAGCACGTAGCTGCCCTTCTCGAGGATGCCGGAGTACATCCGCACGAAGGTGAGCTTGCCGTAGGGATCCGCCATCACCTTGAAGGCGAGGGCACTGAAGGGGGCGCTGTCGTCGGACGGACGCACCGCTTCGCTGCCGTCGGGAAGCACACCCTGGATGGGGGGAACGTCGACGGGAGCAGGCAGGTAGTCGATCACAGCGTCGAGCACCAGCTGGACACCTTTGTTCTTGAAGGCGGAGCCGCAGAGCATTGGCACCAGACCGTGCTTGAGCACGCCCTCTCGGATGCCTTTCTTGAGCTCGTCAACGCTGAGTTCGCCGCTTTCGAGGAACTTCTCGATCAGCACCTCATCGGTTTCGGCGACGGTTTCCATCAAGGTGTTCCGCCATTCGGCGACCTCGTCGGCCATGTCGGCCGGCACGTCGGCTTCTTCGATGTCGGTGCCGAGGTCGTTCTTGTAGATGTACGCCTTGTTGGCAACGAGATCGATGATGCCGCTGAGCTCACCTTCAGCACCGATCGGAAGCTGAATCGGAACAGCGTTGGCTTTGAGGCGATCCTTGATCTGGCCGTGAACCTTGAGGAAGTCCGCACCGGTGCGGTCCATCTTGTTCACGAACACCATCCGGGGAACGGAATAGCGATCGGCCTGACGCCAGACGGTCTCGGATTGGGGCTGAACGCCACCCACAGCACAGAAGACGGCAATCACGCCATCCAGCACGCGCATGGAGCGCTCCACCTCAATGGTGAAGTCCACGTGACCAGGCGTGTCGATGATGTTGATCCGATGGTCCTGCCAGGACGTCGAAATGGCAGCTGCGGTGATCGTGATGCCACGCTCCCGTTCCTGGGCCATCCAGTCGGTCACGGCGGCGCCGTCATGCACCTCGCCGATTTTGTGCACCACACCGGAATAGAACAGAATCCGTTCTGTCGTGGTGGTTTTGCCGGCATCGATGTGAGCAGCGATACCAATATTTCTGACGCGTTCCAGGGGGAAGTCGCGGGCCACAGGAAATTCTCCGGGGGTGGGGCGTGAAAAGGCGGGGAGACTCTACAGGCCAGCCATGAACATCTGTGTTGATGACTGGCCCGCGAGGCTCAGTAGCGGTAGTGGGCGAAAGCCTTGTTGGCTTCGGCCATCTTGTGGGTTTCTTCGCGCTTGCGAACGGCGTTGCCAGCCTCGTTGGCGGCATCCATCAGTTCGCCAGCCAGCTTCTGGGCCATGCTCCGGCCGTTGCGGGCGCGGGAGAAGCTCACCAGCCAGCGCAGGGCCATAGCGGTGCCGCGCTCCTGGCGCACTTCCATGGGCACCTGGTAGGTGGCACCACCGACACGGCGGGCGCGCACTTCCACCAGAGGGGTGGCGTTCTTGACGGCTGTCTCGAACAGTTCGAGCGGATCTCCGCCGGTGCGCTCGTTGATCAGGCCGAACGCGTCGGACAGGATCCGTTGCGCTGTCGACTTCTTGCCGTGCTGCATCAGGCGCACCACCATCATCGTGGCGAGGCGGCTGTTGAACTGCGGGTCGGGAAGAATCGGGCGCTTCTCAGCGGCGTTGCGGCGTGACATTAGGGATCAGAACTTGATGGGGATGGGTAAGAAACCGGTGATCACTCCTTCGGAGCCTTGGCGCCGTACTTGGAGCGGGACTGACGCCGGTCTTTCACGCCAGCGGTATCCAGGGTTCCGCGGATGATGTGGTAGCGGACACCAGGGAGGTCTTTGACACGACCGCCGCGGATCAACACCACCGAGTGCTCCTGCAGGTTGTGACCGACACCGCCGATGTAGGCCGTGACCTCGAAACCGGAGGTCAGGCGTACACGAGCCACCTTGCGCAGCGCCGAGTTGGGCTTTTTGGGCGTCGAGGTGTAAACGCGGGTGCAAACACCGCGACGTTCAGGGCACGACTTCAGGGCTGGGGATTTGGTCTTGGCCTTGAGGCGTGAGCGCTCAGTGCGGATCAGCTGTTGGATGGTTGGCATCGATGGTCGGTGAGCGGTCGGACTCCCGACCTGATTCGACAATCGACCACGATACCGGGTGACGGTCCCCCCTCAAACGCGGCTGAAGGCACTGCCGCAGGCACAGGGTTCAACACCATCGCTGTTGCGGATCAGAAAACCACCGCCACTCAGGTCGCCCCGGTAGTCCAGACAAAGGCCTTCAAGCAATTTGAGCTGTTCCGCCGGGGCGTGCAGGGTCACGCCATCGGCTCTTGCGATCGCGACCCCGGCCAGATGTCCTGCCCGGATGCGCAGAACGTGTTGTGCGCACTCCCCGGGAGTGAGATCGAGATGCATCTGCCCCGGTATTCCCGCCACGGCCGCCTGTCGCCCTAGTTCAGCGGCAGCGGCAGCGGTCAGCCGCAGATTGGCAGCCATGCTCATTTCCTCAGGGCCCCCACTGTTGCAGGTCTCAGAGGGGGATGAGACCCAGCCCGTTGTGGACTCTCGGGGTGCTGCTTCGTCCGTTCATCACGGTTCGTCCGGCCACCACAAGGGTGGTGGAACTGCCGCCATCCATGTTCAAGGCATCGCGCAGGCCCAGTTGCTGGGCTGCCAGGGCTGTTTCCACAAGGGTGGGATCACTGCCGGCGGCCCCGCGCAAGGTCATTAGCCACTGACCGCTCGCCCCCTGAGCCACGACCGTTCTTGGCGCCGCCAAGCTCATGAAGCCGGGGCTGAATCCCTCCTGACGTCCATTCAGCACCACGCGGCCGTTCTGCATCAGGAGTGGACCGCCCCCCAGAACATTGGGCTGTTGGGCCAGGGGAGAGCTGGATCGCTCTGTCACCTGGATCTGATCACCAGGTTGAGCCGGCAGCGGCGTGCGCCCGCGGGCGACCACCAGTGCAGCGTTTTTGGGAATGGCGATGCCGCCCTGCAGGCTGCGCTGGTCGAAGGTTGATTCGACGCGCCCGTCACGAATCAACAGAGCTTCCTCTTCTCCGCTCAGGGCCCGGTAGCGAGGCCCCCATGCAGGTGTGTAGAGGCTCAGTCCCTTCTGGACGTAGCCGCTGTTGAGTGCCATCAGGATCCAGCGGCGACCCTTGTTCACCCGCAGCGTCTGGTTCAGCCGCAGCCGGCCGAACTGCAGATCCCCTGAGGCTCCCCAAGCGATCACGCCGCGGTTCAGGATCGGACCGGACAGCCAGATTCCCTGATGCCGCACGGCCCCCAGGGGGAGTTGATTGATCCGGTTGAAAAAGCCTCCATTGACTGCGATCAGTGCCCCTGCGGGTTGGGAGAGCTGAGGCAGAAAACGCAGGCCCTGTTGCTGCTCGGCTTTGACCAGGGGCTGAAGGGTGATGCCGAGACGGCTCAGCTGGCCGCCGGCACGGAACACCTGAATGGGTTTCACCCCCACCTTGATGATGCGTTGCTCCAAGACGAAGCCCCGCCTCAGCCATTCGGCCAGAGCTGGGTCGCGCAGGGGCAGATGTGCATTCTGGACTGGGCGGCGCCCGCCGATCTGCACGCCATCCAGCACCACCCGCCAGGGGGACGCCAGGCTCAGGCTCCTCAGCTTGGTGGCTTGTCCCTTCAGCAGAAGGCCGCCGTGGCGATGCTGCTGTGGAGTGAGCCCCCACGCCTTCAACTGAAGTTGCTGGGTCCGCGACAGCTTGAGCTCCAGCAACAGGTCGCCGTTCAACCGTTGCACCAGGGCGGGGCCGTTCAGGTCCAGCACCAAACGATCAGCTGTTGAACCCTTGCCGCGGCGCAGATTGTTCACCGTTGGTCGGGGCAGCCGAAGCTCCAAGGTGTGTCCCCGCACTTTGGAGCGCACACCTGTTGCGGCCAGCCAGTCGCTCACCTCGAGGCCGACTTCATCACCGAGCGAACGGGTTGCCAGTGCGGTGAGGGAGACTTTTCGGCCAAACCACTCCAGTGCCTCTCCATCGAGGCGAGACACCCGCCGGAAACCCAGACGGGATTCCAGAACCTCCAAGGGCAGCCAAAGTTCTTCCGGTTCTGCGTCGCTGCCCTTCAAGAGCCAAACCGCCTTGCTGCGCTCTTGCCCGATCAGCACCAACTCACCGCTCTGGTTGGGCGCAGGCCGAACCTCAGGTGGTGGCGGGGGAAGTGGGGCAAAGGCCAGCATGAAATGCCTGGGCGGAGAGGCGCCTGCCTAGGATCGTCCCTCGAGATGGTCTCTGCAGAGCTCGAAGCTGCAGACCCATGCGATCGTCCGGTTGAGTTCCCTATGTCTGACGCCATCCGTTCCGCTGTCTGGCCTTACTGCGACAGCCCTGCGCCCGAAGTTGTTGCGGGCGAGAAGGATGCGTGTGGCGTTGGTTTCCTGGCCCAGCTCCAGGGGCAGGCCAGTCACTGGGTGCTGGAGCAGGCCCTGCGTGGTCTGGGATGCATGGAGCACCGTGGTGGTTGCGGTGGTGACGGCGACTCCGGCGACGGCGCAGGTGTGTTGTGTGAGATCCCCTGGTCGTATCTGAAAGCGGTCTGGCCCGAGGCGGCTGCCGCTCGGGGCCTCGGAATGATGTTCATGCCGACGGATGCCGGCCGTCGTGCTGAGGTGCGGGGCCTGTGTGATGAAGAGGCCAAGGCCCTTGGCATGCAGCCTCTGGGGTGGCGAACGGTGCCTGTCGCCCCTGAGGTTCTCGGCCCCTTGGCTCGTGCCACAGCGCCTGTGATCGAGCAGTGGGTGCTGAATGGTGATGCCGACGACGCAACCTTTGATGGCCAGCTGCTGCGGTTGCGGCGCCGTATCGGTGCCCGTGTGCGGGCCGCTCTGGGTGCCGAGGTGGCCCAGGACGTTTATGTCTCCTCCCTGAGCAGCCGGACGGTTGTCTACAAGGGAATGGTGCGATCCGAAGTGCTGGCGCAGTTCTACGCCGACCTGCAGGACCCACGATTTGAGGTGAGCTTTGCGGTGTATCACCGCCGTTTCAGCACCAACACCCTGCCGCGCTGGCCCCTGGCTCAGCCGATGCGGCTTCTGGGGCACAACGGCGAAATCAACACGCTGCTGGGCAACCTCAACTGGGCCAAGGCTTCAGAAGCCAGCCTCGAGAACGTCTGGGGTGAGGCGGCTGATGACCTGATTCCGGTGGTGAACCCTGCCTTCAGCGATTCCGCCAACCTGGACGCCACTCTGGAATTGATGGTGCGCAGTGGGCGGTCGATCACCGACAGCCTGATCACACTGGTGCCCGAAGCGTTTCGCAATCAGCCCGATCTCGACAGCCGTCCTGATGTGACGGCGATGTACGAATTCAACGCGGGCATTCAGGAACCCTGGGACGGCCCGGCCCTGTTGGTGTTCGCCGACGGCAAGCGAGTGGGTGCAACGCTCGATCGCAATGGGCTGCGTCCGGCGCGTTGGTGCACCACCGCTGACGGCTTCGTGATCATGGGATCGGAGACCGGCGTGGTGGATCTCAGCGGCAAGACGATTGTTCAGAAAGGTCGTCTTGGCCCGGGTCAGATGGTGGCCGTCGATCTTGAACGCGGCGAGTTGCTCGATAACTGGTCGGTGAAGGAAGACGCGGCGCAGCGCTTCCCCTACGCCGATTGGCTGCAGAAGCATCGCCGCGGCGTGGCCCCCCAGCCCTGGACCCAGGACCGGCAGGTGGGTGAACTCGATCTGCTGCGGTTGCAGACCGCGATGGGGTTCACCGCCGAAGACTTCGATCTGATCATCGAGGACATGGCTGCCCTCGGCAAGGAGCCGACCTACTGCATGGGGGATGACATCCCCCTGGCGGTGCTCTCCGACAAGCCCCACCTGCTTTACGACTACTTCAAGCAGCGTTTCGCCCAGGTCACCAACCCTCCGATCGATCCCCTGAGGGAAAAGCTGGTGATGAGCCTGGAGATGCACCTGGGTGAGCGCCGGCCCGCCCTGAAGCCCCAGCCGGAAGCTGCCTCCGTCATCCATCTGGAGACGCCCGTTTTGAACGAGGCGGAACTGGCGGCCATCAGTGAGCAGGGTTTGCCCGTCAAGACGGTCTCCACCCAGGTGGCTGTTGAGTCGTGTGCGGGAGGTCTGCAACAGGCCATCGCTGCGCTGTGCAGCGTCGCGGAACAGGCGGTGCGTGACGGTGCGCAGGTTCTGGTGCTGTCCGACCGGGTCGATGGCACGGGGGCGGCTGCCCCGCTGACCCCCACCACGGTGGCGATGCCTGCCTTGCTGGCCGTGGGTGCTGTTCATCACCATCTGCTGCGCCAGAAGCTGCGGCTGCAGTGCTCTCTGGTGGTGGATACGGCCCAGTGCTGGAGCACCCATCACATGGCCTGCCTGATCGGTTACGGCGCCAGTGCCGTCTGCCCCTGGCTCACCTGGGAGACCACCCGCCACTGGCTGGATCACCCCAAGACCAAGAAGCGGATCGAACAGGGCAAGTTGCCCGCCCTGGATGCCAATCAAGCCCAGGCCAACGTTCGTGAGTCGCTGGAGAACGGCCTGCGCAAGATCCTCTCCAAGATCGGAATTTCATTGCTGGCCAGCTACCACGGCGCTCAGATCTTTGAAGCGATCGGCCTGGGAGCGGATGTGGTGGAGACCGCCTTCACCGGAACGACCAGCCGTGTTGCCGGCATGACCTTGGCCGAGCTGGCGAACGAAACGCTTTCGATGCACGCCAAGGCTTTCCCTGAGCTCAACCGCAGCAAGCTCGAATTCATGGGCTTCGTTCAGTACCGCAGTGGTGCTGAGTACCACCGCAACAATCCCGAGCTGTCGAAGGCGCTGCACAAGGCGGTGGCTCAGGGCCCTGGTTACGACCATTTCTCCACCTACCAGGCCTTGTTGGAGAACCGCCCGGTGATGGCCCTGCGGGACCTGCTGGAGTTCAAGTTGGCTCCCACCCCAGTTCCCCTGGATCAGGTGGAGAGCGTCGAGAGCATCTGCACCCGCTTCTGCACGGGCGGGATGAGCCTGGGTGCTTTGTCCCGCGAAGCCCATGAAGTGTTGGCCGTGGCGATGAATCGCATCGGCGGCAAGAGCAACAGCGGTGAAGGCGGCGAAGACCCTGCCCGCTTCCAGATCCTCAAGGATGTGGATGGCGAGGGCCGTTCCGCCTCATTCCCCAGCATTGGTGGTTTGCGCAATGGGGACACCGCCTGCTCGGCAATCAAGCAGGTGGCTTCAGGCCGTTTCGGTGTGACGGCGGAATACCTGCGCAGCGGCAAGCAGTTGGAGATCAAGGTGGCCCAGGGCGCCAAGCCCGGTGAAGGCGGTCAGCTGCCAGGGCCCAAGGTCGACAAGTACATCGCCTGGTTGCGCAACAGCAAGCCAGGTGTGGCCTTGATTTCACCGCCGCCACACCACGACATCTATTCGATTGAAGACCTGGCGCAGTTGATCCATGACCTGCATCAGGTGCATCCTGCTGCTCCCGTGAGCGTGAAGCTGGTGGCCGAGATCGGGATTGGCACCATCGCTGCGGGTGTGGCCAAGGCCAACGCCGATGTGATCCAGATCTCCGGTCACGACGGTGGCACCGGTGCATCCCCCCTGAGTTCGATCAAGCACGCCGGCAGCCCCTGGGAATTGGGCCTCACCGAGGTGCATCGTTCCCTGGTGGAGAACGGTCTGCGCGATCGGGTTCTGCTGCGCGCCGATGGAGGCCTGAAAACAGGCTGGGATGTGGTGATCGCTGCCTTGCTGGGGGCCGAGGAATACGGCTTCGGCTCGATCGCGATGATCGCCGAGGGCTGCGTCATGGCTCGCGTTTGTCACACCAACAATTGCCCTGTGGGAGTGGCCACGCAGAAGGAGAACCTGCGCAAGCGCTTCACCGGCATTCCTGAGCACGTCGTCAATTTCTTCTGGTACGTCGCCGAGGAAGTGCGTCAGCTGATGAGCCTGCTCGGCGTCACCCGCCTCGAGGAGCTGATCGGTCGCACCGATCTGCTCCAGGCCCGCTCGGTTGATCTGGCGAAGACCAAGGGTGTGGATCTCTCCAGCCTGCTGGCTCCGATCAGCGGCGCCGAAGATCGCTCCTGGCTGCGCCACAGCGACCAGGCCCATGGCAATGGACCGATCCTTGAGGATCAGCTCCTGGCTGACGCTGAGCTGATGGCTGCCCTGGACAGCCACGCTTCCATCAGCCGCAGCATTGAGATCATCAACACCGATCGCAGTGTCTGTGCCCGTCTGGCCGGTGAAATCGCCCAGCGCCATGGCAATCGCGGCTTCAAGGGACAGCTCGATCTCACCTTCCGGGGTGCCGCAGGCCAGAGCTTCGGGGCCTTCATGGTGCAGGGCATGCAGGTTCGTCTGGAAGGCGAGGCCAACGACTACGTGGGCAAGGGAATGAACAGTGGTTGCATCACTCTTGTGCCATCAGACGGTTGTGCCTCTCCAGGGGATCAGGTGATCCTCGGAAACACCTGCCTCTACGGGGCCACCGGCGGTGAGTTGTTTGCCCATGGCCGGGCTGGCGAGCGCTTTGGTGTTCGCAACAGCGGTGCCCGCTCGGTTGTTGAGGGAGCTGGTGACCACTGCTGTGAGTACATGACCGGTGGCGTCGTCGTTGTTCTCGGCAGCACCGGCCGCAATGTCGGCGCTGGCATGACCGGTGGTGTGACCTTCCTGCTGGATGAGGAGGGGCGTGTCGCTCCTCGGGTGAACCCGGAGATTGTGGAGGTCTGCACCATCACCACCCATGAGCAGGAGTCGCTGCTGAAGGGTCTGCTGGAACGGCATGTGGCGCTCACGGGAAGTGAGAAGGCTGCTGCTCTCCTGGCCGATTGGTCTGCGGCGAAGGGTCGCTTCAAGGTGTTGGTCCCCCCCAGTGAGCGGGAGGCGATGGGATTGGCCGATAAGCAGGCTGTGGCGGCCTAGCGCCGACCCCAGTCCGTGGCTTGGTTCGTCAAGACCGAAACCTTCACGGCCGTCGCCGCCGCTCTCTCCGTTGAGCAGCGGCGACCCACCCTGGAGGATCACCGCCATTGGGTTTCAGAGGAAGCTGCAGCAGGCCGCCGTCTACGCAGCGGCTACCTGGTGGATGGCGATCGGCGTCCGGGCGGCGGGGGGTTGTTGATCTTTGAAGCGTCGTCCTATGCCGAAGCTTTGGCATGGGTGCAGAACGACCCGATGATCCGCGATGGCCTCGTGGACTGGCAGGTGCAGGAATGGATTCCCGTCAACGGGGATGGCTGGCCATAAGCCGTTGCACCTCGCCGGCGTGGTAGCTGCTGCGAGTGAGTGGGGTGCTGACCACCTGAAGGAAGCCCAGCTCCTTTTCGCCCACTGTTCTGTAGGTCTCGAATTGATCCGGGGTGACAAAGCGGTCGATGGCCAGGTGCTTTGGGCCAGGTGAGAGGTACTGACCGATGGTGACGATGTCGACCTTGTGTTTCCTCAGATCCCTGAGCGTCTCGATCACTTCCTCATCGGTTTCCCCGAGCCCCACCATCAGGCCCGACTTGCTGTAGGCCCTGGGCCATTGGTCCCGCACCCGTTGCAGCAGCTCGAGGGAGCGTTCATAAATGCCCTGGGGCCGCGCCAAGCGGTACATCCGCGGCACCGTTTCAATGTTGTGGTTCAGCACGTGGGGGGCGGCGGCCATCACCGTTGCCAGGGCATCCCAGTTGCCGCACAAGTCGGGAATCAGCAGCTCGATCGTGGTGAGCGGTGAGCGTTGCTTCACCTGTTCGATGCAGGCCACAAACTGGGACGCTCCACCATCGGCAAGATCGTCGCGGTTCACTGAGGTGATCACCACGTGCTTCAGGCCCAGACGGGCCACGGCTTCCCCAAGCCGTTGCGGCTCGGTGGGATCGAGCTCGCGCACGCTCTTGTCGAAGTCGATGTCGCAGTAGGGGCAGGCGCGGGTGCAGCCGGGCCCCATGATCAAAAACGTGGCGGTGCCGCCTGCGAAGCATTCGCCGATGTTGGGGCAGCTCGCCTCCTGGCAGACCGTGTTCAGGTTCAAGTCCAGCAGCAGGTCGGCCACGGCGCCGATTCGTTCGCGCTGCGGAGCCTTAACGCGCAACCACTCCGGCTTGAGCACGGCGAAGCATCTTCAATCCATGACCCTAGTCGCTGCTGAGATCCGCCTGGATTTCGCTTCACTGCGATCTCTTAAGATTGCAAAGCCGGGATGTGGCGCAGTTTGGTAGCGCACTTCGTTCGGGACGAAGGGGCCGCAGGTTCGAATCCTGTCATCCCGATTCTTGGTTTGAATGGCACTGCCCGGTCTTGATGGAGGCCTGAGCTAGGCCAAAAAAGACTTGGCTTTCATTGGAGACTCGCCCCGGGGTAGCCCCGCGGCGTCACCATCCAGCCATCCTCTGCACGGCTGCTGCTGTTCCCGATCAGCACCAGCGTGAGCATGTCCACGGATTCCGGCTCCAAGCGCTCAAGAGAGGTGAGCTCACGGGATTCCTCTGCGCGGCCCAGCTGCCGCGCCAGTGTCACCGGGGTTGTCGGGGGGCGGTGTTTCAGCAGGATTTGTTTGGCGTGTCCCAGCTGCCAATCCCTGCCCTTGGAGCGTGGGTTGTAGAGGGCGAGCACAAAATCTCCAGCGGCAGCGGCCTCCAGTCGCTTTTCGATCACGGCCCACGGCGTGAGGCGATCGCTGAGGCTCACGCAGCAGAAGTCATGCATCAGTGGCGCCCCGGCCCGGGCGGCGGTCAGCTGGAAGGCTGAAATGCCGGGATGCACCGAGAAGCTGGGCCGCTCCTGCTCGGGTTGCTGAAGCAGCAGCTCCAGGGCCAATCCCGCCATGCCGTAGATCCCGCTGTCGCCGGAGGAGATCAGAGCAACCTTGGCCCCTTGTTGGGCCAAGCGCAGTGCTTCGGCACAGCGGTTCCATTCCCGGGTGAGCTGGCCATCGAATCGGACCTGATCCGGCCGGCGCAGGGGCTCCAGAAGATCGAGGTAGAGGCTGTAGCCAACCCAGGCGCAGCAACGGGAGAGGGCCGCTTTGGCGTCTCCGCTGAGCAGGGACAGATCTCCTGGGCCACTGCCCACCAGGTGCAGCTCCCCCCTCTCTGGCGCATAGGGGAGGGCCGCCTCGGCAATGGCCACCGTCACGGCGCCCTGCTCCCCTGTTTCCGGACGGTTGATTCGCTTGGGCTGGATCAGATGACCTTGTTCGCCCGCAGCCAGCAAGGCTGCTGCTTCAGCCACCGACGCGGTCCCCATTTCCTGGCGCACCACTTCGGAGGGATTTGGCACGTCGATGGATGCAAGAGCGTGCTCCGCAAAGGTTCGGAACGGCCATGCCCTGGTGCGGCTTAGCTCTTGCAGGGCCGGTTCATCAGCTTTCCGGGCTGCGCTGGCCATTCCGGCGACAGCCTCCTCCGCAAGTCCTGCTGTTGCCAAGGCCTCGGCAATGGCCTTCTCCACCAGGGAAACACTGGTGTTGCGCTCACAGCCGATGCCGATCCAGAGCGTTGCTGGATGCCACTGGCAATCACCCTGACGGCGCGCTCCGATCACAAGATCAGCGGCGTCTGCCCCCCCCTTGGGATCGATGTTGTGCAGCAAGGGATGGCCTTCAGGGCCTCGCCAGGCGGTGGATCCACTGCTCTGGTGAACGCTGATGCTGGATCCCTGGGATTGCCGCACCATCAGATCGCGCCAATGGGCCACCGATCCCCTGCGTTTCCAGCCCCAGCTCTCACCAAAGGCATCCAGGGGGAGACGTCCTTCATGGGCGCATGCACCCGTGATCACCGCTTGCCCGCCGAGATCCATCGCGATCTCTCGGGCACGTTGTTCAGCGCCTGCGGAATGGCCTCCTAGCAAAGGGATGATGAACTCCCCTTTGGGGTCCAGCACCAGAACGGCTGGATCCTTCTCCTTGCCTTGGATCCGAGCTGCGATCAGGCGCGTCACCGCTCCCACGGCACCCACGAACAACACGACGTTCTCTGCCGTCCAGTGCTCATCAAGGGCGGTGCTGATGTCTTGATCGGCTGGCTTGATCCGCTCGATGTGGCCGCGCAGCAGCAAACGCTCCAACAGCGGCATGGCGCTGGGGCTCAGTCCTAGGCCCAGAGCGGGAGCGGCAGATGTGGGGTTCAGGGCAGGGAATCCGGGTCAGGGCTTGCGCAAGCGCCCATCACTGTTGAGCAACTCACGGGCAGATCCTCCCAGGCTGCTGCTCGGCATCAGCCTGGTTTCCTCTTCGGCTGGCTGCTGAGGCTCCGCTGGCTTCTCCGTGGCGGTAGTGGCAGGAGTGGGCCGAGCCGTTTCTGCTTTGGATGGCTGTTCAGCAGGTGGCTGTTCAGCAGGTGGCTGTTCGGCAAGGGGCAGCTCAGGCTCCTGCCCATCGCTTTCCTCTGGTGCCTTGGGTTGGGGGGCGGCCTCGGGCTTGGTTTCAACCTCGTCCTTGACGACCGCCTCGGCTTTGATCTCAGCCTGGGGAAGGTCTAGGGGCTGTTCTGTCTTCTTCTGTTGTTTCTCCTCAGTTTTTTGAGGAGGCTCTGGCGTGGATTCGACCACCTCCAGAACTTCAGGCTCAGGGGAGCCGCTCAGGCGCGCGAGCTGGCTTTCGCTGAGGCGTGGGCGCATCCAGCCCGGCTTGGCACCGGATGCAGCTTTCAGATGGATCAGCTGGTTGTTGAAGACCGGTGTGATTGGCTCGCCCAGCCCATTCAGCAGTTCCATCTGAATGTCGTGGCTGCCTGCGCTGTTCGATCCTTTGAGCCAAAGGGCTTCCTGGTGATCAACCAAAAAGCTGTCTCCATCAATGCTGATGCGGAGCCGCCAGCGTCCATCGCCCTCCCGCAGGTTTTGCAGCGGAGCATTCCAGATCAGCCAATCCACCAAAAGGGGTTGCAGGCCCTGCTCTCCGGCTGGGTAGACAGGGACCAGCCAGGGGGCATCGCGTTCGGGTTGTGTGCCCTGCAGTTTTTGCCAGAGGTGCACGCGTCCCTGGACTGAGGCTCCCGGTGCTTGTACGGCTTCTCCCCAGGGGTAAGCGGCCCAGGCGCTGAACCGGTGACTGCCCGCCTCCAGGTCATCGATACGAACTTTCAGGCGGTTCCCATCGCTTTCGCTCATCCGTAGGGGAGCACGGTTGTCGATTTGGAGCACCACATGGGGCCCCAGGCCCAATTCGGGGTCGCTGCTGAGGGGCCAGTCGTCGATTTCGAAACGCAGCTCAAGGGCGTCAGAGGTAACGATGCTGTCGTTGCTTGGATCGATCAGCCGCAGGGAGGGGCGGTGCTGTTGCAGCTTCTGGCGCAGCTGTTGCACGGCCCCTGGAGGAGCCACTTCCTGGAGCTTCCCGCTGGGGGCTGAGCTCGGCAGCGGTTTGGCAGCGGACCCTGAATCACGATTGAAGAATCCAGGACGCGCATGAACGGGTAAGCCGGCACCAAGAAGCAGCACTGCTGCCAGCAGAACAGCCCATATCGACTTCAGGCCAGGGCGACGCATCGGGCATGAACAGATCCGATCATTCTGAACAATCCGCCCTTCACTGTCAGAGTTTTAGTTATTTAGGAAGGAAATATGCGTGAAATTGTATTGCTTACTGCTTGAGATCTTTGTTGTTTCGCTGATTCTCAGTCTTCTGCAGACGCCTGTCGCTGACTGGCCCGCCACAGGATTGAACCTTTGTAACTCAGGGCCCTTTAACCCCCTTCTCCGCCCCTATGCTTCCGCCAGCGGTCCCCTCTTTGGGGCCCCAGCTTCAGTGCAGACAAGGGGTTTCGACTCCTTTGCCGTACTGACGCCCGGATGCTGATCCCTTGTGGATCCGTGTTCGGGGCCCCGATTGGCTTCGGCCCTTCGGAGGGGTGGCCCACCACCTCGAAACCCGTCCCTCGAGGAACGACTCGATGACCATCAGCCCACCTGAGCGTGGGAGTGACGCGAAAAGCCAGGTCGAGAAGGTTGACAATCCAGCAACCTTCGAGCTGTTCGGTAAGCCCGGACACTTCGACCGCGCTCTCGCGAAAGGTCCCAAAACCACCACCTGGGTTTGGAACCTTCACGCCAACGCTCACGACTTCGACGCTCACACGAGCGACCTTCAAGAGGTCTCTCGGCGGATCTTCTCCGCCCATTTCGGCCACCTGGCCGTCATCTTCATCTGGCTCAGCGGTGCCTTCTTCCATGGCGCCCGCTTCTCCAACTATTCCGGTTGGCTTGCTGATCCCACCCATGTGAAGCCAAGCGCCCAGCAGGTCTGGGCCGTCTTCGGCCAAGAAGTCCTCAACGGCGACATGGGTGCCGGTTTCCAAGGCATCCAAATCACCTCAGGCCTCTTCCAGATGTGGCGGGCCTGGGGCATCACCAGCGAAACCCAGCTCATGGCTTTGGCCATCGGTGCCCTGGTGATGGCCGGCCTCATGCTCAACGCCGGTGTTTTCCACTACCACAAGGCTGCGCCGAAGCTGGAGTGGTTCCAGAACGTTGAGTCGATGCTGAACCACCACCTGGCAGGTCTGCTGGGTCTCGGTTCACTGTCCTGGGCTGGTCACGTCATCCACGTGTCTGCCCCTGTCACCAAGTTGATGGATGCCATTGATGCCGGCCAACCGCTGGTGCTCAATGGCAAGACCATCGCTTCGGCTGCAGACATTCCGCTGCCCCACGAGTTCTTCAATCAAGACCTTCTGGCGCAGCTGTATCCCGGCTTCAGCGCTGGTGTCGGTGCCTTCTTCTCCGGCAACTGGGCTGCTTACAGCGATTTCCTCACCTTCAAGGGTGGTTTGAATCCTGTAACGGGAAGCCTCTGGATGACCGACATCGCTCATCACCATGTGGCGATTGCCGTGATGTTCATCGTTGCCGGTCACATGTACCGGACCAACTGGGGCATCGGTCACTCCATCAAGGAGATCCACGAAGGCCAGAAGGGTGATCCCCTGCTGTTCCCTGCCACCAACGGTCACGACGGTCTTTATGACTTCATGACCAACTCCTGGCATGCCCAGCTGGCGGTCAACCTCGCCATCGGCGGTTCGGTGAGCATCATCGTTGCTCAGCACATGTACGCGATGCCTCCGTATCCGTACCAAGCGATCGATTACCCCACCCAGATCGGGCTCTTCACCCATCACATCTGGATCGGTGGCTTCCTGATCGTTGGTGCCGGCGCTCACGCCGCCATCGCCATGGTTCGCGATTACGACCCCGCCAAGCACATCGACAACGTGCTGGATCGGGTGCTCAAGGCTCGCGACGCCATCATCAGCCACCTCAACTGGGTCTGCATCTGGCTCGGAGCCCACAGCTTCGGCCTGTACATCCACAACGACACCATGCGTGCCCTGGGTCGTCCCCAGGACATGTTCAGCGATTCGGCCATCTCCATTCAGCCGATCTTTGCTCAGTGGATTCAGAACGTGCACGCCGCAGCTGCCGGCAGCACGGCTCCCAACGCCCTCGCGGGTGTGAGTGAAGTGTTCAACGGTTCCGTAGTCGCCGTCGGCGGCAAGGTTGCCGCTGCTCCCATGCCGCTCGGCACCGCCGACTTCATGGTTCACCACATTCATGCCTTCACGATTCACGTGACGGTGCTGATCCTGCTGAAGGGTGTCCTGTACGCCCGTAGCTCCCGCCTCATCCCTGATAAGGCCAACCTGGGCTTCCGCTTCTCCTGCGATGGTCCTGGTCGTGGTGGCACCTGCCAGGTCTCCGCTTGGGACCACGTGTTCCTGGGCCTGTTCTGGATGTACAACTCCCTGTCAATCGTGATCTTCCACTTCTCTTGGAAGATGCAGAGCGACATCTGGGGAACGGTGAATGCCGACGGTTCCGTCGCGCACATCACCAACGGCAACTTTGCCCAAAGCGCCATCACCATCAATGGCTGGCTGCGTGACTATCTGTGGGCTCAGGCCGTTCAGGTGATCAACAGCTATGGCTCGAACACAGCCGCCTACGGAATCATGTTCCTCGGCGCCCACTTCGTGTTCGCCTTCAGCCTGATGTTCCTCTTCAGTGGTCGCGGCTACTGGCAGGAACTGATCGAGTCCATCGTCTGGGCTCACAACAAGTTGAAGGTGGCTCCCGCCATCCAGCCCCGTGCTCTTTCCATCATCCAAGGCCGTGCCGTGGGTGTTGCCCATTACCTCTTGGGCGGAATTGCGACCACGTGGGCCTTCTTCCACGCCCACATTCTTGTGGTCGGCTGACCTCACCTGACCTCTCCCTCTAATGGCAACGAAATTCCCTTCGTTCAGCCAGGGTCTGGCCCAGGACCCGACAACCCGCCGTATTTGGTACGGGATCGCCACGGCTCACGACTTCGAGAGCCATGACGGAATGACGGAGGAGCGCCTCTATCAGAAGCTCTTCTCCACCCATTTCGGTCACCTCGCGATCATCGGCCTGTGGGTTTCGGGAAACCTGTTCCACATCGCCTGGCAGGGCAACTTCGAGCAGTGGGTCGCCGACCCCCTGCACGTGCGCCCCATCGCTCACGCAATCTGGGATCCCCACTTCGGTCAAGGCGCCATTGACGCCTTCACCCAAGCGGGCGCTTCCTCCCCGGTGAACATCGCCTACTCAGGCCTGTATCACTGGTTCTACACAATCGGCATGAAGACAAATGCCGAGCTGTATCAGGGTTCCATCTTCATGATGATCCTGTCGGCTTGGGCCCTCTTCGCCGGCTGGTTGCATCTGCAGCCCAAGTTCCGTCCCTCCCTGGCCTGGTTCAAAAACGCTGAATCGCGTCTGAACCACCACCTTGCTGTCCTCTTCGGCTTCAGCTCCATCGCCTGGACCGGTCACCTGGTTCACGTTGCGATCCCCGAAGCCCGCGGTCAGCACGTTGGTTGGGACAACTTCCTCAATGTTCTGCCTCACCCCGCCGGTCTTGGACCCTTCTTCACTGGCAACTGGGGTGTGTACGCCGAAAACCCCGACTCTCTGAATCAGGTCTTCGGTAGTTCCGAAGGTGCCGGCACCGCCATCCTCACCTTCCTCGGTGGTTTCCACCCTCAGACAGAAGCCCTCTGGCTGACGGACATCGCCCACCACCACCTGGCCATCGGTTGCCTCTTCGTGATCGCCGGCCACATGTACCGGACCAACTTCGGTATCGGTCACTCCATCAAGGAGATCCTCGAAACCCACAACCCCCCGAAGGGCACCCCCGGTGACCTCGGCGCTGGCCACAAGGGTCTCTACGACACCATCAACAACAGCCTGCACTTCCAGCTTGGTCTGGCTCTCGCCTCCCTCGGCGTGGTCACCAGCCTCGTGGCGCAGCACATGTACTCGATGCCGTCGTACGCCTTCATCGCGAAGGACTACACGACTCAGGCAGCCCTGTACACCCACCACCAGTACATCGCCATCGCGCTGATGTGTGGTGCCTTCGCCCACGGTGCGATCTTCTTCATCCGTGACTACGACCCCGAAGCCAACAAGGACAACGTCCTGGCTCGGATGCTCGAGCACAAGGAAGCGATCATCAGCCACCTGAGCTGGGTGTCCCTGTTCCTCGGTTTCCACACCCTCGGCCTCTACGTCCACAACGATGTGGTCGTTGCCTTCGGTACTCCCGAGAAGCAGATCCTGGTTGAGCCCGTGTTCGCCCAGTTCGTTCAGGCCGCCTCTGGTAAGGCCATGTACGGAATGGACGTGCTGCTCTCCAACGCCTCCAGCTCCGCCAGCCTTGCTTCCCAGAACATTCCTGGTGAGCACTACTGGCTGGACGCAATCAATGGCAACACCGATGTGTTCCTGCCCATCGGCCCTGGTGACTTCCTGGTTCACCACGCCATTGCTCTGGGTCTCCACACCACCACCCTGATCCTTGTGAAGGGTGCCCTGGATGCCCGCGGCTCCAAGCTGATGCCCGACAAGAAGGACTTCGGCTACTCCTTCCCCTGCGACGGCCCCGGCCGTGGCGGCACCTGCGACATCTCTGCCTGGGACGCCTTCTACCTGGCTGTCTTCTGGGCTCTGAACACCGTCGGTTGGCTGACCTTCTACTGGCACTGGAAGCACCTGGCCATCTGGTCCGGCAACGTGGCCCAGTTCAACGAATCCAGCACTTACCTGATGGGCTGGTTCCGCGACTACCTGTGGCTCAACTCCTCCCAGTTGATCAACGGCTACAACCCGTTCGGAAGCAACAACCTCGCCGTCTGGGCTTGGATGTTCCTCTTCGGACACCTGGTTTGGGCCACCGGCTTCATGTTCCTGATCTCCTGGCGGGGTTACTGGCAGGAGCTGATCGAGACCATCGTCTGGGCTCACCAGCGCAGCCCCATCGCCAACATGATGGGTTACCGCGACAAGCCTGTGGCACTGTCCATCGTTCAGGCCCGTGTCGTCGGCTTGGCTCACTTCACGGTTGGCTATGTCCTGACGTACGCCGCCTTCCTGATTGCCTCGACTTCAGGGAAATTCGGTTAATTCACTCCTGAATTAACCCGCGACGAGTCGTTCCTCGTTTCAAACGTCCCCACCCGGTTCGTCGGGTGGGGATTTTTGTTGTCTGTGCTTCGGAGTGGTTCTGTTGAGCCGCGTTGTTGTTCTCGTCTTGCTCTGGGCCCTGACTAGCCTCAGGCCTCGATCTGGAGCGGGCTGAACGTGGGCGAATGGGAGCACCTGCAGCGCAACGTTGGTGAGTGGCGCGGCTGGTTCGACAGCATGGACCGGACGCTTCAACGCACCAAGCGTCAGCCCTCCTTGCTCAGGCTCGAACAGGCACCCTCCGGTGTGCCACTCAATCTGACCCTGCTGCTCTGGCCGGAGGAAGCGGGATCGAGTTCTCCCCATCAACCGCCTGCCGGCGAGCCTGAAAAGCGGATCGTTCAAAGCTTCACGCGGTTGGATCCCGACATGGGGGTCTTCGGCACCGGCAGTTTTTCAAGGGGGACGCTGCACCGGTCCACCTGGGCCAGGCTCTACGCCGAGTTCGGGTTCCTGCATCACCAACGCCGTCACCGCCTGGTGCTGCTGTGGGATGGTGCGGGGCAATTGGATCGGATCGTGCTGATCCGTGAGTTTCTCGCCGGAAGTTCAGCCCTGGAACGTCCACCCCTGGAGCCAGATCAGCTGATCGGTGACTGGCGCTGCGACCACCCTTCTCCAGGGGACAACATCTGTTTTGCCGAAGGCGATCTTGATCGCTGGATCTTTTTGCCGGATGGAGGAGCCTTTCTGGCGCCTGCCCAGATTGATCCCCATCAGCCCTTCAACATCGAAGCGCTTTGGCTGTCGAATGCAACGCGCCTCGAGCGTATTTCACGTCGTTATTCCGAACACGGTGCCCTCAGCTCGGTGAACCATCAATTGCTCACCCGTTGAGGTTGGGTTGGCTATGGGGTGTTGCTTAAGTCAGCCCGGCCCCTGTTGCTGAAGGCAATGTCGAGAGTGCGCAGATAGGTGTGCAGGCCGGCATCCTGAATGGGCAGCACGTAGGCGTCGGCGCCGGATTCGTTGTGGTGAGAGTGCCAGTAGCCGGGTGGGGTCACGAAGGCTGCGCCGGCTGCCCAGTCTTCCCGGTGCCCATTACGGATCATCCCGTTCTCATCCAGCTCGGTGCCGATCATCGTGTAGCAACCCGGTTGGCAGGCCACCGCAAAATCGAGGGCGATCGACTGGTGTCGATGCGGGCGTTGCACCTGGCCTGCCGGGAGAATTCCCAACATGGCCCACAAGGTGTGGGTGACGGTGCGGGTCTGGGGGAACGCGTCGTTCCCGAGCAGCACGCTGACGCGATTGGCATTGGCTCCGCGGGGATTGCTGGCGATGACATCCAGCTCTGCGCGGGCATCTTGATGGCTGTAGAAGCAGGGTTCGAACACTGGCTTCACGGTGCTCACGCCCAGATACCGAAGCAGGGGGGCGTCGTGCACCCAATAGAGGCCGGCACGGCCTTCGCTGCTGTGGATGGCTTCCCCGCCAGCGGGGAGAACGAAGGTATCGCCCTCACTCCAGTGAAAGACCTGGCCACAGGCCTCGGTTTGCCCATAGCCGCGGGCGACGAAGAACAGCTGACTGGTCGCATCCGCATGGGTGCGCAGGGACCCTTGATCCAGGCGAATGAAATTGCCACAGAGGGATGGACCCGTCGCCGGCCCTTCGCATTGCAGATCGGCACTCAAATCGAGGGGTTGCAGGGCCGTCCCGGGCTTATCGAAGAAACTGGCCGAAAAGCTTCGGTAGGGGATCGTGCTGATCAGGCCCTTCTGCAGCGGATTGGCCGCTGAGCCGTAGTCGAAGAACTGCGCCTGAGAACTGGTTGCCGTCGTCGCCCGCGGGGTGATGGTCATTGTTCCTTCCAGGAGCAGAACCTTGAATTGAGGCCGCACCCTACGCGGTGGGCACTGCCGCATCCGTTCAGAACGCACCGTTAGACCTGAGTCGGTCTCCGGTCGCGCTTCAACATGAGGTACACGGCAGGGACGGCAAACAGAGACAGCAAGGAGGCCACCAGCAGTCCGCTGAAGACCACGGTGCCGATGCTGATCCTGCTGGCAGCTCCTGTGCCCTGCGCCAGCAGTAGAGGCAGGAAGCCCGCCAGGGATGTGATCGCAGTCAGCAGGATCGGACGCATCCGGTTCACGGCCGCGTCCACTACCGCTTGGCGCAGGGCCAGGCCCGCCGCAAGCCGCTGGTTGGCAAATTCCACGATCAGTATTCCGTTCTTGGCCGCCAGGCTCACCAGCACCAGAAGCCCCATCTGGCCGTAAACATCCAGTGGAAGGCCGCGTAATTTCAAGCCGATCAGAGCTCCGAGCAGGGCCATCGGCACCGTGAGCAGAATGATCAAAGGGTCAACAAAACTTTCGTAGAGAGCGGCCAGAAGCAGGTACACCACGACCACGCCAAGGGCGAACAACACCCAGGTCACCCGCTCCGCTCGTTGTTCTTCCAACGCCAGGCCCGTGAAGGCCAGCCCGATGTTGCTGCCTCCAATGCGATCTCCCGCTTGGATCAGAGCGTCGATGGCTGCACCGCTGCTGACGGTTGGCTTGGGAATGGCGGTGATGCGGATCGCACGGTTGAGCCCGAAATGGCGAATGTTGTTGACGCCTTCCTCGCGGGTCAAGCGGGCCACGCTTGCCACAGACACCAGTTCACCGCTGCGGTTGCGCACCATCAAGGCTGTGAGATCCTCGGGTCGCCCTCGTTCGCTGCCATCGAGTTGCAGCACAATGGAACGAACCCGACCACCGTCGAAGGTGTCGTCGATGTAGCGGCCGCCGAAGGCTGTGCCGATCTCCCGCAGTGTTGCGCCGTAGTCGAGGTCGAGAGCGGCCAGTTGGTCGCGGTCGAGCTCCAGGCGCCAACGGGGGAAGCTTGCATCAAAGCGGCTGCTCACCCGTTCAAAGCGGTCTGTCGCCTTGGCCGATTCGATGAAGTTCTCCGCGACACGGCCGAATTGCTCCAGGCTCAATTGGCCGCCGCTGCGGTCCAGCAGTTCAAGCGAGAGTCCTGATTCACTGCTGAAGCCCCGCACCGCTGGAGGGGTGGTCAGCACGACCCTGGCATCGCCGACTCGTTGCTGAATCTCCCGACTCAAACGGCGTTTGATGGCGTTGCTGCTCTGATCAACGCCGGGCCGATCCTCCAGCGCCTGCAGACGCAGATAGAAGGAGCCCCGATCTTCTCCTCTTTGTCCGAAGGAGCTGCCGGCATAAAAGTTGCCGGTGCGCACCAGGGGCTCTTCGCTGACGACGCGTCGGATGTCATCCATCACGGCCACGCTGCGCTCGAGGCTGGCGCCGTCGGGAAGAGTGAAGTAGCCGCGGATCTGACCTTGATCGTCGTCAGGAATGAAGGCTGTTGGCATCACCGACAAGCCAGAGGCCGTGATGACCAGGCCGCTCAGCAGCACAAGGGCGATGAGCCGCCTTCGCTGTAGCCAGTGCTCGAGTCGCTTGGCGTACTGGGATTGCAGTGTCTGCATTCCCTCCCGAATCCAGCGGCTGAGCTTGCCGAGGGCCCCAGGAAGACGGCCGCCTCCCGGACCCAAGACCCGGGCACAGGCCATCGGGGTGAAGCTGAGGGCATTCAGGGTGGAAAACAGAATTGCTCCGCTGATGGCCAGGGCGATCGGTTGATAGAGGCGGCCAATCGATCCAGGAATGAGCAGCACGGGCAGAAACACGGCTGCCAAGACCAGTGAGGTGGCGACAACAGCATTCGCCAGCTCGGCCATGGCGTCTTCGGCCGCCTGCTCGGGGGGCGTGCCCCGTTCGATGCGTCCGGCGATGTCTTCGCTCACGACGATGGCATCATCCACAACGATTCCTGTGGCCAGCACCAGCCCGAACAGGATCAGGCTGTTGAGGTTGGAACCGCTCAGTTTCACAAGCGTGAGGCTCCCCACCAGTGCTACCGGCACGGCAAGGCCGGGGATCAGGGCGAGGCGCCAGCGGCCCAAGAACAGCACCAGCACCACCAGCACCAGCAGCACGGCATCGCGCAAGGTGATGACGGTGCGATCGAGGTTGGCCTGAACCGTGTCGGCCACATCAACGATCATCGACAGCTCGATGCCCGGAGGGAAGCTCGCTTCCAACTGCTGCAGCGTGTGTTTGATCGCCCGGCTCACCTCCAGGGCATTGGCCCCGTCGCGCTGATAAACACCCACGGCCACGGAGCGTTCCCCGTCCAAATTCATCGCCTCCCGTCCGTAGTTGCGCTGTCCGAGAGCAACCCGTCCCACATCCTTCAGCCGCAGCAGCCCGCCATCGTCCAGGCGACGCAGCACGAGGTTTTCAAAGTCCGATTGGCTGCGCAGTCTCCCCTCCGCCTCCACCGGAAGGGTCAGCAGCTGGCCGGGAGGTACTGGGGCAGCGCCGATGCTGCCGATCGCGGCCAGAACGTTCTGTTCCGCCAGGGCGCGGCTGACATCGCTCAGGGTGAGGTTGGCCTGTTCGAGGCGTTGCGGATCCAGCCAAAGGCGAAAGGAGAGTTCACTGCTGCCAAACACCTGCACATCGCCGATGCCTGGCGTGGTGAGCAGTGCATCACGCAGGGTCTGGTCGAGCCAACCCGCAAGAAACGTGGGGACGTATTGATCCGGAGGGTGGCTGAATCCCAGGATCATCAATAGGTCTTCCGAGGACCGCCGCACCCGGAGCCCCTGGCGGGTCACAGCCTGGGGGAGACGACGGCTGGCCAGGTTCACCTCGTTCTGAACTTTGATCGCATTCAGCTCGGGATCACCCGCGTTGAAGCGCAAGGAGATGCTGGCGCCGCCCTGCCTGCTGGTTGAGCTGATGCTTTCGACCCCTTCAAGGCCATTCAGCTGTTGTTCCAACACCCGGGTCACGCTCTGCTCCACCACCTCCGGTGAAGCCGCCGGGAAGCTGGCGCTCACACTCACGCGGGTGGGCGCCAGGGGCGGAAGATCTTCCAACCCAAGCCCGAAAAGAGCCGTGCAGCCTGCGAGCAGGATCAGCAGGCTGCAGACGACCGTCAGAACAGGCCGCTGAAGAAACGGCTGGGAGATCGACCGCACCGGGACGTCTCAAATGTGAATGAATCCTGCCAGGAAAAATCCCCCTGCTGCCTGGAATCAGGCAACCGGGGGATGAATGATTTGGGTTGGCTGTTTCAGTGGATCGCTTCAGCCGACGCTCCAGACACCAGCAGCGATCTTGAACAGATCCTGGACGTGAACGGTGTTGCAGAGGAACCAGGCAAAGACGGCACCGCCGCAACCACCGAGCCAGAACCCACTGGTGAAGTCGGCCCAACCGGTGCGGGTGAACAGGTCGGCGGGAGGATTCTCAACCGTCACATCTGCAGGAGGGATGTTGGGTTGCTTGCCGGGCTGGTTGTAGAGCAGGAACAGCAGGCTGAGGATGTGCACGGCGCCGATGGCTGCCAGCAGACCGGCGGTCTGCTGGTATTCCGTGGCACGTAGGGGACCACAGATGGTGAAGGGGCCGTAGAGCAGATAACCGAAGGCTGCACCGGTTTCCAAGCCACGGAAGTTCGGAGAAATTCCAGGGCGGTACAAGGGCAGGTTGTTGATCAGGCCCTTGATGAAATAGCCGCTGTTGACGGGTGTCGCAAGGTTGCCGACGCAGGGATCAGCAGCAGGAGTGACAGTCATGAGGTACGAGTGCTGAGGGGGTGAAACGGTCCGCAGGTCGCGGTCACTCGGCAGCGGTGATCACTCGACCAACAAGGACGATGAACACTGCGGGGAACACGATTCCGGTGATGGGCACAAAAATCGCAGGCAGCCAGGCAGCAGCGAAATCTCCAGTCATGTCGAGGCCAAAAGCTTCGCAGCTACTGTAAGGAGGTCCGTTCTGACGGCCTGCTTTAGGCCCCGACGGCGACATAAAAGTTCAATCCGCATGCAGAACGTTCTCCTTCCTGGTGCCGTCGTGCTGCTCACGGTGGTGCTCTGGTTACGCAGGAAACCGGTGAAGCCGATGCTCTCCAGCACGGATGCCAGCCGTGTCGCACAGATCAATCGTGCCCAGTTGGAACTGGTGATTGAGCCCGCTGCTGATGGTGAATCCGCCGATGCTTCCCTGGAGTCCTGGACGGCGCCGAGCAGTCCCTTGGAGCGTCTTACCCTGGAGCGTCGTCTCAAGGCTGATATGGAGGCTGGACCCGAGGAGCGTTTGCGCGCTGTTCGTTTGGCCGCCCGATGGGGACACCGTTCGGCGCTGCCCCTGCTGCGCCAGGCGCTGCGTGACAGCGATGCGCGTGTGGTGGAAGCAGCTGCCGCTGCGATCGCACCGTTCCGCGGCGCGCCGGCCGCTGCCCCGATCCGTCAGCAGGCTCGGCAGCCGCGCAATGTTTCGCGGATGCGGTAAATCGGCCGGCCCTGGCTTTCGTGGTAGGTGCGGATCAGCAGTTCGCCCAGCAGTCCGAAGCAGAACAATTGAATGCCAGCCAAGCCAAGCACCACCGCCAGGGTGAGCAGTGGGCGATTGGCAATGTCGCCTCCCATCACCTTGATTACAAGGAGATAGGTGCTGGTGATCAGGCTGGCGGCGATGGCCAGCAGCCCCCCGAAGCCGAACACGTACATCGGCCGGGTCAGAAAACGCTTCATGAACCAGACGGTGAGCAGATCCATCAGCACACGGAAGGTGCGATCGATCCCGTACTTGCTGCTTCCGAACTGACGCGCCCGGTGGTTCACCTTCACTTCGGTGATTCGTGCACCCTCGATGAAGGCCAGGGCGGGAAGAAAGCGATGCAGCTCCCCATAGAGCCGCATGTCTGAGAGCACCTCGCGGCGGTAGGCCTTGAGGGAGCAGCCGTAGTCATGCAGCCGTACACCGGTCACCCGGCCGATCAAGCGGTTGGCGATCCGGGAGGGAAGTTTGCGTTGGAGAGCGGCGTCCTGGCGCTGATGGCGCCAGCCACTCACGAGGTCATACCCCTCCCGCAATTTGGCCAGCAGCATGGGGATGTCGGCTGGATCATTCTGAAGATCCCCATCCAGGCTGACGATGACCGCCCCGCCAGCCACGTCAAACCCAGCCGCCATGGCTGCTGTCTGGCCGTAGTTCTTGCGCAGCAGCACGGCAACCACTTCGGGCACTTCGGCGCTGAGCTTGGCCAGCACGTTCGCGGTGCGGTCGCTGGATCCGTCGTCGACCAGAACCAGCTCAAATCCCTCACCGGCTGGACGCAGCGCCGTCAGGAGCTGCTCAACCAAATGGGGCAGGCTTTCCTCTTCGTTGTACAGCGGCACCACCACCGAGAGATCCAGGGGTGCACTCATGCCGGTTGCGTTGTTTGTCGCTCAACTTAAGCAGGGGCCCGGTTGATCGGGCTGACAGCTTCAGGCGAGATGCGATCCGTCATGGCAACGCACCACACGGCCTGCGCTGCGGAATTCAGCTCTGTAGTGGCGAGCCACCGGGTGTTGATCGCGGCTGTGGAGGCTGTCGATGCCGATCCCATTGCGCCCATGATCTCGGCCTGAGCTGTGGCGGTAGCGGCCATCGCCGAGATGGAGCCCCACATGGGTGCAACGCCGTGGTGTGCCAAAAAACAGCAGATCTCCCGGGCGCAACAGGCTGTAATCGTCTGGGAGTGCAGCAACCGGTTGGCAGAACCGCTCCTGCTGATAGGCATCCCGCGGAATCCAGATGCCCTGGCTGGCGAAGGCCATTTGCATCAGACCGGAACAATCCATGTCGGGTTCCGTGGATCCCCCCCACAGATAGATATTGGGACGTTGCTGGGCGGTTTCGCTCCAAGCGAGAACGCCCGGCAGCCGTTGTTCAATCTCCGACGCGCTCAGCGGCGACGGTCTCCAGGGGGAGCATTGCTCAGCTCGCCCCAGAACAGCTTCGAGTTCGAGCCAGCAGCGGTAACCATCCTCCAGCAGCTGCACGGCGATCCGTTTGCGCTGCTTCTCCAGGATGCGAAAGCGACGTCCACGACAGGCCTGGGTTGTCAGGCTCTCGCCGTCAGATCTCGCATATCCATTGGCGTCAGCGCACAGCTGCCAACAGGAGCCTGTCTGAATCAGGTCTGGGGCCAGCAGGGTGCCTAGCGTCGCCATGGCCCAATCGAATCGCTATGGCGTTCTACCGTCCCGATCCCGCAATGGCGGCTCGGCTTGAGGCGGCCCTCGATGGGCTCGATGCCGACGGACGCCCGGGGCTGCGCAACAGTCTGGCAATCACCTGGGTGCGGTACGACGATGTTGCTCCGGAGGCTGGTCAGGGCAGTGGTGCTTCCTGGAACCAAGACCGGATCCTCTATCCGGCCAGCGTGGTGAAGCTGTTTTATGCCGTCGCCGTTGAGCAGTGGCTGCAACGTGATCTGATCCCTGAAAGCGACGAACTGCAGCGCGCGGTGCGCGACATGATTGCCGATTCCAGCAACGATGCCACTGGGCTTGTGGTTGATTTGCTTACAGGCACCACCAGTGGACCTGCACTTCATGGGGAACGCTGGGAGCTTTGGACGGAGCAGCGTCGCTTGATCAATGGCTGGTTGCAGACCTTGGCCTGGCCGGAACTCGAGGCGGTGAATTGCTGTCAGAAGACCTGGGGTGATGGTCCCTATGGCCGGGAGAAATTGTTCTACGGGGCCGACAACAGCAACCGCAATGGCTTGTCCACCGCTGCGACAGCCCGGATGCTGGAGGCTGTGATGACCGGCGCGGTGGTGTCGCCACCGGCCTGTCGTCGGCTGCAAGGGCTCTTGCGGCGCTCGCTCGATCAGCAGCAGCGCCGTGCCGATCCTGAAAACCAGGTGGATGGGTTCCTCGGCGAGGGCCTACCTGAAGATTCGCTCCTGTGGAGCAAGGCCGGCTGGATGAGTCAGGCCCGTCATGACGCTGCTTGGTTCCAGACGTCAGAACAGCAGCCACCCAGCTTGCTGGTGGTGTTCACCACGGGGCCTGATCGAGCCAGGGACGCATCTCTAATGCCGGAGTTGGCACGCCAACTCAACTTGTGCACCAGCCCCGAGGCGCCGGGGGATTGAGTCAACGAACTTGGAACGGAGAGGGAGGGATTCGAACCCTCGACAGAAGTTGCCTCCTGTAACTCCTTAGCAGGGAGCCGCTTTCAACCACTCAGCCACCTCTCCAGCGGCGCACCCAGAGTACCAAGTGCTGGGCAGGTGGTCAGACTTCAACGCGGGGCAGACGTCGTTTGAAACCACAGAGGATCTCCCAGGGAATCGAGCCGCAGTGGTTGCTCCAGCTTTGAGGGCTTAATTCCAGATCGCCGTCCTGGCCCAGCAGAGTGACGATGTCGCCTTGCTCCAGCTCAGCTGCATCGGTGGCATCCAGCAGGAGCTGGTCCATGGTGATGGCTCCCACCTGAGGCAGCTGGCGATTGCGATGCAAGGCGTGGATGTGCCCGCTGAGGGACCGCAGAACACCATCGGCATAGCCGATCCCCACCACCGCAAGCCGCGTGGGGCGCTGGGTGATGAAGCGATGGCCGTAGCTGACTCCAGTGCCGGCGGGCACGACGCGGATCAGGCTGACCCGGGCACGAACCGCCAGGGCGGGTTGCAGGGGAATGACGTTGCTCAGATGACTGGCGGGGGCATGGCCGTAAAGGGCCAACCCAACGCGCACGAGGTCGTGGTGCAGCTCCCGGTTGAGCAGGGTCCCCGCGGAGTTGGCCAGATGGCGGGTGATGTTGGAGCCCGCTTGGGGAAGGGCCGAGAGCATGCTCACGAAGCGCTCCTGCTGGAGGCTTGTCAAGGCATCGTCAGGCTCATCAGCACAGGCCAAGTGGCTGTAAATGCCCGCCAGGTTGAGGTGTTCCAGGTTTTGCAGGCCTGCTGCTGTCTGATGACTGTCGCTGAGGGAGCAGCCCAGCCGCGCCATGCCGGTGTCGATCTTCAGCTGCACGTCGAAACGTCGACCGCTGTTGGCAGCGAGCTCATTGCAGAGCTGGGCATCTCTGAGACTGCTCAGGGTGGGCATCAACCGCCAGTGCAGGCAGGTGCGCAGGTCGTCCGTTTCGTTGAGGTTGCTCAACAGCAGCACCGGTGCTTCCAGACCGGCCCGGCGCAGTTCAAGACCTTCCTGCAGCGTGGCCACGCCAAGGCTGGTGGCTCCCCCCTGGAGCGCAGCCCGTGCCACCGTTTCGGCCCCATGGCCGTAGCCATCGGCTTTCACCACAGCCATCAATTGGGTGCGAGGGCCGAGGTGCTGGCAGAGAGCCCTGGCGTTGGCCCGAATCGCTACAGGTGAAACCTCCACCCAGGCGCGCTGACGTGGATTCAGCTCCGGAATCACAGGCGGTGCTCGGCGCTACCGAGACGGCTTCACATCGCCGATAGCATGAAGCTTATTGAGTGAGCTGGCATGGGCCAGGTTCTCGTTCTCAATGCGTCCTACGAGCCGCTCAATATCACCACCTGGAGGCGGGCTGTGGTGATGATGCTGAAGGGCAAGGCCGAGAGCCTGGAGCACGACCCCTGTCGGCAATTGCGACAGGGCACCCACCTGCCGACGGTGATCCGCTTGCGGCAGTACGTCCGCGTGCCGTTCCGTCAGCTGCCCCTCACGCGGCGCAACCTGTTCCAGCGGGACAACCACACCTGCCAGTACTGCGGCAGTCGTGAGGATCAGTTGTCGATCGATCATGTGATGCCCCGCAGTCGGGGAGGCGGTGACACCTGGGAGAACGTGACCACGGCTTGCCTCAGCTGCAATGTGAGCAAAGGCAACCGAACTCCGAAGGAAGCCGCCATGCCTCTGCGCCATGTTCCGCGGCGGCCGGCCAGCAGCCTCAGTTTTGAGGCCCGGCGCCAGATCCATTCCGGTCATCACCAGGAATGGGCGAAATACGTGATCGGTGCCTGACCGTCAGTTCTCGGCCTGATCGCTCAGGGCTTCGAGTTTCTGACGTTGCTCTTCGGCGACGCACGCACCGATCAGGTCTTCCAGCTGGCCCTCCAGCACAGGTTCAAGGGTGAAGTTTCGGCCCAGCCGGTGATCGGTGGTTCGGTTGTCTTTGTAGTTGTAGGTGCGGATCTTTTCGGAGCGGTCACCACTGCCCACCTGGGCACGTCGGTCGCTGCTTTCGCGTTCCGCGGCAGCCGCCTGCTCCCGCTCCAATAACTTGGCGCGCAGGATCTCAAGGGCCCGTTCCCGGTTCTGGAGCTGGGAGCGTTCCTGGGTGCAGAACACGCGGATGCCCGTGGGTTTGTGGAGAAGGTCCACGGCTGTTTCCACCTTGTTGACGTTCTGCCCCCCAGCACCGCCTGAACGCGCAGTGCTGATGTCGAGATCCTTCGGGTCGAGCTGTACTTCCACGGCATCGGCTTCGGGCATCACGGCCACTGTGGCTGTGGAGGTGTGGACCCGACCCTGGGATTCCGTGGCCGGGACCCGTTGCACCCGGTGCACTCCCGCTTCAAATTTCAGTTGGCTGTAGACGCTGTCGCCACGCACCGAAAGGATCAGTTCGCGAAAGCCGCCCAGGTCGGCCTCGGTGCAGCTGATGGATTGCACGGCCCAGCCCACTTTCTGGCTGTAACGCTCATACATCCGTGCCAGATCACCGGCCCAGAGACAGGCTTCGTCGCCACCTGCTCCGGCACGAATCTCCAGCATCACACTGCGTTCATCGCGGGGATCCCGAGGCAGCAAAGCCAGGGTGAGCCGCTCGGTCAGCGTTGCGTGCTGTTCCTGGAGGCTGGCCAACTCATCCTGCGCCAGTTCCTCCATCGCAGTGTCACCGCGACTGTCTTTGAGCAGTTGACGTGCGGAATCCCGCTCGGATTCGAGCCTCTGGAGTTCCTCGAAGTCGAGCACAAGGGGCTCAAGTCTTGATCGCTCCCGTGCGATCGATTCAAGCCGCTTCGGATCAGCGGCCACATCAGGATCAGCCAGCTGCCGCTCGAGGTTGCGGAAGCTGGCTGTGGCTGTCTCCAGCCGTGTGAACAAGGTCGAGGCGTCCATGCCCCGTTCTCACCCTCAGGCCTTGGATTCGGCCTTGGCGGAATCGGCACCTTTTTTCTTGGTGCCCATGCCGTACTTCTTCATGAAGCGATCCACACGACCCTCGGTGTCGAGGATCTTCTGGGTGCCAGTGAAGAAGGGGTGGTTGCCGCTCCAGACGTCGACGTGGATCTCGGGCTGGGTGGCGCCCGTGGTCATGACCACTTCGCCGTTGCAGATCACCTTGGCGTCGGGATACCAGGTGGGATGGATGTCGGGCTTTGGCATCGGTAAAAAATCAGCGCTTGGAGAACTGAGGAGCCTTACGGGCTTTCTTGAGGCCGTACTTGCGGCGTTCCTTGGCACGGGGGTCGCGGCTGAGGTGACCTTCCGTTTTCAGCGGCTTGCGGTTGTCGGCGGAAAGTTCACACAGGGCGCGAGCTGCACCTTGCTTGATGGCGCCGGATTGACCGGTGAGTCCACCACCGTGAACGTTGACGAGAATGTCGTACTCGCTGCTGAGGCCGAGGGTCTCCAGGGGAGCCTTCACCGCTGCGATGTACGAGGGGTTGTAGTTCAGGTAGTTGTCACCGGGACGACCATTAATGGTGATCGTTCCATTGCCGGGGACGAGGCGAACACGGGCGACAGAGGTCTTGCGACGACCGGTGCCCCAGTAGACGACAGAATTGTTGCTCATTTGGCGGATGCGGAGGGGTTGAGCTGAAGAGGCTGGGGCTTCTGAGCGGCGTGGGGATGCTCGGTGCCCTTGTAGACCTTGAGCTTGCGGAACATCTGGCGACCCAGGGCGTTGTGGGGAAGCATGCCTTTGATGGCCTTCTCCACGATCCGCTCGGGGATCCGTTCCTGCAGAGCCTCGAAGGTTTCCACCTTCATGCCTCCGGGACGTCCGGAGTGACGGCGGTAGAGCTTCTGCTGGGGCTTACGGCCGGAGACCTTGATTTTCTCGGCGTTCACGACGACGACAAAATCACCGGTGTCCAGGTGGGGGGTGAAGCTGGGGTTGTTCTTGCCACGCAGGACGGCGGCCACTTCAGTGGCCAGACGGCCAAGGGTTTGATTCTCAGCGTCCACCACGTACCACTGGCGGTCGATCGAATCAATCGGGGGGAGAGAGGTCTTGTTCATCGCGCCGGCATGCCGGTTCGGGTATGTCCCGCCTAAGACAGCGGAACTGGGCAAAGGGGGGTCGGTCCAGAGCTGGACCTGACGGGGCTAAAGATCGAGCTTACTCTTCAGCCCTCCAGCTCCTGTGAGTTGGGAAGCAATCCAAGTAGAGGCCCGTTTATCCCGGCGTTGAGGATGGATCCGGAGGTGGATCGCTCTCAGCCAGAAAAAACCACGGCTGACAATCGTACCAGCCGGCTTTGGTGAAGATGGGCTCAGCGTAGCCAGCCCGAAGCAGGCAGAGGCCCGTGGCTGGCGCCGCCTCCTTCACCTCGTGGCGGCGTCGTTCCCGCCAGCGCTGTTCAAAGGCGGAAACACTGAGACGGTGCTCGCCAACGGCCACCAACTGGGCCATCAGCAGGCGAACCATGCCGTACAGAAAACCACTGGCCTGAATCTCGACCCGCAGAAGATCGCCCTGGCGCTCCACAAGCACCTCCTGCACGGTGGTTCGGGCATGGGCGCGACGGCTGCCTGCCTTCATGAAGGCGCTGAAGTCGTGCAGACCAAGCATGCTGCTCAAAGCGTCCCGCATGCGGAACTCATCCAGCCGGTGTTGGTAACGGTGCCAGCTCCAGGGGCTTAAAAACAAATTGGGGCGGCGCCCGTTGTGAATCGTGTACCGGTACCGCCTGTAGGTGGCGGAGTAACAGGCATGCCAATCGAGGGGACGGGCGACGGATTCGCGCACACGAATGGTGCTCGGCAGGCGTCCGTTCAAGGCCGGGGCCCATTTGCAAGCTGGGATCGGCCCACTGCAGTCGAAGTGCACCACCTGACCGGCGGCATGAACGCCTGCATCGGTGCGACCGGCGGCAAAGGTCTGCACCGGTCGGTGCGGATCAAGCTGGGCGATGGCGTCCTCCAGCACGGCCTGAACACTGCGACCGTTGCGTTGGCGCTGCCACCCACAAAACGAAGACCCCTCGTACTGAAGGCTGATCGCGATCCGCTGAAGGGACGCTGGCTCAGGACCTGCAGACGAGGGTTCGGTGTTCAACGTCAGAACTGACGTGAGGTCTGATCAGACCAGTTCAATGATGGCCATCTCGGCGTTGTCGCCACGACGGGGAACGGTGCGGGTGATGCGGGTGTAGCCACCCTTGCGATCGCTGTAGCGGTTGGGAGCCTTGTCGAACAGGGCATGCACCAGCTGCTTGTCGTAGATGTAACCCATGGCCCGGCGACGGGAGGCGAGGCTGCCGTCCTTGGCCAGGGTGATCATGCGCTCGGCTTCGTCGCGAAGCGCTTTGGCCCGTGCCTTGGTGGTGGTGACCCGACCTTCGCGAATCAGCTGGGTGGTCAGGGCGCGCAGCATTGCCTTGCGCTGGTCAGCTGGACGTCCCAGCTGAGGAACTCGGCATTGATGACGCATGGTTCTGTCGGTGACGAAGACGAAAAAGGACGTTCAGGCCGTTCTGCAGTTATGCAGAAGTGCGGCTCTGGGGGATGGAGATGCCGATGCGCTCGAGGGCTTCGATCACTTCATCAGCGGATTTGGAACCGAAGTTCTTGATCTCCAGAAGATCCTCGTAGCTGAAGCCCATCAGGTCAGACACGGAGTTGACCTGGGCCCGCTTGAGGCAGTTGTAGGCGCGAACCGAAAGGTTCAGTTCCTCAAGAGGAATCTGTGCTTCCGCCGAGGGCTCGGGTTCAGCAGGAACTTCCTCCACGAGAGTGACCGTGGCCAGCGGCTGGAACAGCTCAATCAATTGATTGGCTGATTGAGCAAGGGCGTCGTCGGGGGTGATGGAGCCGTCGGTGACGATCTCCATCCGCAGGCGCTCGCGGGCCGAACCGCCTTCGGCAACGGCGGTTTCGTCGATGGTGAAGTTGACCCGGGTCACGGGCATGAACACGGCATCGATCTGGAGCAGATCGATGGCACTGGTTTCTTCGTTGTGACGATCCACCGGGCGATAGCCAACGCCGCGCTCGACGTGCACTTCCAGCTCGAGGCTGTGGCCGTCGGCCACGGTGGCGATCGGACGATCGGCGTCCACCACTTGCACCTGAGAGGAGAACTGAAGATCTCCAGCCTTCACTTCAGCGGGACCAGCCACCACGAGACGACCAATCTCGAGTTCGGCCGAACGGCTGTTGACGGTGAGCTCCTTGCAGTTCAGCAGGATGTCGAGAACGTCTTCACGGACCCCAGGAACCGTGGCGTATTCGTGATTGACACCGGCAATCCGGATGGCGGTGACAGCACTGCCTTCCAGCCCACCCATCAGCACGCGACGCAGCGCGTTGCCCAGGGTCGTGGCCTGGCCACGCTCGAGGGGACCGATCAGGAAAACGCCGGACTGGACGCGATCCTCGGCCACCTGATGCTCAATGCGATCAATCTGGTACTGCAACACGGTCTGAATCGGGGTAAGGGGTGAAACCGGACGGAAATCAGCTCGGTTCAGACGCGGCGGCGCTTGGGCCGGCGGCAACCGTTATGGGGCAAGGGGGTGACGTCGCGAATCAGGGTGATTTCGAGGCCAGCAACCTGGAGAGCACGGATGGCGGTCTCACGGCCTGAGCCAGGACCCCTCACCAGCACTTCGATCTGACGCATGCCTTGGTCAAGGGCGCGACGTGCTGCTGCTTCTGCAGCGGTTTGAGCCGCGAAGGGGGTGCCTTTGCGAGCACCTTTGAAGCCACTGGCACCTGCAGACGACCAGGAAATCACCTCACCGGCGGTGTCGGGGATGGACACGATGGTGTTGTTGAAGGTGCTCTGGATGTGAGCGACGCCGTTCGGGACGTTGCGCTTGGCCTTCTTGGGGCCGGATTTTTTGACGGTTTTAGCCATGGCCGTATGCAGTCAGGGATAAGGATGTAGAGGGCTTACTTCTTCTTGCCGGCCACAGTTTTCCGCGCGCCGCGGCGGGTGCGGGCGTTGGTGCGGGTGCGTTGGCCACGAACGGGAAGGCTCATGCGGTGGCGACGGCCACGGACGCAGCCGATGTCCTGCAGGCGCTTGAGGGCCATGCCCTCCTGACGGCGCAGATCGCCTTCGAGGGTGTATTCCTCCATGGCGTTGCGGAGCTTCTGAAGATCTCCGTCCTCCAGATCTTTCACCCGGATGTCGGGGTTCACGCCGGTTTTGGCCAGGATGGCCTGTGAGCGGGTGAGACCAACTCCGTAGATGTAGGTGAGGGACACTTCGATCCGCTTGTCGCGGGGAATGTCAACGCCGGCGATCCGTGCCACGTTCGTTTAGTTGAAAAGGACAGATGCCTCCGAAGTCCTGGAGGCGAGGAATGTTTCAGAACAGCGGGGGATCAGCCCTGGCGCTGTTTGTGCTTGGGGTTAGCGCAAATGACCATGACCTTGCCGTGGCGACGGATCACCCGGCACTTGTCACACATTTTTTTCACTGAGCTGCGCACCTTCATGAGGCGTGGCTCTCCAAATTTCCAAACGGCAACGTTACCATGCCGGTCAACCGAGAACGGACTCGATCCGCTTGGTGATCTCCTCGACTGTGCCCTGGGAGGGGACGGAAACGAGGAGACCCTTGTCGCTGTAGAAGCGAATCAGGGGTGCGGTTTTCTCGCGGTAAACCTCCAGGCGATTGCGGATCACCCCTTCGTTGTCGTCGGCGCGACCGCGGGCCAACAGCCGTTCAATCAAAACGGCGTCATCCAGCTCCAGCAGAATCACGGCCTGGATGGGTTGCTGCAATTCGGCCAGCAGGGGTTCGAGGGCTTCAGCCTGGGGCACCGTGCGCGGGAACCCATCCAGCAGCCAGCCATCGGTGGTGAGAGCCTTCATCTGGCTTTCCACAATCGCCAGCACAAGGGCGTCGCTCACCAGTTCGCCGCGGTTCATCACCGCTTCAGCTTCTTTGCCCAGATCGCTGCCGGCTGCCACTTCAGAGCGCAGTAGATCGCCTGTGGACAGATGCTTCATGCTGTTGGCATCGCACAGCCGAGCGGCTTGGGTGCCTTTGCCGGCTCCGGGAGGGCCAAGAAAGAGCAAGCGATTTTTCATGGTTGCGTAAGCGTGAGGTGACGTGAACGGAAGGTGCGCTGCCCAGCAGCGCTCACTGGCGAACGAGGCCTTCGTAGCGTTGTGAGATCACATAGGTCTGCACCTGCTTGGCCGTGTCGATGGCCACACCGACAAGGATCAGCAGTGATGTGGCGCCAAGCCCCTGGAAGGTCTGCACATTTGTGGCGCGTTCGACGGCCGCGGGAATGATGGCGACGGCGCCGAGGAACAGACCACCCAGCAAGGTGAGGCGGTTCTGGACTCCTGAGAGATAAGTGGCCGTGGCGCTGCCGGGGCGAACGCCTGGAATCGCCACACCACCCCGTTTCAGGTTGGTGGCGATGTCAGCGGGATTCACCGTGAGAGAGGCATAGAAATAAGAGAAGCCCAGGATCAACGCAAAAAATGTGAGTGCGTATGGCCAGGGGTTCGCTGCCCCAGGATTCAGGGCACTGGCCGCACGGATCAACCACTCACTCTTGGTGAGGTTGGCGATGGTGACCGGCAGGAAAATCAGGGCTGAAGCGAAAATGATCGGCATCACACCGCCGGCATTCAGCTTGAGCGGCAGATAGCTCTGCCGCGTCGGGAGCACACCTGCTCCACCCACCTGGCGCTTGGCGCTGACGATGGGGATACGGCGAGCTCCCTCCTGCACGAAGATGATTCCAACGATCGTGGCCAGGAACACCAGCACCAGAACAATGATGCCCAGCACGGTGTCCCTGTCACCGGTTTGAGCGGCTTCGATCGTGGCGCCGAGGGTGCGCGGCAGGGTGGCGACGATGTTCAGAAAAATCACCAGGGAAGCCCCCTGGCCGATGCCTCGCTCCGTGATCACTTCACTCAGCCACATCACCACCATCGAGCCGGTCACCAGGGCCAGTGCCGTCTGCACCACAAAGGTCACTTCGCTCAGACCTTCCACGGCGTATTGGCGCAGGATCATGGCGAAGACGACGCTCTGGACGAGACCCCAACCGAGCGCCACATAACGGGTGATCTGGGCGATCTTGCGTCGGCCAGCCTCGCCTTCATTCTTCTGGAGGTCTTCCAGCTGCGGCAGCGCTGCGGTCAGCAACTGGAGGATGATCGAGGCGTTGATGAAGGGCAGGATCCCCAGGGCAAAGATGCCCAGGGTGGAGATCCCGCCGCCGGTGAAGATGTCGAGAAAACCGATCAGCTGTCCGCCTTGATCGATGAATTGCTTGAAGGCTTCCCGATCGATTCCGGGCATTGGGATGTAGATCCCAAGACGCACCAACAACAGCAGGCCGAGTGTGGTGAGCACGCGACTGCGGAGGCCAGGGTTGGTGATCAGCTGGCCGATCACTTCGGAGGCGTTGGGGTTGCGACCCCGACTGACGAGCATGTCCGGAAGAAAGTGAAGTTGGGCGAAAAGCCAAGAAGCCGCCCGTGGATCGAAATCCAGCGGACGGCTCAGACCCTAGGGCTGACTTGGGGACGAGCCCTTGATTAGTCGAGGATTTCGCAGGTTCCGCCTGCGGCTTCGATCTTGGTGCGGGCCGAGGCGGTGAACGCCGCGGCTTGCACTGTCAGCTTTTTGGCTTTCAGTTCACCGTTGCCGAGCATCTTCAGAGGATGCTTGGGGCTGGTCACGATGCCGTCCTTGACCAGGGAATCCAAGTTGACGGTGCTGCCGTCCTTCAGGTCGTTCAACGCCGAAACGTTGAGCACGGTGAAGAACTTGGGATTCACCAGGGGGAAGTGCTTCAGCTTCGGCACCCGGCGGTACAGAGGCATTTGGCCACCCTCGAAGCCGGGGCGCGTGGGGCGACCCGAACGGGATTTCTGGCCGCGCATACCGAAGCCGCAGCTTGCACCCTGACCGGCGGCGATGCCGCGGCCCTTGCGCAATTTGCGGCGCCGAGCGCCCTTGTTGGATTTGAGGGAATCGAGTCGGAGAGTCATCGCGAATCAGGAATAGATCTGTTCGAGGGAGATTCCCCGTTCCTTCGCCGTCTCCTTGTGGGTGCGGAGAAGCGACAGGGCCACCATGGCAGCCCGTGCATTGTTCAGGGGGGTCTTGCTGCCCAGGCGCTTGGCCAGGACATTCTTGATGCCGGCGAGTTCGAGCACTGTGCGGATGGAACCGCCAGCGATCACACCGGTACCAGGGGCTGCAGGGCGGATGAGCACGCTGGCAGCACCATCACGACCATTGGAGAGGGTCGGGATGGAGTTGTGGCGGGTCAACGGCACTTTGACGAGGTGCTTCTTGCCATCGGCAACACCCTTGCGGACGGCACCGATCACATCACCGGCCTTGCCGACGCCAACGCCGACCTGGCCTTTTTCGTTGCCGACAACCACGATGGCCCGGAAGCTCATCTTCTTACCGCCTTTCACGGTCTTGGAGACGCGGCGGATCTGAACCACGCGCTCCTGCCATTCGGAATCGCGCTCCTGGCCGCGACGGCCACCACGCCGGTCGCCACGACGACCGTCACGGTCGCCACGGCCGCGGCGCTGTTCCTGTTGCTGCTGCCCTTCGGCTGCCGCTGGAACGTCGGCCGCACCCGGCACGGCGTTGGGATTGGATTGGGGGGAGGAATCTGTCATGGGTTGAGCAGGAATCAGAACTGAAGGCCCGCTTCCCGGGCGGCATCGGCGAGGGCTTTAATCCGGCCGTGGTACAGATTTCCGCCGCGGTCGAACACCACCTGCTGGATGCCTTTGGCGATGGCGCGCTTGGCGACCAATTCGCCAACGGCGACAGAGGCGTCGCAGCTGCCGCCTGGTGCCTTAAGGCCGGCGCGCAGCTCCTTGTCAACGGTGGAGGCGGAGCAGAGTGTGCTCTGGGCCGCGTCGTCGATGACCTGGGCGTAGATGTGGTTGTTGGAGCGGAACACGGCCAGCCGCGGACGGTCGGAGGTTCCGGTGATGTGACGACGCAGACGCCGGTGGCGTTTCTGCGTCTGCTGTTTGCGGGACAGTTGGGACATGGTGGGTGAAGGGAAGGAACGTCAGGACAAGGCTTATTTCTTGCCGGACTTGCCTGCCTTGCGCAGGATGCGCTCGCCCTCGTACTTGATGCCTTTGCCCTTGTAGGGCTCGGGGGGACGGATGGCGCGGACCTTGGCGGCTTCGTTGCCCACCAGCTCCTTGTCGATGCCGGAGACGATCACCTTGGTGTTGTTCTCCACCTTGAAGGTGATGCCTTCAGGGGCTTCCATCTCGACGGGGTGGCTGTAGCCAGCACTCACCACCAGAGTTTTGCCTTTGACCTGGGCACGGGAGCCCACACCAACGATCTCCAGGGCTTTGCTGTATCCGTTGCTGACACCCTCGATCATGTTGGCGACGAGAGTGCGGCTGAGGCCGTGGCGCTCACGGGAGATGCGCTTGGTGCTCGTGGGAGAGACCACGATGGTGTTGTTGTCCTGGCTGACGCTGACGCCTTCAGGAAGGGTGCGCTCCAGTTCGCCTTTGGGTCCTTTCACCTTGACGGTGAGACCGTCGAGGGAAACCGTGACCTTTTCAGGGACGGGAACAGGGTTTTTGCCGATTCGTGACATGGTTCAGCTCCGGATCAGTAGACGTAACAGAGCACTTCGCCACCGACGCCCTCACGACGGGCGTCGCGGTCGCTCATCACACCTTTGGAGGTTGAGATGATCGCCACGCCCAGTCCGCCGAGGACTTTGGGCAGGCCGCGAGTGTTCTTGTAGATGCGGAGACCGGGCTTGCTGACCCGCTGCATGGAGCGGATGGTGGGCAGCCTGTGCTTGCCGCTGTACTTGAGGGCGAGCACCAGTTCGGTGCGAACGCCTTCACCCTGCTCGCTGATCTCGGAGATGAAGCCCTCCTGCTGCAGCACCTTGGCGATGCTGCGGGTCATCCGCGAAGCGGGGATCTTGGTGGTGTCGTGACGTTTCTCACTCGCATTGCGAATGCGGGTGAGCATGTCGGAAATGGGGTCGTGGTTGGCCATAGGTGTCGACGGGGAGGGCTCAGTTGCTCTGGAACGGCATTCCCATCTCGCGGAGGAGGGCCCGGCCCTCTTCGTCCGAACGGGCAGTGGTCACGATGGTGATGTCCATGCCCCGGATCGCATCGATCTTGTCGAAGGAGATCTCAGGGAAAATGATCTGTTCGCGCACCCCAAGGGTGTAGTTGCCGCGGCCATCGAAACTCTTGGGGCTGACCCCGCGGAAGTCGCGGATGCGGGGCAGCGCCAGGTTGATGAGGCGCTCGAGGAAGGCATACATCCGATCACCACGGAGGGTGACGGCACATCCGATCGGCATGCCCTGCCGAATCTTGAAGCCGGCGATGGCTTTTTTGGCACGGGTCACAACGACCTTCTGGCCGGTGATCTGCGCCAGCTCATTCACCGAAGCCTCGAGGGACTTGGCATTGGCGGCGGCTTCGCCGAGGCCCCGGTTGACGGTGACTTTCACCACCTTGGGGACTTCATGGATGTTGGTGAGGGAGAGATCCTTCTGCAGCTTGGGCTGGATGGTCTCCCGGTAGCGCTTCTTGAGTGACATAACGGGTTGGGGTGCTTCTGGGCGTGGTCAGAAGTCGGGATCAGTCGAGGACTTCACCGGTTTTCTTCAGCCGGCGCTTCTTGGTGCCGTCCTTCTCGACGACGATTTCAACGCGGCTGGCCACCTTTTTGTCGGTGGAATACAGCATCACGTTGGAGGCATGCAGGGATGCTTCCTCCGTCACGATGCGGCCGGTCTCGCCCTCCTGGGTGGGCTTTTCGTGGCGGGTGCGCATGTTCACGCCCTCCACGACGACACGGTTTTCGTTGGGCAGAGTGCGCAGAACGGCACCGGTCTTGCCCTTGTCCTTGCCGGCGATCACCTGAACGGTGTCGCCTTTGCGGATGCGCATCTTGATGCGCTCGGTGGCCTTGGCCTTGGTGGTTGCAGTCGCCATGGTCAGATCACCTCCGGAGCGAGGGACACGATTTTGGTGAAGCTGCGCTCACGCAGCTCACGGGCCACCGGTCCGAAGACGCGGGTGCCTTTCGGGTTTTTGTCGTCGTTGATGATGACGGCGGCGTTGTCGTCGAAACGGATTGAGTTTCCGGTTTCACGACGCATGGTGGCTTTGGTGCGCACCACAACGGCCTTCACCACGTCGGACTTTTTGACGCCCATGTTGGGGGCGGCATCCTTCACGGCGGCAACGATCACGTCGCCCACGTGGGCATAGCGACGGTTGGTGCCGAGGACGCGAATGCACTGAATGCGCTTGGCGCCGCTGTTGTCGGCAACGGTGAGATAGGACTCCTGCTGGATCACTGCTTCACCTCCTGAGCTTCAGCCTTGTTGGCTTCCTCAGCTGCAGCTTTCGGGCTGTGGCTGAGAACCTCGGCGATGGCCCACCGCTTTTGGCGGCTCATCGGACGGGTTTCAGTGATGCGAACGCGGTCACCGACGCGACAGGTGTTGTCTTCGTCGTGAGCCTTGTAACGGGTGGTACGGCTGACCGTCTTTTGATAGATGGGGTGTGGGAAGCGGCTTTCCACCGCGACCACCACCGTTTTTTCCATCTTGTCGCTGACGACGGTGCCGATCCTTTCCTTGACTGCCATGGTTACGGAGTGGGGGATCAGGAGGCGGTGGAGCGCTGACGCTCCGACTGCACCGTCAGCAGCTGGGCCAGCTTGATGCGGACCTCTTTGAAACGGTGCGTGTTAGCGAGCTGGCGCGTGGCCTGCTGGAAACGGAGTTGGAACAGCTCGCGGCGCAGGCCGTCGATCTGTTCGTTGATGTCCGAATCGGACAGGCTGCGCACATCGGCGGCGTTGGGACGGGCCATGGTCAGGACTCCACGGTGACGGCTTCAGAAGCTGCCGGAGCCTTGGCACCAGCTGACTTCTCCTGCTCATCCAGTTGGATGAACTTGGTCTTCACGGGAAGCTTGTACTGCGCGAGGCGCATGGCTTCCCTGGCGATTTCGGGGGTGATTTCATCACCGCCCATCTCGAACAGGATCCGGCCGGGCTTGATCACCGCCACCCAGAATTCTGGGTTGCCCTTACCGGAACCCATCCGGGTTTCGGCAGCGCGCATGGTGACCGGCTTGTCGGGGAAGATCCGGATCCAGATTTTTCCGCCACGTTTGACGTAGCGGGTCATGGCACGGCGGCTGGCCTCGATCTGGCGCGAGGTGATCCAGCCACATTCCTGTGCCTGCAGCGCGAATTGTCCGAAGGCAATGGTGTTGCCCCGGGTGGCGACGCCGCGCATGCGGCCTCGCTGCTGCTTACGGAATTTGACGCGTTTTGGACTCAGCATGGTTCAGGCCTCCTGTTCAACCCTCGTTTGAGCGGTCTTCGAACTGTTGGGGCCGACGGCTGGCCCGGCGCCGGGGGGCGGCACCCACCGGCATGGGCTGAGCCTGTTCGCTCAGCACTTCGCCCTTGAACACCCACACCTTGATGCCGAGCACGCCGTAGGTCGTGCTGGCCACCTTGGTGGCGTAGTCGATGTCGGCACGCAGGGTGTGCAGGGGCACCCGACCCTCGCGGGTCCACTCCGTTCGGGCGATCTCAGCACCGTTCAGGCGACCGGAGACCTGGATCTTCAGACCCAGAACTCCGGCACGCTGAGCGCGCTGCACAGCCATGCGGATGGTGCGGCGGAAGGCCACACGCTTCTCCAGCTGCTGGGCGATGTACTCGGCAAGGAGGAAGGCATCACCGTCGACGCGTTCGACCTCGACAACATTGATCCGCACCTGACGACTGGAGTCGCCGATGGTCTTCTGAATGCCGGAGCGAAGCTCTTCGATGCCGCTGCCTTGACGGCCGACCAGCACACCGGGGCGTGCGGTCTTGAGTTCAACTTCCAGTTGATCGGCCTTGCGGGCGATCAGCACATCGCTGATGCCGGCGGAGCCGTACTTCTTGTGGATGAACTTGCGAATCCGGTCGTCCTCCTGCAGGAGAGCCGGATAGTTCTTGCTGGAGGCGTACCAGCGTGACCGGTGTTCCTGGGTGATCCCCAGGCGCAGACCGGTTGGGTTGATTTTGTGTCCCATTGGGTCAGAGTCCTCGGGGGTCAGGAATCGGTCTGAGCCGCCACAGCAATGCTGATGTGGCAGGTCTGTTTCTTGATCTGGTAAGCCCGGCCCTGGGCGCGGGGGCGATAGCGCTTCATGGAGGGGCCCATGTCAGCGGTCGCGCTCGAGATCACCAGAGATGACGGGTCGAGACCGAGGTTGTGCTCAGCGTTGGCCACCGCAGACCGGAGCACCTTGGTGATCGGGCCGGTGGAGCGGTAGGGCATGAACTCGAGCATGATCAGCGCGTCGCGATAAGTGCGGCCACGGATTTGGTCGAGCACACGGCGCACCTTCGACACGGAGCCTCGGATGAAGCGACCGTGAGCCTGGGCGGTGGGTGCCGTTTGGGTTGACGATGTCATGGATTAGCGGCCTCCTTTCTTGTCTCTGATGTGGCCCTTGAAGGTGCGGGTGGGAGCGAACTCTCCCAGCTTGTGGCCCACCATCTGCTCGGTGATGAACACCGGCACATGGGTGCGGCCGTTGTGAACCGCGATCGTGTGGCCGATCATCATCGGCAGGATCGTGGAGGCCCGTGACCAGGTCTTGATCACAGACTTGTCGTCGTTGTCGTTCTGCTTTTCAACCTTGCGGAGCAGGCTGTCGGCAATAAACGGACCTTTTTTGAGTGAACGTCCCATAACGGTTTAAGCAAGCGGATAAGTGATGGTTTGCATCAGGAATCGCGTCCGCCACGGCTCCGCTTGGAGGTCTTGCGACGCTTCCGGAGCACGTATTGGTTGCTGGGTTTGTTCCGCTTGCGGGTCTTGAGACCGAGGGCGGGTTTGCCCCAGGGGGTCACCGGGCCGGAACGGCCGATCGGTGCACGACCCTCTCCACCACCGTGGGGGTGATCGCAGGGGTTCATCACACTGCCTCGGACCTGAGGACGGCGACCGAGCCAGCGGCGACGACCGGCCTTACCCAGGCTGGTGTTGCGCATCTCAGAGTTACCGACCTCGCCGAGGGTGGCGTAGCACTCGCGGCGAACCAGGCGAACCTCGGTGGAGGGCAGCTTCAGAGCGACGTAGTCGCCTTCTTTTGCCATCACCTGGGCACTGGCACCGGCGGTACGGACCATCTGGCCACCACGACCGGCGTAGAGCTCAACGCAGTGAACCGCCGAACCGAGGGGCACCGAGGACAACGGCATGGCGTTGCCGTTCTCGATCGGGGCATCAGGGCCGGAGACCACGGTCTGGCCCACCTGAACTCCTGCAGGAGCAAGGATGTAGCGCTTCTCGCCATCGGCGTAGAAGAGCAGTGCCAGACGCGCGTTGCGGTGCGGGTCGTAGTGAATCGCGGCCACCTTGGCGGGGACACCGTGCTTGTTGCGACGGAAATCCACCACGCGATAGAGGCGCTTGTGGCCACCACCGCGGTGGCGGCAGGTGATCACACCGCGGTTGTTGCGGCCCTTGCGGCGGTGTTTGGCCACCACCAGGGTCCGCTCCGGCTTGCGGCTGGTGATCTCACTGAAATCAGTGACCACCCGGGTGCGGGTACCGGGGGTGTAGGGGCGGAAATTACGGATTGCCATGACGATTCAGACCCCTCAGGACTCAGGGAAGAGTTGGATCGAGTTGCCCTCCGCCAGGCGCACCACGGCTTTCTTCACCTGGGCACGTTTGCCGGCGAAGCGACCCATGCGACGGGAGCGTCGCGGGGGGTTCATGGTGCTGATGCCGGTGACCTTCACATCGAAGAGCTGCTCAATGGCGGCCTTGATGTCGGGCTTTGCGGCGCGGTGGTCCACCTCGAAGGTGTACTGGTTGATTTCGAGGGCGCGGGTGGCCTTCTCGGTGATCAGGGGACGGCGGATCACATCCGCCAGGCGTCCTTGGAAACGTTCAGTCATCGCCGTAGACCTCCTGGATGGTTGCGAGAGCTTCCTCGCCCAGCACCAGAGCATTGGCGTGGAGCAGGTCGAAGACGTTCAGCTGATCTGCGGAGATCAACTTGACTTTCTCCAGGTTGCGCACGGAAAGGCGCACAACATCGGAGGGGTTCGTCAGAACGATGAGCACCTTGGAGCCGGCAGCAACACCGAGGCGACCCAGAGCATCTGTGATCTCACGGGTCTTGGGGGCCTCCAGCGAAGCACCGAAGTCCTTCACGACGGTCACATCGTCAATGCGGGCCATCAGCGCGGTGCGCAGGGCCAGACGACGCTCCTTGCGGTTCATCGCAAGGTTGTACGTGCGGGGCTTGGGTCCAAAGATGATGCCGCCGCCGGGTTTCAGAGGAGTGCGGATCGATCCCTGACGGGCCCGACCAGTTCCTTTCTGCTTGTAGGGCTTGCGACCACCACCGCGCACCTCTGAGCGGGTGAGGGTGCTGGCGGTTCCTTGGCGTGCATGGGCCTGCTGACGCAGAACGGCCCGATGCATCAGGTCAACGGCGGTGGTCTCTTTGGCCACCTTCAGGTCCAGGGTTGCCTTGCCGGCTTCCTTGCCCTGCCAATCACGAACGACACAACTGGCCATCACTTACCTCCTTTGGCGGGCTTGGCGCCCACGCGCAAGGCCGGGCGGATGTTGAGCAGCGCACCAGGCTTGCCGGGCACGGATCCCTTCACCACCAGCAGGTTGTGCTCGCTGTCCACCTTGAGGATGGTCAGGCCGCGGGTGGTGATTTTCTTCCCGCCGTAGCGACCGGCCATCCGCTTTCCGGGATAGATGCGGCCCGGGGTCGTACCGGCACCGGTCGAACCGGGCTCACGGTGGTTCTTCGAACCGTGGGTCATCGGACCCCGGCTGAAGCCGTGGCGCTTCTGGTAGCCAGCGAAGCCGCGGCCGACGGTGTCACCGCTGACGTCCACCTTCTGGCCGGCTTCGAAATCGCCGACGGTGATGGCGCCACCGAGTTCAAGACCTTCAACGCTGTCGACGCGGTATTCGCGCAGATGACGCAGAAGACCCTCACCGGATTTGTTGAGGTGACCCTGGGCGGGCTTGTTGATCAGCTTCTCGCGGGTTTCGCCAAAGCCGATCTGCACTGCGGAATAACCGTCAGTGTCGTCGTTTTTGAGTTGGGTGATGCGGCAGGGGCCGGCTTCGATCAAGGTGACCGGAACAGCTCTGCCCTGCTCGTCGAAGAACTGGGACATACCCAGCTTCTTCCCGAGGATGCCGATGGACATGGATGGGGAGGAAGCGCCAGCGTGGACAACCACCAGGCGGAGAACCGCATGGGGTCAGGTGCTGATCGATTGGACGCAGACGTGGTTCGAAGCGGAACTCCCGAAGGAGTGGATTCGAATGGGCTAGCGAACGATTCAGCGAGGCTGGGACTTGCATCTGCACGATGTGCTGTTGCAGTTTCCCGACGGAGATCTCCGAAGAAAGCTTCCGTACTGGCCTGGGGATTCGACGCAATCGTCGAATCTGTTCTGCCGACTGGAGGCCCGGCTAGCGGACGGGCACAGAAACACAGAACAAACAACGAACCTACAACACCGACCTCCCCTCTCCCGTGATCCCCCTGCCTGCTGCCAGAATCCCTTCCAATCCCTGTAGCTGCCATGCCTCTGCTTCTCACCGGTCAGGCATTTCGCCGTGATCTCGAAGCCAATGGCTGCCTGGCGGTGAAGGCTCCGCTCGAAGGTGGTGCAGAAACCCGTCTATTAAGACGTCTGCGCGGCGCCGGTTACAGCACCCGCATTACATCGGCCCGTGGTCTTGGTGATCCGGAGGTGTTTCTCACCCAGAAGCACGGCATTCGTCCGCCCCATCTCGGCCATCAAAGTGTTGGTCGTGGTGCTGCTGTGGGAGAAGTGCAGGAGGTGGCTCCCCAGCTCGGCGACCTGTTTGAAGGTGATGCTCCCGTGGCTCTCTGGCTGCTGGAAGGCCAGGTGCTCTCGCGCTCTGAACTTCTTTCGCTCTGCGATCTGTGCAAGCGCGAACCGCGTTTACGCATCATCGTGGAGATGGGTGGTGCTCGCAGCCTGACGTGGGAACCGATGACCACATATCTGAAGGCCTGACGCCTGACGACGCCCTCGTACAGGGCCGCTGGGTCAAGCTGATCTGTGGGGCAAGCAACCAGGATCTGCCGGCCATTGCTGATCTCACCGCTGTTTTTTCGGCTGTTGGTGTTCATTGTGTTGATGTGGCGGCCGATCCAGCGGTTGCCCTGGCAGCGCGTCGAGGCCTGGACTGGGCTGAGGCGCAAACAGGTCGTCGCCCCTGGCTGATGGTGAGCCTCAGCGATGGCACCGATGCTCACTTCCGCAAGGCCTGGTTCGATCCAGGCCGCTGCCCTGTGGACTGTCCGCGGCCCTGCGAAAGGATTTGTCCGGCGGCAGCGATTCCGCCCGCTGCTGGCATCGACCAGCACCGTTGTTATGGCTGCGGCCGCTGCCTGCCGGCTTGCCCCCATGGGTTGATCGAGGAGCGCGACCACCGTTTGGCCCCTGAGCAGGTGATCTCCCTGCTCCAATCGATTCAGCCCGATGCTGTGGAGATTCACACCGCATCTGGGCATGACGAGGGCTTCGCAACGCTGATCCAAAGCCTTAAGCAGCACAAGGTTCCCTTGCGGCGCTTGGCCGTGAGCTCCGGCTTGGAGGGTCACGGCGTGAAGGCCGATCAGTTGGCTGATTTGCTTTGGCGTCGCTACTCCCGCCTGCGGCAAGCCGGTTACAGACCCCTCTGGCAGCTGGATGGGCGTCCGATGAGCGGCGATGTGGGGGCTGGCACCGCGCGGGCTGCAGTTCAGCTCTGGCGTGCCATGCGGAGTCTGGCTCCGCCGGGTCCGCTGCAGCTGGCCGGTGGTACCAACGCCGCAACGCTGGAGTTCTTGTGTCCGACGGAGCGGCCGGCTGGCATCGCCTTTGGTGGTGTGGCCCGTCGCTTGCTGATGCCTGTGCTGGATGAGGCGCAAACCCGTGGCCTTGCCCTGTGGCAATGGCCCGAGGGTTGGAAGCGTGCCCTCTCCCTCGCGCGTCCATTGGTTGCGCCATGGCTGCAGCGCTCTTGCTAGAAGGCTGAAACGCGCAGATCCCATGGGCACGCAACGGGTCACCGACGATCTGGATCGCCTTCTCGAGCTCCTGCCGGATGCCGTGCAGGAGCAGTTGCGGCCGGAAGAAGCGCGAGAGCAGTTGCTTGAGGTGGTGCTCGATCTGGGTCGGGTTCCAGAAGCTCGTTATCCGGGCCGAGCCCTGGCGTTGGGTTCCACGCCTTTGTCCCGCGAGGATCTAACGGCTGTGGTGGCCAGGCTCGGTCAGTTCGGTGGCGACAACCGGGCGGGAATTGAACGAACGCTTCACCGGATCAGTGCGATCCGCAACCGTCAGGGTGAGGTGGTCGGTTTGACCTGCCGGGTGGGCCGAGCCGTGTTCGGCACCGTTGCCATGGTGCGGGACCTCCTGGATGGAGGGCAGTCCCTGTTGTTGATGGGGCGCCCGGGTGTTGGCAAGACAACGGCGTTGCGCGAGATCGCCAGGGTGCTTGCCGATGAGCTGGAGCGGCGCGTTGTTGTGATCGACACGAGCAATGAGATCGCCGGTGATGGCGACATCCCCCACCCCGCGATTGGTCGGGCCCGCCGCATGCAGGTGGCCAGGCCTGAGCTGCAGCACCAAACCATGATCGAGGCGGTGGAAAACCACATGCCCGAAGTCATCGTGATCGATGAGATCGGCACGGAGCTGGAGGCGCAGGCCGCGCGCACCATCGCTGAACGTGGTGTTGTGCTCGTCGCCACAGCCCACGGCAATGCTTTGGCCAACCTGATCAAGAACCCCACCCTCAGCGATCTGGTGGGGGGCATTCAGGCGGTCACCCTCGGGGATGAGGAGGCCCGGCGGCGGCGCAGTCAGAAAACGGTGTTGGAGCGCGCAGCCGAACCAACGTTTCCAGTGGCGGTTGAAATGCACAGCCGGCAGCGCTGGGCCGTTCACACCGACGTTGCCGCCACCGTGGATCAACTGCTCCGGGGCCTGAAGCCAAGGGTTCAGGAGCGCGAGCTGACGCCTGAGGGGGTCGTTCAGCTGGTGGACCCGCCTCAGGCTTCCGGTTTGCTGCGGCCTCCGTCCCAACGGTCGTTTGCGGATCAGCCGGTCTCCGCTCCCGTGCCCATGCCTGCAGCCAGTGCCCAAGGGGCCAGTGCGGCAGAGGAACCACCTCCGCAGGAGACCAGCGCCGAGCATCTGCAGGTTCTCTGTTGCGGGGTTCCACCTCGTGTTGTGGAAGAGGCCATCCGTTCCCACGGTTGGAAGGCCCGGGTTGTGGAGGACTTGAGTGAGGCTGATGTGGTCTTGAGCGTTCGGCTGGGCCTCAGTCGTCAACCATCACTGCGCCGTCAGGCCAGGGATCTGGGGATCCCGATCCTGGTGATCAAGTCCGACACCCTGCCCCAGGTGACCCGTGCCATGGCACGTCTTCTGCGCCGTCAGGCCACCGAAACAGCCGCAGAGGTCACTCCGCCGGATCGGGCGTCTCAAGATGATGAATTGGCCGCTCTCGAGGAATGCCGGCTTGCGGTGGAACAGGTGGTGATGCCGCAAGGCAGGCCGGTGGAGTTGCTACCTCGCAGTGAGCGTGTTCTCCGGATGCAGGCCGACCTTGTGCGCCGTTACCGACTGCGCAGTGATGTCGTCGGTGAGGCTGAAATGTCACGCCTGAGGGTTTTCCCCCGCTGATCGGCCGTCGGTTGGTTCGCCCGGTGGATTGACGAAGGGTTGGCTGCTGTGGGTAACTATGTGTACTCCGGTGATCCGCAGGTCGCGGTTCAAACGGATCAATGGGCCGTCGCCAAGTGGTAAGGCAGCGGGTTTTGGTCCCGCCATTCCTAGGTTCGAATCCTAGCGGCCCAGTTTTTGTCCATGAATGATCGACCCCTCCTCGTCTTCGACTTCGACGGGGTCATCGTTGATGGCATGGCGGAGTACTGGTGGAGTGCCTGGCATGCCTGTCGTCGTCTTGAGGCTGCCCCAGAGGGCTTGACGCCTGATCAGGTCCCTGACGCCTTCCGACAGCTGCGGCCGTGGGTGCATCACGGTTGGGAGATGGTTCTGCTGGCCGCAGAGCTGCCGGTGCTGAACCTTCAGGTTTGGCTGGAGTCCTATGGGGACGCGCAGGCCTCGGCACTGCAACGGCGTGGATGGCGGCCGGAGCAGCTGCAGGCGGCCCTCGATGACGCCAGGGATCAAGCCGTTCGGCAGAGCCGTTCGGCTTGGTTGGCGCTGCATCGACCTTTTCCCGGTCTGGTGGAGCGGCTGCAGCGGTTGGAGGCTGAGGGGGTGGACTGGTCTGTTCTGACCACCAAAACCCAGGCCTTCACAGCTGAACTGCTGAACAGCCTTGGCCTGCATCCTTGGCGCCTGGATGGCCGTGAGGCTGGCGCCAAGCCTCAGGTTCTGCGTCAGCTTCAGCAGCAGCGAAGGCTGTGTGGCTTCGTGGAAGACCGCCGGGCGACGCTGGAGGCGGTGCGCTCAACCCCAGGGTTAGAAAAGTTGCCCTGTTTTCTGGTGAGTTGGGGCTATCTTCGCCCGCAGGATCAGAGCGGTCTTCCGCCTGGAATTGCGTTGCTCCATCCAGATCGTTTTCGGGCCCCCCTGGCGCAATGGCCCTGATTCGTTACGGTACGCTTGTACTACCTGAGACGATTCGGCGCTTCTGTGGCATTGGATCTCTCGTTCCTTAGTTTCAGGTCCTTTTCATGCCTGCAGATATGAAATCCGGCGCTTCAGATCCCCGTTCCTCCGGCGAGAGGGACAAGGCGCTGAATCTGGTGCTGGGTCAGATCGAGCGCAACTTCGGCAAGGGATCGATCATGCGGCTGGGCGATGCCTCCCGCATGCGGGTGGAGACGATTTCCACCGGCGCGCTGACCCTTGATCTCGCTTTGGGTGGTGGATACCCGAAGGGCCGCGTGGTGGAGATTTACGGCCCGGAAAGTTCCGGTAAAACCACGCTCACCCTGCACGCGATCGCTGAAGTGCAGAAGCGTGGTGGTGTGGCGGCCTTCGTGGATGCGGAGCATGCCCTGGATCCCGTTTACGCCGCTTCGCTGGGCGTTGATGTGGAGAACCTGCTGGTCTCTCAGCCCGACACCGGCGAGATGGCTCTGGAGATCGTTGATCAACTGGTGCGATCGGCGGCGGTGGATCTGGTCGTTGTCGACTCGGTGGCTGCCCTCACCCCCCGCGCTGAGATCGAAGGTGAGATGGGAGATCTGGCGGTTGGCGCCCAGGCGCGTCTGATGAGTCAGGCGATGCGGAAGATCACCGGCAACATCGGCAAGTCGGGTTGCACCGTCATCTTCCTCAACCAGCTGCGTCTCAAGATTGGTGTGACCTACGGCAATCCAGAGACCACCACTGGAGGCAACGCCCTCAAGTTCTATGCCTCGGTTCGCCTCGACATCCGTCGGATTCAGACCCTCAAGAAGGGAACAGAGGAATTCGGCATCAGGGCCAAGGTGAAAGTGGCGAAAAACAAGGTGGCGCCACCCTTCCGCATTGCCGAATTCGACATTCTCTTTGGCCGCGGCATCAGCACCTTGGGTTGTCTGCTGGATCTCGCCGAAGAGACAGGCGTTGTTGTCCGTAAGGGCGCCTGGTACAGCTACGAGGGAGACAACATCGGTCAGGGTCGCGACAACACCATCACCTGGATGGAGGAGAACCCGGACGCAACGGTCACCATCGAAACGTTGGTGCGTCAGAAGTTGACGGAGGGTTCTGAGGTGAAGGCGAATTCGATGCGCCCCCTTGCCGCTGCTGCGAAGACGGCTGCTGCCGATAAGTCGGCTCCGGCCAAGGCCTCAGAGGCGGCGGCCTGATTTCAGGCGGCCTGGGCCAGGGGCTGCATGGCGCGGACCTGGCCCTCCTGGGCCAAATCGGCCATCCGTTGCAATTCCTGGATGGCTTCGGCTCCCTCCAGCTTCACCAGTTCTCGGCCGTTGCGGGATTCCACCCAGCTGATGCCGAAGTCTGAGACAAGAAAGCGCACCATGTGGCCATCGCCGATTTCAGCCACAAACGAAGCTCCATGGCCATCGCGGCCGTCGCCACAGGAGTAACAGGTGGCTGTGAAGCCGGTGCTTTGAAGACTGCTGGCGAGGGCCTGCAGGCTCATCACCAGGTCTTCAACGACGGATCGGTAGTGCTCGGCGAGGCGAGGAAACATAACTGAGTCTCCATTGAGACCCAGTCTAAAGGTTTTCTTTTGTTTTCGTTTGTTCGGTTGAGCCGGTTGCTCAGGGGGTATCTGCAAGCGTCCACCAGCCGGCCGCTGGGCCGATGAAGCGCACCGTGATCCAGAGCACAACCATTCCTCCGATTCCGATCCAGGCGCCGCGGGTGGTCACCGCCATGAACTGCTGCGTCTGTTTGCGGGTCAGCGGAAGCCAGGACACGATCCGTGGGGAGGTGTCCACAGTTTTGGTGCTGGCCTTGGGCTGACGAGGGGGTAAGCCCTGGGCAGCCCGGCGGCGTGCTTCTCCCATGCACTTCTGAGCGTTGAAGGGAGGTTAGGCGTTGTTCAATCCGGAAGCAGTCGCTGCAATGGAATCCAAGGTTCCAGTCGGTGCAGCACCTGATCACCCCAGCTGCGCCCTCGGAGGCGGCCATCGAGAATGGCCAGGCGTCCACCACTGCGGCGCAGCGGCGCAATGGCGGCAGGGATCAGGCTGAGGGCTTCCGGCAGCAGCAAGGTGCGGAACCAGTCCTCTCCCTGCTGTTTCAACCGCTCCACCCGAGCCGAGGTGAGCGGATTGTCCAAGCTGGCGATGGGGAGCATGCCGACAATCAGCTGTGCCGGCTCCGGTAGCTGCTCCTGATGCTCCAGCCACCAGTCCCAGTTGCAGGTCACCACGCCATTGCTTTCGGGTGCTGTCGACTCATGCACCACACGGCGTCCGAATTCCGCAGCCAGGGAACTGGTCAGCTGCCGACGCAGCTGGTCGTCATTGATCAGAACAAGGGTGAGCCCCGCCTGGCCAAGGATGAGCCTTCTGCTCTCCTCCAGGAGATGTTGGACGTAGATCCGCGTGTTCGGCAGCGGCTGGCGACGCGGGGCATAGAGAGGGAGGGGTTCATTCAGCTCCTGTTCCCGCAGCGTTGCCCGGACGTCGGGGACCAATCCGGTCTGCTCGAATTCCAGATCCAGCCTGGCGTTATCTCCATTGCTGCTGAACATCAGGCAGGGGTGATCCAGCAGCACGCCCCGCAGCAGTTGGAGCGGTTCCAGGGGGGCCAGCTGCCAGCGCCACTGGAGCAGCCGGTGATCGAGTTCAGCCCACTCGGTCCAGTCCGCCGGGTTGATGGCGCGGAGCGTGTTCCAGGGTTCTGGGCTGGCTGGCATCAGCTGGAGCAGGTCGCGTAGGGCCTGCCCAGCTGAGCCTTCGAGTCGCACCATCCCTCCTGGTCGCGTGGCTGCAGCGAAGAGCTGCCGGCTCATGCGGTCGTGCAGCTCCAGCAACCCGGATTCAGCCTGAGGGCAGGCCTGGCGGAGTTCGTCCCAGTGCTGGTGGTTGATCTCGAAGGTCAGGGCGTTCCGCATTCGCCGGCTCAACTGATCCATCTCCGGGATCAGCAGTTGGCGTTGGCCCAAGTGCCCGTCGCGATGGGCCTGAATCAGCTCACCGACATCCATCAGCCAGAGCTGTGGCCCCTCCGGAGGGGTCGGTCCCTGCCAGCAGGGGAGCCTCAGGCCCTGGTTGCGGAGACGGGGCAATTCCAACTGGAGCAGCCGCCGACGTTGGGGGGGCGTCAGCACCAGCGCCCCCGCTTCGGGAGCCAGACACAGCGGCACCAGCAGACCAAGCCACCAGCGTTCGCTGCTGCTGGGGGGGAGCTGGATGAGTGTCGTGTCGCGACGCCTCAGGCTTCTTGCCACCAATCGGCTCAGGGTCAGGTGGTGGGGCCAGTCCGATTCCTCCTGACGGAGCAGGGTTTTGATCTGATGGTGGGCCTGGGCTTCCAACATCGTCAAACCCTACGCAGGGTTCCCCCGGTGATTGGTTCATGGCAATCCATCCATCAACATGGCTTCACGACCCTGCGGGAGGGATGGCGGTGCAACCGGAACGTGTGGGGATCGTCGGTCTTGGATTGATCGGAGGGTCCCTTGGTCTGGACCTTCAGGCGCGTGGATGGACGGTGCAGGGCCTCGTGCATCGTCAGGCCACGGCGGATCGCGCCATGGCCCGTGGGCTGGTGGGGGCGGTGTCGACCGATCCCAGCTGCCTCTCGGGTTGCGACCTGGTGATCCTGGCGTTGCCCATTCCCTTGCTGCTGAACCCACCGGATGAGCTCATTGCGGCCCTGCCTGAAGCAGCGGTGATCACTGATGTTGGTTCGGTCAAACAGCCCGTGCTGGAGGCTTGGCGTCAGCGGCATCCGCGCTTTGTGGCCAGTCACCCCATGGCAGGCACAGCTCAGGCGGGCGTTGAGGCCGGTGTGCTGGATCTGTTCCGCGGCCGCCCTTGGATCGCGACTCCGGAGGCGGAGACGGACCCGGTTGCTCTGGACCAGGTTCGCGATCTTGCTCTCAGCCTCGGTGGCCATTGGCTCACATCCACCGCGTCGCAACACGATCAGGCTGTGGCGCTGATTTCGCACATGCCGGTGCTGGTCAGTGCCGCACTGCTGCGGGCGGTGGGTGACGAACGGGATCCGGAGATCCGGCGGCTGGCGATGGTGCTGGCGTCCAGCGGCTTTGCCGACACCAGTCGCGTGGGCGGAGGAAATCCTCAGCTGGGGGTGGCGATGGCTTCCACCAACCGGGATGCGGTGTTGCGCGGATTGGCGGCCTACCGCTGGAGCTTGGAGCAGCTGGAAGACGCGGTTCTCCAGCAAAACTGGTCTCAGCTGGAGCTGGAATTGCTGCGAACGCAGGCTCTGCGCCCCGATTTTTTGAAGCCACCGGGCGAGGTCAGCTCCGAAAGCTGAGGGGTTGGCCCCGTTCGGCCCTGAGCTGACGACAGGCGTTGAGGGCCGACAAGCTGACTCCTGCCGTTCCTTCGCCCGGGTGAAGGCTGTCGCCGCAGAGCCAAAGACCGGGCATGGGCGTTCGACCTGCCAGGCCGAAGGGGCCGAAGCGGCTGGGATGCTGTCCAAGCCCCCCAACCATTCCATTGGGACGGCCCGTCCAGCCGGCGAAACCCCGTGGCGTTGCCAGTTCAGCGTGTAACCAGGCTTCGTCTTCAAGCGAGAACCAGCTGTTCAGTTCGGCTTGGATCTGGCTCAGCATTTCCTGCTTGCGCTGCTGGTACTCCGGCTCCGGCAAGCGGCACCAGTCGCCCGTTGGGGTGAACACGCTGGCAATCAAGGTGGCCTGCCCCTCGGGCGCACGCCCATCGCCCTCGCGGCTGATGGAGACAAACAGAGGCCCCGGGGATGAGCAGCCCCGCTGGAGGTGGCCTGGGCAGGGATGTGGCAGTGCATCACGCCGCACCGCTCCGTAAAGCACAAGCGCACCACTCGGTTCATGCAGGTTGTCCAGTCGCTTTCGGTAGCCCCTGGGCAGCTGATCTGGCTCGATCAGCTCCGGCAGGCACTGGGGGGGCAGGCTGCAGACCACATCGCGGCTGCTGCGTTGGTGTGCCGCGCCCTTGCCGGTGCTGAAGTTCACCAGCCAACCGGATGGGCTGGGCTGCAGCTTGGTGACCCGATGCTTCAACAACACTGTTCCGCCATCGCGTTCAATCGCGGCCACCAGTTGATTGCTCAGCACCTGCATCGATCCCTCCAGATGCCAGAGCCCGAGCGGTGCTTGGGCCATCTGCAGGACGGTTGCTCCGTAGAGCGCCGCCGTGCGATCGGCTGGTTCTTGGGAATACAGCTTCAGCTGGAGGTCGAGAAAGCGCCGCAGCCGGTGATCGTCACCGCACCCACACAGCTGCAACAGATCGGCGATGGTCAGACCTGTGAACAGTCCCGATGCCAGCGTTGCGGGCCGAAGTGCCCGCAGCAATGTGCCGAGATCCCAGAGGGAGCGCGGTGTCACCACAGGGTCCTGGTTGGCGAACTGCCAGTTGCTGGCATGCAACTGATGGCAAAGGCTCCAGAAGGCTTTGCTGCCGGGGAATTGACGCTCACGCTCGGCGGCCCAGGCTTCCGGGTCATGCCAGAGCGAAATGGGAGGGGAGCCATCGCCCAGGTCGACCACACAACCTGGGTTCAGAAGCTCCGCCGTGGGCAGAGGCATGTCCAGATGCTTCAACAGTCGCGCATGACTGCCTCCGGGCTCCAACCCGGCGACCTGAGTCGCCCCCACATCGAACACCCATGGACCACGCCGGAACGTTCCGGCACATCCCCCCGGTTGGTGGTGCGCTTCCAACAGCGTGACGTCAACGCCATCGCGGGCCAGCAGTGCCGCTGCGGTTAAGCCAGCGATCCCACCGCCCACCACGATCACGCTGGAATCGCTCACGACGTCCTGAAGAATCGGGCCATGCTGGCAAGACAGGTGGCCTGCTGAGGATGAACAGCGAACTGCGCCGGGATCTCACCGCGGAGTATGGGCCGTTGGCGGGGGCTGTCATCACGGATGTCTCCCCCGTTGCTGGTGGCTGCATTCATCAGGCCTGGAAACTGCTCCTCCGTGATGGCCAGGTGTTGTTTGCCAAAAGCGGTGGCGCCAGCGCTCTGCCCCTGTTTGAGGTGGAGGCGGAGGCGCTTGAGGCCTTGCATGCCCAAGCTGATGCGTTCTTCTTGGTTGTGCCACAGCCCATCGCCCTGGCAGCACTGCCCCATGGTGCGGTGCTGCTGTTGCCTTGGTTGGATTGCGGTGGCAGCGACCAAACAGCCCTGGGACGGGGTTTGGCACTGCTGCATCAGGCGTCGATGACTTCCAGCCCAGGTCGGTTTGGCTGGCACCGTGACGGCTTCATCGGCGCTGGCCCTCAACCGGGGGGGTGGCGCGATGACTGGGGATCGGCCTTTGTGGAGCTCAGGTTGCGCCCGCAACTGAAAGCTCTTGATGGGTTGAAGCAGGATTCAACAGATCTGGGGCGGTTGCTGCATCACCTTGCTGACCACCTGAATGAGCATCAACCGCGTCCTGCGTTGGTGCACGGCGATCTCTGGGGTGGGAATGCTGCCAGCCTCAGCGATGGACGGGGGAGCATTTTTGATCCCGCCAGCTGGTGGGCTGATCGGGAAGTTGATCTGGCCATGACCCGGCTGTTCGGCGGCTTCGGTGAAGCCTTCCGCTCGGGTTATCGGGAGGTGATTCCCGATGCTCCTGGCGCTGACGGTCGGGTGGAGATCTACAACCTGTACCACCTGCTCAACCACGCCAATTTGTTTGGGGGGAGTTATCTGAGCCAATGCCGAGCCAGTCTTAAAGATCTGGCTCGGCGGCTTTGAGGATCAGCCCAGGTACTCCTTGCGGAGGGTTTGCACACGCTGAACCAGGGCATTGCGCTTGTCGCTGGTGGTGAGGTTCTTCCAGCTCCATTGGCCCACCACGACCACTCCCAGCAGTTCCAGCAGGCCAGGAACGATCGGCAGCAGATTGATCGTGTCGAGGATTCCCTTGATCAGGATCTGGGCAATGATCACGGCGGCAAAGATGCCGACGATCTTGCCGATGCGTCCCATCTGACTCCAGTCGACCTGATCGAGCGTGTCGTTCACCTTGCCCAGCACGTCGCTGTAGCGCTCAGCAAAGGAGGTGGTGTCCTCCTGAGCGGGAGCGTCGACGGGTGTCGTCACGGTTGAGGCGGCATCCTTTACTTCAGTGGTGGCGTCACTCATGAGAACGACTAAATCCTTCACAATTTCAGCTGAGCGTATCGGTGCGACGGGGTCTACGCCATCCGTGCTGCAAATTGATCACCGATGCCACACGGATCTGGCTCGGATTTTGCTGGCGCCCCACCCCGAAGAAGGCTGCGCCTTGCTGCTGGGACAACTGACGAATTCAGGCTGTTTGAGGCTGACCACGACCTGGCCCTGTTGCAATGTCTGGGGACGGGGGGCATCCGGTCAGCAGCTTGTCCACGACCGTCGCAGCAGGTTTCTGGTGGATCCCAGGGAGCAGTTGGCAGCCCAGCGATGGGCGCGGGATCGCCATCAACGTTGTCTTGGCGTGGCCCATTCCCATCCGGCGGCCGCGCCCGTTCCCTCGCCCCAGGATCGGCGCTTGGGACAAACGGAGAGTCTGATGCTGATCCTCTCTGCCTCGCTTGGCCTGCGGGCCTGGTGGCTGCATGGGGACCGCAGTGTGGATGAAATCCCGATTCAGCTCTGGGACACTCACAACGATGGATGACCAACCGATGCTGAGTGCTGATGAGCGGGGGCGCTACGCCCGCCATCTGATCCTTCCCGAGGTTGGTGCTGCCGGTCAATTCCGGTTGAAGACTGCTTCTGTGCTCTGTGTTGGCAGTGGAGGGTTGGGATCCCCTCTGTTGCTGTATCTGGCGGCGGCAGGCGTGGGCCGCATTGGAATCGTGGATGGAGATGTGGTGGAGCTCTCCAATCTCCAGCGCCAGGTGATCCACAGCTCCAGCGGGGTTGGCGGCCCCAAGGCCCGCTCAGCCGCAGCGCGGATCCACGACCTCAACCCCCACTGCCAGGTGGAGGTGCATGAACACATGCTGGATGTGGGCAATGCTCTGGATCTCATCGGTGCCTACGACCTGGTTTGTGACGGCACCGATAACTTCCCCAGCCGGTATCTGATCAACGACGCCTGTGTGTTGCTCGGCAAGCCCCTCGTCTATGGCTCCGTGCAGCGCTTTGACGGCCAGGTCAGCGTGTTCAACCGCACGCCGACGAGCCCCAATTACCGCGATCTGCTGCCGGAACCACCTCCGCCGGACGCTGTTCCGTCTTGCTCAGAAGCTGGGGTGATGGGTGTGATGCCGGGGCTGATCGGTCTGCTTCAGGCCACCGAAGCGATCAAACTGATCACCGGCATTGGCGAGTGCCTGGATGGTCGGCTGCTGGTGGTTGATGCCCTGGCGATGCGATTTCGCGAACTCACCCTCCGCGTTGATCCCGATCGACCGAAGGTTGAGAGCCTGATTGACTACCGCCAGTTCTGCCGTCCGGCGTCATCGGAGATGGAAGCCATCACTGTCATGGAGCTGAAGGCCCTGCTCGACTCCGCTCCAGACGAGATTGCGCTGGTTGATGTGCGCAATCCTGCTGAAGCAGAGGTGGCTTCGATTGAAGGAAGCCACTTGGTGCCGTTGGCTTCGCTGGAGAGTGGAGAGGCGATCGATCGCATTCGTGCATTGGCAGAGGGACGGCGCCTTTTGGTGCACTGCAAGCTCGGGGGGCGCTCTGCCAGGGCCGTTGAGCTGTTGGCTCAGCAGGGCATCGCGGCAACGAATGTGACGGGTGGAATTGATGCCTGGTCTCAGCAGGTGGATCCTGCAATCCCTCGCTACTAAACCCCAGAGTTAGTAATCCACCCCTCGCTTCAGGTCGACGCCCTGTTCGGCGTAGTGCTTGTGGCACACCATTTCGGAATGGATGCTGGCCAGATCGAAGTAGGCGGGTGGGTTTTTGCAGCGCCCCGTGATGATCACCTCGGTTTCCGCTGGTTTGCGCAGCAGGGTTTGCAGGATCGGTTCGACGGGCAGCAGTTCCAGGTCGACTGTGGGGTTCAACTCATCGAGGATCACGGTTTTGTAGAGGCCGCTGGAGATGGCGGCCCGTGCAATCTCCCAGGCCCGCTCGGCTTCCACGTAGTCAATCGGCTCTTGCTGGCCCCGCCAGACGATGGCATCGCGGCCGGAGCGGAGGTGGTCCACCAAATGGGGATAGCTCTCGCGCAAAGCAGCGATGGCAGCATCTTCGGTGTAACCGCTGCCGCCTTTGAGCCACTGCAGGATCAAGACCCGATGGCTCTTGTCCTGGCTGATGCCACGCCCGATGGCCTGCAGCGCTTTGCCCAGCGCACTGGTTGATTTGCCTTTGCCTTCACCGGTGTAGATCTCGATGCCGCTGCTCACATTGAGAGGCACCACCCGGTTGTCGTTCATGCCCGGACGGCGATGGGCCCGCATCTCGGAGTGGAGGTCGGCCTCACGCACAAGGGGGGCCGGTGCGGCGCGACCGGTGACGATGATCTCCATCCCCTCCGGCCGGTTGCTGAGGGTGCGCACCACGTCCTCCAGGTCCAGAAGGCCGAGATCGAGCACAGGATTCAGCTCGTCCAAGACCACCACCGAGTAGAGGGCACTGGCGATCGCACCCTTGGCGATCACCCAGCCCCGCTGGGCTTCGTCGCGGTCGAATCGCGTGGCTTCGTCGGCGGTGAAGTGATCGGCCCGTCCGGTGCGCAGGTGGTCGATCAGATGTGGGAAACCCTGCTGCAAAGCTTCAATGGCCGCATCCTCGTCGTAGGCCCGGCCTGGGCCTTTGAGAAAGCGCAACAGCAGCACCCGGGTCTGCCGCTGCTCGCAGATGCCGAGGCCGATGGTGCGCAGCACAACCCCAAGAGCTGCCTGGCTTTTGCCCTTGCCTTCGCCGTCATAGATGTGCAGCTGTCCATGGCTGCGCTCGCGGCTGTCCGCTGCGGTGACAATGCCGATGCTTCGAGGCATGGGGACAGCTCTTACCGTTGGAGCCTACCTAGCTCAACTGGTTTTCCCCGCTGATGTTTCGGTTGCAGGAGCCTTTGGCGGATCGAGAGCAGCAGCTGCTGGCGAACCTGCGGCAGTGGATGGCAGACCAATCTGCCCTTTGTGTGGCCTATTCCGGTGGAGTCGACAGCACCCTGGTGGCGGCGATGGCCTACGAAGCCCATGGCGATGCCGCTCTGGCGGTAACGGGTGTCTCCCCGGCTCTGGCGCCGCATCTGTTGCGGGAAGCCCGTGATCAAGCCTCCTGGATCGGCATCCCGCATCGGGAGTGTGCGACGGCCGAGTTGAACGACCCGGACTACAGCAGCAACCCCGTGGATCGCTGCTTTGCCTGCAAGCGTGAGCTGCACCAGCACCTTCAGCCCATTGCCGCGGCGGCTGGAGACGCGTTGGTGATTGATGGGGTCAATCTCGATGACCTCGGTGATCATCGGCCCGGCATTGAAGCGGCCCGACAGGCGGGGGTTCGCTCCCCCCTTGCGGAATTGTCGATCGACAAATCCACGATTCGTTCGCTGTCACGGGCCCTTGGTTTTCCCTGGTGGGACAAGCCGGCGCAGCCCTGCCTGGCCTCCCGTTTCCCCTATGGCGAAAGCATCAGCGCTGAGCGGTTGAAGCGGGTGGGTCAGGCGGAAGCCTGGTTGATTGCCAGGGGATTCAGCTCCGTTCGTGTGCGCTCCCAAGGGTTGGCGGCACGGATTGAGGTGCCCAGCGAGCAGATCCGCGCTGTGCTCGCGCTGGCGGAGAACGAGCCTCTGGTGGAGGCTTTTCGCTCCCTTGGCTTCACCTCCGTCAACCTGGATCTTGAAGGTCTGGTCAGCGGCAAGTTGAACCGCCGCTGATGTCGCCTGGGCCGGATCAGCTGGGGAGCTGGCTTGGCGTTTCCACAGGCTCTCTCACCCCAGTGGCAATGGCCGCAGGTGTTTCACGCAGAAAGCTCTTCAGCGCATGGCGTTTCGCTTGAAGCTCACTGCAGAGAATCGCGCAGGCCTGTTCCGGCATGGTGTGGTCACCACAGGTGAACACATCAACCGCGGCATAGCCGGATTCCGGCCAGGTGTGGATGGAAATGTGGGATTCCGCCAGCAGGGCAAGGCCTGTGACGCCCTGGGGTTGAAATTGATGGGTGATCAGGTTCAGCAGCGTCGCACCAGCGCCTTTGGCTGCTGAGGTGATCGTTGTGCGGATGAATGCTTCGTCGTCGAGCCGGCTCGGATCGCAGTCGTAGAGCTCGAGAATGCAGTGTTTGCCGACCATGTCGGTGGCATGAATCTCAGGTGCCCCCCATCCCGGGTTGGGATGCAGTTCAGAGAGGGTCTGCTCCATCAGGCGATGAGAGAAAAACAGGTCCGCCACCCTATCTGATCTTCAGGTCGGGTCTCAGGTCTCTTGCTCCGAGAATTTGGGCCTGCTGCTGCCATCCACCGCCAAAGCCCTCGAGGTGGGTGGCGCTCACCAGGCATTGATGCGATTCGCCCACGGCCTCAAGCAGAAGCTGCTGGCGGGTTGGATCCAGTTCGGCCAGTACATCATCAAGAAGCAGCAGGGGTGGCTCCCCACAGAGCTGGGTGACCAGCTCCAGTTCGGCGAGCTTCAGGCCCAGCACCAGCGAGCGCTGCTGGCCAGCTGAGCCAAACCGTCGTGCCGGGCTGCCCCCCAGCAGCAGGGCGATCTCATCGCGATGCGGGCCCACGCGGCAGCTGCCGAGCCGTTCCTCCTCCTCCCGCTGCTGGCGCAGTTGCTCCTCGATGGCGAGTCGCCAGGGTTCTTCGGCATCCTCCCCATCGAGCTTGCTGCCGGGCTTGTAGTGCAGTTCCAGGGCTTCTGTGCCCCCGCTCAGGTGGGCCTGCCAGCGTTGGGCGATCGGTTCCAGCCGATGCAGGGCCCGTTGCCGTCGCCGGTGAATTCGGGTGCTCACCAGCGCCATCTGAACGTCAAATGCGTCGAGCAGTGCATGGCGTTCACCACTGGAGACCTGCCTCTGGCGCCAGAGCTGGCTGCGCTGCCGCAATAGCCGGTTCAGCCGCGCCATCAGATCGGCATACACCGGTTCGAGCTGCAGCACGACGCGGTCCAGCCATTGGCGGCGTAGGGCGGGTTCACCCCGCACCAGATCAAGATCCAGGGCGCTGAAGCCAATGCAGCGCAGCCGACCAATCAGGTCCAGCTGCCGATCCAGCAGCTTGCCGTTCCGTTTGGCTTGACGGCCACCTTGGCGGCGCAGTTCCAGCTCCAGACGATCCCCATCCCCCACGTCGGCCCGGATCAGGGCCTGTGGAGCGTCCCACTGGATCAGATCGCGATCATTGCTGCAGCGATGGGAGCGCAGGCTGCCCAGCAGCTCAACCGCTTCCAGCAGGTTGGACTTGCCAATGCCATTGGGCCCGATCACCAGAAGGCGTGGCTGCGTCAGTTCCAGCTGCAGAACGGTGTGGTTCCGGAAGCCCTGCAATTGGAGCCTGTGGAGCCGGATGGATGCTGGGGCGACCTGTGAGTAAGGTACCTGTATCGGGACGGTTGCCGCTCGATATCACTGCGGCTTAACGCCGATCAGTGGGCATGTAGCTCAGTTGGATAGAGCATCAGATTCCGGTTCTGAGGGTCGGGGGTTCGAGTCCCTCCATGCTCGTGTTGATTCTTATGTCTCAGTTCAGGCTGAGGCCCATGGCGCGGATGCCATTGGGATCAATCAGGAAACCTTGCTGTTTGAGTGCCTCCAAGGCAGCTGCAGGGGCCGAGATCGAGAGGCTGCAGCCGGGCAGATCCCGGCGCAGAATCTGCAGGGCACGGTGCACCAGAACAGCAAAAAGAGCCCCCTGGTTTGGTCCTGGTTTGGCGGCCAGGTTCCAAAGATTGGCGTTGAGGGCCAGATCACTGGTGGCCCGCACAAATCCGATCAGTTCACCTGTTGATTCCTCCAGGATGCTGATCTGCCACAGGCTGCGCTGAAGGGCGAGCTCCCAGCGTTCCTCCGGGTGGGTTGATTCCCCGCAGGACATCAGCAGGGTGTTGAGCTGCTGGGAGGTGGGAGGGGTCGATGTTTCGAGTCGCGTTCCCTCAGGCAAGGGTGGAATCGAGGGTTGTTGAAGGAACGACAGCACTGTGGATCAACCGGTGTTGCGCATGCCGGCGGCAATGCCGTTGAGGGTGAGCAAGGCCCCCCGCAGCAGTTCACTGCGGCTGTACGTGCGGGTGTCCTCGGGGGCGCCGGGTGTCTCACTCATGGGGGGTTGCCGGTTCTGATCCCGCAGCCGCTTCAGCAGTGCAACCTGAAGGAAGCCCAGGGGAACGATGGTTCGGTTGCGCAGATCAACCGACAGCTGCAGCCCTTGATCAGCGCCCAGCAGTCGGTTTTGGCCTGTGATTTCCAGAACCAGTTTGCGGGTGAGTTCGTATTCCTTGGCGATCACCTGGAAGATCGCTTCAAAGGCTTCCCGCTGTTCAGGGTGCCCCAGGCTGTTCATGTAGTGATGGGCCAGGTCGAGATCCACCTTGGAGAGGGTCATTTCCACCTTGGAAATGAGCATCCGGAAGAACGGCCAACGTTGATGGAGTCGCCGCAGCAGGTCGAGCTGTTCGGAGTCGCCGCCCACTTCTTCCGAGAGCGCCGTGCCGAAGCCAAACCAGCTCGGCAGAAGGAATCGACTTTGAGTCCAGCCGAAGACCCAGGGAATCGCCCGCAGGCTGGAGAGGTCCTTGGCGCCAGTTTTGCGGCGGGCCGGTCGGCTAGAGATCTGCAGTTTGCTGATTTCCTCGATCGGTGTCACCTGCTGGAAAAACGCCACCAGATCGGGGTTGTCGTGAACCAGAGCCCGGTAATGATCCCGTGAGCGGGTGGCAAGACGACTCATCAGCTGATTCCAACTGGGTGTCGCATCAAGCTGGTTGGTCACCAAGCTGTTCTGCACCACGGCTGTGGTGACAGTCTCCAGGTTGTAGAGCGCCAACTCAGGCAGGCTGTATTTGGAGGCCAGCACTTCACCCTGTTCGGTGATTTTGATCCGGCCCTGCAGCGTGCCGCTGGGTTGGGCCAGGATCGCCTGATAGGCCGGCCCGCCGCCACGACTGACGGATCCACCGCGGCCGTGGAAGAGGCGAAGTGCCACATCCTGGCGGCTGGCGAGTTCCTGAAGGGCGATCTGAGCCTGATGAATCTCCCAGTTGCTGGAGAGGAAGCCGGAATCCTTGTTGCTGTCGGAGTAGCCCAGCATCAGCTCCTGCAGCGGCTGTTTCTGCTGCCCAACAACGGGGAGGAGTTCGCGGTAAAGCGGCGTCTTGAACAGTCCCTCCATCACTTCAGGGGCCCGTTGGAGATCTTCCACGGTTTCGAACAGCGGCACCACCAACAGGGAGGCGCGTTTGTTGGGGGGATCCACCAGGCCTGTCTCCTTGGCCAGCAGCAGAACCTCCAGGAGATCCGATGCCGTGTGGCTCATGGAGATCACGTAGGAGTTGCAGATCCGCGGACCGAACTCCTCCTGGAGACGTTGCAACATGCGGAACACCGCCAGCGTCTCGGCTGTCGCCGCCGACCAGCTGGCGGCAGGCGGAATCAGGGGGCGACGGGTCTGCAGTTCCTGCAGAAGCCATGCCATCCGCTCCGTTTCATCCATGTCCCCATAGGCCTGGGGAAGGTCCAGGTTGCGGGTGAGTTCATCGATGGCATCGCTGTGGCGGGTGCTCTCCTGACGGATGTCGAGGCTGGCCAGCGAGAACCCGAAGATGTGCACCTGGTGCAGCAGCGTGTCGAGCTGTTCGCAGCTCAGTTCGGTGCTGACAAGGCTGTTGCGCACCAATTCCAAATCACTACGGAACTGGTCCACCGAGGTGTAGTGGAGAACCTCAGCGCCGCTCAGCCCGGCCTGGGGATCAGCCAGAGCTTCACAGGGCATCTGCCAGCCCGCTTCCGAAAGCTGGTTGTTTCGGGCAAGGGTGCGCTCCAGTTTTTCGAGCACGTAGCAGAGCTTCAGTCGGTAGGGCTCCAGTCGGTATCGCGCTGCTCTGCGCTCGTAGATCTCCGGGAACCGGAGTCGATCCATCTCCAGCGACTCCAGCAGGGACGGAGCGACCTGACTCCACTGCATGGAGATGCTCAGCTGCTGGCGGAGCGACTGCACAGAGCTGATGTACAGCTCCAGCATCAACTGACGCTGATAACAGGCCGTGCGCCAGGTGATCTCGGGTGTGACCGAGGGATTGCCGTCCCGATCGGAACCCACCCAGGAGCCGAAAGTGCAGAACGACGCCTGGGGGACCTGGACATCCGGGTAGTGGCGATGCAGGGCGGTAATCAGCCTTCTGCGCAGTGTCGGCATCGCGTCAAACAACACCTGCTGGAAGTAGTGCAGGGTTGAATCCACCTCATCGATCACGGTGGGCTTGAACTGGTGGAGTTCATCGGTTCGCCACCACAGGCGGATTTCCTCTTCCAGTTGGCCGCGGCATTCCTCACGCATCTGATGCGCCAGCGGGGCATCGGATTGAAGTTGCTGGAGCAGATTGGCCACCCGGCGGATCTTGTGCCGCACCGTGTGCCGCACGATTTCGGTGGGGTGTGCGGTGAAGACCAGTCGGATGTCCAGTTCCCGCAGCAGGTGCTCCACCTGTGCAGGGGGAACGTTCATCCGCCGCAGCCGCTCGAACACCTCTCCAAAGGTGGCTGGATCGGTCTGGTTGGCGAGGGGGGGAGCGAAGGGATCAAAGGCACCCCGTTGCGCGGCGTCAGCACTGGGATTGGGCCTGAGGCTGTCGAGATAGCTGTCTTCCTCGATCCGCTGCTCAAGAATGTTGATGAGCTGGAAGTACAGCGAAAAGGCACGGGCCGCTGAGATGGCCTCTGAAAGGTCCATGGCCTTGATCAGCTCGACGATCGCCTCGCTCGTGCTGTTGCCGTCCCGCCCTTCCAGAGAGACGGGGTCACTGAGTTGTTTGAGTCTCAGCAGGCGTTCGCTCTGCTCCGGTGGGCACTCACTGCGCAGCACCGACTTCCAGAGGTCTTCAATCAGATCCAGACGGTGCTGAAGAAGCTGCCCTGCGCCGGATCCACCACCGCTCATGCGTGCAGTCTCTTGCTCGGAGACAGGGGTGGTGGACTCGGGCATGAAGTCTCCACGCTGCGACGAACTCGACATGATCATCCCAAACAGGCTTCCTCGGTGGAGATCCGCTCCTCCTCCTCCATCCGCTGAATACCTTCCTGAAGCAGGTTTTCGATGGATTGGCCCTGGCCATGGGCCGTTTCCCATCGCATGGCCTGATTGCCATGAACAAGCAGGGAATCCAAGGGCTTCAAGCAGGCGCTGAGCTGGAGCGATTCGGCCAGGGGAGTCAGCTGATCAATTAGTTCCATCAGCCAGTCCCTGCAATTGATGGCACGGCCGTCCTGCCAATGCCTGAGTTCAGCATTCAGGCTGGAGCGGGCCACGGCGGCGTCGTTGCTGTCGGCCAGTTGGACCAGTTCATCGGCGGAAAGGGAGCTGCCACGGAGCGGATCGAGGCTTTCGATGTTGGTTTTGAGGGCCAGCAGCCTCAGCTCCAGCAGACAGGTGATCGCCAGCAGTTCATCTGGGTTGGTGACCAGATCACAGATTCGTAACTCCAATCGGTTGAGGTCGTAGGGGCGCCGCGGACCATTGGGCCGAACGGACGTCCACAGGTGACGCTCGTTGCGCATGCCACCCGTGGCCAGTTGCTCCTCCACCCATTGGATGTAGTGCTCATGATCCCGGAACAGGGGAACCGCGGGGGGCGTGAGCGGGAATTGATGCCATCGCTGGGAGTGGTGGCTGGTGTTCCGCCCATCCAGGAAGGGAGAACTGGCACTCAGGGCGAGCAGCAAAGCCGCTTCGCAGCGCACGAGCCGAACTGCTGCAAACAACCAGTTGAGATCGGTGATCCCGAGGTTGATGTGGATGCTGGCTGTCACGACCCTGGTGCCATACAGCTGTTCAATCAGCGCGTGATAGGCGTTATCTGGGTCGGAGCGTTCGAATCGGCTGCTGTCGCCCAGGCTCATGGTGCTGCCGGGAAGAAGCGTCAGATCACGCTTCTGCAGCCACTGCCGCAGCGTCCGCCGGGGAGCGAGCAGCGCCTCGGGCAGTGTGGAGTAATCCCGGATCGGGTCGGTGACGTATTCGAGGTTGCGACAGTCCGGCTCTGTCACAAAGCCAGGCAGCTCCCTGGCCACGTCGGAGGCGACGCCCACGTTGGCTCCGTTGGTGCGACCGGTGAACAGTTCAACTTCGAAGCCTTTCAGCAGAAGGGTTTGCGCTGTCATTCCGGCGGATTCAGGCATGCCAGTGCGGTCAGCATTCCCCGGGCCTTGTTGAGGGTCTCCTCAAACTCCGCCGTCGGCTGTGAATCGGCCACAACACCGGCCCCGGCCTGCACTTTGACCCGGCAACCTCCGCCATCACGGGGTTGCACCACCATGGTGCGGATGGTGATCGCCGTGTTGAGGGCCCCGGCCAGATCAACGGATCCGTACACCCCGGAATAGGGGCCACGCGCATCGGGTTCAAGCTCGTAGATGAGTTGCATCGCCCGGATTTTCGGTGCACCGCTGACGGTGCCGGCGGGGAACGCCGCCATCAGCAGATCCCACACATCGTGTGCCGGGCCCAGACGTCCTTCGACTTGGCTGACGATGTGCATCACGTGGGAGTAGCGCTCGATCACCATCAGGTCCTGCACCGCCACGCTTCCGGGCTGACAGACCCTACCGAGGTCATTGCGGCCCAGATCCACCAGCATCACGTGCTCAGCCCGTTCCTTGGGATCGGCTAGCAGCTCAGCTTCCAGCTCGCGGTCCTCCAGGGGCGTGGCGCCGCGAGGGCGTGTTCCGGCGATGGGCCGCAGGCTGGCGTGGATGCCATCAGCAGCCGGTTCGGCTTGAACCATCACCTCTGGACTGGAGCCAATCAGTTGCCAGTCCCCGAAATCGAAGAATGCCATGTATGGCGATGGATTCACCATCCGCAGACTGCGGTACAGCTCCAGGGGTGATTGAGGGACCTCCGTCTCCAGGCGCTGACTGATCACCAGTTGGAACACATCGCCGGCTGCGATGTGTTCCTTGGCGGTGTCGACGGCGGCTTCGAATTCATCGCGGCTGCGGTTGGAGCGCACAGCGGGAAGCTCTTTGCTTCTCGCATCCCAGGCCAGTGGTTTGACGGCGGGCAGAGGTGCGTTCATCCGTTGGCGCAGGGCCTCGATCCGTCCGATGGCGGTCTGCCAGGCCTGCTCCTCATCCGCCCCGTTGGAGAGGTCGCCGAAGGCGACGGCGGTGATCTGTCGTTTCACCTGATCAAAGATCAGGATCGCGTCCATCAACATCCAGATCCCATCCGGGGGATCGGCCGCAGCACGGGGGTGGACTGCGACGGTGGGTTCGATCCACTGGATCAGTTCGTAGCCCCAAACGCCGTACAGCTGTCCCAGGGGAGGGAGGCCCGGCAGGTTGACGCAGGAGTACGGCGCGAGGCAGTCGCGCAGGGATTCGAACGGGTTACCGCTGAACTGCTCTTCACGACCGTCACGCCAGGTGCGCGTCAGACGATCGTTGCGCGCTGACGCCGTCCAGAGCGGATCGCAGGCGATCACACTCCAACGCCCCAGGGTTTCACCACCCTCGACGGACTCCAGCAGCACGCCCGGAGGCCTTCCGTCACCCACCTTGATCCAGGTGGTGAGGGGTGTTTCAAGATCTGCGGGCCAACTCTGAGCCAGAGGAATCAGGTTGGCACCACTGCAAACAGCCTGATGAAAGGCGTCGCGATCGGGACTGAACATGACCTGATCATCGCAGCCGGGACCCGGAGATCATGACCTCCGGGCGTCGGTTTTGAGAGATCAGGCGTCGAAGGTGTTGCGGCCGCTGAACTTGATGTTGGCCGGGTTGACGTTCTGGCCAATGCGACGGGGGTTGTGGCCCACCATGGGACGACCCTCGTTCACCTTTTCGGAGAACACACCATCCTTGGGATGCAGGAACTCGGTGTCACCACCGGGGTAGATCCGGTAGATCTTGTAGTCCTCGATCCGGGGCTTGAATTTCGTGCGCAGCTGGGTGCCGAGGGCGAGGCACTGTTCCTTGCGAGCGAAATACATCAGGTTCTCGCCTGAGTTCATCAGAGCGGCGCCACCGGTGGGCAGCTCAAAAGCTTGCTCTGTCTTGCTGGTCCAGGTGATTGCGTATTTCTCTTCAGTCTCCGCTGAATTCAGAAGGCCGCCAGTGCTGGCGATGTGCTGGGGAAGTTGACCGTTCAACGCCGTTGCTGCCATGGCTGAAAGAATCCACAAGAGCCGTTATGGCTGGAAAGTAGCACCGTCATTGGGGCCTGTTTTGAGCTCCGACAGCAAGCTTCACACCCGTCAACAAACCCATCACTCTGCGGGCGTATGCACCGGGAAAAAAACGGTGATGTCGCGGTCGCGCCTGGGCTGATAGCGGCCCCCCAGGCTGGCCATCATCTGGCGGGTCGCATCCTGGCTTAACTGCAGGCTCCCGGTGCTGGGATCCCAGCTCAGGACGGTGCCCACGTCCTCGCGTTGGGGAGACGGGCCGGCCTCCGCGGCCTGGCTCCTGTCGGGATGCTCCACATGCAGCTGAAGCTTCACCCGTGGACCGGCTGCCTGGAGGTGAAGCGTGAGCTGACTGCCGGAGGGGAGCCCCCTGGTGCTGCGGTCGATCAGACCCCCGAGCATCGGTTCCAGTCGACGGGAGTCACTGAGGATCGCCGGCAGGTCAGCGCTGAGATCCAGCTCAAGGGCGATCCCGCGACGGTTCAGTTGCTCCGTCCAGCTGGGTGCAAGGGCGCTCAGCATGGCCTGCAAATCCGTGCGGGCCAGATTGGCCTCGTTGGGCTCCCGTTGCAGTTCGGCGGCATGGAAGATCAGGCCAAATCGATCGATCTGCTCGCTGCATTCCACATCGATCTGCCGCAGGCGATTCACTACGACATCAGCCAAATCCTTCCGCCGCAGCAGAGAGCGGATCAGTGTTCTGATCGTGGCCAGTGGGGTTCGTACCTCATGGGTGATCGCTTCCAGCAAATTCAGATCTCCATGGCTGGGTGCTTCCGGAGGGCGCTCAGCCTGGATGGGTTGCAGCATCAGCCCGGGGGCTGTGCCGGTGAGCCGCTCCGTGAGCCGTGGCCAGAACTGTTCTGACCAGGCTGCATTGCTCCGCAGGGAGCCGATCGATTCGAGCGCTTTGCGCAGCTGCTCGGCCTGCGCTGGTGACTGGTGCTCCAGCCGTCCCCCCAGCTGCACCAGCACATCACTGAGCGTTGCCGGGTCGCATCGCATCAGCAGCTGCCGCTTCTGGGGCGGCCCATGCAGGGCAAGGGCCACCTGGACCTCGGGTGTGATCACCAGCAGCAGTGGGTCATCTCCGTCGTCGGGGGCCAGGGACAAGCGTTGGAATCCCCGCAGGGAACCGGACTCATCGTTGCTGGACCGTCCCGGCAGTGCCGTTGGATGCGGACTCAGTTGATCCAGTTGATCTGGAGCCCACACCCATCCCTGCAGATGTTTGAGCAACTCCGGTTCGTAGAGAGCTGGCAGGGGGGCAGCCAGCCAGATGCCGCGTTCCAGGCCTCGCTCAAGCAGGTCCTGTTGCAGGGTTTCCAGGGCAGCCCACCAAAGCCGCCGCACACCAATCTCATCGCAGCGGCCCAGGGGCACGTCCTGTGCCAGCCGTTGCCGCAGGTCGGTGAAGGAGGGGCCGGTCAACGGAGGTGCGCCAAGGAGCGACGGCTTTGCCGGACCACCGACAGGCAGAGGCCGAGCGCGATGAAGTTCACCACCATGGCTGAGCGCCCATAACTGAGGAAGGGCAGGGGGATTCCTGTGACGGGGCCCAGGCCGATGGTCATGAAGATGTTGACCACCACCTGGAACATCAGCATCGTGCCGATCCCGATCACCACGAGTGATTCGAAGTCGGTGCGGGCATTGCGCGCGACCTGGAGCAACCGAGCCATCAACGCGGCAAAGCCAAGAACCACCAGAAGGCAGCCAATAAAGCCGGTTTCCTCACCCAGGGCGCTGAAGATGAAATCGGTGTGTTGTTCAGGGATGAAACGAAGCTTGGTCAGTTGTCCTTGAAGAAGGCCTGTGCCCAAGACGCCGCCTGAACCGATGCCAACGGTGCTCTGGAGCAGGTGATACCCCCCGCCCAATGGATCCTGACTGGGGTCGAGGAACAGCACCAAACGGTCCCGTTGATAGTCCTTCAAACCATGCATCCAGAGCCATGGCGTCACAGCAGCCATTGCGCCGTGGATGGCCAGGGTTGCTGTGGCTGCCAGACGTTTCCAGGGCAGGGAGCGGTACGCGAGAACTCCCATCAGCGGGATCCAGAGGGCCATGGCCCAGGGGAGAAGGCCTGAGAGCAGGGCCGTCACCAGCGGTGACAACAACAGGATCACCCACTCGATCGGCATCCCCGACCAATAGAGCATCGTGAGCATCAGGGCGCCGAACACAAGCGATGTGCCGAGATCAGGCTGGATGAACACCAACAGCCACGGCACTGCAATCACCCCAAGCGGGCGCATCAGATCAACCGGTCGCTCCACCGGGTGTCGCGACAACACCGCTGCCACGAGCAGGATCGCCGCGATCTTGGCGAATTCCGATGGCTGAACATGAACCCCGCCGATGCTGATCCAGCGTTGGGCACCCAGCGCTGTGGTTCCAATCACGCGCACCGCCACCAGGCTGATCACCGTGAGGGCGTAGACGGGAACCAAAAGAGGCCGGAGACGCTGCAACGGCAGCCGTTCCAGTCCCAGCGCCAGCAGCACTCCGAAGGCCGCGGTGATCCAGTGGTGATACCAGTCGGCATAGTCCGCCTGGCGTTGGGTGCTGGCGATCAGCACCCCGGCGATGGTGATCATTCCGAGCGGAACACCCCAGAGCACCCACTCCCGGTGCGATCTGCGGCGCTCACGTCGGCTGAACATCGTCAGACGGGCTGGGTGACGGCCTTGAGCACCGCTTCAGCAAGGCCTTTGAACTCAGCGGCGCTGGCGGAGTCGCTGCGGTTGATCACGATCGGTCGTCCCGTGTCACCGCCTTCCTGCACGGGCATTTCCATGGGGATCTGAGCCAGCAGGGGTACGTCGTAATCCGCAGCGAGTTGGGCGCCGCCGCCACTGCCGAAGAGGGCGTAGCGGCAGTCGGGACGGTCCGGAGGAATGAAGGCGCTCATGTTCTCCACCACCCCCAGAACGGGAATGCCCATCTGCCGGAACATGGCGAGCCCCCGTCGCGCATCCTGCAGCGACACCTGTTGTGGGGTGGTCACGATCACAACGCCCGCCATCGGCACTGCCTGGGCCAGGGAGAGCTGTGCATCACCGGTGCCCGGCGGCAGATCAACGATGAGAACGTCCCGCTCACCCCATTCGGCCTGATACAGGAACTGCCGAATGATGCCGTTCAGCATCGGGCCGCGCCAGATCACAGGCTGGTGATCGTCGATCAGCAGACCCATCGATACCATGGCGATGCCGCAGGTTTCGATCGGGACAATCCGCTGCTGATCGCCGCTGCCCTGCACCTCAGGTGTTTGGTCAGAGACGCCCAGCATGGTTGGTGCGTTCGGCCCGTAAATATCAGCGTCAAGGAGCCCCACCCGCAGCCCGGTCTGGGCGAGGGCGCAGGCCAGATTGACGGCGACGGTGCTCTTGCCGACGCCGCCTTTGCCGCTGCTCACCGCAATCACCTGGCGGACGCCGGGGATCGACTGGCGTTCCGCCGGCTGACCATGGCCAGCCTGGCCAATGCCCCCTTGGCTTGGCGGTTGGCCGATCTCGATCTGCACGTCGTCAATGCCGTCCAGCGCCATCAGAGCGCTCCGTGCTTCGGCCACGATGCGGTCTCGCTGGCTTTGAGCGAAGCCAGGAAGGCTGAGACGAAACACGGCCCGCGGCGGGCTGATTCGGATCTGTTCGATCCAGCCGAGCTCCAGGGCCGTTTTGCCACTGCCGGCATCTTTGACTTGCTGGAGGGCGTGGTGGGCCTGCTCGACCGGGTTCATCCGTTTCATCAAGGCAAGCCGGATCCTAGGGGCGCTGCCCGTGACAGTCCCTGACGGATGCTTGTCCAGGCCTGGGGTGACCTGGTTAGGTTTCGATGTCTTCAGTCTCTGACACATGGTCCGCTCCCTGATTCGCCGCGTCCTCGGACGCCAGGACGTGGGTGTCAGCAACGCTCCTCTTGAGCTCCCCCCCAGCGATTCCAGAGAGCGGGCCCGGGCGATGGTGATGGGGCTGCAGGACGAAATCTGTGCGGGTCTTGAAGCGCTCGATGGCGAAGGTCGTTTTGCCGAAGAGAGTTGGGTGCGGCCTGAAGGGGGTGGAGGGCGCTCCCGGGTGATGCGTGAGGGCCGCGTCTTTGAACAGGGCGGCGTGAATTTCTCCGAGGTTCAAGGGGAAGAACTGCCCCCGTCGATCCTCAAGCAGCGTCCGGAGGCGAAGGGGCATCCCTGGTTCGCCACGGGAACCTCAATGGTTCTGCATCCGCGCAACCCCTTTATCCCGACGGTTCACCTCAACTACCGCTATTTCGAGGCTGGCCCGGTGTGGTGGTTCGGCGGGGGTGCCGACCTGACGCCCTATTACCCGTTCCTGGATGATGCACGCCACTTCCATCGCACCCATCAGGCGGCCTGTGATTCGGTTCACCCGGATCTGCACAAGGTCTTCAAACCCTGGTGCGATGAATACTTCTTCTTGAAGCACCGCGGTGAAACCCGCGGCGTCGGCGGCATCTTTTACGACTACCAAGACGCCAACGGCACGCTTTACAAGGGTCAGGATCCTTCCGGCCCTGCGGCTCAGGTGTCAGCCCGTTTGGGCGCTCGGCCATTGAGCTGGGAGCAGCTGTTCTCTCTCGGCCAGGCCAACGGCAGAGCCTTTCTTCCCGCCTATGCCCCCATTGCGGAGAAGCGGCATCCGATGGCCTATGGCGATCGCGAGAGGGAGTTTCAGCTCTATCGCCGGGGCCGCTATGTGGAGTTCAACCTGGTCTGGGACCGCGGCACGATCTTTGGCTTGCAAACCAATGGACGGACGGAGTCGATCCTGATGTCTCTGCCTCCGCTGGTGCGTTGGGAGTACGGCTACACCGCAGAGCCTGGATCACGGGAGGCCCTGCTGACCGAACTGTTCACCAAGCCTCAGGACTGGCTTGGGGATTCCAGCCTCGATGACCGCTGCCGCCCCCACGGAGCGATCAACTAACTGACGCCTTGAACAAGCGCGCTCACCACGCGCTCGGCCAGGCAGTTCACCGTTTGCTCCCTAGTGCTCGGATCCCTCAGCTTCGTTTCGAGGGGAGGTTCGAGCATGGCGATTTCAAGAATTCCGATGCCGCGCCTTGGACCGCCAAGGCCTCCACGGAAATTGCGTGGGAATCGCCCGAATGCCTGGGCCAGGCTTTCATCAACGAGGTTGAGTTCACGTACATTCGCGAGCACAGGAATCAGGCCGGAGCCGAAGCCATGGGGTCGGTAGGCATCGAAATGGATCTCCAGGACATATTCACCACGCTCTGAAAAGACTTTGGCCTGCGACCAGTTGGTGGCAGGGTCGTCGTCGTCCGGGATGCTTATCGACGGCGGTGTGTAGGAACGAATGTTCAGGCCGCGGGCTTGGCCTTGGCTGACGACAGCGGCTTGAACCGCGCGATTCCAGAACAGTTCGTCCCGAATGCCTGGTTGCATCGGCGGTCGCTTCTGCTGATCCACGGCATAGCCGGGGGTCCCAGAGCTGGCGGTGCCCTGGGAGTCAGCGTGGCCCGCCATGACGACGATCGGCAGGTTGGTTTGAACCGGGCTTCGGCCGACCCAGCTCCCGGGTTCCTTAGTGCGTGGGCCCAGCAGCGGGTCTGGCGTGGCGGGCGCTGGGCAGGGTTCTGGCGGTGCCGGTGCTGGTTGCTCTGCTGATTTCTCTGCTGCTTCCTGGGTGGGCTCGAGTGCAGTGAGCCAGTTGTGCTGTTCCGCAGCCTTGGTCATCGCCAGGGTCACCAGCGACAGGCCTGCGATGGCAAGCCCTGTGGCAAAGCGACGCCGTTGCATCCAGGCCGGCAGACGCATGGTTCAGATCGGGGAGGAGAGCAGGGATCCATCACTGGCCAGTTGCAGGGTCTCAGCCAGTTCCAGTTCGATGGCAATCAGTTCGTCGCGATGGGCCCGCAGGCGAATGGCGCTGCCTTCTCCCTCGGGAGCAGGAAGGAGTTGCAGTTCAAGGGCTTCTGTGCGAGCGGCCCGCCGTGTGTAGACAGCTCCTGCCAGAGGTCCGAGGCCGATCAGCAGCAGAGGCCACCAGTGCAGTTGCGGTGCCAGCTGACGCAGGACCAGGCCGAAGCAGGCGGAGCCAGTGGCCGCCAGCAGTGACAGCAGCACCGCAAGGGGTTGGCTGGAGGCCACTTTCCCCTTGAAGCGGAGCACCTGGCGCTCAGCATCGCCGCCATCCCGGCTCCAGCCGCGCTCTTCCAGCCAAGTGCTGAGCCCGTCAAGCACGGTGATGGGGGGTTGGGGGGACATCACGTCCACCACTGTGGTTCGGTCTTTGCTGGCTGCACGCAGAAAGAAGACCAGACCAATCGCCAGCAGAACAGTCAGCAGGAGGGTGGATTGGAATCCTGCAGGCATGGCATCCCGGTGATGTTCAACCTTTTTAAGCCTTGCGCCGGCTGAATCGTTTAGTTCAAGGCGAACCGGTGGGAGTCCAGCCAGCTGCGCCAGGGCTGCATCAGTCGCTCGGCTTCGCCGCGTGCATCGGATTCAAGGTGCAGCATGCGCCGTGGCCGTCCGCGGCTCGGGCAGCGTTGGGTGTAACTGCTGATCGATCCCTGTTGCTCAAGGAACTCCAGGGCCTGTTGCAGCACGGTTTCAGAAAGCCGCAGTTGGGGCTCCTCCCGGATCAGTTTCTGTAGGAGTGCGGAGGGATAGTTGTCGTCTTTGAGCAGGCATTCGAGGATCCAGCAGACAGCCAGTTCCAGGTCGAGAAACTGTGGAGGTGGCTGATGGAAGTACTGCTCGATGTCTGCCAGACAGGTGCGCGATGGCTTTCTGCGGGAGAACACAGGCGCGGGACGACTCCCTCAATCAAAAACGATCCCATTTTGAGATTCAAGAGGAGAGTCTTGAGACTTGCTGTGGGCGTGATTGGCCACACTGGCCCCATCCCTTTCTGAAGCCATGGCTGAGCAGTCGTCATCCCCAGCGGAATTCGCCGTCTTTGATTGCGATCTCGATGCGGCTTGGACGGAGCGCTACCTGGAGGCCCCACGGCTTGCGGTCGATACCGAAGCGATGGGGCTGATCCATGGGCGTGATCGGCTTTGTCTGGTTCAGATCGCTGATGCCGAAGACCGCGTGGCCTGCGTCCGCATTGGCTTGGGTCAGACCGAGGCGCTGAATCTCAAGCGCCTGTTTGAGGCCTCCACGGTGGAGAAGGTGTTCCACTTCGCCCGTTTTGATGTGGCTGCGCTTGCCGCCGGTTTGGGGATCGACGTGAACCCCGTGTTCTGCACCAAGGTCGGCAGTCGGCTCGGCCGCACGTACACCCCCCGCCATGGCCTCAAGGATCTGGTGATGGAACTGGTCGGCGTTGAGCTGGACAAGGGCGCCCAGAGCAGTGATTGGGGCCGGGTTGATGAACTCACCGACGCCCAGCTGGCCTACGCCGCCAACGACGTCCGCTATCTGCTGCCAGCCCGTGAGCGCCTGGAGCAGATGTTGCGGCGGGAAGGGCGCTGGGATCTGGCGCAACGCTGCTTCCAGTGCGTTCCGGTGGTAGCCGAGCTGGATCGGCTGCGCTTTCACCAGATCTTTGAGCACTGAGGTTGGGGCTCAGTCTTCCAGCATGAAATTGCCGTCGCCTTCGCTGTTCTCGAGCAACGCGTCCAGCTGACGGGCGTGGTCACCGTTGTCCTTATCGAGGGCGGCCAGCATGGATTCAGCCATGGCTCGCCGTCCCTCCACATCGCGATGTCCTTCTCGGGCCGCGGCTTGTTCGACCTGACGTCGGGCACTGGCGAGGCTGATGCTCAGTCGACTGGCCAACTGGGCACAAAGTTTGACGAGGGTGGGGTCTTGAATCGCGGCCATCGCAACCAACCGAAGATCTTCAGTATCCGTTGAAGCGATCCAGGATCAGGCGTGCCAGCTGATCGCTTCCCCCTGCTGGCCCCATCCGCTGCGTGCCGATCCGTCCCAGGTGGGAGCGGAGTGTCGGGTCGTCCAGGAGAAATTCGAGCCGTCTCGTGAGCTCGGATTCATCAGAGCAGGGACGAACCGCACCCCCCAGCAGGCGGCTCTGACGGCGAGCGAAGCCCGGCTTGAACTGCGGTCCTGGTCCCGGCAGGGACAGGGCCGGAATGCCCAGCCCCACCAGTTGTTCCGTCGCCGTTCCGGCGGTGGCGATGCCGGCTTCTGCCCAGCCGGCCCATTGGTCAAAGCAACCTCGCCCGATCAGCACCAGGCAGGCTCCTTTCACCCAGCAGGCTTCGGCACCCAGTTGGTCCGAAGGCGGAAGGCTGCGTCGAAACCCCAGTTGTTCAAGACTGTCGCTCAGGGCCTCTGCATCGGGTTGGGCGCCCACGGCCACGAGCAGTGCCATCGGCACACGGCCGGGAAGCGCCATGGCACTGCGAACCAACCGCTGCAGGTTTCGCTGGGCCTCCGGCATGCGACTTCCGCAGAGCAGGAGCACCCGGCGGCAGCGGTCCAGGGCTGATGGCAGCGGTTGGACCTGAAGGCCATCCATCATCGGATTGCCAGGCGCAAGGGCGCCCACGCCCTTGCGTTGCAAGCCTCGTGCTGTGAGCCGATCACGCATGGCCACCAGTTGGCAACGGCGCGAGCGCATCAGGCGCCATTCCCAGGGATCCCACTCACTGCCTTTGAGCCGGTGGTAGCAGTCGCTCTTGGCCCGTCCGGGACCGCTGAGCCAGGTGTAGTCGCTTTTGGGAGTGCCGATGAAGCCGAAGGGGGCACCACTGCTCCAGGCCATCAGCAGCGGCAGCAAATCACCCACGGCAACGATGGGTTGGCGCTCATGTCCCAGGCGGCGTACCAACTGCCATTGACTCCAGCTCAGGCTGGGGAGTCCAGCCCTGACGTCTGCCAGCAGACCTCTCAGGCTTTGGTTGCTGAAGCCACCACTGGGCAAGGCCGCTTTTGGCCCCAGGCGTGTCAACCATCCCTGCTGAACAGCAGCATCAAACACCCGTCCGGCACCCACCAGAGGAAGCACGGTCAGGGGGCGTCGCGGTGCGCGCCGATGCACGGCCTGGATGATCCGCAGGGTGATCAGGTCTTCGCCGTGGCCGTTGCAGAGAAACAGCAGAGAGCCAGGGGCATGGCTGATACGATCCCCTGATGGGGACAGCTGTTCCCCGGCGGCGGCATGGCCAAGTGGTAAGGCAGAGGATTGCAAATCCTTTATCCCCAGTTCGAATCTGGGTGCCGCCTTTCAATCCTCATCACAGTTGAGCCTCCGCGCTCATGCCGGCAACGTTGCGTGAGTGACTCTCGCAGCCGATGGTCTCTGCATCAATCCAGCAGCGTCCTTGGGCGGTGCGGGTTGCCGGAAGGCCCGTGGGAAGTCCTCGGTCATCAAAGCGGACCCATGACGTGCTGAGCAGAGATGCGCTCCAGCTGCGGCGATCCAAGCGGCAGCCTGAGCGGTCACAGCGGAGCGGACTGTCTTGGTCTCCTTTCAGGCTGACGAAGCTCAGCTGATAGCTCCCCCCTGTTTTCGCATCGTCTCCGATGAAGCGAAGCCTCAGCCCGCTGCTTCCGTTCATCGCGATCTCGAGCCGTTCGCAATCCAAGGATTTGCTGTCGACCACGATGCGGCAGCTTGAAGGCCTGTGTTCCAAGCGGCCAAAGGCCAGGGTTGGGTTGGTCGTTGCTTGCACGGCGAGCAGCAGTGAAGCCATCCACAGCTGGATCATCAGTAATCGCTGTCGGCGACGCACATGCCCAGGCAGCGAATGCCGTTGCTGGCAGTCCTGCGGCAGTGGTTGCAGAGGATGCGTTCCTCGTCTGCAGTCGATCCCTCCGCCCTCTGATCGGTCGATGTCGCAGGTTCCTTGGCGGGGGATGCGGTCATGACGCAGCAGGACGGGACGAAGGCGATCATGGCTGGAAGCAGCATCGCCCCGTTGAACGGCATCGGTTTTGGCACCTGGGCCTGGGGCAACAAGGCGGTCTGGGGATACGACGCCCAGCGGGATGACGCTCGACTTCGCGCCACATTCCGACAAGCCCTCAGTTCGGGGATCAACTTGATCGACACCGCTGATTCCTACGGAACGGGGAGCCTGAATGGACGCAGTGAGGAGCTTCTGGGTGAATTCATTGCCGAGTTGCCAGCCCTGCGGCGATCACAGTTGACGGTGGCCACGAAGTTGGCCCCTTTCCCCTGGCGATGGGGCCGTCGGGGTTTCGATCGCGCTTTCGAGGCCAGTCGAACGCGGCTCAAGGGTCAGCTGCGGCGCGTGCAGTTGCACTGGAGTACAGCGCGGTATGCCCCGTGGCAGGAGGCAGGTCTTCTTGATGGTTTGGCTGATCTTGTGCTGTGTGGCAGGGTCGACGAGCTGGGCCTCTCCAACCTGGGTCCCCAAGGCTTGGCGTTGATTCACGGCCGTCTGGCGAAGCGTGGTGTTCTTCTGCGCAGTGTTCAGGTGCAATGTTCGCTCTTGGCGCCTGCGGATGATCAGCTGCTCGAGTTGATTGCCATCAGCAGGGACCTTGATGTGGAGGTGTTGGCCTATAGCCCCCTGGCCTTCGGCGTTCTTGGCTGTGCTCCCGGTGCTGAAGAGACGTTGCCTGCTACGTGGTTGAGACGCCGCCTGTTTCGGCGACTGCTTCCGGCCAGCCTGGAGCTGCGCGATGAGATGCAGGCCATCGCGATCGAGCGCGGGGCATCGATGGTGCAAGTTGCCTTGAACTGGTGCAGAGCCTTGGGTACGACGCCGATCCCAGGGTTGCGAACACCTGTTCAGGCCATGGATGTTGCCGCTGCGCTGCAGTGGTCGATGTCGATGCAGGAACGCCAGCGGTTGGATGTGGCCCGCTACCGCTGTAGCGAGCGAATGCCCGCCAATCCTTTCCAGAGTCGCTGAGCGATCTGCTCAGGCCTCCGAGGCCGATTCAGGGGCGGGGCTCACCACCACCGGGAGGCTGTCACCGTCATTCCGAATCGGAATGACCTTGTCCTGGGAGGGTTCCAGGGGAGTTGGCGCAGGGGGAGTGTCCTGTTGTTGGGCGCAGGCGGAGAGGGCCTCTTGCAGCAATGAATCAAAGGTTGCCCCGGGCAGTCGATGCCGGGCGACCTCCAGAAAGGTGCGCGGTAGGGATTCGCTGGCGGCGCTCCTCAAAGCAGGGTTGTTCTGCCGGTGCTCCTGCTCGTCCTGTATGGAACGGATGAACCGACGCGTGACGTCGCGTTTGGTGGACGCCTTGATCAGGGTGTCGCGCTCCTGTGGACCGTGACTGAGCTCCTGCTCCATGTCCTGAATCCGCCGTTCGAGGCTTTCCAGAACCTCCTGGGCTTCCTTGCTGATGTGAGCCAGTTGCCCATCCGAAAGGTGCGGCAGGTCGGCTACGAAGACCTTGCCGTGATCCCGGAGTGTGAGGAAGGTTGGTCTTGCGCCCTGCCTGTAACCCTGCTGCCTGTCTTGCCCTGACGGGAAGGGACGCCTAGGTGGAACCGGACCTGCAGACGAACGACGGCGCGTGATGCGCTGGGGCTTATCAAAAGGCATTGAAAAAAGATGTATTGACGCCGCTATCGGGAAAGACCCCGATGTGCTTACCGCAGCCTATTCGATCCCGCTTGGGCTGTCGGTCTGATGCAGGGAACCCGTCTGAAACTGACGCAATCAGGCGGGAACCCCCTCCAGGTGTGGAGTGCTACCAGGGGAGTTGGAGGTCACCCTGCCAATCACCCAGGCCTGCTGTTGCTTGATGCGGCACTGCTCGATCACAGCGTCTTCATTGCCCGCTGGCACCACGAGGCAGAAGCCGATGCCGAGGTTGAACGTGTGCCAGAGGTCCCGTTCAGGAATGTCTCCTGCCTCTTGCAGCCAACGGAACAGGGGCGGTCTCGTCCAGCTGGTGGCGTCGATGCGAGCAGAACAGCCGTCCGGCAGGCACCGCGGCAGGTTTTCCGGTAGCCCTCCGCCGGTGATGTGGGCCATGCCATTGAGGTCGCATCCTCTCTGCAGCAGGTGTTGCACCAGGTCGGCATACAGGGTTGTTGGTGCCAGCAGATCGCGGATCAGCGGTCGCTGGTCGTCGCCATACACGGTGTTTGCGTCTGCGTTGGCCCGTTCCAACACCTTGCGCACCAGGCTGAAGCCATTGCTGTGCACGCCGCTGCTGGCCACGCCAATCACGCTGTCGCCAGGCTGGATTCGCTGGCCGTCAATGAGCTCGTCCTCTTCGACGACAGCCACACAAAAACCAGCGAGGTCGTAGCGCCCCTCGGGGTAAAACCCTGGCATTTCAGCCGTTTCGCCGCCGAGCAGGGCGCAACCGCTTTGCCTGCAGCCATCGGCGATGCCTTCCACAACCTCGGCCATCGCCGACGGCGCCAGCGCGCCGGTGGCCATGTAATCCAGAAAAAAGAGCGGTGCTGCTCCTGAGGTGATCACGTCGTTGACGCACATCGCCACAAGGTCGATGCCCACGCCGTGATGGCTGCCATGTTCCTGAGCCAGTTCCAGTTTGGTTCCAACGCCATCGGTGCCCGAGACCAGCAGAGGCTTGCGAAGCCCTGTTGGAAGGCGCATCAGTCCCCCAAAACCACCAAGGCCACCGATGACCTCCGGTCGGTGGGTGGCTTCCACAGACGCCTTGATGCGCTGCACGAACGCGCGTCCGGCCTCGACATCAACTCCAGCGCTCTTGTAATCCATGGAATGAATCCGGTTCTCTGATCCTGCAATGCCGCGGAGCCTGTGCTGCTTGGGCTGCCGGCACAGCATCTGATTTGCTGCACTTATAGGCAGTTTGCTTACGGCTTATGTATTGGGGCTTGCGTTTCGTCGTCAATCCGCCAGTTGGAGCGGGGATTGACGAAGCGGGAGGGCTTGGGTTGTTGTGCCGGTCGTGGTGATGGGCCCCCGTTTTCATCCTCATTCGTTTTTAGGTTGATCAAGATCTTTTTTGGGGTAGGCCACCCGACGTTCGAAAACTGGACGTTCAGTTTCGAAATCCTTGGGCACGCCGGTCTGCATGCGAGTCCTTCTGACGGTGGCCATGCTCTCCGGAGCGATTTCAGGCAGTGCCGCGCTGTTGCCCGTCGTGGCCAGTGACTTCCTTTCCCTCGATGGGGCAGAGCCGATTGATCCTCTCGATCTGGTGATCGAACCCCCGGCCCCTGAACTTCAGGCAACGCTTTCTTCTGCGGAGGTCAAGTCCGTCGTTGCGCCACCCGCCGCTGAACTCCCTAAGCCGAAGCTGAAGGTCGTTCCTGAGGTGGTGAAGGTCATCACCGGCGAAGCCAGCTGGTACGGACCCGGTTTCTATGGCAACCGCACTGCCAATGGTGAGGTCTATAAGCCCGGCACGATGACTGCTGCGCATCGCACGCTTCCCTTTGGAACGAAAGTGCGCGTCACCAACCTCTGGAATGGCCGCACGGCCGTGATTCGCATCAATGACCGCGGGCCTTTTGTGCATCACCGGGTGATCGACCTTGGCCATGGAGCAGCTTCAGATCTTGGCTTGGTCGCCTCTGGAATCGCCCAGGTCAAGCTTGAGGTGTTGCGCTGAGCCTCGTTGTTCTTCCAACGCAGGTTGAGCTGGAGCGCTTCCGGGCCAGCCTCAGGGGACCGCTGCAATTCGTCCCCACGATGGGCGGCCTGCATGAGGGCCACGGTGAATTGATACGCCTGGCCTCAGAGCGGGGTCCGGTTCTGGTGAGTGTGTTCGTCAATCCACTCCAATTCGGGCCTACGGAAGATTTTGATCGCTATCCGCGAACGCTTGAAGCAGATCGGGTCTTGGCCCAACGGTGTGGGGCTGATGCCCTATGGGCGCCGGCTGTCGATGCGGTCTATCCCGGTGGATTCGCGTCAGCGGTGTCGCGCTCAGCACCTGCAGACCTACAGGCCCACCTTTGTGGAGCCTCCCGTCCAGGTCATTTTGATGGTGTGGTCACGGTCGTGTCCCGGCTCCTTCAGCTCGTGGCGCCGGACTGTCTTTGGCTGGGCGAAAAGGATTGGCAACAGCTGGTGATCCTGCGCCGGTTGGTGGCTGATCTTGATGTGGACGTGGCGGTGCGGGGCGTTCCGACCGTTCGTGAACCCGACGGTCTGGCCTTGAGTTCTCGCAACCAATACCTCTCTTCTGCTGATCGGGCTCGAGCCGCTGCTCTGCCGGCGGCGTTGCGCCGTGCCGACCTAAACGATCCCGAGGCCTCGGTGCGTAGGAGTCTCCATGAAGCAGGGCTTGAGGTGGACTATGTAGAGAGGGTCGATCCCTTCACGCTTCAGCCCTGTGGCTCTGCAACAGCCATCTCGCTGTTGGCCGCGGCGGTGCGTTGCGGGACGACCCGTTTGATCGATCACGTCTTCCTGATGACCCGCCAGCCTCTTGTTGCCATCGATGGCCCTGCCGGTGCTGGCAAAAGCACCGTGACTCGGGCCTTTGCTGAGCGGATGGGGCTGGTTTACCTCGACACCGGTGCGATGTATCGGTCGGTGACCTGGTTGGTGCAACAGAACGGTGTGGACCCCCAGGACGCGGCGTCGATTGCACCGCTGTTGAAGGACCTCGACCTTCAGCTGCGATCGCTGCCCGGTGGCGGCCAGCAGGTGTTGGTAAATGGGCAGGACGTAAGTGACGCGATTCGCTCGCCGGAGGTCACCGCGTCGGTTTCGGCAGTGGCCGCCCACCGTTGCGTCAGGCAAGCGCTGACCGCTCAACAGAAAGCAATGGGTGCCAAGGGTGGCTTGGTGGCAGAAGGTCGCGACATCGGCACCGCTGTTTTCCCGGACGCTGATCTGAAGGTGTTCCTCACGGCCACGGTGGGCGAACGGGCCCGGCGCCGTGCTCTGGATCTGGAGCAGCGGGGCTTCCCGGTGCCAGAGCGATCTGAGCTCGAAGCACAGATCGCTGAACGGGATCACCTCGACAGCACCCGTGAGGAGGCTCCTCTGGTGCAGGCGGACGATGCCGTTGAGCTCGTGACCGATGGCATGAGCATCGAGGCTGTGATCGATGCCCTGGTGGGGCAGTTCCGGTCTCGGGTGGCTGAAGAAGCCTGGCCTACGCCGGCGGGCTGAGCTCGTCGAGCAGGTTGGCGCAGGCATCCTCGAGCAGGTCGAGCACATGCTCGAAGCCCGCCTCGCCCCCGTAATAGGGATCCGGTACTTCCGTTTCTGAGAACCGGCGGGCGTAGCTGAGCATGGGCTTGATGCTGGCCGTTGCTCGGGGCCCGGCTTCGCGAGCCAGTCCCTGGACGGCCGCGAGATTCTCGTCGTCCATGGTCAGCACCAGATCGAAACTCGAGAAATCGTCGAGGCTGATCTGTCGTGCGCGGCTGGGCAGCTGAATGCCGCGACGGTTGGCGGCAGCCTGCATGCGTCGGTCTGCCGGGTTGCCCACATGCCATCCGCCCGTTCCGGCGGAATCCACCACGAACTGATCACTGAGGCCACGCTCTTCAAGCAGATGCAGGAAGACGCCTTCGGCTGCTGGTGAGCGGCAGATGTTGCCAAGGCAGACGAACAACAGTTTCTGGGTCATCCGGCGTTGAGGCGTTGGAGGGCTTTCAGGGCCCGCAGCTGCACCACCCTGACACCTTCCGCATCGGATGCGAGCTGGTTCAGTGCGGCCCGGCCCTGTTCGGCGAGGTGCGCTGACACAGCAGCGCTGTTCAATCGTTGCTCGAGTCCGTAGGCCGCTGCGTAACGCACCACCCACTCGTCGTCTCGCACGGCTTTGAGCAGTCCCTCGAAACAGCGCACAAGCTGATCGTGCGCTGCATCTTCACTGAGCTCCAAGTCCGCCAGGCCACGGGTTGCGGAGCGCCGCACGCTCGGAGCGATGTCGGCCTCAAGGGCATGCTCCAGGAGGTCAAGACCCCGTGGATCTCGCAATGCGGCAATCACCTTCACCACCCAGGCCCGTGCGCCGTAATTGCGGGCATCCAGGCTCACCAGAAGGATGGGAATGGTGTCCCTTCCCAGTTGAATCAGCCCCTGTGTTGCCACGGCTGCCACCGCTGGATTGTTGAACCCCAGCACCTTCACGAGCGGCTTGGCGGCCTCCAGGTCGTTCAGTGCACAAAGGGCTTGCGTTGCTTTGACCAGCTCAGGAGTGCTGGTGGCCCGCTCGAGCGTCTGAAGCGCCTGGTCCAATGCTGTGTTGGTCATCAGAGCAGTCCGTCCATTGCGTCGAGAACGTCATTGGGGTCGACGTTGCGTTCCGCCACCTCTCGGAGTGCAACCAACTTGAGGCTGGGTTCCACTGCAGCCGTGCGGATCGAGGGCATGGCGGCGAGCCAGCCGGTGGCGCCGAGGTCGAGCAGCGCGCCGCGGCGCACCAGGGGTTCTGGATGGTTCAGCAGCTTTTTCAGTTCCATCCCCCATTGATCAAGACCGGTCAGCTGCAGCAATGCTCGGCAGGCCGCTGAACGGATCAAGGGCCGAGGGTGCTCCGTGAACGGATGAATCACAGCGAGATTGCTACTGCTGCCATCACCGATGTCACCCAGGGCTTCCAGCAACGCTTCACAGGGTTCATTGAGCAAGGGGGATGAGGGTTGCTCAGCTCCTGCTCCCTCCAATCCACTGGCCAGCAAGGCGCGGATGCCCTCAACAGCCCCACAGCTGCCCATGGCACCAAGCGTGCGGACCACCTCCTCTCGCACGGTGTAATCGTTGGAGTGCAGTAGCGCCAGAAGAGGTTGTTCCGCTCTCATGTCCCTGAGTAGACCTAGAGCACGGATTGCGTTGAGAGCGACACCGCGCTGTTCTGGATCAATCGGCGTGGCATCCAGTGCTTCAAGAGCTCTGAGCAGAAGAGGGATGGCATCAGGATGCTGGCTGCGCATTTTTCCGAGCCACCAAGCGGCGTAGTACTGCGCCGAAGGGTCCTCCGTCTGGCGGAGGTTTTGGATCACCTGCGTTTCACTCAGCGGTTCCATCACACCCAGGCCGATGCCATGTCGGCTGTCCAGCTTTCAGTTCGTTTGAACCGGAACGGTCCCGCCACCGAGCCCCAGCAACGCTCATTGGTTTCCGGGTCATGACCGCGATCTAGGGTCGCAAGGGAGTCTCCCTGCAAGTGAAAGCTGCTCACCAGCACGGTGTCTTTGCCATTCCGTTGCACGATGCATTTGCAGCCTGGTTCCATGGCGCCGTGGTAGCCGTCTGGCTGTTCGAGCACTTGGTAATGGCACTGATCCAGGCTGATCAGGTCGCTGTCCTGAATGGCAAGGCGCAGTTGCGGATCAAACGTGGCTCCGGCGAAGCGTTCCGGATCGCGGAAGATGTGATTCCAGAGCTTGATGGCGCCGGAGGCCTGCTCTTCAGCGCGGATCATGCGCAACCGATAGGGATGCTTGGGATCAACGGCATAGGTCTGTTCGAGCAGGATCGATCCTGGATGGAGCTGTATGAGCGGGCGATACCTCAGAAAAATGTGGGCATAGAGGGGTGGGTTGTCGAAGGCTTGCTGCTGGTTGCTGTATTCGCCGCAGAGCAGGTTGAGAAAACGCCGAACGTTGGGGGTGATCACAGCGCTCTGATGGGGCCGAAAAAGAACAATAAAAAAAGCCCCCCGAGGGGGGCTTGGAACGCAACGTCAGCTGATCAGATCAGGGCGTTGATGGCGTAATCGATGTAGCTGTTGGCTTCGGTAGCAGCGTCGCCGCTGAGGCCGTGGTTGGCCTTGATGTGCTTCAGAGCTTCCACGTACCAGGAGGGGGAGAGCTCGAAAGTGCGGTTGATCTCGTCCAGACCGGCGATCAGGTAGTCGTCCATGGGGCCGGTACCACCAGCGACCAGGCAGTAAGTGATCATGCGCAGGTAGTAGCCCACGTCACGGGAGCACTTGGCTTTGCCTTCGGGGGTGGCTGAATAGTTCGGCCCAGCCATCTGGGTGGTGTAGGGGAACTTGGTGTAAACGGCTTGAGCCGCTCCGTTCACCAGAGAATCAGCCTTGCTGGTGAGGGCCTTGGCAGCTTCGAGGCTGGCCTTGGCGCGGTTGAAACGACCGGAGGCAGCTTGAACCTCGGTGTTGCTCAGGAAACGTCCCTGAGAATCAGCTGCTGCAACAGCTTCGGTGAGAGGGGTTTTCATTGGTTAGGAGAAGTAAGACGTCGAATCAACGCGTCGATCAGGCGACGGAAGCTGCGGCTTTGTCGAAGTAGGTGCCGATTTCGCTGCTCAGGGAGGCACAGTCACCAGCTGTGATGCCAGCTTTGTCGTTGACGAGTGCCAGAGCGGCTTCCTTCATCAGGTTCACTCCGGCGGCGACAGAAGCACCGGGAGTGCCGAGGGCCAGGTAGGTCTCGCGAAGGCCATTCAGGCAGCGGTCTTCCATCACGGAAGAATCACCGGTGAAAGCGGAGTAGGTGACGTAACGCAGGATGATCTCCATGTCGCGCAGGCAAGCAGCCATACGACGG